>JAYVIR010000101.1:0-5611 GCA_043770095.1 Eubacteriales bacterium
AACATAAGGACCCACCTCCAACAATTTGCAAATCAATGCCATTCTCACATAAACGCCCATTTCAGATTGCTCGAAATATTTCGCTCTTGGATCTTCATCTACATCATAGGCGATTTCGTTAACTCTAGGAAGTGGATGAAGAATGATCATGTCTTGTTTAGCAGGTGCGAGTTTGTCTCTTGTTAAAATGAAAGCGTTTTTAAGACGAATATAATCTTCTTCGTTAAAGAACCGCTCTTTTTGTATTCTTGTCATATAGAGAACATCCACTTCGTGAATGACTTCTTCAAGTGTTCTTACTTCTATCAATTTGACGCCACTTTTCTCTAAAGAGCGCTTAAGCGAGGTTGGAAGAGCAAGCTCTTCTGGAGAAACTAGGTAAAACTCTTTATTTCCGAATCTTGCTAAAGTTCTGATGAGAGAATGAACCGTTCTACCAAATTTTAAGTCGCCGCAGAAAGCAATTTTATGTCCTTCTAAAGTCCCTTTAAATCGTTTGATCGTGATAAGGTCCGTTAAAGTCTGAGTGGGATGTTGATGACCACCGTCGCCGCCGTTGATAATGGGTTTGTCTGTAAAGCGAGTCGAAAGTTTAGGGGCACCCTCTTTTGGATGTCTCATGACGATGATATCGCTGTAATAACCACAAACTTTAATGGTATCCGCCAAAGATTCACCTTTTGAGGTTGAGCTAGTACTTGCATCGCTGAAACCAAGTACGCTTCCGCCAAGACGCATCATCGCCGAATCAAAACTGAGTTTGGTCCGAGTGCTTGGCTCAAAGAATAATGAAGCCATGATTTTTCCTTCGCAGGTTTTTTGGTAAGGTTTGGGATCTTTGTACATTTCAAGGCCCATATCAACCAACGATACAATTTCATCAATGGTAAAGTCTTCTGGTTCGATTAAATGTCTGACTGGGTTCGTCATATTAATGCCTCCTTTTTGATATCGCAGTATCAGCTTAAAGGTTAAAAATCCCAATTGCACAATGCAAGAGGGATGACTTCACAAATGCATCCCTTCAAAACTCTCTGGTTTTGTTTAAGGCGTTTATATTTTGATTTATAGTAACACAGAATGTGCTTGTCAGTCAACTAAAATTACAACTAATCTTTGAAGTTGACATATAACTTATAATATGATAAGTTGATACAAATTAAATAGAGCCTTTAAGCAAGTACGAGAGACTAGCAAGGGAGTATATGAGACAGTTCGTTGATTTTCTAGAGGAAATTCAGCATTTTTGTTATGTATAATAGCCTTTGCAGAGATGTAAAGGCTATTTTTTATTAGTGGAGGTGACGAGAATGAGCATACTCATTCAAAATACGAAGGCATATGTTGGAGAATACCTAACCCTAACGAGTTGTCACTTATATGTCGACAATGAGGGCGTAATGAGCATCATTGATGTGACTAAAGATCATTTAAATGAAGAACAACTAAAAGCCGAAATAATTTTAAATGGTGAAAAGTTGATGGTCATGCCTGCATTCTCGGATATTCATGTGCATTTCAGAGAACCGGGGTTTGAACAAAAAGAAACACTGGAGACTGGACAAATTGCTGCCATTAGAGGCGGTGTAACCCAAGTCTGCACAATGCCTAATACAAAGCCGCCAATCGATCGCGTTGAGAGACTTATACATTATCAAAACCTCGTTCAAAATAGATCGTTCATTGAAATATTGCCGTCGGTAGCTATTACGCTTAACCAAGAAGGTGAAGAGATAACAGACCTTGAAAAACTTGCTGAGTTAGGGGCGGTTGCCTATACCGATGATGGTCGTACGGTTATGTCTGAAGAAATACTCAAGCAATCGCTTAAAATCAGCCAAATCACTCAAAAAGTTGTGATGACACATTCTGAAGATCATGAATTGGCAAAGGCATATCCTGATAAACCTTATCCACCTGAAGTTGAAAGTGAAATTGTGGAAAGAGACATTCAAATCCTTGAAAACTATGGTGGGAAATTACACATAGCACATCTTAGCACAGAAGCTTCTTTAAAAGCCGTAAAAAGAGGCAAAGAAAAAAAATTGAATGTGACCTGTGAAGTATCGCCACATCATCTATATTTTGACTCAGAAAAATTAGAATTTCAATCAGCAAAATATAAGGTCAATCCTCCGCTAAGAAACGAAATAAATAGACAAGCCTTAATCAAAGGCGTAAAAGAAGGACATATAGACGCAATTGCTTCAGATCATGCCCCACACGAAGAGGCCAGCAAGACTACAAACTATCAAAATGGCGCTTACGGCTTTACTGGAATCGAAACTATGTTCAGCGTTGTGAACACTGTGTTTAAAGAAGCGGATATACCGATGCAAACCTTAATCCAAATGATGAGCATCAATCCTAGAAAAATTTTAGGCCAAGCGATAGCAATCATAGAAAACGGCGCAAAGGCCAATTTTGTTTGCATAGACGCAGACCAGGAGTGGACAGTTCAGACAGAGGATATTCACTCAAAAAGCAAAAATAGCCCTTGGATAGGCCAGACATTAACAGGCAAGGTTGTCCATCTCGTTAAGAATGAAAAGTTACTATTAAAAGGAGGCAATGTCCATGTCAGCTAAGCGATTAATCGAAAAAATTCTAGAAAAGAACAGTATTTTATGCGTTGGACTAGATCCAGTAGTTAACCAGCTGCCAAAAGAATTAAAAGAAGAAATAGTAGCTAATGGGAGAACACTAGAATCAGCAGCTAAAGCAGTGCTTAAATTTAATAAAGCCATTATTGATACAATTGCGGATCTGGTTGCAGTCGTAAAGCCTCAGTCAGCCTATTATGAACAACTTGGAATAGAAGGCATAAAAGCATATCAAGAAACGGTTTCTTATGCCCAGTCCAAGGGACTTTATGTGATAGCAGACATAAAAAGAGGCGATATTGGATCAACATCGGCTGCTTACGCCAATGCGCATCTTGGAGAAGTAGACATTCTAGGCGTTTCGCATACGGTATTCCATGCAGACGCCATCACAATCAATCCCTATCTGGGAGATGACTCCAATAACGAATTCTACAAAGTTGCGAAAAAAGTAGAAGGGATGAATTTCTTGCTCGTAAAGACATCGAATCCAAGTTCGCATCAACTTCAAAACAAAGTATCAGATAGTAAAAACATTTTCGAGTGGGTAGCGAGTACCATAAATGAAAATCCGTATAATGAAGTTAACGAATACGGTTATAGCGATATAGGGGCCGTTGTAGGAGCTACCTATCCAGAGGAACTTAACCAACTGAGGAAAATGATACCCAATACAATCTTCCTTATACCGGGATATGGTGCTCAAGGCGGCACGGCGGCGGATATTGTCAACGGATTTGATGAAAATGGACTTGGTGCTATTGTCAATTCATCAAGAGGCATTATTTTCGCATACGAAAAAGAGAACGCGGAGAAACCTTATGTAGAGTACATTCGAGAGGCAACAATAAAAGCCAATGAGGATTTAAACAAAGCGCTTCAATTCGCGGGAAAATCTTTGGGAGGGAAAAATGCTAAATAAGATTCATACACTCAAAGTCGTGGAAACAAATCAATTGGCATCAGACATATACGAAATAGTCTTAGAAAGCCCGAAGACAAATACAATACTGCCATGTCAGTTTTATAATCTCGGACTTAAAAATCAAGGAAGACCAATCTTAAAGCGACCAATCAGTGTAAGCCAAGTGAGTGATAAAGGCATTCATTTCGTCATTAAGAAATTAGGCGCAGGTACTGAACGCTTATGTAACTTAGTTTTAGGCGATGAAGTGATGGCAGTTGGCCCTCTAGGAAACGGATTTAATATAGAAGAGAATCTTCAGACTGAAAAACTCTTAGTCATTGGTGGCGGTATTGGAACTGCACCGTTATTGGAATTGGCAAAAGTAGCAAAAGAATCTGGGAAAGAAGTAACTGCGGTTTTAGGCTATCTTAATGAAGCTTATCTTATAGAATCATTTAAAGAATCAAGTCAGAAGTTGCGTATTTGCAGTATGTCAAATCTGATTAACGCAGATGATATAAATCAGATCAACGAAATTGATCAATTTATAGGAAATGCCTTAGAAGGCACAGTATCACTTGAATTAGATTTAAATGAATATACAATTGTCGCCTGCGGACCAGATATAATGCTTCATAGAATAAAGGATGCTTTTCAAGATAAAGCAAAAGAATTATACCTTGTTACAGAAGAACGTATGGCATGCGGAATGGGTGCTTGTCTTGTGTGTGCTAAAAAAATCGTACAAAACGATGAAGAAAAAATGGTTAGAACCTGCATTGAAGGGCCAGTTTTCTTAGGAAGAGAGGTGCAGTTTTAATGAATTTAAGCGCAAATCTTAATGGATTAATTCTCAAAAATCCAATTACTGTTGCATCGGGTACATTTGGTTTTGGCAGAGAGTTTGAAGAGTACTTTGATATAGGCATATTGGGCGCTATTTCTGTAAAAGGCCTTACGCTCCTCCCGAGACTTGGAAATGCAGTGCCACGATTAGCAGACACGCCTATGGGCATCATCAACAGCGTAGGACTCCAAAATCCTGGAATCAAGAGTTTCATAAAGAACGAAATTCCGTACCTTAGAAAATTTGACACAAAAATTATTGTTAATATCAATGGGAATACTATAGAAGAATATGTTCAAATGAGTCAGTTGTTAAAGGATGAAGACGTAGATAGTATTGAACTCAATATTTCTTGCCCGAACGTAAAGTGTGGTGGGATGGCGTTTGGAACCAACCCAGAAATGGTCAAACAAGTTACTGCGGCGGTAAAAGAAGCCTCTCAAAAACACCTGATTGTTAAATTAAGTCCCAATGTAACCAGCATCAAAGAAATCGCTTTAGCAGCTGAAGGTGCTGGTGCAGATTGCCTATCGATGATTAATACGGTGACAGGAATGGCAATCGATATCAATAAACGACAGCCTGTGATTGCCAACAAGATAGGCGGATTATCAGGACCGGCAATTAAACCAGTAGGACTTAGAGTTGTTTACGAAAGTTTTGGTGCAGTAAAAATTCCGATATTAGGTATGGGTGGTATTATGACAGGAACTGATGTCGTAGAATACTTAATGGCTGGAGCTTCTGCAATAGCAGTGGGCACTGCAAATCTTATAAGCCCAGATGCGGCAAAAATCATCCTTGAAGAGTTTGGGGAATACTGTAATAACAAACAAATTGAGAACCTTGATGAACTGATTGGGGCAGCACATCAGTAGTATTAGGATCTTTAAATTAAAATCTTCTTCTTTTTAAATTTATATTTAAAGGAAGAAGATTTTTTAGTTGAAGAAATGAAATAAATTGAAAAGTACAACATTTCAAAAGAGTATTGACCTCATATGCAAACAGTGTTATTCTGTGTAAGTCCTCTAAACGCAAAGAAAAACTATTGAAAACTTGATTTTAAGAAAATTAAAAAAGAGTTGACAACACAGAGGGCAAATGCTATGATGTAATAGTCGCTAAGAGCGGTTAACGAAAACTTAACAATTCGAAACGACGCACAACGATCCTTGAAAACTAAACAGTGTATAACCAAAAGCTTAGATTGATAAGATGCCTAGCGCATCGCAATTTAAATGAGACATAGTC
>JAYVIR010000102.1:0-38877 GCA_043770095.1 Eubacteriales bacterium
ATTTGTGTAAAGTGAATCATACAATAAATCAGTTAAGTAGCCGTCATACGTAGTTGAGTAATAAACAGGGACGAAATCACCTTTCGCCTCACTCATACCTACTACTAAAGTATCCGCTGCATTTGATCTTTGCTTAGCAGGGTTAGGAATAGTATCATCCCCAGGTATTACTTTTGTTGCGATTTCTTTTTGGCTAGCCTCAGCTCCGCCTGTTGTAGCCGCAGGATCATTAGTTTTCTTAGCGCAACCTGTAAACATAGTTGCAATAAGAACTAATGACAATAGGACTGACATGTGTTTTCTCATTGGTTTTCCCCCTCCATCAAGATAGTTGATATGACCGAGATTTTTTCAAAAGATTAGACGTTATAAAAATAAATTCTATTTTTACGTTGTATTAATATTTTGAAAATTCAAAAGACATTTTTTTATCTTTTGTTACTCGGTGAGTTAACCTCGTATTATTACGAGTGCAACACCAATTTTTATTATATAAAAAAAATTCCACGGAATAAAGCCTTATTTTTAAGAAAATTATATTATTAGCATGTTTCCTTGCTTTAAACATCAATTTAATTTTGTAAGGTCGATATTTCATGGCCTAGATTTTTTTATATAATGTTCTTCGATCAAAACTTTTGGCACATCTTAGACCCTATTCTCACTGTTGTCTGAAAATATCGAATTCACTATGAATGTAATCCTTTTGTTTTAATTTATCTTAATTCTATTCGTACAAATTATTTTAACCAAGTTAATTATTGTTAGTAAAAAATACACACGTTAGACAAATGTTAAAAAAACGTCACATTTAGAGAAGTATTCATCTAAATGTGACGTTTTTTAGTTTATAAACCGCCAATTATTCATGATTCATTTATTGCAAACTAATTTTTAAAATAATTCTCTCAATTCAATGACGTTTTATTTAAAATTTTCAATCAATTGATAAGCATTATCAACGTTTTACTGTGCACATATTCTATTTTTCGTGGCAACTTCCCAATAATTTGGACATTTTTTTTAACTCAGTTAGCATCATCTCTTTGTTTTCTGAAGACATCATCTCAGTTTGTTTTGCTTCAATCACATCTATGACCGCCCAAGTTGGCTCCTTAAGACTCAAACCTTTCTGGGTTAATGTTATTTTTCTTAAACGACCATCCGACAATTCACCTGTACGCACAACCAAACCTTTTTCAACCAAAATATCAATCACACCTGTCAGTGTCGATGGTTGGACGCAAATAATTGCCAAAATTTCCTTTTGCGTAAGGTCTCCGCTTTTCCACAGACAGTTAAGGACTCTAAATTGGGAATAGTTGATTTTATAGGGTTCTAACGCCTTATTAAGCATAACAGTCGTTTTTCTGTAAACCTCTTGAATATAAAACCCTACATGTTGACTAAAACCATAATTCATCCTTTGCCTCCAAGTGGTCTGGCGTATTATATCTCTTTTACTTCTGCAACCCCTTGATCAAAGGATGCAAAGTAATTGAATCCAAATTTCGAAAGTCTTTCTAGTTGCTTACCAAATTTTTTATCTCTTTTAAACAAAGACACTGTATCAAATTCTAATCTAAGTGCGTCTGCTTTTTGAACGACTTCATTAATAGCATCATTATCGGCATATATAAGTGCCAACTGTTTTGGTTTAAAGAAATTATTGCCCTCTTCCTTTAAAATTTCAAAAATACGTTCAAATCCAATTGAAAAGCCAACTGCAGGTATATCTTGTCCAATAAAATCACCAATCATCTTATCATATCTTCCACCACCAGCGACAGAATATCCTAAGTTAGAATAGGCGATTTCAAAAATAGTCCCTGTATAATAACCCATGCCCCTAACAAGCGTAAAGTCAAACTTAATCCCATACGCACCTTGATTTAAGGACTGAATTGCACTAATGATTTGATCAAGACTTTCTATAGCCTCTGGACAAATGTTTTTAGTTTTTAATCCGTCAAGTCCGTTTGCTTCAATTTCTGCCATAACAGACATTAGCGCTTCCACCTGACTTACACTGAAGCCTTCTTTTTCAAGTTCTTTCGCAACGCCAGATATACCGATTTTATCAGCCTTATCTAATATGATGCATACTTTGCCATAATCTTTTTCTTCAAATCTACAACTTTCAATAGCGCCAAGCAGCAATCTGCGATCGTTTATTTTAATTGTAAAATCTTTTAAATCTAGGCGTCTTAATGTCGATGAAATCGCATGTATGAGCTCAATTTCAGCAACATTGCTTGGATCGCCCATTATGTCCATATCACATTGTACAAACCCTCTAAATCTACCTTTTTGAGGTCTTTCAGCTCTATAGACATATCCAGTTTGCATCGCCTTAAAGATTTTAGGCAAGTCATTCATATGATTGCAATAGTAGCGGCTTAGCGGTAAAGTTAGATCAAAACGAAGTCCTAAATCTGCTAAATCATCTTCATTTTCAACAATTTGACCCTTTTGAAGTTTTTCGCCTCTTTTTAAAATTTTAAAAATCAACTTTGTATTGTCGCCGCCATCGCTATTGACGAGTCTATCTAAATCTTCAATAATCGGTGTTTCAATTTCCATAAACCCATGTTTCGTATATTCATTTCTAATAATTTCCATCATTTTTTCTCTAAGTGCCTTATCTTCTGGCAAAAAATCTCTCATGCCTTTAGATGGCAATAAACTTCTACCCATAATCCATTACCTCCTCAACTGTTAACCCTATTAATAAACAGACCCACCATTGTACATGGCAGGTCTTGTTACTTTACCTATACACTTATAGAAAGTATAGCGATTATGATGTTATTTTGCAAGCGCCATAACCTCTCATTTAAAGATATAGGTCTTTCTCAACTAACCATTGGTCCGCTATTTCATAAACACCTTTATCAATCCGATTAAACCAGCCATAATAATTTTTATACAATATTGATTGGATTCTGTCTTGAGGCAAACCGATATAGAGCAACGCTTTAGGTTTACAATTCTCTACAGTCTCCATTTCTTTTGCAATTAAAATAGCATCTTCTTTATATGATGTCATAATTTTTGTCTTGTTTACGCCACCAGTTGTTTTCGTCTTTCTCTTTAAAAACTCATTTTCAATTTTCTTCTTTTTCTTATGATTTTGAAGTCGACTTTTATGACGATCGAATACATCTGCTATTTGAACAACTTCAACACTTGCAGTTATTTTTTTGAAATTCACGAGCATCAGGCCAATCTCTAATCGTCTCAATAGATGACAGATCCGTTTGTACTTTGCATCTTTTTTAAAATTATTTGGCTTGAGTACTGCAATGTAGACCGTTTCTGCAATTTTTTGGCGCTCAGCTGCCTGTAGAATCACTTCTAAGTTAAGTTGCTTCTTTAATTCCACGACTAACAATTCAGTATCTTTTTGAGCCACAATATCGCAACTGTGTATTTCACCGTTCACTTTATAGCCCAAGCCTTCTAAATAGTCTCTTATAGGCTCATAAAGATCTGATTCTTTAATGTGCTTGGCTTCAATTTTTTCGACCATGGCATTCACCCCAAAGAAAAAGGGCCTAGGCCCTTTTATAATTTTCTAATTCCGTCCGCTTCAATAATAATGACTTCTTCTTTAAACAACTTTCCAACAGCTCTTTTAAATGCTTTTTTACTCATTTCAAGCATCTCTTTAATGCGTTCAGGATCGCTATTATCATTAAGAGGTAAGTAACCATTGCTAGACTCAAGTGCAGCCATAATCTTCTCAGAATCTTCATCTCTTTGCAAATAAGATTTTTCTCTTAAACTAAGTTCTAATTTCCCATCTTCATGGATTTTAGTCACTCTTACTTTAACCGATTGTCCAATTTCCAAAGTTGAATGCAATTCTTTTAAAGGAATTCTGCCACTGTATAAATTTTCAACGGCTATATAAGCGCCAAATTCTTCATGAATGCTGTATACAATACCTTCAAGCCACTGTCCCACTTCATAGTGAGAAATTTCACGAAGGTATTTACTAACGTTCATTGTTGCACAAATTCGATCTGACTTATCAATATAAATTGCTATGAGATACTTCTCACCTTCTTGAACTTCACAAGTTTGCTCTCTATATGGCAGGAATAAATCTTTTCCTAATCCCCAATCTAAAAAAGCACCTTGCTCAGCAACTGCAACCACTTCTAAATAGGCTAATTCACCAAGAATGGCTTTAGGTTTTTCAAGCGTAGCCACCAAACGATCCTCAGAATCTCTATAAATAAATACATTCAGCACTAATTCTTCTTTAAAATCCTCTTGCAGATATTTTTTAGGCAGTAAAACTTCTATATCGCCACCATCCAACGATGTTAAGTACGCACCCACAGTTGAAAAGCGTTTTAATTTCAAATCTTGATATTGACCAATTTTTAACATATTCATCCCTCATATTCACTATATTGATTATACTTATTTCGATATTATCATTAAAATTATATCCTATTTATCTTCTATTGTATCTATTTATTTGTTTTAATGGTTTTGTGGCATAATACTTTAGGGTATAAACTCAAAATATATACTTAATAGAAAAAAAGGGGGGGTGATTGCTTGATTAAGCTTTTTTTAAAAAATAAAATTCTAATGGCTTTTTTATCTGGCTTGGTTATTTTTTCAATCTTTGGACTAGCTGCTTATAGTAATTACTCTTATCAGATTGAAACCCATAAAAAAGTTGCCTCTAGCGAAATTGAAATTACGGGAAAAGGCATTGAGCAATTGATTAATAATCAAATCTATCGCTCTCAGGGGTTGTCTGCTTACTTTATGCAAAACCCTAATGTGACAATTGAGGAATTAGATCAATTCTCAAAACTGTTATATAACGAACCTCAAACTATTTTGAAGTCTGTTGCATTGCTTAATAATACAACCATTTTCTATTCACATCCATCACAAGGCAATGAAACTGTTCTTGGCGTAGATTTATCCACTATTCCGGCTCAACGCGAAGCCGTATTAAGAGTTCGAGATGAACTCATAACCATTGTTTCCGGACCGGTTGATTTGGTTCAAGGTGGTCGTGGCATTATTATTCGCATGCCTATAGTTCAATCAAATGGTCAATCATCGACACTTTACAGAGGACAAATGAGTGTTGTATTAGATTATCACAAATTACTAATAGCATCAAAACTTGACAATTTAATGAAGACTTATGATCTTAGTTTGATTGAAAAACATAAAAATACTGACTCAAAAGTTATTTATTCTAATAGTGACAAAAAAATTGCAGCCGCTAGCGAATACAACTTGAGGTTACCGAATATTGAATGGGCTATTCTCTACAGCCCTAAACGCGGTTGGTCAGGAACAAGTCCCTTCTTTTATAGTATATTAGCGCTTGGCTTTTTATCTAGTATTTTAGTGGCTTATGCGCTCTTTAGGCAATTCGTACACACAAACACTTTGAATCTCTTAGTAAGCGAAAGAACATCTGCACTTCTACAGACCAATGAATATTTAGAGGAGACTTTGGCTGAAGTAGAGGAAAAACAAGCTGAATTATTCATTTTAAATGATGAATTAGAAAAATCATTGGTACATCTTACACAGACACAAGAGCAATTGATCCAATCAGAAAAATTTGCTGCTTTAGGTGAATTAGTTGCCGGTGTTGCACATGAAATCAACACACCTCTTGGTATTGGCATCACACTAGCCACCTTTGTTGAAGAAAAGCACCATCGCATTACTAAATTATTTGAAGCTGGTCAACTTAGCAAAACCGAGTTGCACGAGTACAATGAAGCCGTCGGTGAAGCACTTTCAGTAATGGTAAACAGTTTGAATCGATCAGCTGAAATAATCGGTAGTTTTAAAAATGTTGCAGGTGAGCAGTCTGCTTTGGAGTTACGAGACTTTAACGTTCGAGATTACCTTGAAGACATGCTTCAAAACCTAAAACCACGACTTAAAAAAACCCCCTATGAGATAACACTTATCTGTGAACCCAATTTAATTATTTATAATTATCCTGGACTATTTTCGCACATTCTTACCAACTTTATTGTCAATTCACTTATTCACGGATTCATCGGTCTAGACTCTGGACAAATCACTATTAATTTTTACAAAAGAGGCAGTCATTACGTACTCACTTACTCCGATAATGGCCATGGCATAACAGCAGACCACATTGAACACATTTTTGACCCTTTCTATACGACTAAGAAAGGACAAGGTAGTACTGGATTAGGACTTCATATTGTTCATAATATAGTCACTCAAAATCTTAATGGAAAAATCAGTTTAGTCACAAGTGAAAACAAAGGTGTCACTTTTACAATTGAATTTCCATTAAGAGATTCTCCGTTTAGATCTTCAGGTGAACCTGATACTGATAATAAAAAACAAGAGAGCTAATTTAAACTCTCTTGTTTTTTATAAAGTTGAATGAGACGGTAACTCATCAGCATCATTAAAATGCCTTTTATGATTGAACTTAAAGAAATTGTCCACCACACACCACTTAGACCAAGTAAAAATGGCATTGAAATCAAGTAAGCAAGAGGCACGCGGGCACCTGTAAAAATAACCGACATAATGGCTGGTGGTTTCGTCCTTCCCAACCCATTATATAAACCAGAGAGTGCGATCTCAACGCACATAAAGAATTGTGACAATCCTAAAATTTGCAAATATTCAATACCAATTGCAACAGACGGCCCTTTTGATATAAAAATTCGATACAGTGGCTCTGCAAAACAAAATAGCAGCAGTGAAGTAAATATCCCAAAACTAGCCATTAATAAAAAGGCTGTTTTGATGCCCTCAATAACGCGTTCTTTGTTGCCTGCACCATAATTCTGGGCAGTAAAAGTGCCAACAGCTGCTGCAAATCCACTCGCAGTCATATAGGATATTGACTCAATTTGAATCCCAACTTTTTGTGCAGCAATCGCATCCGATCCGAACCCAGCAATAACTTTTGCAATTAATATTCCAAAAATGGTAAATAACCCACTTTGAAATGCAACTGGAACACCAAGTGCACTAATAATGCGAGCGTCTGACCACTGCGGATTTCTAATGCCTCTAAACCCTTCAAAGGGTTTGTCTTTAATAAGAAGAATAATCAATACGATTGTAACCAACGCTTGTGCCAAAACAGTTGCAATTGCGGCGCCAGCCACACCCATTCCGAGTGGGAAAATGAAGATAGGGTCTAATATAATGTTAGCAACTAACCCTACAACATTCGCTTTAAAAGGAATTGTACTTTTTCCAGCCGCATTATAAACACATGAAATGACAGGATTTATAAAAGTAAAAATCATTCCTAGCCCAACAATTCTTAGATACACTACTGCTTGATGTTCTACAGCTGGATTTTTCATCCCGAAAAAAGTAATGAGCGGTGTTGAAAATGCTATAACCAAAATAGAAAATACTATGGCTCCAAACACCGCCATCCAAATGGCTGTTGAAGCAAACCCTCCAGCTTTCTTTGGATCACCACGCCCTATAGATTGTGCAATATTAACTTCAGCACCAGTTTGTACAAGACGGACTAACGCCAGACTAAACCAAGTGTAAAACCCTGCTGTCCCAACTGCTGCAACCGCCCCACTACCTAACCTTCCAATCCAGAGCATATCGACAAGATTATATGCCATTTGTAGGAAGGCAGTCCCCATAATAGGCAATGCTAGCCATACTAATTTTGATGTAATATTTCCTTCCAATAAATTCGTTCTATTATTCACGCGTCATTTTCCTCCTGCGGCTCAATTTAATATTTCGTGCTGCAAAATATATTCTAACATAATAATTTGAAATTAGGTCATACGTATTTCAATAAAAAATAATGATCTTTAACGAGAATTTTCTTGTATCTATACACAATTTCATGTAAAATAATAGAGTTGATTTTAAAATGAACGATATATGCACAGTCGTTTACAATATATGTATTTAGCATTATACATACGATGTCACCCAACCCGTTTATATAATTTGATGAAGGAAGTATAAAAATGAGTAGACAAGAAATAATTAATGTAGCCGTTATCGCCCACGTTGATGCTGGTAAATCAACTTTAGTTGATGCATTACTTGCACAAAGTGGTGTTTTTAGAAGCAATGAAGCCGTTGTAGAATGCGTTATGGATAGTAATGACCTTGAAAGAGAACGCGGCATCACCATTTATTCTAAAAACTGTGCTATAGAACACAATGGCATTAAAATTAATATCGTAGACACCCCAGGACATGCCGACTTCTCTTCTGAAGTTGAGAGAATTATGAAAACCGTTGACTCTGCTATCCTTTTAGTCGATTCAAGCGAAGGTCCAATGCCTCAAACGCGTTTTGTTCTTCAAAAAGCACTTGAGCATGGTTTGAAGCCTATTCTTTTCATCAATAAAATTGATAAAAAAGATCAACGTGCATTAGAAGTTGTGGACATGACATTAGACCTCTTCATCGATTTGGATGCTACTGATGAGCAATTAGAATTCCCTGTTGTTTTCGGAGTTGCTCGTGAAGGTATTGCAAAAATTCACATGACTGATGAAAGCAATGATCTCACACCACTCTTTGATGTAATCACAAAACATGTTAATGCTTACCCAGATACTTCTGATCAGCCGCTTCAACTTCAAATTTCTTCACTTGACTACGATGAGTACATTGGCAGACTTGGTATCGGCCGTATGACTCGCGGTACTCTTAAAAAAGGTCAAACCGTTGCTGTATGCAGAGCTGATGGTACTGTTGTTCAAACTAGAGTTAGCAAGATCATGGTAAACGAAGGTCTTAACCGTGTTGAGAAAGACGAAGCTTATGCTGGCGACATTGTTGTATTTGCTGGTATCGCAGACATATCTATTGGTGAGACTCTCTGTGACCCACAAAATATTGAGCCACTTGAATTGATTCACATTGAAGAGCCTACACTTTCAATGAATTTCCTTGTTAACAATTCTCCATTCTGTGGTAGAAGTGGCAAGATGCTTACAACGCGTCATATCAGAGCAAGACTTGACCGTGAGTTAGAAGTAAACGTTGGTCTTCGTGTTGAAGAAATGGAAGGCAGCGATGGTTATAAAGTTTCTGGACGTGGAGAGCTTCACTTATCTATCCTTCTTGAGAACATGAGACGTGAAGGTTATGAGCTTGGCGTTTCTAAGCCAGAAGTTCTTATGAAAACAATCGATGGCGAGGTTTATGAGCCAGTTGAACGCGTTATCGCTACAATGCCTGATGAATACAGTGGTACGGTTATTTCAAAACTCAATCAACGTAAAGGCCAAATGTCATTGATGATCAGCGAAGGTGGCTTCACTAAAATTGAGTATTACTTGCCTACAAGAGGCCTTCTTGGTTACAGAAGCGAATTCATCAACGATACACGTGGTGAAGGCACTTTGGTAAAATCTTTCCTTGAATACCAACCTCATTTTGGTGAAATCCAAGGCAGAAAGAATGGCGTATTGGTTGCTCAAGAGCCTGGTACTGCTATGGCTTACGCTCTTGATAACTTAAGCGATCGTGCTTCAATGTTCATCAACCCCGCTACTGAAGTTTACGAGGGTATGGTTATTGGCATGAACAGCCGTTCTGATGATATGGTTGTAAACCCGTGTAAAAACAAAAAGTTAACAAACATGCGTGCTTCTGGTTCAGACACTGCTGTTCGTCTTCTTGATGCTAAAATATTTACATTAGAAGAAGCGCTTGAGTTTATCGAAAATGATGAGCTTGTTGAAATCACTCCTGATGCAATCAGACTCAGAAAAAAGATTCTCAACGCAACTGATCGAAATAGAGCTTCAAATAAATCAAAATAGTAATTCAAAAAAAATAATACGTTTCACAGATTACTATTGCCATTTCCATTTTGTGATAGTATAATTATGGTAGCTTGGATTCTTGAATGCACGAGCATCTTAAGATTGAAGTAATTATAATTTTTCGGAGGTATTTCAAATGGTAAACGGAACAGTAAAATGGTTTAACGCAGAAAAAGGTTTTGGTTTCATCACTACAGAAGATGGCAAAGATGTTTTTGTACACTTCTCACAAATCAACAAATCAGGCTTCAAGACTCTTGAAGAAGGCGAAAAAGTAACTTTCAGAATTGCTGAAGGCGCTAAAGGTCCTCAAGCTGAAGAAGTTACACCTGCATAGTTTAAACAATAAGCCCAAGTCAACTGACTTGGGCTTTTTCTTCGTACTGATAACAGCTATTATCGAATTATATTACCTATTTTTTCAATTCTACAAGGTATTTCCAATATTTTTTAGGCATGTTCTGCATTCTTAATTTCTCGTTTTTACGTTCTTCTATGGCAATATGTTTGTAATAGCGTTGCCATAAATTCTGAAATAAATCTTCTAAATCTGTTGTTTTTGGCTTAAAATCTCCAGCCAAATGTGCAATATGCCACTCATTATTTCTATAAAAGGCAGCCAATTCTCTTCCAATATCATGTATGACCCAAACTTGATTTCCCAACCGATCCGCAAAATGAGGTGCTAAAATAAGCAATAAACTGTAGGTTGATTCATACGCACAATATAAAACATCTCCTTCTAATTCCATAAAACGTACCATTCCCAATAGCTTATGACTCTCTCTAGAAACAGCCGCCGATCGATTTACAAATGGCGCAACTCTTTCATCTGCTAAATGACTAATAACACCTGCGCCTTTCTTAAAAGCGTATTCAAGAAATTTAATAGTAATCATTGCTAGATCTTCGTCTTCTGACAAATATACTTTTACGATATGTTCAAATGTTTCTTTTCCAAGTTTTTTCAGTATTCCATCAGTAACTTTTTGAGCTTGTTCTGAGTCACTTTCAATCGTAATCATTTCAAGTAATAAATCCATCTGATAGAAATCTTCAGCGATCACTCTTCGTGGTTTTTCTTTTGTGTAAAACCATTTGTAGATGACCGTCAATAAGCCTTCAAAACTGCCATCATAAACCCAAACGTACATAATTTGCGCCTCCAAGCACCTTACTCAGCTGTGGCATATCAAATACTTCAGGATATAGTTCTAAAAAATTAATTTGCCCACTTGGAAGTGTTGGCTTCTTGTCCATCAATATCAGCTGATTTCTTAAATAGATTGCTTCTATATCGCCTTCACCGCAGTATTTTCCACCACAGGTAATAAAATGCCTTGCACGTTTTAAAACAACGCCTAATGCTTTTAAATTATCAAAAGTTAATGGCCCAAAGCGCCTTGTGGCTAATATTTTCCTTGCGCTAATATTGCCTATGCCTGGAATCCTCAGCAGTTTTTCAAGATTAGCTTTGTTGATCTCAATTGGAAATTGATTTAAATTTCTAAGAGCCCACTGACATTTCGGATCCAAAGCCATATCTAAATTAGGATCTTCTGGTGTTAGAATTTCCTCAGCGGAAAAATTATAAAAGCGCAGGAGCCAATCTGCCTGATAAAGTCTATGCTCTCTTAAGAGTGGTGTCTTTACCTCTGTAGGAAGCAAACTGTTATTTTGAACCACCGGAATATAAGCGGAGTAATACACTCTTTTTAGTTGAATGCCGCGGTACATTGCTTCTGAAGTTCTAATAATGGTACGGTCGGTGTCAGGTGTTGCGCCGATCATCATTTGAGTGGTCTGCCCCGCTGGCACAAATTTTCCAAGACCTTGACGAACTGAACTTGGTGTAATAATACCTTTAGGTTGGTGGTCTAAAATTTCATCTCTCAAAAACTGCATTGGTTTGGTAATTTGTTCAGGCTCCTTTTGAGGCGCCAAAAGTTTAAGGCCTTCAAACGTTGGCAGTTCCAAATTAATACTCATTCGATCCACTAAATACCCTGCTTCTTTTATTAGTCGTTCGTCTGCCCCTGGGATGCCTTTTAAATGTATATAGCCATTAAAATGCGCCTCATTCCTGAGCTTTTTTATTGCAGTCACCATAAGCTCCATTGTGTGATTAGGGCTAACCGTTACTGCTGAACTAAGAAATAGGCCCTCAATATAATTTCTTTTATAGAAGTTCATAGTGACCTGAACCAATTCATCTGGCGTAAGTTCTGCTCTTGGAAAATCATTGCTTGAGCGATTTACGCAGTAAGCACAGTTATAAATGCATTTATTAGAAAATAGAATTTTGAGTAATGAAACACAGCGGCCATCTTCACTCCAACTATGGCAAATGCCCGGAAGTGCTGTATTTCCAAGTTGCCCGTCTTTCTTTCCTCGCTGACTTCCGCTTGAAGAACAAGAAACGTCATATTTTGCCGAATCTGCTAAAATACCAATTTTATCAATAAGCTCCATATTGAAAACTCCTTTCAGAAAAAGAACATATGTTCTACAATTATTATAATCCTTTTTCCCAGACTTGTAAATCCAATATTTTAGGATGGCTTATTCCAACTTACAGAAGGTGAAAATACGCTATCAAAAACGATAAAAAGTGTCACTGATATCCTCAGCAACACTTCTCATCTTAATGCTATTTATGCCTTTCCGTATTTTCTTTTAAACGCTTCAAGAAAAGTGTCTCTTTTCAATACAAAATTATTGAGTTCATTGACTAATAAGCCATCATGATTTCTATCTTTTTCAATAAAGTACATTGAAACGCCGCCAAGACCAACATGTGTTCCAACCGAAACGCCCATTTGCATAATGTAGACGTCTCCTTTAAAGTCACTTTCTTGCAGCAATTTCAGTTTTAAGTTTTCAGCATAAGCCATATCTGATGTATATCCAATAATAATAAAAGTGGTCATTTCTTCATCAACACGCTTAATAAATTCTCTTACATAATGATCGAGAACATTCCTACGCCCTCGCTCTTTTGCAACAATAACACCTTTTCCATCTCTCATGGTCATAATGGGTTTGATTCTCAACAATTTGCCTATAAAAGCACTTGTATTCGATAGTCTACCACTTCTTATGAGGTTGTCCAAATCATCTACTGAAAGGAAGTGTTTAACGTGTTTCTTAAAAGTTTCATTAAACTGAACCAATTCTTCAAAAGTAAAGCCTACCTCTCTGAGAAGTGCGGACTTTAAAATTAAATAACCGCTGCCATGACTCATGCATAAAGTGTCAACAATATGAAGCTTATACTCATTGGGGTCATATTGTTCATAAAATAATTCTTGAGCGATGATAGCCGATTGATAAGAGCCACTCGTTCCGCTTGACATACAGATGCACAGTATTTCTGTACAACCCTCTGCAATGCCTTCTTCCATGCACCGTAGAAACTCTGTAGGGCTTGGCATCGCTGTAGTTGGATTTTTTTCTAAATCCATCATCATATGATAGAACTCATCAGGCTGAATATCAATACGATCCTGATAGGATTTGTCCCCGATTTGAATGGTAAGAGGCGCAATGCTGATCTGATAGCGCGCTAAGATTTCATCGGATAAATCACATGTTGAATCTGCAATTATTTTAATCATTTGGCACCTCCGTAAATTTCTTTTAATTTTGGGATCCCTTCTTCTAATAGAAACTCATATGTTTTTAGAATATTTTCAATGGGCACATCGTTTGCACCCAACATATTTTGAAGTATAATGCCATCAATAGACGCTAGCATAATGGCACCCATATTGCGATAAAACTCACAATTCTTAACACCATCAAGCTCATCAAGATCATAAAGCTTTCTCATCAACAAATCAATTGCTTGATGCCATTCTTTGTATTTTTCACCAAATTTTAATTTTAATGCCTCATTTCCAGATAAAGCTTCTTGAGCTAGATAGAATTGTAATCGATTTTCATCTTCCTTTTCTAATCTTCTAAATATACCCTCTTCTACTTCTTTTAAAATACCTTTTTTATCAACTTCGCCATTTTCATAATAAGCAGCAATTCTTCCGCTCTCAGATAGATTTAAATCCATCACAGCATAAAGAATATCTTCTTTTGAAGCAAAGTAGTGGTAAATTGCACCGGTGCTTACGCCAGCCTCTTCAGCGACTAGACGCATAGTAGCGCCTTGAACGCCAAATTGATGAATGACTTTTTTTGCTGCATCTATAATTTTCATTTTTCCTTCAGGAATCATCTCTATTCTCCCTTTTTAAAAAACAGTTGTCCACTAACTATAGCATAGCTTATAAGCAATATCTATGCGCATTTTGTTCACAGTATATATTTCTTACAAAGTAGACTGAGTGTCTATTGACAGTGTATTATTGCAATGTTAAAATCAAACATACCGAACGGTTGTTATGTGCATTTATTCTTTATTTTGGAGGTTTTTTATGTCAATTCCATTTTGGCAATATGCTGTAAGCATGGGCGCTTATTTTCTCCTATTAATGGGAATTGTTAGCCTTATGCGTAAGCACTACAAATTTGCGAGTATTTTCTGGGTTGCGTCACTTCTTACTTTTCCACTTTGGCTAATGGGTGGCGTTGTTGGTTGGTTTAGATGGATGAAAATTCTCAGTGTTATTCTACCCACTATTTTCGTTGGATTTATTCGCATCGCAAACTATGAAAATAAAAAAGGTCGTGTTTGGGAGTCCATCCAAAAAGACTGGGTTCTTTGGTTTGTCTATGGCGTGTTATTCCTTAACATTATGGAGGCCACAGTAAAAGATTTTACAATGGGGAATTATTTCAACTCACTCACAGGACTTCTTCTTTGCATCACCATTCCATTCCCTCCACGCTACTGGGAAGTTTCAAAACAAGAACATGGTGATTTAATTTCATACACAACTATGGGATGGAATTTCCTATACACAACTTGGAATGCCTGTTTTGTATTTGCAGAAAGTCCGATGTATTTTGCCAGTTCGATGTGTATCCTCTTGGCCGCTGAAATATATCCTCTCATTAAAGGCAGACCAGAACTTTATATCACTGCCCGAATTTACACTTTAGCCACGCACTTACTCATCCGAGCTTGCGTTCCGTGGTTATTCCCAGTGTTAATGGACTCATCTTCATGGCACAATCCAAAAGTTATGGCGTATTGGGGCATGTTAAACCTGATTCTAATGGTTCCATATACTTTTTGGCATACTTGGCAACTTCACAGCGGAAAAGCAGAAAAAAGCTTCCGAAGACAAAAAGCTGCTTAATAGAAATTCAAAAAAAATTATAATAATTTATAATAATTTTAGATATACTAATAGTTTTATACGTTGAACGACATAACTTTGGTGAAACCATACAAATTTATGTCGTTTTTTTGTTTATAATTATCATCATTGGGTAAATAAATCACTTGTAATGTAGGGCTATTTTCTAATATTATTAGAATGTACTCATTTTATAACGTTTTTTTACATTGGTTGCATGACAGCTTGTTGGATTATTTGAAAGGAGCATTCTATGAAATTGAAAAAATTAAAATTAGCAGCTGTAAGGCTACCTAAAAAAATGATCAAAATACCTACGATTGTCCATCCTATTTCTAATGAGACTCAAACGGACACAGAAATAGTCATCAACTCGGAAATTCCACCAAAAGGTAAAAAGAGAACCTTTCCGAATATACCAAAATTAAACCTCAAATCTCCTTTTAAGGCGAAACTAAATTTAAAAGTGCCACTCAAAACAAAGCTTACCCTTTCTTTTGGTGTGATGATTGTCATCATCGCTATTCTTGGCGTATATTCTATTTTTACAATGAGCCAGATTAATAAAAAGTCTGCAGAAATTACTGGGGATATTTTACCAGGCATAAACGCTTCTTATTCTTTGAATAAAATGGTTGCTGATTTCAGAGTATTGGAATACCGACATATTTTAGCAAAGACAATCAATGAGAAAAAAGGCGTTGAGCGAGATATCACAAATTTGGATACAGCCATAGCCATCACTTTTGAAAAATATAAAGAACGCGTCTCTTCAGATGCAGATACACGTTTATATGAAAGTGCCGTTGAAGACTGGAAAAGTTATATGACCAAACACAAAGCAACCCTTCAGCTTAGTAATAGTCTTGCAAATGATCAAGCCGTCACAATGATGAATGCTGGTAAAATTGAATTTGATAGAATTTCCAATACGCTCATCAAATTGGTCGCTTTTAATACTGGTCAAGCAACTGTAAAAGCTAGCGAAGGGGCTAAATTCTATAGTAACTCTTTTGCAATCTTGCTGTTTACAGTATTTGCTTCAACCATCATTGGTATCTTTATTCTGATTGTTACGTTCAGAGGCATTATTCGCCCAATCAACCTCCTCAAGAGTAACTTAGACAATCTTGTTGAAAAAGGTGGAGATTTAACTCAAACGATTGATATTTTAACTGGAGATGAAATTGAACTCCTCGCTAAATCCTTTAATCAATTCATTGCAAACTTAAGAGACATCATTGCTCAAGTTATTGATAATTCAGAAGAAATTCATCAAATTGGTGACACCATGAATGAAACTTCTGTTTTATTAAGTGCAAATGTTTCTGATATATCTTCTACAACACAAGAATTAGCGGCTACTACAGAAGAAACTTCTGCAACTACTGTAGAGATGTCTAATGTTGCAAATGACTTAGAAGCTGTTATTGGCGAAATTGCAAAACGCATCGAAGCAAGTGCTGAAAATGCCACTCACATCAGCGTACGTGCTGAAGGCGTTAAAACACAAGCCGTCAACTCTTCAAAATTGGCTAATAAAGTTTATGAAGAAACCCACGCAAAATTAAACATCGCCATAAAAAATGCCAAAGCTGTTGAAAATATCAATGTACTCGCAGACTCAATACTTGCAATTACAGGTCAAACCAACTTACTTGCCTTGAACGCTGCAATCGAAGCTGCAAGAGCTGGTGAAGCTGGTCGTGGATTCGCAGTCGTTGCCGATGAGATTAGAAAACTTGCTGAAGAATCAAAGAAAAATGCTAATCAAATTCAATCTGTCACTGGCGGTATTGTTGAAGCGGTTCAGTACTTATCTTTAAGCGCCAACGAGCTCCTTCAATTTATTGACCATCAAGTGACGCCAGATTATGATCAGATGGTTCAAATTGCAGAACAATATAGCAAAGACGCACTTTACTACTCCGATATGTCGGTTGATCTTAATGCTTCGATTGAAGAAATTTTGGCTTCTGTTCAAAACATGGTGCGTTCTATCACAGACATCTCTCGATCGGCTGAAGAATCCGCTGAAGGCACTACTAGCATAGCAATGAAATCAACTGATATGCTTGAAAATGCTATTGCCGTTGAAAATGTAACGAAAGAAGCGCTTCGACTTTCTGAAGGTTTATTGCAAACGGTTTCTAAATTCAAAGTTTAATTTTTCTACTTGCCCAATAATCAAAAATACAGCAAAAGACACATCCAATGACTCGGATGTGTCTTTTGCTGTATTTGGGGGTATATTATATCCACAATTCAAAATCAGCTTTTGGTACCATGTTACCACCTGTTGCCCATATAACATGTGTTGCGTTTTCAAAAGTGTTTTGAGTATTATGCGCTACTCTTTGCTTGATTAAAGTGTCCTCTGAGGACAAGAAAGTTGGTCCCGCAACACCTGCAAGTGCTGACGGTTCAAGCTTAAGCCCTTCAGTTTCGTATAGAAGTTTAAGCCACTCTAGCAGCTGAGAATCTTCTACCGTTAATAACCCGTCCAGAATTGGCGTCATAATTCTAGAAACAAGTCCGGATGCTCTTCCAACAGCCAAACCATCTGCTAGCGTCACATTATCAATCCCAAAATCTTGTACACAAAATGCCTCATGCGTTTGTGTGCCAATCCCAAGTAACATGCACGGTGAATGGGTGGGTTCAACGAAGTAACAATGAACATTGTCGCCATAAATTTGTTTTAACCCATAAGCAACCCCACCAGGGCCACCACCAACGCCACATGGCAAGTAAACATAAAGCGGTTTCTCGGCGCTTACGACTATATTTTGTTCCTCTAATTGAGTCTTTAACCTTCTTCCTGCGACAGTGTAACCTAAAAACAGGTCTCGGGAATGTTCATCATCGATAAAGTAACTATTGGGATCTTCATCTGATATTTTTCTACCTGCAGCTACTGCTGCACTGTAGTCATCCGCATATTCGAACACCTCAGCGCCATGCTTTCTCAAAAGTGCTTTCTTCCAAGCTTTCGCATCGCTTGACATATGCACTTTAACTTTAAACCCTAAACTAGCGCTCATAATGCCAATACTCAAACCAAGATTTCCCGTTGAGCCTACTGCAATTGTATATTGATTGAAAAATTGTCTATAATGATCTGAATTAAAAATGCTATAATCATCTTGTGGTTTTAATAATCCCGCTTGTAATGCAAGGGTTTCAGCGTGTTTTAATACTTCGTAAAAACCACCTCTCGCTTTTATGGAACCTGAAATTGGCAAGTGACTATCACATTTGATCCATAACTGTGGAGGCAAATTGACATAAGTCTCAGCAAGTGTATTTTGAAAGTTGCTCACGCTAATAAGAGGTGATTCAATCAGACCGTCTGTCGCAAGCGTTTCTTTGAATGCCTTTTTAAAATAGGCTCTAAATCGTTCTAATCGCTCAGCTGCATCCTCTAAATCACTTAAGGTAAATAAGGTATTTTCAAACGAGTCACCTTCAATCTTATAGCAGTTCTCCCAAAATACAGGTTGTTGTTTTTTTAAAAGTTTAACGACCGGGTGTTCATTCATTTCTTCATAATTTAAAATGATACTCATTATAGACCTTGCCTCCTTTAAATTTATTATTTTTTTTAATATTAACACATTTTTCCCTATGTATTCATTATATCGCAGTCATTTAATATTTTCTAAGGAGGAATTTCAATGCCACTTCACGTACCCATTAGTCAGCACCTGATCAATGTTAAATATAGAGTCCTCAAATCTCTTTTAATGACGACTTCTATTGCCATGATTGTTGTTGCATTGATTAATATTTTTAACCAACGTCCTCTTATCAATATTCTTATGCCTTTTATTACTGGACTTCTAATGATTGCTTTATATAAAATTTCATATCACATCAAATATAGGAGAATCATTAAGTTTGGTTTTATGATTTTTTTGACCAATATATATTTGCCGATGGCCTGGCTTACATCCCCAGGATCCTTTAGCGCCATGTCATTTTATAGCGTTCTCTTAATTTTTATCAGCCTGATCCTCGCAGAACGGTACTGGGAATTTTCAATTCCGTTCATTGGACTCGTTGAAATGCTTATATTATTGTCCTATGAGCCCCTACACACTGAACAATATCAGTTATATGCACCCATGAATGCAAGAGCCATTGACCTTTGCATCAATTTTAGCGTCGTCATTATCGTACTTTTTATTATATCCCTCACGCTCAATCGATATTTTGATGACGAACATCAAAGACTGTTTAAAACATCAATTACTGACCCGCTGACAAAGGTATTTAATCGCCGTTATTTATTTCAGCGCTTAGAAGAGGTTCATTTCATCTCTACAAAATACGACACCACCTTTACACTTCTGATGATGGACATTAATCATTTCAAACAAATCAACGACACCTATGGCCACAATATTGGCGATCAAATTCTTTCTGAATTGGGAACGGTGTTAATCCACTCTTCAAGAAACCAAGACATTCCAGCCCGTTTTGGTGGCGATGAATTTATCCTCTTACTGCCTGATACTAACTACGAGCAAGCTTCGATAGTTGCTGAGCGTATTACAAATGCTTTTAAGCCGACTTGCGAACAGTATGCCGATGTTTTCCTTGATCTGGCCATTGGCATTACCGAAAATCACAATTTGGAGATCATCGCTATTTTGCAACTTGCTGACGAACTACTTTATAAACACAAACGTGAAATGAAATAGAGCTGATCTAAATAAATCCTATTTGATGACAAAAAAAGATGAGCGCCTAGGCCCTCATCTTTTCCATTGTAACAATCATTTTATAAAGCATATCACTTAGCGGTGTTTCTATTTCAAGTTCGTCACCGAGGCTGCAAACAACGCCTGCAAACATTTCAACTTCAGTCTTCCGGTTGGCTTCCATGTCCTGATGAGTGGACGATTTTCCCTCAGGGTCAAAAGTTGGAAGGAGTTCTAAATAGCCATCAATATCTGATTGTCCCAACGCAATGCCCTTGGCATTTGCAATTCTCATGACTTCCTTCATGACATTGATCATCAAATTCTTAGCTTCAGGAATTCTTTGATAGACGCCGTACGGAGCCAAAAGCACTGCTGACGTCAGGTTATTTCCGACATTGATCATAAATTTGCGCCACTGAATTCTAATAAAATCATCTGGTATTTCATATGGAACGCCATTTTGATTAAATACGTCTTCAATGGCCATGATCCGCTCTGATTTGATGCTATTGTCCGCATCACCAAAGACTATCCGACCAATATTGCCGTAATTAATGCGAGAAGGCTCTCTAACAGCATCAATTCCAAAACACAGGCCATAGACTGTTCTATGCCAACCATATCGACTGGCGATGATTTCTTCGCTTGTAATGCCATTAAGCAAAGATAAAATTTGAGTATCGTGGTGAACAATCGGCTCTATTAAATCTAGCGCCTCAGGCAGCTGGTGATATTTAGTAGCAATAATAATCAAATCTGCCTTTTCTGCTGTCGCATTTGGAATAAGATAGTCGAAATTAACGTCTTCACCATTGATCAAAACTGGTTTTCCGTTTAATCGGTCATATCTTTCTTGATTGACGAGTACTTTAAACGTGGATTTGTTGTTTTTTACAAACAGAGACCCAAAAGATGCCCCAATTGCCCCTAGCCCTACTAAATAGATGTTTTTCACTAAGACCTCCAAAATGCAATAGTTATTGTGATGCACTTTTTATAACTTTACTCAATATCATATCTAAATTCTTATTCAATTTCAACAGATTACATTCCACTAATTGACTGACCAACCTAATCCAATCGCTTATGGTACCTTGTAATGGCCAAAATCAAGAGAACTGAACCTATGATGCTAACCCACATGACATCCTGCCAAATGGCTGTAATATCTACACCCTTTAATATAATGCCTCTAAGTATATTGAGGAAATAGGTCAGCGGAATCACATTACCAATCCAATAAATGATCTTGGGCATGCTTTCTCTTGGGAACATGAACCCTGATAACAGGACTGACGGCAGTATAGTCATGAACGCAATTTGCATCGCTTGAAGCTGGTTGCTTGCCTTGGTAGAAATAAGCATGCCAATTGCCAACGAACAAATGACAAATCCGAATCCAAGGATTAACAATAGCCCTATGCTCCCTTTGATAGGAACATGGAATAACCAGGTGCCGAAAATGAGTGCAATTAAGAAATCAATTGAACCGATAATCACATAAGGTACCATTTTCCCAAGTATTAATTCCCAAGGGCGCAGCGGCGAGACCATCAACTGCTCAATAGTCCCCTTTTCTTTCTCTCTGACCATGGAAAAAGCAGTCAGCATAATGGTAATATTCTGCATAATGAGTCCGATTAAACCTGGCACTATAAATTTAGAACTTTCCAAATTAGGATTGTACCAAACCCTTGTTTTCATCTGTGGCAACTGAAACTGACCGTTGGTTTTGGTCATTTGATACACATTAGAAATCAAAGTCCCATATTGAAGCGCTGTACGTGCAATAGTCGGATCGGTGCCATCGATAATCAGCAAACTCTCAGGTTTGAGTCCTTTTTGCAAATCTCTGCTGTAACCACTTGGAATAAGAAGCGCCGCTTTAATTTTCCCCTGATCCATCAAGGTCTCTATTTCGTGTTGATTGTTAACGGCTGCCTTTAGAACAAAATAATCTGCATTCATAAACTTTTCTGTTAGCGTTCGACTTTCTGTTGTGTGGTCGTTATCCAGAATTGCCATTGGAATGTGATTGACATCTGTCGTCACCGCAAAGCCAAAAACGACTGTAAAAATAATTGGCATCATGAGCGACATGACCACACTTGGCGGATCTCTAAAAATATGAAGGAATTCTTTCCATACGACTGAGAAAAACCGTTTGCTATTCACGAGTGCCACCTCCTTTTGAGGACTGGGCTTCCTTGCTAGCCAGTTCCTGTGACACTTCGTTGCTCTCCGTTAAAAAGCGAAGGTCTTGGAAAGAACTCATGACGCTTTGACCAGTGGTTTTTTCAACGTGGTCTATAAACACATCTTCTAAATTTCTTGCGCCAATGGCTGCAATCATGTCTTTTGGTGTCCCTTCGGCGATGACCGTGCCGTTGAAAACAAAGGCAACTCTATCGCAACTTTCAGCCTCATCCATGTAATGCGTTGTTACTAAAACGGTAATTCCTTGTGCTGCTAACTTAAAAATAAGTTCCCAAAAGATTCGTCTTGCAACAGGGTCAACACCTGCCGTTGGTTCGTCTAAAATTAAGATGCTTGGTTTATGAATGAGCGCGCAGCCAAGCGCCAAACGCTGTTTCCACCCACCAGACAACTGTCCTGCCAATTGATGTTCCCTACCGCTAATCCCTGCCATTTCAATAAGCTGAGTAATTCGCTCATTTCTCTCTTTTCCATATATCCCATAAATGCTCGCAAAGAACTTTAAATTTTCTAATACGGTCAAATCGTCATACAGGCTAAATTTCTGAGACATATAGCCGATTCTGGCCTTAATACGCTCTGAGTCTTTATAAATATCAAGGCCATCTATCGTCGCCGTTCCAGAACTGGGTTTTAGGACACCGCAGATCATGCGAATGGTCGTGGATTTTCCTGCGCCATTAGGGCCTAAAAGTCCATAAATCATGCCTTTCTTTACTTTTAGAGACACTTGATTAACTGCCTGAATTTTTCCAAATGATTTTGACAAATTTTCTAAATCAATGATAGTCTCACTTCCCATTAGCAAGCACCCCGAAATCTGCATCCAGATACATGCCTGGCTTAATGACGCCGCTTGGGTCAACTATTTTAATGTGAATTTCGTAAACCATTTCTTGTTTGCTTTCTTTTGACTCGATATTCTTAGGGGTGAACTCCGCCTCTGTTGCAATAAAATCGACAATGCCAGTTAAGGGTTTCTCAGAAGCAAAATCACCGCTTACGGCAACGTTCATCTCTCTTTTTACAAGCGCCAAATTTTTCTCATTCACAAAAACCTTGAGTTCTAACTCTGACGGATCCATAATGCTAAATAACTTTTGTCCTACTGTCACAATTTCTCCGACTTCATAATTGGATGTCTGAATATAACCAATGCTAGGAGAAATCGCTTTGCTTTTTTCAATGGTTAAATCCAGCTGTGCAATTTCATTCGTTTTGACCTTTATTTCTAGTAGTGCTTGTTTCAACTTTTCTGTCACTACACCTTCTAAGGTTAAGTTGAGTCCTTCCTGCGCTACTTTTAATTGTGCATTTAACGCGTCCAGTTTTGTCTGTTCTTTATCAAGCGCACGTAACAATTCATCTTCTTGTTGCTTGCTGGTAGCACCACTGACTACAAGGCTTTTCACATCACTGAGTTGTTTTCTTAAATATGCCAACTCCTTTTGCGAACCCTCGATTTGAGCCTTTACCTGATCTCGGTTTCCAATCGCTTGGCGAACCAATGTTTTGCTGTTCCCATTTTTTAAATCTTGATATTTTAACTCAGCTATCTGTCTAGCGAGTTCTAAATTGGCTCTCTTAAGGAGTAACTCCCTGTCATCGATTTGAGCAAGTAGCGCTTTCGGTGTCACTTCTTGACCCGCTACGACATAAACACCTGTAATCGACCCCGTATTTTGTGCCACAACTTCAACAGATCTGCCTTCAACACTTCCCGTTAAAAGTAGATTTTCTGGTTTTGCACTACAACCGGTCAGCAAAAGAACAGTCGTCAATATGCCGATTTTGCTTATATTTAATATTTTCTTATTCATTTGCCACCTCCGCCTTCATGACGCCATTTAAAAATATATCTAAGACATAATCGATCTCTTCCTCCAAACTTATACCCTCTGCACTTAGCTCTGGAACAAATTTTCTTCCCAAACTCATTAAGAGCACGGCGCCCATAAAACTTCTCATTGGAATTAATGACGGTAATTCTCTGAAATAACCTTCTTCGATCAATGTATTGAATAATTTATCTCCAAAGTTTTTAACTGGCGGGAGCACCTGATCAATAAAAACACTGCGAAGCTCATCGTGATACTGCATTTCGGTTAAAAGCACCTGTAAAAAGGGCGTCATTTTATCAATCAGCGCCATTCGATCCAAGATGATCGCTTTCAGGATAACCTTAGGCGGTTCGTGTTTGTGCGCTTCAAAAATAATTTCAAGCGGATGAATAACAATCTGAGCACTGTATTTTTCGATAAATTTACAAAGAACACTTCTCAATAAATCCATTTTCTTTGGAAAATATTTAAAGACGGTACCCTCAGAAACTTCGGCTTGTGAGGCAATTTGACTGGTTGGCGTTCCCGCATATCCTTGTTCTGAAAAAAGCTTTAATGCCGATTCAAGAATTTTTTCCTCTGTGAGCTCGCTATTTTTCTTTCTTGTCACCATGAATAAACCTCCATTTATTTTAAATTAGCATTGAAAATATGACATTAATTTGAGTGAGTGAGTAATCACTTATATTTTCTGACATTTAGTTGCTTTTGTCAATAAAAAAAAGCCTTAGAAATCCATCTTTCAAGAAGATGATGATTTCTAAGGCTTTTTAAGTTTTATTAAGATCAAGAGCTATTCAATGCTACTATCGATTATTATCAGGTTTTATACTTTGATATGTTTTATACGCATTGGGAAGTTCATTAAAGTAAGGCACTTTAGGCATTCTAAGCGGTATAGATATATATTGTTCATATGGTTTTACCAACCCGCAAATCAACCCAGAAGAGGCTATAAATAGGAGCCCACCTTGAGGTGTCATCATTGTAAAGTCTACCATGCCATGCCCAATCACTAATGCTTGAATAGCGCCAAGAAGAGGTAGTAGACGACATCCCATTTCTTTTAGCTTGATCAAACTATTATAAAGATAAATTTTCATCCCTAAATATAGTCCAAAGCCAACGATGCCTAACATGCTGATTATTGAAATCCAAATGTTATGGCTGTGAATCTCTCCTGTTCGATCATAAATGCCAAGCAGTCCAACACCAAGGACTGGGTTATTTTTATACAGCACTAAACTTTTAAGCCAAAGTGCATTTCTATAGTTTGACGGTCGATTTAGTTCCGGCAAAAGGAATGCAACACCAATAATAACAACTATGGTTAACCCAATCACCCATTTGCTTTTCTTCTTTTTACTAAAGACCGCAAAGACAATCAGACCAATAATTAAGCCAATGATAGAACCTTTTGAACCCGTAAACATTAAGGCTGTAATAAACACGCCCATCGCAAGTGCATAGAAGCCCTTCTTTTTATAACTAGATTGTTCTAAAAAATAGACGCTAATGAGTGCCAATAAGGCAAACCAATCTCCTGCTACATTTGGGTTTCCAAAAGTCGAATAAATTCGATAGGCTTCTTTGCTAGGAATATAGGTCGGACTCCAAAAGAAACGAGAAATCCAAGTCATATCAACGAACAACGATACCAATTTCTCCGCGATGCCAAAGACTGCTGTAATGAGCGCATATTTATGAAGCTTCCTAAGAAACGCTTCTACGTGTTTCTCTTCATTAAAATTATTTTGAAAGTAAATATTAATGAGCAAGAATACAAACAACACAAGAGATCCAAATAAGGATAACCACGAACGATTGAGAACACCTGATATTCCTGCCCAGACAAATATGCCAACCAAACAAAGATTATATGGTGTTAAATAGACTCTATATTCATTTTTTAAAATTTGCCAAAGGATCAAAGGTACAATCAATGCCACCGTATATGGGGAGGCCAAAGTCAATACAATTCCTAAATCTAACATAATTTTTTACTCCTATTTTTTTCACAATAGGAATTTTACCATAAAATCGCACCAAATAGCAGCAAAAAAATACTTTTATAATATTTCGGAATATTCGATAATATTCTCATTTCGCTCTGTCTCTTCTATTTCAACGCCTAACAAATCTTCATTTTTTTTGTGCACTTGAAATTGTGATAGTTTTGTCATTAAATTTCTGGAAATTTCTTCAATTTGAATGGATTGGTCTAGCGCCATTTTTCCGTAATCCACGACCTTCGTATTTTTCTCAGCGATGATATGAGTGCCTGCACTTGATTCCGTTGTCGCCTTTGAAATTTCAGAAATACTCAGACTGACACCACTAAAAGCACGATCCATTATTAGAGACATTTCTTTAAGTTTTTCAGACATTAACTTATAATAATCAGCATCTTTTAAATAACTTTCACCGGTTCTTTCGAGTACAACATAATCGCCAATAACCTGATTTTCAATAAAACTAACCATTTGCTTCGATGAGTTCACCAAATATAAAACAGCATTTTCTATCTGAATGGTTACTTTTTGTATTTGCCCTACGCTCTTTTGAGACGCTTCTGCTAATTTTTTAATTTCAGATGCGACTACGGCGAATCCTCTTCCTGCATCTCCTGCCCTTGCTGCTTCAATAGCTGCATTTAGCGCTAATAAATTAGTTTGTGAGGCAATTTCCAAAATGCCGTCTGATAATAGATGAATTTCTTCGACGGCTTTGGTCTCAATAATCGCATGATGCAACGTATTTTTACTATTCTCAAATACCAATAAAGCATCTTTTTTAGATTGATTTGCCTTTTGACTGATTTCTAAAGCTTTTTGCGAACTATTTCTAGCAAATTCATGGCAAGTCTCCGACTGGCTTCCAAGCGATTGAACCACAGATTCTAAATTTTCCAAAGTTTGAAGGATTCCCTCAGATGAAGCTGCTGTTTGCTGCATTCCAGCAGAAAGTTGCTGAGTAGTCGATGAAATCTCAATTAATTCTTCATGCATTTGAATCATTTGAGACTTTGAAAGACTTGCATCTGATCCCATAAGTTTACTTTCTTCCATAGATTCAGCAATAATTTCTCTGATTTTTTCAATAAAAGCATTCACCGCAAAAGCCATTTCACCAATCTCATCTTTTGATTTAACCAAAATTTCAGCTGTCAAATCGCCGCCATTTTCTGATAGCTGCTTTAATGCCATTTGAAGGTTTTTAATCGGTTTAATAAAACTTCGGCTAAGCATAGAACCCAAAAGCATTGCCGTTATAAAACTGATAAGCATTGTAGCCATTGTTATAGTCATAACCATTTTGCTCGCATCTTGAGCTACCATTTGATCCATTTCTGCTGCTGAAATATTTAAGGCTGACAATTCGCTTACAATTTGATGCGAAAAATCATATGATTCGCGGTTGCTCACCATCAGCTGGTCTCGCATCGCTAGAAAGTCTTCATTTGAGCCACTAATCTCATACTGATTTGCTAATTCCATAAAAATTCGACTGCCATCCGTCCACTGTGTCCACACCTCTGACAATTGGTTAATCAGTTCAGTCTCTTCCACAGAATGCTCAAGTAGCGCATAATTGCTCCATGCACCGTCATAGCGAATGGCAGCATCTTCAATACGGCTCATGAGCGCTTGTCTGTCTTCTATAGTAAGGGCGCTTTGAAGCAGTGTTTTTTGTGCCCCGTCAGTCGTCGCCTGTGCCTCTGCTAATGTTAATAGCGCCTGTACACTTGGCAATCGATTAATAGAAACAACCTGCAACTCATGGTCTAGCTTTCTGATACCGCTCAGTGCAACGACACCAACAATGACGGTTAAAAGAGAAACAACTGTAAAACTGAACATCATTTTCTTAAAAATACCCATTTTATACCTCGTCTTTCATCTCATATAATCATCTTATTTGTATGTAATTAGCATACTGAATGAATATATAATTTAAGGGAGGTTTTAGGTTAAATTGTGGTTAAACGACTACGCCGCCATTTGGACTGATTACCTGCCCGGTCATAAAACTGGCTTCAGATGAGCATAAAAACCACATCCATTTTGCCATTTCTTCTGGCGTTCCAATTCTGCCCAAAGGCGTTTCGCTGATAAATACATTTTGTACCTCTATGTCATGTTCTAAATTCATATTGGTCTCAATCCAGCCTGGTGCTAGACAATTCACACGAATCTGCGATGGACCCAATTCTTTAGCCATCGCTTTTGTCATGCCAATAATGGCTGCCTTTGCCGTCGCATAATGGACTTCCATTGAGGCGCCAGTCATGCCCCATATCGAACTGATATTAAGAATAACGCCTTTACGTGCTTCAATCATATTTGGAATTGCCCTTCGGCAGCAATAAAAACTGGCATCTAAGTTAACGCTCATGGTCTTTCTCCAAGCGTCATCTGTAATTTCTTGGCATAATGCTTGCTCTGAAAAACCGGCACAGTTAATTAAAACATCAACAGTTCCAAATAGGGCTTCCACTTCATCATATAATCGATTAACTTGCAGACTGTCCGTCAAATCCGCTTGGAATGCTTTTACGCTGTGTCCCGCCAAATGAAGCTCAGCTTCGAGCGCTACTGCACCCTTTGCTTGCTGATTATAATGAATGGCGACTTGCTCGCCCCGCTTTGCAAATTCAACTGCCGCAGCTTGTCCTAGTCCACCTGAAGCACCTGTTATCAGAACGGTTCTTCTTTTGAAATCTTCATGTGTTTGATTCATTGCACCACATCCTTTTTATTCTAAATTGTCATAATTTTGATGTCACTTTATGATTTTAAAAATGTATACTTACATATATAGAAACTATTTTAAACACTCGAAAAGGAGGTTCATTATGATCGATTCAACCAATCACCGTTACCTTGCACTCATTTTAGCTGTCACAATTTTCACAGCAGGCATGGTCGCATCAACCTTTAAAATTGCAAATAGCATTGAAGAGGTCAAAGGCAGCAACAACATTACCGTCACTGGCTCTGCAAAACAACAAATCAAATCAGATTTAATTGTATGGCAAGGGACTTATTCCCGTCAAGCCAAAACCGCTGCAGAAGCCTACACGCTCTTAGCTCAGGATAAAATAAAAGTTCTAAAATACCTCGATGATAAAAAAATGGATTCAAAAGTAAGGACTGTCTCTTCAGTTTACACCATGCCCATTTATGAAACAAACTTTAATGGCGTGACCACCAACAATATTCTGAGCTATAGACTCAGTCAAAATGTTGAAATTCGCTCAAATGCGGTAGACGAAGTGACTCAGATTTCTAGAGATGTGACTGAACTCATTCAACAAGGCATCGAATTTCAATCCAACCCACCAGAATACTATTTCACAAAAATTGCAGATTTAAAAGTCACAATGCTCGCAGAGGCGACAAAAGATGCCAAACTTCGCGCAGAACAGATTTCAAGCAACACCGGCAGTAAAATTGGAAAACTCAAATCTGCAAAAATGGGTGTTTTTCAAATCACACCGCTTTATAGCACTGATGTTTCAGACTCAGGGATCAATGACATCTCCTCAATTGATAAAGAAATTACCGCAGTTGTGACCTGTAGCTTCTTAACAAAATAGAATTATTAGATAAATCAGATTTTTCGAAAAAATGCAATAGATTTCATGAAATTAATTGTTAAAAAATTCTCTATATAATTGTTACATTTATTTGACAACTTAATTCTCCAATGTTACTATTTTGTTATCCCTTAAAGTTACATCGAACTTATCTTATTAAATAGGGGAATACAAAAGAGGAGGGTTTTAATTTGGACTTTTTACAATTATCAGCTAACTTGGACAATCTGTTTTGGGGAAAAGTAATGATTTATCTTTGTTTAGCAGCGGGTATTTGGTTCTCGGTGTTAATGAAGTTCCCACAAGTACGCCTCATCAAAGACATGGTCGGTCAACTCTTCGGTGGTAAAAGTTCAGAAAACGGTGTTTCTTCATTCCAAGGTTTTGCAATGGCTCTTGGTGGTCGTGTAGGAACAGGAAACATTACTGGTGTTGCTAGTGCCATCTTCTTCGGCGGTCCTGGCGCAGTATTCTGGATGTGGGCAATCGCCTTCCTCGGCGCAGGTTCAGCTTATGCCGAATCAGCTCTTGCACAAGTATGGAAAGAAGAAGTGAATGGTCAATATCGTGGCGGCCCTGCTTACTATATTGAAAAAGGACTTCACAGCAGACCTCTTGGTATTGCATTTGCAATCTTAGCACTTGTTTCTTGCGGCATCTTGCTTCCAGGAATTCAGTCTAACTCATTTGCAGTAGCGGCTCAATCTTCATTCGGGCTTCCAGTTTGGGTTCTCGGCGCTGTCTACACTGCATTTACGGCAGTCATCGTTTTCGGTGGCGGCAGAAGAATTGCAAAATCAGCTGAAATGATCGTACCTTTCATGGCGATTGGTTATATCCTTTTAGCACTTATCATCTTATTTGTTAACTTCGATCAAATCGGTACAGTATTTGGCTTAATCTTCAGCTGTGCATTCAACATGAACTCAGTATACGGCGCAATCTTCGGCTCTGCTGTTTCATGGGGTGTTAAAAGAGGTATCTTCTCAAACGAAGCTGGTCAAGGTACTGGCGCTCAAGCGGCTGGTGCTGCTGAAGTTTCTCACCCAGCTAAACAAGGTCTTGTTCAAGCGTTCTCAGTTTATGTAGACACATTATTCGTTTGTACTGCTACAGCGATCATGATTCTCTCTACTGGCGCTTACAACGTATCTAACGGTGCTGATGGCTTCATTACAGAATTAATTCCTGGTATTGCAAAAGGTAACTTTACTCAAACAGCAGTAAACAGCTTTATGCCTGGTTTCGGTGGCGCGTTCGTTGCCATTGCCCTTGCATTCTTCACATTTACAACTGTTTTGGCATATGCCTTCTACACAGATTCAAATATCGCTTATATCTTCAAAGGTCATCAAGATGGTCAAGCTTTCAAAATTGCTACATTAGCTTCTAGATTTGTACTTTGCGCAATGGTATTCATCGGTTCTATCATGTCAGCTGATATGGTTTGGAACTTCGGTTCTGCTGGTGTTGGCGCAATGGCTTGGTTTAACGTTATTGTTATCTTACTCTTAACAAAACCTGCTATTGCAACTCTTAAAGACTATGAAGCACAAAAGAAAATGGGTCTCGATCCTGTCTTTATTCCTTCTAGAATTGGCATCAAAGGCGCAGAACTTTGGGACGTTATCATTCCAAGAACTTACGCTAAAGAATTAGCTGCTTTAAAAGCTGCTGAAAAAGGCAAAAAAGTCGTATAATAAAAGAATTAGCCCTTAGCTTATGCTAAGGGCTTTTTATTGGAATCAATTAAATTGTAAAAGGCACCTCAAAACTAGAATTTACTTCTAGAAATGAGATGCCTTTTCTTATTGATCTTATCAATAGTATATGCTTTGTTATCGCAACATATACTGTTCAATCACATGTGCAACGCCATCTTCTTCATTAGACAGTGTTATATAATCTGCAATGTCCTTCACATAATCAAAGGCATTTTCCATTGCAACGCCGAGCCCTGCATAGAGGATCATGTCTATGTCATTGCCCGCATCTCCTACGCAAATGACTTCTTTGTGTGTAATGCCCATTTCCTTTGCTATGGCTGCAACACCGGTACCTTTGTTAACTGTATTTTCTAAGAATTCTAAGAAAATATCCGCACTTCTAACAATGGTATATTTCGCCTTTACCCAATCTGGAAGTTTGGTCATCGCTTCATCTAGTTTAGACGGTTCATCTACAAACATGACTTTAACAATGGTACAAGACTTCGACACCTCTGACACGGCTATTACTTCCGTCTCAATCAAATTGATCTCTGCCTCTACGTCGGTATAGGGATTTGCAACAGGTGTCATTACATGGTGTTCTGATAAGGCGTGAATGTGCACCCCTAATTCTAAACTAAGCGCATAAAGACTCTGATAGTCTTCCCATGCCAGTGTTTTTTTAGAAATGATTCTGCCTGTTTTTGCAGTTTGAACAAGTGCGCCATTAAAGGCAATGACGTAGTCATCATCTGTCACCATTTCGAGCTCTGCCAAATAACGTTTAATCCCTACAAGCGGTCTTCCAGTTGCAATTACAACTTTTTTTCCTTTTGCCTGTGCAGCACGAATGGCATTAAAATTGCCAATTGAAATTTCTTTTTTGTGATTTAACAGTGTTCCGTCCATATCTAATGCAATTAATTCATACATATTTTTTACTCCTATAGCTAAAGCACTACTTCTAATCCATAACCATTGTGCTGCTTATAATAATTGAGTGACAGGTTTTGTCTCTAAATGTGATTTTCTAAGCTGGCCGCATGCCGCATTGATATCGCTGCCTAACTCTCTTCTGATCGTGGTTTCAATTCCTGCTCGTTTTAAAATCATTTTAAATTTCTCAATGGATTGATTGTCCGAAGCTTCATAGCCTCTTTCTTTCACAGGGTTGATTGGAATCAAATTAACATGGCAGAGGCGTCCTCTTAATAATTTTGCCAATGCCTTCGCTTTTTCTTCTTTGTCATTTTTGCCAAGAATCAAAGCATATTCATAGGTAATTCTTCGGCCTGTTGTGGTTGCATAATAGTCACAGGCTTCTAGAAGCATTTCAATTGGGTAGCTTTTATTGACTGGCATGAGTTCCGAACGCTCAGCGTTGTCAGCGCTGTGAAGTGAAATGGCAAGCGTGAGTTGGTACTTCAAATTAGCCAGTTCATAAATTCTAGGCACAATGCCGCAAGTGGACAAAGTCACGTGTCTATGAGATAAATTTAAACCTTCTTTGTGGTTGACGATTTCAAGGAATTTGACCACTTCCGCAAAATTGTCCAAAGGTTCGCCACTTCCCATAAGCACTATATTAGAAACCCTTTCACCAATGTCGTTTTGGATGTCCAAAATTTGACCCAAAATTTCACCTGCTGTTAAATTTCTCACCATGCCACCTATCGTAGAAGCACAGAAATTGCAACCCATGAGACACCCTACCTGCGTGGAAACACAGACTGAGTTGCCATGCTTATAGCGCATTAACACAGATTCAATAATATTGCCGTCTTTAAGTTGGAATAGGTATTTTCTCGTGCCATCCTTTTCAGAATGAACGACTTCTAAAATTTTCGCTGAGTTGATAAAAGTTCTCTCCGCTAGCTTCTCTCTAAAATCTTTAGGCAAATCAGACATTTCATCAAAACTGCAAACGCCTTTATTTACCCATTTAAATATTTGTTTTGCCCTAAACTTAGGACATTTCATGCCCTCACAAAGCGCTTCTAATGTCGAAACGCGTTGCCCTCTTAATTCTAATTTTGTATCCATCATTAAAGCCTCATTTTTTTAAGCAAATTGATTGACAACTATTTTTCTATTTTCCTTTTTTCCAAGAATCCTTCAATGCCACAATACGGTTGAGCATGATATTTTCTTTAGTTGAGTGTTTTGAATCCACTACAAAATAGCCATGTCTCACGAACTGGAATTTATCTTCCGATACCGCTTCTTTAATGAAAGGCTCTGCAATACAATTTTTGAGCACGATGAGTGAATTAGGACTGATTTTTTGATCCCAAGTAAGTTCTGGATCTTTCGCAATTTGATCATCTTCAAATAAATTGTCATATAAATTTACAGTCACAGGAACGCCTTCAGTTGCACTCACCCAGTGGATGGTACCTTTAACTTTTCTGCCTGTGAAGCCAGAGCCACTCTTCGTCTCAACATCATAAGTACAGTGAAGTTCAACCACTTCTCCTGCATCGTTTTTCACCACTTCATTGCATTTGATGAAATAAGCGCCCTTGAGTCTTACTTCTTCGTTTGGAATAAGACGTTTAAAGCCTTTTTCAGGCACTTCCATAAAATCTTCTCTTTCAATGAAAACTTCTCTGCCAAACGGCACCATACGATGTCCCATTTCTGGACTTTCAGGGTTATTTTCTATTTCTACGTGTTCCATTTCACCTTCTGGATAGTTAGTGATAATCACTTTAAGGGGGTCAAGAACTGTCATAATCGCAGGCACATTTGCTTTGAGATCTTCTCTTAAATAATGTGATAAGAGTGAAATATCCACTTTGCTTTGATCTCTAGAAATGCCGCTTGCTTCAATAAAGTTTTTAAGGCTGTTCGCCGTAAAACCTCTTCTTCTGAGACCGCGAATGGTTGATAATCTAGGATCATCCCAACCGTCAACAAAATTTCCAAAGACGAGTTCTTTAATAAAACGTTTGCTTGTGACGACGCCAGTCAAATTCAAACGGCCAAATTCTCTTTGCTTTGGCGGTTCAGGCCATTCTAATGTTTCAAGAACCCACTCATAAAGGGGTCTGTGATTTTTAAATTCAATCGAACAAAGTGAGTGCGTAATGCCCTCAATAGCATCTTGTAATGGATGCGCGTAGTCGTACATCGGATAAATGCACCACTCATCGCCTGTTCTGTAATGGGTTTCGAACATAATTCTATAAATAACAGGGTCTCTCATGTTCATATTTGAAGCACTCATGTCAATTTTGCCTCTTAAAACGCAAGTTCCAGCAGGCAAACTTCCGCTTCTCATTTGCTCGAAAAGGTCTAAGTTTTCTTCAACGCTTCGGTCTCTATAAGGGCTGTCTTTTCCAGCTTCGGTAAGTGTGCCTCTATAGGTTCTCATCTCATCTTGCGTTAAATGGCAAACATAAGCTTTGCCTTTTTTGATAAGTTTAACGGCACATTCGTAGAATGTTTCTGAGTAGTCTGAGCCGTAATAAATACGGTCTTCCTCTAAGAAGCCCATCCAACGCATGTCATCAATAATAGCGTTTACGTATTCAATATCTTCTTTTAATGGGTTGGTGTCGTCAAATCTCAAGTTGAAATGACCATTATATTTCTTGGCGATGGTATGGCTAATGTTGATGGCATAAACACTGCCAATGTGCAAATAGCCATTAGGCTCTGGAGGAAATCTGGTGCAAATGCCCCTTGAATAGACATGGTTATTTATGTCTTCTTCAACAATACGGTGAAGAAAATTTTCTGCTATTGATTCAACGTTGCCTTCAACTTCTGGAATTAAATGACTCATAAGTGGTGCCTCCTTATTTTATAGATGCCTCTATTTTGATAATAAAAAAACTCCCGTGCTCAAGACATAAGTCTTGAGGACGAGAGCTAATATGCTTCGTGGTGCCACCTCAGTTGATTCTTAATGCCCGATAACGGTGGCGACTGCCGTCATGTCATCCGTTTTTTGAAAACTTCCGACACAATACTCCAAGCCTTGTTTCAATGGTGGTCTCATACTCCTTTTCAGCTAACGGAGCTCTCTAATAAAACACCTGTGCACCTCTTATAATAAATTGGCACATCCCATTTACTCTTCTTTTCACTGTTTTTTCTAGATAAAGGCAAGCCTTATTTTCTAATAACATTATCAGAATTATTAGTGTACGTCAAGGTTGAACTTTTATACTTGCTTCATTTTTGCAGCAAAATTTGTAATCTCAGATTCATTGATTGTCTCTTTAAAATCACCCTCAGGTCCTTTTTCAAATTCCATTGCGCCTTTTGACTTTGAAACCATTTTAATAATCCCTTTTTCGAAGAAATTCATGCGATTTAAGTAAAAAGCACCCCCAAAAAATCCAATTGCTTTCGCATGATTGGAAAATGCTTTTGGAAAAATCGTTGAAAGTTCATTAGTGGCCTCTTCACCCTCAGCCATCCCACAAGCAAATAAACCTAATGGTTTTGTCAAGAGCGTCACTTCATATTTGATAAAAAGCTGCTTGATTGATTTAGGCAATTGCCCCATGTAAACCGATCCGCCAATAATAATTTGATCATAGGATTCAAGTGCCACAACCTTTTCATTTTTGAGATTACAAATGGTGATATTCCCTTCAAGTTCTTTCGCAAGAATTTGAGCACACTTTTCAGTGGTGCCGTGTTTGGATTCATATAAAATGATGGTTTCCATTTTTTTCACTCCTTCTTGTTTTTACCCCTCCGAAAGTTCTAACCACTCAAAAGAAGCATCATCAAGCACTTCTTTGACTGTTTTTTGCCTTTCACACAGCGCAATGAGCTGCTCATAAGGCAAAGAACCTTCTGCTAATTCTGCTTCAATGGTCTTGAGTTCCATTTCTTGCTTTTCAATCACACCTTCAAGTTCACTCAACTTTTTCTGGTTTCTTCGCGCTTCGTTTTGCTTATTTCTATCTTCAGTATTGCGCCAAGCATTAACTGTTTCTACTTTCTTTTCAACCACTTCTTGAATAATTTCTTTTTTTTCAGACTCAAATTCACGCCAATCATCATAATCGCCATCAAACTGCTTAATGCCATTTGCACTTAAGAAGATTAACCGTTCTGCTAAGCGTCTGATAAAATAGCGATCATGAGAAATCATCAGCACCGTGCCTTCAAATTCCTCTAATGCGATTTCAAGAATTTCTCTCGACGGGATATCCATATGGTTGGTCGGCTCATCCATGAGCAGTACTGTTATGCCTTGCTCCATCATTAAGCAGAGTTTTAATTTAACCCTTTCACCTCCTGATAAGCTGTTCACTTTCTTGCTTAAATCCTCTGAGAAAAACATGAACCTTGCTAATTTTCCTCTTGCCTGAAACTCGCCGATTCCTGTCTCTTCATTGAAAAGCTGTAAAACAGTTCTTTCTGATTCTTCAAAATCAACCTCTTGTTCAAGATAGCCAATTTTGACACGACTGCCTATTTTGACACGACCTTCTATCGGCTCTAAGGTTCCCATCAATAATTTAAACAGAGTGGTCTTTCCCACGCCATTGGCACCCATTAACACTGCGCGTTCTTGATAGTTGATTTCTAAATCAACATTTTTTACAAGTGGTTTCTGGTCATATCCCGAAACGACATTTTCAAGCCTAAAGACGACATTTCCAGTCCTACTTTCTGCTTTAAAACTAAGTCCCATATCCTTTTCTTTTGTTTTTGGTCTGTCAATTTTATCGAGCTTATCAATACGTTTTTGCATATTGCGCGCTTTGACAAACATGGCTTTATTATTTGTACGCCCACCCCAGTCTTCAAAACGGTGAATCGCTTCTTCCATAGCTCTTACTTTCTTCTGTTGCTGTCTGTAAATTTCGACTTGTTGCTGCAACCAGTCATCTCGATCCTGCTTAAACTTACTGTAATTGCCAAGCCATACTTTGCAGGCTTTGTCGTCAAATTCTAAAATTTTGGTCGCAACTTGATCAAGAAATTGCCTGTCATGCGAGATCATGAGCATTGCGCCATTATAGGTTGCCAAATAGCCTTCAAGCCATTCAAGTGCCTCTAAGTCCAAATGATTGGTCGGCTCATCTAAGAGTAGCAATTCTGGCGCTTCTAACAAAATGCGACCTAGAAGAATTCTTGTTTTTTCACCGCCGCTCATATCTTCGAAAGCTCTCGAAAGCAGCATTTCTTTAATTTTAAGACCTTCAACAATACGGTTGAGCTGAACGTCCATTTCATAGCCGCCGCGCAGTTCAAATTGCTTTTGAAGTTCGTCTAAATTCAATAATTTTTGTTCTAGGAGCTGATCTGCTTCACCACTATGCGAATGGGCTGAAAGTCCATTTGAAAGTTCATGCATTTCTTTTTCAATCTTTAACAAATCTTCAAAAGCCATTTGAAGCACTTCTTTACCCGTTAATCCTGTTGGAACGCTTGGAATCTGCTCTAAATAGCCAATTCTAAGATTCCGTTTTTTATTAATAACGCCAGCATCAATCGATTCAATGCCAGATATCAATTTAAATAAAGTCGTCTTTCCTGCGCCATTTCGACCGACAATACCTATACGGTCACGGTCTTGAAGTTCAAAACTCAGCCCATCTAAAATGAGATTGGCGCCATAACTTTTTTCAAGTTGATCGGCAGATAAGATAATCATATAAAATCACCTCAATTATACTATTATGTTAAATCGGAATATGTCTTTACTAATTATGTTTAAATGAAAGTTGTCTTTACTAAAACTGCCAGTGCCTCTTCTTGGGTGAGCATGGTGAGGAATCTGCCATCCCAAATGCTTTCGTGATGGTGAACAACATCTACAGCTTTAAGGACTTGACTGTCAAAAGTCGTATGTCCGCCTTTAACGCCCATAAGCTGATAGCCTCGGCTAAATGCATTTCGTATGGTAGTGTCCATGCAATATTCAGTCTGCATGCCCACAATGATTAGTTTTCTGAGCCCTAATTTTTTAAGGACAGATTCTAACGTTGTTTTTTGAAAAGCGTCCCAATAATTCTTTTCAACAACAAATTCATTTTCTAAAGGACTTAGATTTTCGTGTATCTGCCACGTCTCTGAGCCTTTTCCATAATCTCCGCTTTGCTCCGTATGCTGAATGAAAATCACTGGAACTTCATGCATTCTAGCACTCTGAAGAAGTTCATGAATATTGCCTAACACCGCTTCGCCATTATAAACACCGCCATCACAGTCAAACATTGCATTTTGAACATCAACAATCATCAGACCTATGCCGCTATGGTTATACAGCATTTCAATATGTGGAATTTCATCCTCTAAATAGAGTTCTGAAACCATTTTGAAGCCTAGTGAACTGTAAAAACTTTGCAGGTAGGCTTGTGCAGAAATGCGAATCTTATTCTCGTGAATTTCGTGAATAATGTAATCAATCGCATGCTTCATCATCGTCCGAGAAAGTCCTTTTCCACGGAAGTCTGAGTGTACAATGACCCTACCAATAGAAACTTCATCATAAGAGACGCCTTTTGGCAGTATTCTTAAATAGGCGACCACTTGTCCCTCTTCTTGGTAAAACAGATGCCATGCTCTTAAATCTTTATTATCACAGTCTTGATAAATGCAGTTTTGCTCAACGACAAAAATTTCATTTCTTAGTTTCAAAATTTGATACAACTCTTCTGTTGTAAGCTCTCCAAAAGTCTTTAACACACTATTCATGACTTTTCTCCTCTATTTTTGCGATTATCATTACTGCTACGACATCAATAAA
>JAYVIR010000103.1:0-11084 GCA_043770095.1 Eubacteriales bacterium
TATTCCATCAATGACTTTAAAAGTTGGAGATGTTATTGAACTCAAAGAAAAGAGTCTTTCTTCTTCTAAGTTCAAGGAAATTATGGAGAAAGCAACTAACTCACCTAGTTGGTTAGAAGCAGACTTCACAAAAATGACTGGTTCAATTGTTGCTGCACCATCTAGAGAAGATATCGAATTGAACATCGAAGAGCACTTAATCATTGAGCTTTACTCAAGATAATATTCCTTCGAGTAGTTACCCTCGGTGAACTTTTTGATAAAAAGGAGGGTTTGAATAGTGTTAGAAATTGAAAAACCAAGTATTGAATGTTTAGACATGAGCGACACTTACGGCAAGTTTGTTGTAGAACCTTTAGAGAGAGGCTACGGCATAACACTCGGCAACAGCTTAAGAAGAATCCTTCTTTCATCGCTTCCGGGTACTGCTGTCAAATGGATAAAAATTGAGAATGTTTTGCATGAATTCTCAACAATTCCAGGCGTTAAAGAAGATGTCGTTGATATTATTTTAAATCTTAAGGATCTTTCTGCGAAAATTCACTCAGATGATGATGTGAAAATTCTCAGAATTGAGAAAAAAGAAGGCGGCCCAATTACAGCTGGTGATATCATCTGTGATTCCGATGTTGAAATTTTAGATACGGATATGCACATTGCTACATTAGAAGATAAATACTCTTTTAATATGGAATTTGCCCTTGCAAAAGGAAGAGGATACGTGTCTGCAGATAACAACAAAGAGCAAGGCTTGCCGATTGGTATAATTCCTGTTGACTCAATTTTTACTCCTGTTAAGAAAGTCAATTTTGCAGTTGGTTCTACTCGCGTAGGGCAATCAGCAGATTATGACAAATTAACGTTGGAAATTTGGAGTGACGGGACCATTAAGCCGGATGAAGCTGCATCGCTTGGTGCCAAAATCATGGCAGAACATCTCAATCTGTTCATTAATATGACAGACAGTGTAAACGGCGTGGAAATCATGGTTGAGAAGGAAGAAGACAAAAAGGAAAAAGTTTTGGAGATGACTATCGAAGAGCTTGACCTTTCTGTCCGTTCATATAACTGTTTGAAGCGTGCAGGAATTAATACTGTTGAGGAACTTACCGAGAAAACTGAAGACGATATGATGAAGGTTAGAAACTTGGGTAAGAAATCACTTGAAGAAGTTAAGTTTAAACTTGAAGAATTAGGATTAGGACTCAAATCAGACGAAGAATAATCGTGAAAAGGAGGGGACACAATGGCAGGTTACCGTAAACTTGGTCGTCCATCTGCTCACAGAAATTTGATGCTCAGAAACCTCGCTACAAGCCTTATTATGAATGGCCGTATCGAGACTACTGAAACAAGAGCGAAAGAAACACGTAAAACTGTTGAAAAAATGATTACGTTAGCAAAGAGAGGCGATCTCCACGCTAGACGTCAAGCAATGGCTTTCATGACTGATGAAACTGTTGTTAAATCTTTATTCGACGACATCGCTCCTAAGTATCAAGACAGATCTGGCGGATATACAAGAATTTACAAACTCGGACCTCGTAGAGGCGACGCAGCACCTATGGTGTTGATCGAGCTAGTATAGTATATACGTCATACTTTCTAGGTTAAAGCAGATTGAGGGACTAAGTGAAAACTTAGTCCCTTTTGACATTTATAGAGCTTTGTGATTTTATGAGAGTTTTCATTTGCTACTTTAAATTGAGAAGTGTTTTCAATGACGAGAGAATAGTTTGAGATTTCTAGTTTAAAGTAGTATACTTATTTGAAGTGTCTAAAATATAAAGTATGGTGAAAAAAATGATTAAATCACAAAATTTACATTATTCATATACCGAACATAAAGAATCTATTGCTATTGATGGGCTTGATATTGAAATTGGAAAAGGTGAATTCGTTGTTATCATTGGTCATAATGGATCAGGGAAATCAACCTTTGCAAAGTTGTGCAATGGTATTATGATGCCCACAAGTGGTATTTTACTAATTGATCACATGTCCATTTTTGATGAGTTAAACCTTTGGGATATTCGAAAAACGGCGGGTCTTGTTTTTCAAAATCCGGATAACCAATTAGTAGCAACAATTGTAGAAGAAGACGTTGCTTTTGGTCCTGAAAATTTAGGACTAAGCCCAAGTGAAATTCGTAAACGCGTTGACGAGAGTTTAGAAATTGTTCATATGTCTCAATATGCAAAAAAACCACCTCATTTACTCAGTGGCGGTCAAAAACAACGCGTTGCTATCGCCGGTATCTTAGCGATGAAGCCGAAATGCATCATATTAGATGAACCGACTGCCATGCTTGATCCTATTGGCAGGAAAGAAGTTATGGAGACTATTCATCGACTTAACAAGGAAGAGGGCATTACCATCGTTCACATAACGCATTTCATGGATGAAGCGGTTGCAGCTGATCGTGTAATCGTAATGGAAAAAGGAAAGAAGTTGCTTGAAGGAACGCCAAAACAAGTGTTTTCGCAAGTTGAAAAACTTCAAGATATGGGTTTAGATGTGCCACAAGTTACTTTGATAGCACATGAACTTCGTAAAGCGGGGATAGAAATTTCCGAGGAAATAATAACTGTAGATGAGTTGGTGAGTGGATTATGGCCATTATTATAGAAGAACTTAATCATATATATGACATTGGAAGTCCTTATCAGACAAATGCGCTTGATAATGTGAGCCTTAAAATTGAGACAGGCGATTTTATTGGTCTTATTGGACATACCGGGTCAGGAAAGTCTACGTTGATTCAACATCTTAATGGTATTTTAAAACCGACGTCAGGTAAAATTGCGATTAATGGTTTTGATATTACATTGCCAGGCGTTAAGTTGAATGATGTTCGTAAAAAAGTAGGATTAGTATTTCAATATCCTGAATATCAACTGTTTGAAGAAACGGTTGCACTTGATATAGCATTTGGGCCCAAAAACTTAGGCTGGGATTCAGAACGCATAGAAAGTGCTGTTAAAGACGCCATGAAAATGGTAGGCCTTGATTATGAAACAATCAAAGATGTATCCCCATTTGAGCTTAGCGGAGGGCAGAAACGTCGCGTTGCAATCGCAGGGGTGCTCGCCATGAAACCTGAAGTACTCATTTTGGATGAGCCAACTGCCGGTTTGGATCCAAAAGGTAGAGACGAAATATTGCAGCAGATAAATGCCTTGCATGATAAAGAGAACAATACCATCATTCTTGTTTCTCATAGCATGGAAGATATCGCAAAATACGTCAGTCAAATTTATGTGATGCACAACGGTAAAATTGTATTGGAAGGAAAACCGCAGCAAGTTTTTCAAAACATAGATGAGCTTGAGCAAATTGGCTTGGCAGCTCCACAAGTGACCTACGTGGGTCGTCGCCTTGCTGCGCTTGGAAAAGCCCCTGAAAACGATTTGTATACTGTTGAGGGCGCTGTAGAAGAAATATTGAAATTAGTAAGGAGAAAGGGTCATGCTTAGAGATATTACGGTAGGACAATATTTGCCGCTTGATTCTGTAATTCATAAAATGGATCCAAGGTTTAAAATTATTGTCTCTCTTATTTTTATTGGCAGTCTATTTGCGGTGAAAAGTATATTGGGGTATGGGATTGTAATCGCTTTTATTGCCTTAATGATTGCCTTTTCAAAAGTCCCTTTTCGATATATTATTAGGGGCCTGAAGCCCATCTTATTTATTATTTTGTTTGCATTTGGCCTTAATATTTTCTTTACCCCGGGTAAGGAATTGATTCACTATGGGTTTTTAACCATTACTGAAGAAGGGTTAAGGCAAGCTTTCTTTATGGGGATGAGACTCATTTTATTGATTATTGGCACTTCCATGCTGACACTGACGACTTCGCCGATTGAACTTACGGATGGCATAGAAGCCTGTTTAAGTCCGTTCAAACGGTTTGGAATGCCAGCGCATGAATTAGCCATGATGATGACAATCGCCCTTAGGTTTATTCCAACATTGTTGAATGAAACAGATAAAATAATGAAGGCACAGATGGCAAGAGGCGCAGATTTTGAAAGTGGAAATATTGCATCAAGAGCGAAGAGTCTGATTCCTTTGTTAGTGCCGCTATTTATCAGTGCGTTTAGACGCGCGGATGAACTTGCTATGGCGATGGAAGCAAGATGCTATCGTGGCGGCGTAGGAAGAACTCGAATGAAGCAGCTTAAATATACCAAATTGGATATTTACGGAATTTGTGTGTTTTCGATATACATGGTATTGCTGATCATTCTGCAGCGTTTGCCAGGGATTATTTAGGTGGAGCATATGACAACGTTAAAGCTAACGATTGCCTATAATGGCACCCACTTTAAAGGGTGGCAGTACCAACCGAAGATGAGAACGGTTCAAGGCGTATTAGAAAAAACAATACAAAAAGTTTTGGGAGAGCCTATCAAAGTAACGGGTGCTAGCCGAACGGATGCAGGTGTGCATGCGATAGGGCAAGTGGTTCGCGTTCAATATCACTGTTCTTTATTGGCTGAAAATTTTCAATTTGTCATGAACCGTGCTTTGCCAGACGATATCGTTATAAAATCCGTGGAAGAAGTTAGTGTGGATTTTCATCCTATCGCTCATACGGAATCTAAAATTTATCATTATACAATTAATAATGCTCCGCTAAGAGATCCTTTCAAAGAAAGTTTTTCATGGTATGTGAGAGAACCTGTAATAATGGATAGAGTTAATGAAGCCATTAAAATATTTTTAGGCGAACACGATTTCCAATCGTTTTGTGCAGCTGGAAGTATTGTTAAATCAACAGTTAGAACCATTTATAGCATTGAAATCATACAGAAAAATCCTGATGATTTTGTGTTTACCTTTCACGGGAATGGATTTTTGTATAATATGATTCGTATTATTACTGCGGTATTGATACGCGTTGGGCAAGGCAAAATGACTTTGGAAGAAGTTGAACATATTCTAGTTTCTAAGAATAGAAATTTGGTGCCTTGGACGGCGCCTGCACATGGTCTTTGCCTAATTAGTATTTTTTACGAAAAAAGCGAAGAAGTTTTTGAATAAACGTTGACTATTCTTCATATTTGTAATATAGTGTTGAAGGACGTTTTAATTAAGACTTATAAAATCCTGCCCCGGATTTTATTGATAAATCGAGTTTTGAAGGGTGAAGTCAAAACTCATAAATGGTGAATATTATTTGTTAGGAGGGAAACAATGAAATCTTTCGTTGCGAAACCGTTAGAAATTGAAAGAAAATGGTATGTAGTTGATGCCGATGGTAAAACACTTGGTAGAATGGCTACAGAAGTAGCATCAATCTTAAGAGGTAAACACAAACCAATTTATACGCCTCACGTAGACTGTGGTGATTATGTCATCATTATCAATGCTGAGAAAATCGTGTTAACTGGTAAGAAGTTAGATCAAAAGAAATACAGATGGCATACTGGTTACATCGGCCATTTAAGAGAAAGATCATACAGAGAATTGATGGCTAAAAAGCCTGAATTCGTTGTAGAACATGCAATTAAAGGCATGCTTCCTAAGAACACTTTAGGCAGAGCAATGTACATGAAACTTAAAGTATACAGTGGTACTGAGCATGGTCACGAAGCTCAGAAGCCTGAAGCGTTAGAATTATAATCTGCGGAGGAGGTAAGCTTATATGATGTATCAAGGAACTGGTAGAAGAAAAAGTTCTGTTGCAAGAGTTAGACTCGTTACAGGCAATGGTAATTTTACAATTAACGGTAGAACAGTTGATGATTATTTCAACTTTGAAACACTTAGAGCAGAAATTAAAAGACCTTTAGCAGTAGCTGGTCTTGAAGGTAAATTTGATGTTTTCGTTATCGTAGAAGGTGGCGGTTTCAGCGGTCAAGCTGGCGCAATCAGACACGGACTTTCAAGAGCTCTTCTTAAAGTTGATGAAGAACTTAGAGGCGCACTCAAGAAACAAGGTTTCTTAACAAGAGACTCAAGAATGAAAGAAAGAAAAAAATACGGTCTCAAAGCTGCGAGAAGAGCTCCACAATTCTCAAAACGTTAATATTTTTTTCAAAATGTATTTACAAATCCCCCTACCATCTGGCTGGGGGATTTTTTTACGTCAATAAATATGGCATAATAGAAGAAGAACTAACAACGCTAACTAACCCAAGCATTTATATAAAGGAGTGTCTATAATGTCGCAAAATGAGTACAAACAGATCAGTCTACCTAAGCTGAACAACCTTCAACCTGGTTTAGAATCAACATGTCTAAAATTGATGGAGGAAGCTGGCGAATTAGCTCAGATTATTGGTAAATTTAGAGGATTAAATGGTGAGGTTGTTGACAAGGAGCACAAAGAAATCGTTAATCTCATCACTGAGGAACTCCTAGATGTGGCACAGGTAGCTATTTCGATGATGTTTGTACTTGAAGACACATATGACATTGATATTTCAGAGAAAGTAGAAGCGCATATCAATAAATTGGTGAAAAAAGGGTATATAAAATCAGAAAGCAAATAGATTAGATCGAAGGCGTATGAAAAGGAGGAACTATCTTATGAAGCTTCTAGCAGGTTTTTTGGTACCTCATCCCCCAATTATAATTCCAGAAGTAGGATTAGGAGAAGAAAAAAAAGCAGCGGCAACATCTCATGCAATGTATGAAGTTTCTAGAGCGGTTGCACAGCTTGAACCCGAGACGATAGTAATTATTTCGCCTCATGGGCCTTTGTTCACTGATGCTATTTCTATTAGAAATGCCAATCCGTTGATTGGGAGTCTAGCGCATTTTGGTGCAAATGATATTAAACTCTCACAAGAAAATGACTTAGAATTTGTTGAGATATTACTTCAAAATGCTACAGAAAAGAGAATTTCTACTGTAATTTTTGATAAGGCATTGGCTCGACGCTTCGATCTTGATGAAGCAATTGACCATGGTGTGATTGTCCCGCTATATTTTATTAATCAATTTTACAATCGCTATAAGTTGGTTGTGATTACCTATGGTTTACTTTCAGAAGAACAGTTATATCAGTTCGGAATTTCAATTCAAACAGTAGCAGCAAAATTGAATCGGAAAACGATTCTCATAGCGAGTGGCGATCTGTCACATCATCTTACGAATTCTAGTAATTATACTTATAGAGAAGAAGGTCCATCATTTGATAAATTTATTGTAGATCATTTAGTGGGGCAGGAATATGTGGAGATTATGACTTTGGATTCTAAACGGGTATCGCTGGCGGGTGAATGCGGAAAAAAATCATTAGAAATTCTTTTTGGAAGCCTCGATCAGATCAATCATATAACTCAGTTGAAAAGCTATGAGGGGCCATTTGGCGTCGGTTATGCTGTTGCGTCATTTACAAATTTAGAAATCGGAAAGGAAAGTTTGCTCCCAAAGCTTCATGAAGTTTTAAAAACCAATCAATTGTTAAGAAAGACAAAAGAAGATGAAGAAATAAGGCTCGCGAGAATGGCAATAGAGCATTTTGTTAGAACGGGAGAAAGATTGTCAATTCCTGAATTTGCGCAAGTAGAATCACTTTTAGGTAGAAGTAAAGGTGTATTTATCTCTATTAAGGATCGAGGTGGATTAAGAGGCTGTATGGGTATCACGGCTGGTCTTGAAATTAATTTGGCAAGTGAAATCATTAGCAATGCGATTAAGGCTTGTTGTGAAGATCCTAGATTTGCTCCGATTGAACCTGAAGAGCTAGACGCTCTGCGAATATCGGTAGACATTCTTTCACCAGCGGAAAAAGTTGCAGATATTGACCAACTTGACCCTCAACAATACGGGATTATTGTTAGTTATGACTATAAAAGAGGGCTTCTCTTACCGCATTTAGATGGTGTGGACACTGTTGCCGAACAGATAAGAATTGCTTTAAATAAAGCGGGAATTCATAGTGATGAACCGTACCAAATTGAGCGATTTACTGTGGAAAGGCATGAAGTTTAAGTGCATTATTAATACGCTAGCCTGTGCATAAACTGTGGGTAATGTGGATAAAGTGTTAAAACCTTTAGAAATACAGAGGAAATGAACTGGAGTTATCAACAGGAGGATGTGGTTAATTGCAACTCGATATGAAAATATACAAACGTTTTTTGAGCCTACTAGTAGGGGTTGCTCTACTGATTATTGGCTTTTCTAATATACTCATTAGTTATTCAAGCCCAAGAGCCATCAGTGATCAAGAAATCATTCAAAGGGCAAAAGGTTTAGGTCTTGTAGAAATGAAAGATGTCTATAAGGATACGACCAATAATAATCAACTGCCAAAAACAAAAGATAAAGAAACCTTGCCGGCTAAAGTAACAAAATAAAACTGTGGAGGATATATTAATGGAAAAAACTTTAGTATTAATCAAGCCAGATGCAGTGAGAAAAAAATATATAGGAACGTTGATTCAAGTATATGAGGCGCATGGATTAGCCATCAGAGAAATGTATATGACTCATGCAACGCTTGAAGTGCTCGGTCAGCATTATAATGAACATGCAGGCCAACCATTCTATAACTCATTATTAGATTTTATGCAGTCGGGAAATATTGTGGTTATGATGCTTGAAGGTGAAAATGCCGCTGAAGTGGTTAGAGAAATTAATGGTGAAACAAATCCGTCGAAGGCTAGACCATGTACCATCAGATATTTATACGGAACGAACGTACAGCAAAATGCCGTACATGGTTCTGCCACAATAGAAGACGCAAAACGTGAGTTAAGTATTTGGTTTCCTGAAATAGCAGATGAAACTGAAAATTTGGAATCGTTATAACCAATTCATTAGATGCAGAAAGGATAAATAATTCGTGATTAGATTAAGCCAAGTAAAAATGCCGTTAAAACATAAACAGACTGAAATTGAAGGACAAATCCTAAAGCAATTAAGAATTAGTCCAGAAGACCTTATTCATTGGGAGATAAAAAAAGAATCCTTAGATGCTAGAAAAAGTGCGCCATTTGTTGTTTATACCATCGATTGTGAAGTTAAAAACGAGAAAAATATAATAGCAAAAAATAATACGCTACAAACGGCTCCAAATGAAGACTATGTATTCCCTCAAACATTGCCTGGTATGAATCCTCTAGCAAATAGACCTGTGATTATTGGATTTGGACCTGCAGGTATGTTTGCCGCTTGGTTACTTTCAGAAATGGGTTATCAACCGATTGTCTTTGAGCGAGGCGCAGAGGTAGACCAAAGAACCATTGACATTGAAAGTTACTGGAATGGAAAACCGTTAAATCTTGAAAGTAATGTCCAGTTTGGGGAAGGCGGAGCGGGGACTTTTTCAGATGGAAAATTAACCACTAGAATTAAGGATCCGCGAGCTAAAACAGTATTGGATATTTTTGTTCAAAAAGGCGCTCCTAAAGAGATAAAATATCGGAATAAGCCACACATTGGCACCGATATTTTGAAGCCTACGGTTAAGAAAATGCGTCAAGATCTTATTCAAAAGGGAGCTACAATCCACTTTAATACGAAAGTGGAAAAGTTGTTCTTTAAAGATGAGAAGTTACAATCACTAGTGCTTTCAACAGGTGAAATTATTGACGCAGAAGTGGCTATTTTAGCCATTGGGCACAGTGCGCGAGATACAGTTGAAATGCTTCATGAAAACCAAATTAAAATGTCGCCAAAACCTTTTGCGATTGGCGTGAGAATAGAACATCCACAGAAACTAGTCAATACAAGCCAGTACAGCAGTTATGAGAATGAACTGTCTGAAAGATTTGGAGCAGCAGAATATCATTTGACAACAGAAACGTCCTCGGGAAGAAGTGTATATACTTTCTGTATGTGCCCAGGGGGATTTGTGGTCGGAGCAGCTTCGGAAGCTGATACTATTGTCACAAATGGAATGAGTGAGCATGCCAGAAATCAAACTAACGCCAATAGCGCACTCCTTGTCAGTGTTACTCCGGGAGATTTTCCAAGTGAGGATGTACTCGCTGGTTTTGCTTTTCAAAGGGAAATTGAGAGAAAAGCATTTGAAATGGGCAATCACAGCAATAAGGCACCCGTTATGACAGTAGGCGCTTTCTTAAACGATGAAAAACCCAATGTTATTGGCTCAGTAAAACCGAGTTATCAACCTGGCTATGAGCTTACAGATATCTCAAAAGGGTTGCCTCAAATACTAATAGAAGCCATGCGTGAAGCGCTTCCAAAATTGGATCGAAAGCTAAAAGGGTTTGCGATGGATGATGCTGTTATGACAGGATTTGAGACGAGAACCTCATCTCCTGTAAGAATTGTGAGAGATCAAGAGAGTTTGATGAGCATTAGCCATGAGGGAATCTACCCATGTGGAGAAGGCGCTGGTTATGCAGGCGGGATTATGTCGTCGGCTTGCGATGGACTCCGAGTTGCGGAGAAAATCATTGAAGCTTGGGCACCGCGTACAAATAAATAATCGGACAGACGCTCGAATGAACACGAAATAATCCTATATAAAAATACAAAAATCAGCAAAAGCCGAGTCTCCTCGGCTTTTGCTGATTGGGTAAATTCTATAATGAGTATAGAAGATAATAAAGTTGGGTGTTTCAAATTCTTAGAGTTTATACTTAGTAATTTCCTCGCAGTACTCACAAATATACTCCGCAGAGCCATTGCTATCGAAAAGTTTAAACATTGTGGTCGCATATGAATCCGAGTTAGTGATACACCTAGGATTGTTGCAAGCGAAAAGGCCGCTGACCTCTGTTGGAATCTGGGCCGTTTTCTTTTCAACGACTGTTGCATTACGAATGATGCTCACCGAAATATTTTTATCAATTAATCCCAAAAGATTTAAGTCAATTTCAAAGACATTTTCTAATTTGATAATGTCTTTTTTGCCCAAAGCTTTGCTTTCAACGTTCATTAAAAGCACAGAAGCTTCTGTAGTCTTAGTGCCCATAAGTTTATTGAATAATTTAATGCCATTGCCCGCTTTGATATGGTCAATGACAATTCCGTTTTGAATACCCCTAACCTCTAACATAAGGACCCACCTCCAACAATTTGCAAATCAATGCCATTCTCACATAAACGCCCATTTCAGATTGCTCGAAATATTTCGCTCTTGGATCTTCATC
>JAYVIR010000104.1:0-3137 GCA_043770095.1 Eubacteriales bacterium
GAGGCAGTTCAAAAAATTCTCGAACTGCCTCAGACAATGAATTTTGACTTTCTTCTAACGGGACACCGTCGCAGAGAATATTGCCTGCATCATAGAGGCTTACATCCTGAGTAAAGGCGCATGGAAGACTTGAAAGTGCTGTTCGTATGCTATTAGGACCATCTGAAGCGCCACTTCGGCCTCTGTTAAGGCGTATGCCTTCATCGCAGCAAAAACCGATAAAAGCAATTTTCAATTTTGCTGTCGGTAATGGATCAGAATTTTCAAGATTGAGTGGTTTAATCCACTGGTGCCAACGAAAAGCATCAAATAATGTGCTGCTATCAATACGTCCTTTCCAAAAGAACATTTCAGGTGCTTGATATAGTTTCATAAAGTACCTCCTAATTATATAGTTCCATCATAATGGGATTATCCGTTGAAATCAATAAAAGGAGCTTATAATATAATGAAGAAACGATTACAGTTTAGAAAAAAGTCTATGGCACTTATGATTTTAGGGATTATGATTTGTTCAAGCCAGCTGTTTGAAGTGACGGGAAGTTATGCCCAAACTGCATCAAATAGTAATCAGACAACGTCAAACAATACCCAAACAAACACAAGCAAAGTGAGAGCGGTTTGGATTTCTTACTTTGAATTGGAGCCTATGCTTAAAAACAAAACAGAAGCGGAATTCAGAGTTCGAGTGTCCGATATGTTTTCTGGATTGGCTCAGGACAAAATGAATACAGTCATGGTGCAAGTCAGACCCTTTGGTGATGCGCTTTATAAGTCCAAATTGTTTCCTTCTTCCTATATGATAACAGGCGTTGAAGGCGATGCTATGGCGTATGATCCTTTTAAAATTATGATTGAAGAGGCGAAGAAGAACAAATTGAAAATAGAGGCATGGGTAAACCCTTATCGTGTGAGAATCAATACGATTAAAGCACCTATTTCTATGAAAAACCGTGCCGTTTTATGGCAAAATGATGGCAGCAATCGTGTTGTAAAGATCAGTAGCGGGACATTCTATAATCCAAGCGATGAACGTGTAAACGCATTGGTTGTAGAGAGTGTGAAAGAAATCATTACCAACTATGCTGTAGATGGCATCCATTTTGATGATTATTTTTACCCAACATCTGATGCAAGTTTTGATAAAATTCAATATGAAAGTTATCTAAAAAAAGGTGGCAAATTAAAGCTGGCAGATTTTCGAAGAGAGCGAATCAATCAGATGGTGAAAGCGGTTTATAAAGTCACTAAAAATGGGAAGCGCAAGGTTCAATTTGGCATTAGCCCGCAGGGATTGATTCAAAATAATTATGACTCACAGTATGCAGATGTTAAAAAATGGGTGACCACAAAGGGGTATGTGGATTATATTTGTCCTCAGCTCTACTATGGTTTTAGAAACAGCAAGGCGCCTTTTATGACAATTTTGGATGAATGGAATAACTTGACCCAAAAATCAAAAGTAGATGTCTATATTGGCTTAGCGCCATATAAAATTGGAATAGATGATAAATGGTCAGGACTTGGCAAACTTGAGTGGATTGAAGATGAAAATATTTTGAGTCGCATGGTATTGGAATCTCAAAAGGTAAAGAAATACAAAGGCTTTGTCATTTTCAGATATGACAGTTTGTGGAACCCAGATCTTCGTGTGATGGAAAAAGTGAATTTGGAGCGCTTAGCTCTGCTTGAACTATTTAAGAATCAAAATTAAGTGATTTGAGAAGGGGGCGAAATATTGGAAGCGATGTTAATGCAATTGGCTGAAAGTATAAAAAGCAGTCGGAAAACAGTATTTTTGGGTGGTGCCGGGATTTCAACCGCAAGTGGCATTCCTGATTTTAGATCCAGCAAAGGGCTTTATCAAACTGAATTTGAAGGATTAAACCCAGAAGTCATTCTGAGTAAAACTTTCTTTTTTGATGAGACAGATAAATTTTATCGGTTTTTAAAGGCGCATATGTACTATCCCGAGGCTATGCCAAACGGATGTCATAGGGTACTGGCTCAAATGGAAAATCAGGGCTTGCTTCATAGCGTGATTACACAAAATATTGATGGATTGCACCAAAAGGCAGGCAGTAAAAGGGTGATAGAGCTTCATGGAAACATGAATAGATACTATTGTGTGAGGTGTAATCTTAATTATAACGAAGAAGTACTTAGTCAAGAACACACGCCTAAATGTACCTGTGGTGGTATTTTAAAGCCTCAAGTGACCTTATATGAGGAAATGTTAGACGATTCTGTTGTAGAGGGTGCAATTGAAGCCATTTCAACGGCGGAGCTGCTCATTATCGGCGGAACTTCGCTTAGTGTTTACCCTGCAGCGAGTTTTATTCGATTTTTTTCAGGAAAAAAACTGGTCATCATGAACCAAACGCCGACACAGGCAGATGAAAGAGCTGATTTTATTTTTAGAGAGCCAATTGATCAAGTGATGTTGGGACTGAAAAAGTACTTGGAGTTTGCATAAAAATCAATTGGATTAGGCGACAACCCAAAATGTGCTAAATCAAAAAACAAAAAAGACAGTCCAAAAGGACTGTCTCTATTTTTATACTCGAGCTCAAATATAAAAATTAGCGGTGTTCATATATTCTATATGAACGGTGAACAATTTTCCGGGGAACATGACGGTTTTTAAGAAAATTATACAGCCGTGCTTGCGTTCATTCTCTTAGCGAGTCTAGAAGTTTTTCTAGAAGCTGTTTTCTTGTGAATTGTGCCATGTGCAGCAGCTTGCATTAATTTTTTCTCAGTGTAAGAGAATTTAACTTTTGCAACTTCGATATCGCCAGATTTAAGAGCCTCGTTAAGTCTCTTTTCAGCAGTTTTGAGCGCTGATTTTCTAGCTTTATTGATGTCAGCTTTCTTCTTGTTAACACCGATTCTTTTCTTTGCAGATTTGATATTAGCCATTATTTTTTCACCTCCAATTAAATTGATCAACAAAGGTATTCTAACACGGTTGAAATAAAAAATCAATAAAAAAGATCGTTTTAATAAACTTTTATTGTGGTAGAGGCTCTGTCTATGATATAATTTAGCGGACTAATTCAGTCGAGGAGGTAAACGCTGATGTCGAAAACGCGTCAAGAAAAGATAAGAAATTTCAGCATTATTGCTCATATAGA
>JAYVIR010000105.1:0-7347 GCA_043770095.1 Eubacteriales bacterium
CCAGTTCAGTATCGCTAATCTCACAAAGTTATGGGAAGGGTGATAAGGAACGCACGAGTCTTTGCATTGAACAGACTTTTGTTTTCAAAGGATTGGTGGCAGTGCTGGCGGGTGTGATTTTTTCAATTTTATTGAAACCTCTATTGGGTTTTTTCACACAAGATCCAGAAGTCCAATCGGCAGCAATGTCATATGGTTACTTACGAATTTTCTTTTTACCCATTATGTTTTCAAGTTACACTGTCAATACAGCGCTCCGCTGTGTAGGCGATGCAAAACGTCCTATGAAAATCATGATGATGGCTGCACTCATGAACTTAATTCTTGATCCATTCTTAATGTTTGACATTGTTCCTGGAACATCGCTTCATGGACTTGGTCTTGGTGTGTTTGGGGCGGCACTTGCGACAGTATTCACAGTGTCATGCGCATTCCTTTATGGCTTTACTTTAATTCTTTCAGGCAAAACCAAAGTACATATTCGTTGGCGCAAGCTTTTTCAACTCAACTGGGAAATTGATAAGAAATTATTGCTTATAGGGCTTCCTAACGGAATGGAAGTTCTGCTTCGAAATATGGTAGGCATTTTTACTTTAAAGTTAATCACTAGTTATGGGACATCTGCGGTCGCCGCAATGGGAATTGGCGGCAGACTCTTCGAGTTCACATTCATGCCACTTGTAGGTCTTGCGATGGCGGGCAGTACGATTGTAGGGCAGTGTTTAGGAGAAGAGAATGTCGATCGGGCAAGATTAACAGCAAAATTGGCTGCTGGTTACGGTGCACTGATTATGTCAATTTCTGCGGTAATTGTAATCCTATTTCCCGAGAAACTTCTTCATTTGTTCATTAACGACCCTGAAGTCATTGCCATCGGCGTAGACATGCTTAGAATTACCATGCCAGGGTTTATTTTTGCAGGCGTTCTGATGGGACTCGGAAGTGTGTTTTCAGGCTCAGGACACAATACACCTTACCTGATTTCAAGTTTTGTGGGTCGGTGGGGGGTTCAAATCCCTATGTTGTTTTTCTTTGCAAGCGTCTGGCATTTACCAGTTCACTACTTGTGGTACAGTTTTTTAGCGGCCGATTTTGTCGAGATGCTAGTGATTGGCATCGCATATAAAAAAGAGAATTGGGCACTTAAGCGTGTTTAGATAGCTTAAGAATGGAAAGTAAAAAATGAAAAAAGTCGCTTGCATGGATTTATGAGAATCCAATGCAAGCGACTTTTTTATGAGATAAAATCGACTTATATTAATTTACAAGCACAAGTCTCTCTTAGGGTATTCAATGATGCCTCTCACTTTGCCATGTGTTTGGTTATATTATTGATTTCAATGAGGTTCATGTCTTAAACCACCTCTATAAATAAATTGATTCAAAAAATATGTTAAAAAGTTATAATAAACTATACTCTTTTTAAAGTTTCTAATTATAAGTAAAAGTGAAATTCAACCAATAATAATAAAATCTTTACACCATCTTTATACGATGTTGGATATAATGTGGAAGGGTTAAAACTGAGGGAGATGGATACATGATAACAACAGAGGAATCTCAATTAAAGAAGTTTTTGACCTTTAAAAGTGCGCTAGGCAAAATAGCGCTTGTCATACTAATTATCAGTTTGGTAACACTCGTTGCCATTGGTTTTAAAAAATTAGGTTTTCATGAGACGGATATTATTATTACCTATCTGCTTGGTGTTTTGTTAGTTTCCTACTGGATTGAAGGTTACTTATATGGTATTTTAGCATCTGTCATTTGCGTATTGACATTTAATTTTTTCTTTATGGAGCCTTATTATTCAATTTTGGCTTATCGGCAAGATTATCCGATTACATTTGCGATGATGCTATTTGCAGCTGTTTTAACGAGTACGTTAACCAGTAAAGTGAAGCAAGAGGCAAAATTGTCTGCCATCAGAGAAAAAAGAGCGTTCGTACTATATAAAATGAGTCAAGGTTTATTAAAAACTCAAAATATTGATGAAATCTGTCAGATTGTTGGTGAGGTTGTTTCTCGTATTTTAAACCTGTCTGTGATAATCACTATAAAATTAGACGATGAAAAACAGAATAAGGAGTGGCTGTTTCATAAGGGGATTCATAACGATGGTCAGTTTTTTGTATCCACAGAACAGCGTGCTATGGCGGGACAAGTATTCAAAAGTGGAAAAATTACGCGTTATCAAAAACAATATTCAGATGATCTAGATTTTCTGTATGTGCCCATCATTGGTCAACAAAAGTCTTTGGGCGTTCTTGGAATTTCACTGAAACCCAATGAAATTATCTATGAGGAAAAGGAAGTACTCATCCAAGCAATGACTTTTCAAATTGGACTGGCAATTGAACGTGTGCTTGTGACGGAAGCTCAGAAAAATCAGCAAATGGAAATAGAAACAGAGCGCTTTAGAGGCAATTTGCTAAGAGCTATTTCACATGACCTAAGAACGCCCTTGACAGGCATTTTAGGTGCAGCAACGACAATTTTAGATCATGATGCACAACTTAGTGAAGCTCAGAAAAAAAGTTTGTTAGAGGACATTGCAGAAGATGCCAATTGGTTGATTCAATCGGTTGAAAACATTTTAAGCATGACTCGCTTTGATGAGGGCAAGGTTGTTCTACATTTAAAGAGTGAATTGGTAGATGACTTAATTTTGGAAGCTTTAAATAGATTCAAAGCAAATGAAAAAGAACATTTGATTGAAGTTTCGCTTCCAGAAACCTTAGTGGCCGTTGAGGTTGATAGTCATTTGATTGAGCAGGTATTGGTCAATTTGGTTGATAACGCTATTAAATATACGCCGAAAGGTTCTAAAATAGACATTCGAGTCACCAGTTTGAAGGACAGCGTTGTTTTTAGTGTTTCAGATTACGGGAAGGGCGTTAGTGAAGACCACATGCCACTGCTCTTTAATCGATTTTTTACAGCTGGTATTAGCAGTGATCGAGGGAAAAATGGCATTGGACTGGGACTTGAAATTTGCAAATCGATTGTAGAAGCACATGGGGGCAACATCACTGCCTATAATAATAGCCATGGTGGTGCTTGCTTTGAATTTACAATTCCCAAAAGGAGGGTTTCACATTGAACTATAAGCCAATTGTTTTGATTGTAGAAGATGATAAGACCATACGCAATTTTATGCAAATTTCTTTAGAAACCCAAGGCTATAAAGTGATAGAAACATCGGATGGCCAAAATGCACTTACTTTATTTTTATCCCATCAACCAGATGTGATTTTGCTAGATTTAGGGCTTCCGGATATGGATGGGTTGGAACTGCTTTCAAAAATAAGAGAGACTAGTAAAGTCAGCATTTTGGTGGTATCTGCAAGAGGTCGAGAGCAAGATAAAATAGAAGCGTTGGATTTGGGAGCAGATGATTATTTGACAAAACCGTTCAGCGTAGCGGAGTTGCTTGCTCGAATCAGAGTGGCGCTGAGACATCAAGTTCACTTGGAGCAAACAGAAGGGATTGAAGTTCAAAGTTTTCAGGTGGGCGCATTAAAAGTTGATTTTGAAAAACACTTGGTATTTTTAAACAAAGAAGAAGTTCATTTGACGCCTATAGAATTTAAACTGATGGCGCTTTTGGCTAAGAATCCAGGTAAAGTCTTGACACATAAATTTATGATCAAAGAGGTCTGGGGAAGCTATGGGGAGAGCGATGCGCAATCGTTACGTGTCTTTATGGCTAATTTAAGGCGTAAAATAGAGCAAAATTCGTCGCAACCACAGTATATTTTGACAGAGGTTGGCGTAGGTTATCGTTTAATGGATGAAATTTAAAAAGGATGAGGTATAAAAATGTATATCGTTATTATAGGTTGCGGTCGTATTGGCGGCTCTTTGGCACACGAATTATCCAATGAAGGGCATGATGTGGTTATTATTGATAATGACAAAGAAAAATTGGATTCTTTGGGTTCAGGTTTTAATGGCACAAGATTACGTGGTGTAGAATTTGACCACGATGTACTTTTAGAAGCAGGCATAGAAAAAGCTGAAGTGTTTCTTGCAATGACACCAGATGACAATGTGAATTTGATGGCCGCTCAAGTGGCTTCAAGACTTCTTGGCGTAAAACGCGTTATTGCGAGAGTTTGCGATTCTCAAAAACAATTTCTTTATGATCAACTTGGGATTGAGACCATTTGCCCGACAATCAACGCTTCTCAAATGACGAAGGAAATGATTCTTCATGAGAATTATGAATTGCACAGCAGAATTAAAGACGAACTTGAAATTGTTGAGTTTGTTTATATGAATGATAAGGCAATATCGGCTAACGATATAAATTTTCGATATCATGTCGCTGTTGTCGGCGTCATAAAAAATAATAAGATCCATGTAGCAAAAGAGAGTGAACTTGTGCAAAGAGGTGACCGATTGGTTGTTGGCGTTTCAAAATCAGATCGTGGGGCATTCATTAAGGCTTTGGGGAGATAAATAGAATGTATATTATAATTGTTGGTGGTGGAAAAGTCGGTTACTACCTTATGAAGTCAATGGTAGAAGCGGGCAATTCAGTGTGCTTGATTGAAGCTGAAAAGAATTTGTGTGAAAAAATAGCAGAAGAGTTCAACGACATGGTGATTTGGGGTGATGGCACGTCTTTAGATGTTTTAAAAGATGCCAATATTGAGTATGCCGATGTAATGGTTGCTGCAACTGGTAAAGATGAAGAGAATTTAGTAATCTGTCAGATTGCTAAAATGAACTATAAGATTTCGAAAACAATTGCTAGAATCAATAACCCGAAGAATACGCAAGTCTTTAAAGCATTAGGCGTAGATAAGACCGTTTGCAGCACTGAGGTTATTGCCGACTTGATTGGGAAAACAGTAGAGGTGTAAAATGAGAACTTATTTTAATCTAGTAGATTTAAAGGTCATACACTACTATACGGGTTTTGTGACGCTTATTACGGCAGGATTGTTAGTAATACCAATGATTACCGCACTATTGTTTTCTGAATGGCCGATGTTTGTCGATTTGTTTTTAACGCTCAATGTGGCGCTTATGACAGCGCTTATTTTTATGTCCATCGGGCGCAAGGCAAAAATGGCAGCGCGTATTCAGTGGAAACACGGTCTTATTATTTCAGCGCTCAGTTGGTTTATCTTGATGATGATTAGTGCATTGCCTTATTTTTTGAGTGGTCACTATATGAGTTATTTAGACGCAACATTTGATGTCATGAGCGGTTTTACAACCACTGGGGTTACCTTATCGATGGATATGGATCACATGCCTATGAGTTTAAACATGTGGCGCCATATCATTACCTTTGTTGGCGGACAGGGAATGGTCGTTTTGGCCTTGTCATTCCTATTCCAGCAAACCCATGGTGCTTATAAAATTTATGTTGGCGAGGCAAAAGACGTTGAACTTGTGCCGAGTGTTAAAGGGACTGCCAGAATCATTTGGATGATTTCATTGGCGTATCTATTTGTTGGCACTGTTGCCCTTTGGATCAATGGCATGATGATTGGATTAAACCCCGTTAATGCCTTTTTCCATGGCATGTTTATATTTGCATCTTCATGGAGTACGGGCGGCTTTGCGCCAATGTCTCAAAATATGCTCTTTTACCATAGTTTTTCATATGAGATTGTGACCATTCTATTTATGATACTCGGTTCTTTTAACTTTGGACTGCATTACGCGATTTTAAAAGGCAATCGCAAGGAAGTATATAAAAATATTGAAATTCAGAGTTTCTTTGTGACTTTGGTAGGTAGTGGCATATTTCTTACATTGTGGCTCAAAAAAGACGGACTGTATTCTAATGTTGAGATGATTTTTAGAAAAGGCATCTATCATTTACTTTCTGCACATACCACAACGGGATTCGGAAGTGTTTATGCCAAACAATTTGCCTCAGACTGGGGTGATTTCGGCATCTTGATTTTGATTGTGGTCATGCTCATTGGAGGATCTGCTTGCTCGACAGCGGGTGGTATTAAGGGTCTTCGAGTCGGCATTTTGTTTAAGGCGCTTATGGCAGAAATTCGTAAAAATTTAAGATCTGAGCGACGAATCAATATTGAAAAATACCATCACATCAAGGACAATGTGCTTGACGATGCGACTATAAAAGCGTCTGCCATTATTACACTTTGCTATATTGTATTGTTTACTGTCGGTACGGCAATTGGCTGTTTTTATGGCTATCCGCTAATTCAGTCAGCGTTTGAATCGGCGTCTACCGCAGGAAACGTTGGCCTTTCCATTGGCATTACCAATGTCGCTATGCCAACGGGGCTTAAAATTTATTATATTATTGCGATGTATTTGGGCAGACTCGAATTCCTGTCAGTCTTTGCACTCATAGGCTTTATGATTGGGGGGGTTAAAACCATATGGAAAAGAAATTAATCTTTATTATTGGCATTTGCCTTAGCATACTCATGTGGGGTTACCCGATTCAAGGACATGCACAATCGCTCAAAAGCGTAACGCTCAACCAACTGATTGAAGAGAGTGGTAAGTATGATGGAGAAGCGGTTATTGTAAACGGAGAAGCGCTTGTTGAAATTATGGAAAGAGGCAATGACGCATGGGTGAACATTAACGATGGCACCAATGCGATGGGCATCTTTATGCCACTTGAAGAAGCAAAAAAAATCAAATTATTTGGAGAATATCATACCCTTGGAGATAAAATTGAGATTGAAGCCGTTTTTAATAGAAGCTGCAAAATCCATGGTGGTGATATGGAACTTCATTTTATCAAATATAAAAATATTACTCCTGGGCAGGATAGGGTGACACAAATTAACAAGCAGAACTTGGCATTAGCAATAGGACTTACAATCATTACTATTCTCATGACATTTTATTACATGTCTGTTAGTGGACAATTCAAGCGTATGGCTAAAGGTATTGAGCATTTTAAGCAAAGAAAATAGACAGAAGCTCATTTTTTCAATCCAATAATCCCTCAAAATGTGGTAGACTATAAACAGTATAGAAAAGTCGATTACAGCTTTCAATTAGGGTAACCTTCAGATCGAATGGTGAAAAAAGGGAGCGATGATTTGAAAAATTTTATTTATCAAAATAAAACCGAAATGATTTTTGGTAAGGATACAGAAACACAAGTTGGCAAAAAAGTGAAAGGTCTTGCTAAAAAAGTCCTAATCCATTATGGTGGCGGCAGTGTTGTTGGCAGTGGCTTATTGGATCGTATTAAAGCCTCTCTGGACGCAGAGGCAATTTCTTGGGTAGAGCTTGGCGGTGTTAAGCCAAACCCTCGAGTAGGGCTTGTCAGAGAAGGTATTGCACTTTGTCGTGAACAGGGTGTTGACTTCATTTTAGCAGTTGGAG
>JAYVIR010000106.1:0-2199 GCA_043770095.1 Eubacteriales bacterium
TTCTTGTATTATCGCAGGCATCAGGCATGTCTTTAAACAAGGCATACATTTCTTCACCTGACTTAACATAAAATTCTTCAGTTTCATATTCACGTAAAGACTCACCCGACTTGCTCTGAATATTTAATGTAATTTTATGGACTTCAGAATCTTCTTTTTTTAAATAATGGCAATCATTTGTCGCCACCAAAGGTATACCCAATTCTCGGGCTAAAGGAACGCCTCTGGCAATAACAATGTCCTGTTCTTCCATTCCATGGCGCATCACTTCAAAATAATAATCATCGCCAAATATTGACTTGTATTGAAGCATGACATCCCTTGCTGCTTCAATCTTATTCGCTGACAACAGCCTTGGCACCTCTCCCGCAAGACATGCGGAACAACATATTATGCCCTCGTGGTGCTTCTGCAATAAATCCATATCTATTCTGGGACGATAATAAAAACCCTCAGTATATGAGCTGGAAGCCATTTTAATTAAATTCTTATAACCAATTTCATTCTTTACCAACAAAAGAACGTGGTGATATTTTGCAATAGTGTTGCCAGTGAACTGTGAAACGGTTGAGCGATTGGTGCAGTTCTCGGGTGCAATATAAGCCTCAAGACCTAAAATAGGTTTAATGCCAGCTTTCTTTGCAGTTTTATAAAAAGCAACTGAGCCAAACATATTGCCATGGTCAGTGATTGCAACACTGTCCATTTTAAGGTCTTTTAACCTGCTATAAAGCCCCTGATGGTCAATCGTCCCATCGAGCATTGAATAATGACTGTGTAAGTGCAGGTGGACAAATTTATTAGGCTCCATTAACAAGCTCTTTTTCCAGAATCTCTGCCTCTAGTTCATCTGCTTCTGAAATAGACATTGGAAAAATGCTTTTAATTTCTTCTTTTTTAAGCATCAAAATAGCTTTATCATGTGCATAATCAAGGAACAATAATTGTTCTGATAGCGTCTGCCCCACAAAACGGCAACTAAGCCAGATATTCTTGCGCCCATCTACTGTTCTTTCTTCTAGCTGTAAGCGATATGGATGATAAAAAGTCAATTCATCAGTTGCAATCAAGCGCAATTCAGTTATTTTGGAACTTGGAATTACTACAAATTCCTTATATCTTTCTGCGCTTTCAAACTTGTCAAATTCTCGTAAATAAACATCTGACAAGACAATATTATCACTACTCTGCCTTACCAAATTACCCACCAGAGTTACTGGCTGCTCCATCTCGTGTTCGCCAAGTAACAGCACGCCAGTAGCCGCTACAAGGTATTTCTGCCCAAACTCTACCGATACATTCATTTTCTTAAATAAAAGTTCGGCAGGGGTGTGTTCATCATCAAACATGTCAATCTGTTCTATACTCATATTAAAAATAGTTCCTTGTTGATTTTCCAGAGCTTCCCATTAACTCATCATTAAGCTCGCGACTCATCTCTCCATTAATCTCTGCTTTTAATCGGTCTGTTCCATCAACCCGTCCCACATTACTAGGCTTTACCGTTGTAACATTATTAGAAGGCTTTTGAGTTGACTCGGCAGGTGGATTGTTTTTCTTTTCTTGTTTTTCCCATACAATCCCTTGCTTATCTGCTTTTGGTGCTGCAGGTGGATTTGGAGGACGCTGTGGCTGCTGGTATGGCTGTGAACTTTTTATGCTTGTTGGCACAACACCTGCCTCAATTCTACGGCATCTCATGGTTGCTATCTTATGCAAAGACTTAGATTTGCTTTCCATTTTGTTGTATACAGACTGTGCAAGCAATAACTTATATTTCAGTTGAATCCCCTCAACTGTAAGCCTTTTTGCCTCTGGGTCAAAAGCCGCTAACTGCTCCCTGCTTTTTGCAGATAAAGCCATATCGGTATTGTTGTAAGCCAATGAACACGCCAGCTTAGTATGGTGTTCCAACATGTCACAATCTAACTTAGCAACTGCAACGGTTCTTTCCCAATAGTCCAAAAGGTCAGGAATTATAGCCAACCATTCATCAATCTCATCTTCTGTCATATCAGATGGGATAGTCTTGTTGGTATATTTTTGAATATAATCTGGCAATGTAGATTCAGGTGTTAGCGGTTCTGAAGCTAAAATCATACGCGCTGTCAACTCTTGCCCTTGTGGAACTGGTTCTTGTGGAATTGCACTCATAGTTGCCCCCATTAACATGTTTAATATTATTTTACGCCGACAAAA
>JAYVIR010000107.1:0-4049 GCA_043770095.1 Eubacteriales bacterium
GGACTTAAGATCAATAGCAGAACTTTCTTACAGGCAAATTTACGGAGACTCTAATGATGAAACCTCGTTAGAGGTAGAGGATTTTATAGAGAGCGCAAAGGCGCTGTATGCCACAGAGGTTATGTTACAGGCTTTTCGTGAAAGGAGAGAGGATGGCAGCTATAATATTCCAAGCTATATAACAAAGGAGGCAGAGTTTGATGTTAAGGATAACGAGATTGACATCTCCAGTCTTAAGATACTAAGGTCAGTGCCAAACGAAATGTGGCTTATTAATATTGGTGGACTGACATGCAAGTGCAAGTACGTAAAAAGCACCATCACTCAATCAGAGCTTTTGTGTGACGATGATAGTTTGCCGTCTGATATAAGAACATATTACGTAGTGGGTAAAAATATAAGATTTCCGAAAGGTGCGCATGCCGCCAAACTTCCTATTATATATGCTGACAATGGTAGCGACCTTGACGAGTCTGTTGATGTGGAAGATGCCTTGGCTGGTATTGTCAGGATAAAGCTTATGGAGTTATACAATGGCAAGATAGGAAAGGAGGATAAAACAAATAATACAAATTCTGGAACATGACAGACTGCAAGCTTGATAAAATGATACCTATAGAAAGAGTTGTTAATTCAGCGCTTATTGATTCCTACGAAACCGCAGGAAAGAGCAAGGAGTTGTTTTTTCATTGGGCTGCAAGAGGGTTAAAAAAACTACAAAGAGAGTATTTAAAAACGGGAGTAAGAAGAGTATTGCTTCCTGTAAACCATAGCACAAAAACAGCAACACTCCCTCCTGATTTTGACGGGGAGATTTTTGTTGGAGTTATAGATGCGAGAGGGCATAAGATTCCGCTGTCTATAGACAGCTATATTGCAAGCGCATCCTCCATGATAGAGATTCCATGCGATGACGCTTGCGAAAAATGCAACCAGAGTAAATCTATCTGCAATGATCTTACTACTACCGAAGAGACAGAAGTAATCATCGTAAATGGCAACGCTTACGAAAAAACAACAATAAAGAAATTGTACCCCAATGGTGATTACTTCCTTGAGGTTAACACTCCTTATTACAATACAGTTACAGAATCGGTTGAATACGTTCCTGTAAAGAGTTTTATAACAGCACTAAGCCTTAAGTCATGTGGATGCTTAGACACCACAGAGGAGAATATAGAGAAACTAAAAAGCTGCAATCCAGATGTGTATAGCTGTTATTACGCTCCATGCGACAGCTTGTGCGACAGCAAAAACGGTGGATATATGGTGTTTGAAGAGACTGGCTTAATACAGCTTGACTTTGGGTTTAGGTTTAAGCAACTGTATGTTGAATACAATGGCTTCATGGCTAAAAAGAATGGTCAGTATTTAGTGCCGGAAGTGGCATTCGAGGCGCTGGTGGAATGGACAAAATTCAAAGCTATACAGAATAAAAAGAATGTTTTAATCTCTGATAGGAATAACCAGTTTCAGCACTTTACCAGAGAGGCAGGCAACCTTGAAAAGATTCTTGGAAGGGCAACTCTTTCGTCTATCATTGCAGCGGTGCGAAGTGTTCCTGTTTTTGATATAGAGTATCGTTATGGTTCAAGTGTTTGTTGTGGCACAAGCAATCCTTATGTAACAGAAATCACAAGCGCTACTGTTAGCGACACTTGCAGCTCTTCAGTTTCGGCTAAAACGTCCGGCTGTAGCGATAAGTGCTTAAGACCTTTTCAGATAGCTGTAGTAGCCTCCTTGACGGGTGAGGGAGGCGTTCCGATTGATGGCTTGTATACTTATGCAAATAGCGGATTAGAGAATGCTATAAATATGGAAGTTATAATTGTAAATGAGAATAATGAAACACAAAAGGCGGGACATTTTACATTCGATGCGCCTACGGGGACAATAACAAGAACAAGCCCTTGGGTTGACGGAGATAGATTAATTGCATCATTCGCTAAAATGGTATAAGACTTTGCAAAACAAACAAGTAAATAAGCCTATAAAAATCAATCAGGATAAAGACCCGAAGTATCTTGGTATGGATGAAGCACGATATATGCTTAACACGGAAAGGAATACTGGCGGAGGTGGCAAGTCGAGCTTTGGTAAAACATCCTTGTTCCCGGCAAATGAATTTTTATGCACAACGGATATTGCTGGCATCCCTTATTTTGTGGGTGCTTATAACAGTATTCTCACAAATGAAGTCTACGCCTTCTATTTAAACAATGACGGAACTTCTTTTATCACAAGAGTTAATAAGGATAAGACATGCCAGCTTGTTTGGCATGGGGATAATGATTGTGTTGGATTAAGCACAAATCCTGCACATTCGATAGAGCAGTGGAGATGTTATTTAAAGTACGACAAGTTTTGCGCACACCAAGGGGGTAAGCAGATCATTTGGGCAAATGGTTATGGCGACATTGGGCAGATAGACGTAGAGGCGAGCATTGATACCAATAGTTTTAGCACCGCTTTTTTTGACAGATGCGCAGACGATTGCGCCAGAGTTCAAATGTGTGTGCCGCAACCATGTGGCGCTCTTGAGCCAACATTTGTTCCGCTTGACCCTTTGCAGGCAGACTTAAACAACCGCATGGTGGACACAGGTGTACAGTTGCGTTTTCGTCATGTGTATTATGATCAACGGGCAAGTGAGTGGTCTGACATCTCCACGCTGATTTATCAGGATGCTAAAACCTGTTTTGACGTGGGGGAAGGTTCGCCAAGGTGCATTAAAATGTCTGTACCAATTGGTAATCCATTGGTAGATAAAATAGAGATAGCCTTCAGGTCAAACAATGACCCTCAGTGGTATCTTTCTGATGTTATTGATAAGTATGTTCCGTATACCAGCGAGAATCAGAAATGGTACGAAAGAGACCTTGCCGATCTGGATGGTTATGATATCGACACCTGTACATTTGATTATTATTTCTGTAACGATAAAGATTGCGCCCCTATTGACGTTAATCAAACCAGCAGGGTTTTTAACCCTATCCCAAGAGAGCCGCAAGGGCTGATAAGAATCAAAGATAGTTTAGCTTTTTATAATTATGTAAAAGGAAATTGCCCATTGCTGGAAAGCGAAACTAAAAAAATGTTGCTTTCTGTAAATACAGAACAGGGAACAGCGTGCAGCCCAGAATTAGTTACAGTTACATTTTTTCTCATAATACACAGAAATGGAACTAACCAAAATTTCAATATGCCTATATTCAGGATGGGTATGGGCGCTACTGGATTAAACAGCCCTGACGATTTAGCCGATAGGGCTTATTTTGGAGGGGCAGACTTTAATGGAGTGCCACAGCCTAATGATGGGTTTGGACAATTTTTTAATGGTGAGACGAGAAATTTTATAGGGTATGTAGAGGGTACTGATTATTGGGCAGAAATGAAGCAGTTTGTAAAATCAGCCACAGCGGGTTCGCCGCCACAGTATTTAGGCTATCCAATAGCATCATTATCTGATTCAGGGTTTGCGTTTGCCCTTAGAAATTTAAGGCAAGCTGGAACATATTATTTTCAGCAAGGCTCACTAAGTGTTCCTAAAGGGACTAAGGGATTTTTGAGAATAGCATCTCATTTAAACCAAGATGGACTTTTACAATCACAAGACCAATCAACCTTTGTCATAGGTACAATACCTTCTTTAATAAGTTATCAGGGATTAGGATTTCCTAAAAATATTTCAGGAATTTTAGACGGCAATACAAAAGAAATATACTTCGATACATGCGCCGGTTCTGTTTCTCTTGCCCCTGTATTCATAGTAGAAGATAACGACATAGAAGGAGAAAGCGGTACTTATGATTCATCTGCTATTGCTGGTTACATAAGAGATTTACAGGGGAATCCATTAGAGTTTTTAGAAGTATGGAATGATTCTGTTTTAAGGGCTAAAACAGATCATAATGGATTTTATAGCTTTAACAGATATGGCGGTATTAACGGAAGTACGCAATTGGATATTCGTGCAGACCAAAGTGCATCAGGGGCATTTACAAACATAAAATTTGAAACAGTTGCATCACAATATAATGCATTAGTAA
>JAYVIR010000108.1:0-39779 GCA_043770095.1 Eubacteriales bacterium
AATCCACTTTGGCGGACCGATTGATTGAGAAGACGGGGCTGCTTACAAAGAGAGAAATGAAAGATCAAATTTTGGATACCATGGATCTTGAAAGAGAAAGAGGCATTACCATCAAGCTTCAGACAACCAGACTCATTTACACGGCTAAGGATGGCGAGACTTACCATCTTAACCTAATAGATACGCCGGGGCACGTAGACTTTACTTATGAAGTTTCACGTTCTCTCGCAGCTTGTGAAGGTGCTGTGCTTGTTGTAGATGCGAGTCAGGGGATAGAAGCGCAGACTTTGGCAAACGTCCATTTGGCAGACGAACAGGGACTTGAAATCGTTCCAGTTATTAATAAGATTGACTTACCATCGGCTAGACCTGAAGAAATTAAACATGAAATTGAAGAAGTCATTGGGATCATTGCAGAAGATGCGCCTTTGATTTCTGCTAAAGAAGGTCGCAATATAGAGGATGTACTTGAAGCGGTCGTAAGACGCGTACCACCTCCAGAAGGCGATGAAAATGCTTCATTAAAAGCGCTTATTTTTGATTCCTACTATGATTCTTACAAAGGCGCAGTTGCTTATGTAAGGGTTAAAGAAGGCAGGGTTAAAAAGGGTGACAAAATATTGATGATGGCGGCGGACAAAACGTTTGAAGTGGTTGAAGTTGGTATATTCGCACCAGGGCCTACACCGGTTAAGGAACTTATGTGCGGAGATGTAGGCTATGTAACGGCAAGTATCAAGAATGTTAAGGACTGCCGCGTTGGAGATACATTAACGTTTGCTAACAACCCTACTGATAAAGCTATGCCAGGCTATAGAAAAGCACAGCCAATGGTTTACTGCGGCGTTTACCCGACTGAGGGCGAAAGTTACGAGATTATTCGCGATGCGTTAGAGAAACTTCAATTAAACGATGCAGCGCTTACTTTTGAAGCAGAAACATCAGTTGCTTTAGGTTTTGGCTTCAGATGTGGATTCTTAGGACTTCTTCATTTAGAAATTATTCAACAAAGACTTGAAAGAGAGTTTAATTTAGATTTGATTGCGACCTCTCCAAGTGTTATCTATAGAATCACTAAAAATGATGGCGATGTCATCATGGTTCAAAACCCGACGAATTTACCTGAGAGAACGCTTATTCAAATGATGGAAGAGCCGATTGTTAACGCAAATATCTTTACGCCAAATGAATATGTCGGAAACATCATGGAACTTTGTCAAAACCGTCGTGGGACAATGATTTCAATGGATTACCTTGACGAAAAAAGGGTTATGCTCAAATATGAATTACCACTGAATGAAGTTATCTATGATTTCTTTGACGCGTTAAAGTCTAAGACCAGAGGTTACGGGTCACTGGACTACGAGTTTAAAGAATACAGAGAATCAGATTTGGTGAAATTAGATATTTTATTGAACAAAGATATTATCGATGCTTTCTCTATGATTGTACATTCTAGCAAAGCGGTTGCTAGAGGTAGAAATATTTGTGAGAAGTTAAAGGAAGTTATTCCAAAGCATCAGTTCGCAATTCCAATTCAAGCATCCATTGGTGGGAATGTTATTGCGAGAGAAAACATCAGCGCACTTCGTAAAGACGTATTAGCGAAATGTTATGGTGGCGATATTTCTAGAAAGAAAAAATTATTAGAGAAACAAAAAGAGGGTAAAAAGAAAATGCGTCAACTGGGTTCAGTGGAAGTGCCGCAACAAGCTTTCCTTGAAGTTCTCAAATTTGATGATTCAAAGGGTTAAACCAATCATCTAATAATCAAAAGAAGAGTTGTGATATGCAACTCTTCTTTTTTAATAAAAGGAGTTGTTTTTGATGGGGATTGGACTTTATATTCATATTCCATTTTGCAAACAGAAGTGCAATTATTGTGATTTCAATTCAGGGCCCTTTCGAAGTGCGGATTTAGATCAATATGTCGTGCTGCTGGAACAAGAGTCAGCGCTTTATTTTAAACAGTATGGTGCTTTAGAAGTAGAAACCATTTTTATTGGTGGTGGAACGCCTTCGGTTCTCGAAACTGCTCACATTTTATCAATCGGAAAAACTTTGAAAAGTTATTTTGATTTGTCGACGTTAAAAGAATTTACATTTGAAGCCAACCCAGAATCGGTTACGGTAGAAAAAGCGGAAGCGTTTAAGGCCATTGGTGCGAATCGCGTCAGTATCGGTCTTCAAACTGCAAATGACGCGGAGTTATTTGCCATTAGCAGAATTCATGATTGGCAAACTTTTTTAAAGACCTATCAGATTTTTAGACAAACGGGTTATGACAATATCAACATTGATTTGATGATTGGACTTCCTGGGCAGACAAAAGAGAGTTATTTGGATTCGCTTGAGAAAGTGATTGCGCTTGAACCGGATCATTTATCAAACTACGGGCTTATTATAGAAGATGAAACGCCTTTGGCAAATCAAGTTTCGAAAGGACTTGTTACCATTTTGGACGGTGACCATGAACGTGACCTATACCATTTGGCCGCAGAATTATTAGAGGAAAAAGGTTATTCACTTTATGAAATCTCTAATTTCTCAAAAAATGGCAAACACTGTTTTCATAACATCAATTATTGGCGCTGTGGCGAATATGCAGCTCTTGGTGTAGGCGCACACGGTTATTTGAATGGAGAGCGTTTTGAAAATGCCATTACGCTTGAAAATTATGCGGCGCTTTTAAAAGGCGGAGAGAGACCACTTATTCATACAGAAGCGATTGGATTAAAAGAAAGAGAACAAGAATATATCATGCTTGGGCTTCGAATGAGTGAGGGCATTGATGCAGAGCACTATAAGATGCTTTTTGGCAAAAATCCTTTTGAAATATTTGAATCCGTTATTAAAAAATATGAAGAAACAGGTCACTTGCTGACAACGGATAAAGGCTTTAGCCTCACGTTAGATGGGATGGATATTTCTAATGCCATCATTATTGATTTTTTTGAGTGCTTTGATTCAATAAATGAATGAATAGACTAAGTTGAATTTAGGTTTCAAGTGCTTTTAACACTTTTTTAACCAAATCTAGGTTTCAAATCTATTGACAAGATAAAACCTAGGGATTATACTAAAAAAGTAGAGATTAGCACTCAACAAAACAGAGTGCTAACAAAGAGGTGAAAGCTATGAATATGAACGATCGTAAGTTGACCATATTGAAAATCATCATAGACGACTTCATTGACACAGCACAACCCGTGGGCTCTCGGACAATTGCAAAGAAATATCCGATAGGCATCAGTTCTGCAACCATAAGAAATGAGATGGCTGATCTTGAAGAATTAGGTTATTTAACGCAACCGCATACTTCTGCGGGTCGTATCCCCTCGGATTTAGGCTATCGTTTGTATGTTGATGCACTTATGGCCAGCGAATATCTTAAAAAAGAACAAGCGGAGCTAGTGAGAGGACTTTTGCTAAATAACCTGATTGAGGTTAAAGACGTTGTTACTAGGGCGGCTAAATTACTAGCAGAACTTACTGGAATGACCGCCATTATCACCTTGCCCCAGTTCAAGAAAAGCAGACTTTGCAATTTTAAGTTGGTAAAGCTTGCAGGTGCAAAGGTATTGATGATTATTGTTACGGATTCAGGTGCATTTAAAGCCGTTCCCATTAATTTTATTGATGTGGAGCAGTCTTTGCTAGATAATATTTCCATCATTATGACTGATCGTTTTACGAACAAGAACATTGAAGACATTGATGCGCGTTCAGTCAACCATCTTACCATCGCTTATCCAGAGTTTAAGACGGTTGTTGAGTATTTGGTGCCTATTATTAAAGATGTTTTTAAAGAGTTTGACTCATTAGAGCATGTGGTTGAAGGTGTGAATCACTTAATAGATACGCCAGAGTTTGCAGATGGCACGAAAGTAAAGCGGATGATGTCACTCCTTAAAGATCCTAAAATGATTCAGGGACTTGTAGGCAATGTAGAAGCAGATGGCATTTTTATTAAGATTGGAAATGAAATCGGGATTGCCGAACTTTCTGATTGTAGCGTGGTCACGACAGCTTATAAGGTTAATGGCAAAATTGCAGGTAAGGTAGCTGTACTGGGGCCGACGCGAATGGGTTATGGAAAAGTGGTTTCGGTAGCGGATTATATTCGTGAGACTTTGTCTGAAATGTTTTCAGGGATTAACTTATAGACGACAAAAACTTTTGAGATTTCTCAAAAGTGAAAATTATATAGGATGGTGTTTAAAGTGAAAAACTCAAAAAAAGACGAAGTGATTAAAGAGGCATCTCTTGAAACTAACGTCGGTGAAAATGCAAATGACTTTATTGTGGATGCAGATTCAGAAATGCTAATGGATGCAGCGTCAGAAGTAATAATCGATCTTGAATCAGAGGGCGTTAACGGCACAAATGCTAAGGATCCATTGGCTTTTGCGGGTAAAACGATGGAAACAATGGAATCGCTTAAAGAAGCATTGAATCAAAAAAATGAGTCATTGCTTAGAACAGTGGCAGAGTTCCAAAATTACCGCAAGCGTGCTGAAAAAGAGAAACAAGATGTGATGAAGTATGCTAACGAAAAAATTATGAAGGATTTAATCACTGTTCATGACAACTTTGAAAGAGCTATTGGCTCTATGGACAAAGAAAATGAAGCCATTGCTTCTGTTGTCAGCGGTGTTGAAATGATAAAGAAAAGCTTTGATGACATTTTAGATCGATACGGCATTAAAGAAATCGATGCAAATGGTCAACCTTTTAATCCAGAGCAGCATCACGCGGTGATGGCGGAAGATCAGGAAGGCACTCCGGCAAATACAGTCATCGAGGTCTTTCAAAAAGGTTACACGCTTCATGAAAGAGTCATTCGACCAGCGATGGTTAAAGTTTCCAATTAATAAGCATCATAAAAACCTATCAAATCGCAAAAAACACCCTAAATAAATTGAAAAGTTTTAAGGAGGAAATTCAAATGGCAAAAATTATCGGTATTGACCTTGGTACAACAAATTCATGCGTTTCAGTTCTTGAAGGTGGCGAGCCTATCGTCATCACAAATGCAGAAGGCAATAGAACGACACCATCTATCGTAGCGTTCACAAAAACAGGCGAAAGACTTGTTGGCGAAACGGCTAAAAGACAAGCGGTAACAAATTCAGAAAGAACGATCAGCTCTATCAAAAGAGAAATGGGTACTGACCATACTGTTGATATTGATGGTAAAAAATATTCCCCGCAAGAAATCTCTGCAATGATTCTTCAAAAGCTTAAAGCCGATGCAGAAGCATTCCTTGGCGAAGCGGTTACTGAAGCTGTTATCACTGTTCCTGCTTACTTTACAGATGCGCAAAGACAAGCGACAAAAGACGCTGGTAGAATTGCTGGTCTTGAAGTAAAAAGAATTATCAATGAGCCAACGGCTGCATCATTGTCTTATGGTCTTGATAAAACAGACAAACAACAAAAAATCATGGTATTTGACTTAGGCGGCGGTACTTTCGACGTATCAATCCTTGAAATTGGAGACGGCGTTTTCGAAGTTTTGGCAACTAACGGTAACAACCACTTAGGCGGCGATGACTTTGATAACTTGGTAATGAATTTCTTAGCAGATACGTTCCAAAAAGAAAATGGCGTTGATCTTAGAAAAGATAAAATGGCAGTTCAAAGACTTAAAGAAGCTGCTGAAAAAGCGAAAAAAGAACTTTCTTCAACTCAAAGCTCAAACATCAACTTACCATTTATCTCAATGTCAGCTGATGGCCCTCTTCACATGAACGTTGATCTTACAAGACCTAAATTTGATCAATTAACTGAGAAATTGGTACAAGCGACAGTTGAACCTGTAAGAAAAGCAATGGAAGATTCAGGTTTATCAGCATCTGAACTTGATCAAATCATCCTCGTTGGTGGTTCTACAAGAATCCCTGCGGTTCAAGCAGCAGTTAAGAAATTAACAAATCAAGAGCCTCATAAAGGCGTTAACCCAGATGAGTGTGTTGCCCTCGGCGCTGCAATTCAAGGTGGCGTTCTATCAGGTGAAGTTCATGATGTTCTTCTCTTAGACGTAACACCACTTTCACTTGGTATCGAAACTTTGGGTAACGTATTTACAAGACTCATCGAGAGAAACACAACAATTCCTACTAAGAAGAGCCAAATCTTCTCTACAGCTGCAGACAATCAACCAGCAGTAGACATTCACGTTCTTCAAGGTGAGAGACCAATGGCTAAAGACAACACAACTTTAGGCAGATTCCAATTAGATGGTATCCCACCAGCAAGAAGAGGCGTGCCACAAGTTGAAGTTACTTTTGATATTGATGCAAATGGTATTGTTAATGTAAGTGCTAAAGACCTTGGCACTGGAAAAATCCAACACATCACAATCACTTCTTCTACACACCTTTCTGAAGATGAAATTCAAAAGAAAGTCAAAGAAGCAGAAGAGTTTGCTGAAACAGACAAGAAAGAAAAAGACCTTGTTGAAGCGGTAAACCAAGCGGATTCAATGATTTATGAAGTTGAAAAAGCACTTAAAGAGCATGAAGCGGAAGCAACACCTCAAGAAAAAGCAAATGTGGAAGAAAAAATAGAAGAAGCTAAAAGAGCATTAGAGTCTAAAGATGCAGAAGCTATTAAGAAAAGCGTTGAAGAATTGACAGAAGCCTTTAATCCGATTGCTACGAAAATTTATGCAAAGTCTAATCCTCAAAGTCAACCTGAAGGTGCAGCACCTCAGAACGACGATGTTGTAGATGCCGATTACGAAGTAGTTGACTAATACACTTAAGACGCCTATAATTTTATAGGCGTCTTGTAATTCTTACTATGACAAGTTGAATTACAAATTCCACTTGTGTGATGATGAAAGATCATACAAAAGTGGAATCAAATGGACAAGACAAGTGAATTCTTAACGGATGAAAGGCGGTAAGGCTTTTGGATAAAAAAGATTATTATGAAACGCTAGGCGTAGATAAAGGCGCGAGTGACGAAGAACTAAAAAAAGCTTATCGAAAGCTTGCAATGAAGCATCACCCAGATAAGAACCCAGATAAACCGGAATCAGAGGCTAAATTTAAAGAAATTAACGAGGCCTATGAAGTCCTCAGCGATTCTGAAAAGCGAAATCTTTATGACCAATTTGGACACGCAGGCGTCAATCAAAATGGCGGCGGTGGCTTTGGTGGTGGTTTTGAAGGCGGATTTGGCGGTTTTGAAGATATTATTAATGAAATGTTTGGTGGCGGCGGACGCTCATCGTCTAACCGAAGAAACGGCCCGCAAAAGGGTGCGGATCTTCGCGTTGATTTAACGATGACTTTTGAAGAGGCTGCTTTTGGCGCGTCTAAAGAAATTGAGTTCTATAGAACAGAAGAATGCCCATCTTGCGATGGAACGGGCGCGGAGAAAGATTCTGCGGTATCTAATTGTACCAATTGCAACGGCAGTGGTGAGCTTAGATATTCTCAAAGAACGCTCTTTGGTGAATCTGTAAGCCTTAGAGCTTGTGATGCCTGCGGCGGAACCGGTAAAAAGATTGAAAAACCTTGCACGACTTGTAAAGGTAAGGCTAAAATCAAGAAGAAACGCAAAATGGAAGTTAAAATTCCAGGTGGTGTTTCTACTGGCAATCAGTTAACCCTTCGAAGCGAAGCGGACCTTGGTACTAAAGGTGGCCCAAGAGGCGACGTTTATGTAGTGATTCATGTACAGCCTCATGATATCTTCAAGCGTGATGGCAATGACGTTTTCTGCGATATTGACATCAGCTATACCCAAGCGGTTTTAGGCGATGAAATCACTGTGCCTACTTTGGATGGAAAAGTGGCTTATAAAATTCCAGAAGCGACGCCAAGCGGAAAAACCTTTAGATTAAAAGGCAAAGGCATTCAAAATCTTAACGGATATGGCCGTGGCGATCAATATGTCAGAGTCAATGTGATCATTCCTGCTAAACTCAGTGACAAGCAAAAGGAAGCCTTAAAGGCATTTGCGAGCTCAATGGGTGAAGATGTGGAAGGTAAAGGCCTTTTCGGCAAGATTAAAGGTGCGTTTAATTAATAGTCTAATGATTTTTTAAAAATGCGTTTTATGATTAACGCATTCCAACTAAAGAACTCTGAGTTTGCTCATTTAAGCCTACTCAGAGTTCTTTTTATTTTTTGAAGTAAGCGCCCAATAGATGATTTGCGTGATTGGGATCAGATACAAATAGAAAGCGTATGGAATGAACCCGCTAGGGCTCACGCCTAAGGTTGTTGTGGGAACAAAAGCGGCAATGTTCCAAGGAATTAAAGCAGCGATGACGATGCCAGTATTTTCGATATCGATTGCCAGTGCCGTATTCGGAAGTTTGTTTTTTTGATAAGTTTTTCGCATGAGTTGTTCTGTTAGAAATACCGCAATGGCTTGGTTACAACCAATAGCAGAAGACATGAGCCCTACAAACGTGGTGCTGCTGAAGACACCAAATCGTGTTTTAGCTTTCATCAGTTGACCTTCAAGACTGCTAAGCATTTGAGTGCCTTCAAATATATTGGCAAGAACACTGGATAGAAAGACGATGAAAATGGCCTTCCACATGGAAATAACCCCGCCACCGCCTAGGATATTGTGAAGTGGGCTAGAAGCATCCAGTTCATAACCAAATAGAGTGAAGTTAAATAAATTTAAAAGAGAAACGCCTTGAACCATATATGCAATAACAGCTGCGAGTGCAATGCTGATACTCATAGAAAGTTTAACGTTCACGCGAAACAGAGCCAAGATGAGGATGCTCAAAGCGGGGATCAAAGTGATTAAGTTGGTACTAAAAACCTTTTGGATTTCAATGCTCATTTGCTGTGAACTTTGTCCAAGTGGCGCACTAAAGGATAGGAGGGTGTAGCCGATGATGGCGATGACAAGGGGAACGGCAGCGGTTTTAAACATGGCTTTAATATTGCCGTAAAGATCTGTATTGGTAAGGTGTGCTACAAGATTTGCGCTTGAGGACATAGGAGAACATCGGTCTCCAAAGTAGGCGCCTGCCATAATTGCACCAGCCGTTAAATCGACATTAACTTCTCCGCTTCTAGCCATAAGCATAAGTGCTACGCCAACAGTACCAACGGTTCCAAAAGAAGTGCCAAGTAGGAACGAAACCCCGGCGGTGATGAGAAAGGCATATAGAATAAAAAAGTGCGGGTTCATGTATAAAATGCCATAGTACACGATGCTAGGAACGGTGCCAGAAGCCATCCAAATGCCTGTAATGGCTCCGATTAGGACAAAAATACGAAGGACAATAAAGGCTTTCTTGCCACCAAGAGAAGCCATTTTTAAAAGCGAAGCCAGAGAAAATCCGCGGCGTATGGCGATCAAACAAAATAAGCCCGTGCTGATGAGAAGGGCAAATCCAACAAAGATATTGTTTGATATGGCATAGAGTAACATGAATAGCGTTAGGACAAGGGTGATGATTAAGTCCATGAAAACCTCCTAAGATAGGTTGTAATATATAATTGCGAGTGTCCCTATTTGTACTTTTAATCCATCGTATCACGAAGGAATTTTATTGCCAATAAAATTAACATAAAAAAACTTGAAACGGACAATTGGTTGCAGTAATATATGAGTATAATCAAATGTAATCATATATATAAGGCAGGTGAAATGCTGTGATTGAAATTTTTAAAGCGTTATCGGATGAGAATAGAATGAGAATGCTCCATTTATTGTCCATAAAGGCACTTTGCGTTTGCGAACTGGAAGTTATATTGGAAATGAACCAGTCTAATGTGTCTAGACATTTGAGCAAATTGAAATTGGCGGGGCTGATTACACCTATCAAAGAAGGATTATGGGTACATTATGAAATGAGTACCTCATTCATTAAAGAAAGTGCCTCTCTTTTGTGCTACTTAGAATCCAGGTGGCAGGTTGAACCTCTTTATAGACAAGATAGAAATCGGTATGAAATTTACACTCAAAAAGCATTGAATTGCAAAGATATTACTGAAGATAGGGAAAAAGTGAGTCAGATTATTGGAGGTCTCTATGAAATTTAAAGTTGCATTCGTTTGTGTTCATAATTCTTGCAGAAGTCAAATGGCTGAGGCTTGGGCAAAAACATTAGGTTCAGATTTACTGGAAGTCTATTCGGCGGGGACCGAGGCGTATGCTGAAGTCAAACCTTTAGCGGTTAGTGTTATGGAAGAAATGGGCATAGATATGAGTTGGCATAAGCCGAAACTATTGACAGATATCCCTGATGAACTCGATCTTCTTATAACCATGGGGTGCAATGTGGTTTGTCCCTTTGTATCCAATCGTCATGCTGAGGACTGGGGGCTCACTGATCCATCTGGCGGCCCAATTGAGGATTACCGCATTACGAGAGATTTGATAAAGGATAAAGTGTTAGATTTATTAAAACGATTGGAAACCCAAGAATTATTGGGAGGTTTTGCAGATGAAAAATAAAAAAATAGAAGGTATCGGTTTCTTTGAAAGATATTTGACCATTTGGGTTCTATTGTGTATGGTCATAGGCGTCATGATTGGAAAGCTGCTTCCAGTCGTTCCAGATTTTTTAGGGAAATTTGAATATGCCAATGTATCCGTTCCAATTGCCATTCTCATTTGGGTGATGATTTATCCGATGATGATGAAAGTTGATTTTCAAAGCATTAAATATGTTGGTAAAAATCCAAAAGGACTATATGTCACCTGGGTCACAAACTGGTTGATTAAACCCTTTACGATGTATGCAATAGCTTCATTTTTCTTTTATGGCGTGTTTAAGTCCATTATTCCAGCAGACTTAGCAAAACAGTATTTGGCGGGCGCAGTTCTTCTTGGTGCAGCACCTTGTACAGCTATGGTTTTTGTATGGAGTTACTTAACGAAAGGCAATCCAGCCTATACGGTCGTACAAGTTGCGACAAATGACTTGATTATTTTAGTAGCCTTTACGCCAATCGTTGCATTTTTACTTGGCGTGAGCGGCGTCAGTGTACCGTGGAACACATTGATTCTTTCTGTGATCCTTTTTGTTGTGATTCCATTAGTTGCAGGTGTTTTGACAAGAATCCAAGTGGTTAAGAATAAAGGCGTCGATTATTTTAATGACACGTTTCTTCCTAAATTTAATGGTGTAACAGTCATGGGACTTCTTTTAACGCTGGTCATTATTTTTTCATTCCAAGGGGAAGTTATTCTGAGTAACCCGCTGCACATCTTATTAATTGCAGTTCCGCTTATTATCCAAACCTTCCTTATTTTCTTTATCGCTTATATGGCAGCGAGGGTGCTTAAATTGCCACATGCCATTGCAGCGCCAGCGGGCATGATTGGGGCGTCAAATTTCTTTGAATTATCAGTTGCAGTCGCGATTGCGTTGTTTGGAGCCTCTTCACCAGTAGCGCTGGCTACGATTGTCGGGGTGCTCGTTGAGGTGCCTGTAATGCTTATTTTGGTGAGAATTGCCAATAATACGACAGCGTGGTTTCCTACTGAAAAATAGGTCTTTAAAGCGGTTATAGAAATTAAACCAAAAGCCCAACTCTATTGAATTAACAAGAGTTGGGCTTTAAATTTTGAATGATTAAAATTCGATTATTGGAAACGGTTATTTTATTGTCTTCAGTTCTCTTAGCAAATAGCTTTTGTCTTCGGGCTTTTCAACGCCATTGGCAACTTCTGCTGCCATTCTGTAATAGCCATCGAATAACTCTGGATCTTCAAGAAGATGTGCTGCACGCGCAATCGACTCATAGGCAAAAGCAAGGTCGAATCCTTGAATATCATTATCTTGACATAGATCAAGGCAGTATTGACCGTGAAGTAAAGCTTGATCACCCATGCCAAGTATTGCGTAGACTCTTGAAATAAGCCATTCTCCGCGAACAAGGTTAAGTGAAGTGCCTACTTTGGTCCAGTGGTATCTAGAAGCATGGGCGCTGTGGATCATTAAAAACGTCTCTTCATCGCTTCGTTGTGCATTATCAATTAAAGTCCAAGTTTCGTTGAATAAGTCTACGGCTTGTTTATTATGCCATTCTTGTATAGTAAATTGTTCTTGGCTCATTATGGCCTCCTATTTCGAAATTAAATAGTTATAATCGTTGTCCAGCTTTTATTATAAACTATGACAGCAAACATTCAAATAGCGTTTGAGCATAAAATAAGCCTTATAGAAATCAAAATTTGGAATTCTTAAATGGATGGTGTGTAAATAAGTGGCATTAGGCAATAATTTGTTATAAAATTAAAGCGATATAAAAAACAAATGAAAGGCGGTGTCCCAATTGAAAGAACATCGAATCCATGAACGGGTCGATTATAATTTTGAGATTGAGTGCAGAAGTTATTTCAATGCCTCAGGAGATCAAGTATTTCTTGAGAAACCTATTTACTTTAAAGTTCTTAACTTATCAGTAGGTGGGTTGCTCGCGACAAGCCAGATGAAAATTGACGAAGATGTTTTGATTCATTATACTTTTTATTTAGAAGATTTCCCTTATATCGTTATGAGTCGAATGCGTTGGGTTGAAGAAATTGTTGATGGGTATGTTTACGGTTTAGAATTTGTAACCATTTCAAATATGCTTCACCGCCACTTGCATGATTATATAAACCGTGATGCAATTAAATAATTAGAATCAAGGAATGGTGAATTCATGTTAGAAAAAGCGATACAAATTGCACTGACAGCGCATCGTGGTCAAATTGACAGGGGAGGAGAACTCTATATTCTTCACCCGATTCGAGTAATGATTGCACAAAAGACAACTACTGAAAAAATTTGCGCCATTTTGCATGATGTGGTTGAGGATACAGATGTGACCCTTGATTATTTAAGCAGGGAAGGTTTCACGCACGAGATGCTGGTTGCAATTGAGGCGCTCACAAAACTAGATGGAGAAGAGTACGAGGACTATATTGGCAGAATTACTTTGAATAGGGTTGCAATGAAGGTTAAACTTGCAGATTTAAAAGATAATATGGATTTATCAAGAATTAAACATTCTGATCCTGCTGACTACTTACGTCAGATAAAGTATGAAAAAGCCAAGAAGAAGATTCTTGATATTCTGCAAAATGGAGAAATCGATGATTGTGAAGGCACACAGCGAGAAGCCTATTAAAACGATGAAAAAAAGCTCATTTGAGCCACATATAAATCAAGAGACACAAATTCTTATTTTGGGATCTATGCCGGGGGTGACATCGCTTGAGGCAGCCCAATATTACGCACATCCTAGAAACTATTTCTGGAAAATAATCTATAATATTTACCAAGAGGCATATGAAGAAAATTATGAAAAGCGCATAGAATTTTTATTGAGCCAAAAGATTGGATTATGGGATGTCATTGAGTCATGTGAACGAGAAGGTAGCTTAGATAGTGCGATTCGCAGTGAAGTTCCGAACGATTTCAAACGACTTTTTGAAATGTACCCAAATATTAGGCTGGTCATTTTTAATGGGGCTAAAGCTTATGACGTCTTTAAACGCAAAATAGGATTTGAACCGTATTCTCATATTAAGTTTGTCAAAATGGGATCAACAAGCCCGGCGCGCGCCGTTAGTTTTGATCAAAAACTCAAAGAATGGGAGGCAGTTTTATGCAAAAGGTAATAATTTACACCAGTGATACCTGTGGGTATTGTCATAAAGCTAAGGCATTTCTCAAAGCGAATGGTGTCCCTTTTATAGAAAAGAAAGTTGACTTGGATCCTGTTGCACAGCAGGAAATGGCGCAAATGAAAGCACAAGGCGTTCCAGTCATCAAAATTGATGATGAGATTATGATGGGATTTAATGAACCTCGTTTAGAGGCGCTGTTTGGAAAGAAAATAGTTGAGTGTCCTGAGTGTCGCACTAAGATGAGATTGCCTAAAAATAAAGGGGTACTTCAGGCGACATGTCCAAACTGTCAGACAAAATTTAAAGTAGACAGCAATCGATAACTTATTTCGTGGTATAATAGATTTTACTCAAAAATTGGAGGATTAATTATGGCTTGGTTTGAATTAAAAATTAAAACAACATCTGAGGCAACAGAAGCAATTGCAAATATACTGATTGAACTTGGCTGTGAAGGCGTAGCAGTGGAAGACCCTAACGATCCAATCTTTGGAGAAGGCTACGAAGGTGACTGGGATTATTTTGACAAATCTGAAATGGTCTTTGAATATGAAGGGGCGCTTATTAAAACTTACGTAGAAGACACTGGCATGGATGCGCTTATTGAAGCGATCAAAATACGTTTGGCAGAACTGCCTGCGTGTGGTCTTGATCTTGGTCTTGGTACCATTGAGACAACAGAGATCTTTGAATCTGATTGGGCAAATGAGTGGAAAAAATACTACAAACCTACTAAAATTGGTGAACATATTGTCATTAAGCCAAGTTGGGAAGCTTATGAACCTGAAGAAGGCGATTTGATCATTGAAATTGACCCAGGCGGTGCTTTCGGTTCTGGCACGCACGAAACGACAAGCATGTGCATTGAACAGTTAGACAAGCGTGTTAAGCCTGACACAACAGTGTTTGATATTGGTTGCGGTAGTGGCATTCTTGCTATTGCGGCGGCAAAACTTGGCGCTAGAGACGTTACGGCGGTAGATCTTGATGAAGCGGCTGTGGTCACTTCAAAAGAAAATGTACTGCTTAACCATGTAGAAAGTCAAGTGACAGTCCTTCACGGTAATTTAATGGATGTTGTCGATGGAAAAGCGGATATTGTGGTTGCGAATATCATTGCAGATATTATTTGCCTGCTTTCAGAATCCATTCATCAGTTCCTTCATAAAGACTCTGTCTTTATTTCTTCTGGTATCATCAATACAAAAATTGCACAAGTTTTGGCAGCACTTGAAGCCAACAACTTTGAAATTATTGAAGTGGTTGAAAAAGGTGAATGGGCGGCAATTGTGTCTAAGTTAAAATAGGGTTTTCAACCACGAATATGAGGCGTAGCGTATGCATAGATTTTTTATAAAATCAGAACAATTATTACCCAATAATAAAGCTATTTTAACCGATGAGAATGACGTGAAGCATTTAGTACGTGTTCTTCGCGGCGAAATTGGCGAGTTAGTGGAACTTTGTGTGAATCATGAAAAAGAATTCATCGGCAAAATAGAAGCCATTGAAGATCAAGCTGTCTATTTTGAAATTTTGAAGGAGAAAACGGTAGACCGTGAATCACCTATTGTGATTCACCTTTATCAAGGTCTTCCAAAAGCAGACAAAATGGAATGGATTGTTCAAAAAACGGTTGAGCTTGGCGCAAATGCAGTGATTCCAGTCCAAATGACACGTTCTGTTGCCAAAATTGCAGATGAGAAAGACAATAAAAAGAAAACTGATCGGTGGCAGAAAATTGCAGACGAGGCAGCGAAACAGAGCAAACGTCTGGCAAATGTAGAAATCAGAGCAGCTATTAGGTTTAAAGGTGTGGAAGCACTGATTGCAAAATATGATCTTTTCCTTGTTCCCTATGAGCTTGAAACGAGCACAGGTCTTAAGCCGCTCCTATCAACCTTTGAAAATCCAGTAAAGACCATTGGCATTTTGATTGGACCAGAAGGCGGGATCGATGAAGTTGAACTTCAAAAACTGATTGAACTTGGTGCAAAACCCATTACCTTAGGGCCAAGGATTCTCAGAACGGAAACTGCTGGAATTGCTACTGTGACCATGCTGCAGTATGCGCTTGGTGACTTGGGCGGGGAATAGGATTCAACTTAAAAAATCAATCAAATGCAAAACCCACACTTTAATTAATAGAGTGTGGGTTTTGCATTTACAGTCTTATTCAAATTCAATACGCTCAACAAATTCTTCAAAACAGAGATTTTCGTCATAAATAATTTTAGCAGCATCTTTTCCAACGTAGCGGTAATGCCACGGCTCGAATATGATCTGTGTTTCTTCGGTTTTGTCTTTGGGGTATCTTAAAATAAAGCCGTATTTATAGGCGTTATCCTTAAGCCATTTACCGGCATCGGTATCTGCAAAAGCTGCATCTAAGGCTGTGTGGCTTGGTGTTATAATATCCAGTGCCAATCCTGATTGATGTTCGCTAGTGCCAGGTTTCGCGACAACCTTAGCGGCTTCTGTGCTAGCTTCTTCATCGCTTAAATTACTGAACTTGGCTTTCTTTTTTTTGAAAAGATTGGTTTGATAGTCAAAAGACCGATAGGCAGAGCAAGTGACTAGGACAACGTCATCTGATTTAGCGGCACTAACCATTTCTGTAAAAGGTGTTTCAATGCGCAAATCAGCTTTATATTTTGATTGGATTAAAAAGGTTTCCAAAGGACCAAAATCTGGGTCAAGTGGATGGGTTTTGTTGACCAAAACATATTGCCATGCATCCGATTGTTTTATCATAAAAGATGAAACCGTTGGAGTGGTAGTCGGTGGGGGATCGGTTGCTGGCGTTTCAGTGACCGTCGTTGATGGGGCTGGGGCGGTTATTTTCTTGTCAATTTCTGACTTGGACATAAATTGATCTTGTGCAAAATTGAAAGCTTTATAGGCTAAAAAAGCTGCCAAAATTATGAAAAAGAAAGTCCAAAAAATGCGTCTGCGTTTCATTTGTCTTCTTCTTTTTAACGTGTGGTGTTGTTTTATAGTACGACTCATAAGGTAATGCCTCCTAAGGTCTCCATTGTATCATTTTAAAGTCCAAATTGACCCAAACGTGATTATATCGTAAACTTAATGTAAAAAATAGACTGATTTATAAGTGTTTCTATGCTTTTACAATCAGAAATTGGGTAATAAACAATTAATGATAATTACTACGGGATTATGCAGATTGGGAGATAATTGAATGGATAAATTGGCCTTAATGCTTCGTAAACGATATATTTTTGCTTTGACGTTGATTGCACTGTTGGTTATTGCATCAAATCTAGGGACTCAGTCTTTTATAGAGGCGCAAATCCATGATTCGAGGATTATAAATTTGGCTGGAAAGCAGAGAATGCTCAGCCAGAAAATCACCAAAATCATTTATCAATTGCCTTATGCTGAGACAGAAATTGAAAAATATAAAATGCTCAGAAGTCTTGAAGAGTCAGTTGCTTTATGGGAAAAAACTCATAAGGGTTTACAATTTGGTGATCAAGAATTGCAGCTGCCAGGTGATAACCCTAAGATGATACAAACACTTTTTGATGCCATTCAGCAAGAATATGAATTAATGCTCGGTGCAGCAAAAAAAATCATAGAGATTACGGAAAACGATCAGGATAATGAAATGGTTGTTAAACCACTACGAAATATTTTAAGAGACAACGAACCTGGGTTTTTAAAGGGAATGGACGAAATTGTCTTTTCCTATGATGATCTCGCTCGCATAAAAGTAGAAGAGATGCTGCGCATTGAAAAAGTATTGCTTGGATTAACACTCCTTACTCTCATTTTAGAAGCTATATTCATTTTCCGACCAGCAGAATTACTTGTAAATCGTTCAATTAAGGGCTTATTAATTAATGAAAAAAATCTGGAGGATTTATTTGATACAGCTCCGGCCATAAGCGTTATTATTGCTGAAAAAACAAAAGAAGTCATACGTATGAATCAGATGGCGATGCATTTTTTTGACATTCAAAAAGAAAATAAAAATAGATATTATATATACGATTTTTTAGAAGCGAGTTATTTGGAACTCCTCAATCAATTGGCAACTGATAAAAAAGTGAGTCAGCTTATACCAGTGGAAGTTGTGTTAAGCAATTTGAGCAGAGAGTCAACACCAATGACGATGCTCGCATCTAAGCTTTTTTTCCATAATGAAGAGGTTCTTTTGGTTAATTTCTCGGATATTTCTGAGCAAAAGAAAAATGAGGATATATTGAAAACCCTTGCTTCCACAGATGGAATGACAGGACTTCTCAATAGACGTACGGGTATGATTATTTTTGAAAAAGCATTTGAAGCGGTGAAAAGGCGTCAAGCAACTATCATCACTTGTTTTATTGATTTAGATGGACTTAAATATGTCAATGACACTTATGGGCATCAGGAAGGAGACCGATTTATTAAAACCCTTTCCAAAGCCATCCATAAAAACGTGAGAATAGAGGATATTGCCTTTCGCTATGGTGGAGATGAATTTGTCATTATTTTTAACGACTGTGAAGCAGTTAGCGTAGAATTGATTATTGAGCGTATAAAAAGTGATTGCCAATCATTTAACAATATGATTGAATTGCCCTATAAGATCGATTTCAGTTATGGGTATACGGTTTGGAATGACGGGCCGAATATGACAACGGAAGAATTGATTGAAATTGCAGATGAAAAAATGTATAAAGACAAGCAACGTAAATTTCCTGATCGCAAGCGTTAAAAAAAGCAGCTTCCTAGAATGACAATGCCTAGGGAGCTGCTTTTTAAGTTATATAACAAATTGATTATTTCCGTTTTTCTATGAGTTTTTCTAAATAAATAGAACGTATTTGATCCGAAGCCAACTTTTTTTTGATGGGTGAGAGTTTAAGGATATTTGAGAGGATAGCAGCCATTGCTCTATGGCTGAGTAAGGCCTTGTTATCGAAAATAAGTTCAGGTAGTAACCCTTTGTCAATAGCGTGAAGCACTACGCGGTGAGCTGAATTGGCGGGGGTGATGATTCTTTGGGGGCGCGATTCTAGGAGCATTGCATTTTGAGGACAGGCTCTGGCGCAGACGCCGCAGCCAAGACAGAGGTCTTCTGTGATGTTTGGAATGGCTCTGCCGAGTTCAGAAATTCCCATTTTAATAACGTCCACAGGGCAACGCTTCTCACATACACCACACCCAGTACAACTGGTCTCGCTGACTTTTGGAATGAAGTTAGTGGTTGCGACAGGGTGTAAATTACCAAATCGCTTGGCAGCAAGTAGGGCTTCACAGCAACAACTGCAACAATTACAAATGAAGTTAACATCGTTTCGGACATTTTCGCCGCACTGGACAAGATTATTTTCATAGGCCATATGAAGACGCTCCATACAATCTGAAACTTCAATTTTTTTTGCAAAACCATGTCGAATTAAAGACTCGGCGGTCACATTGAAGGTCATGCAAATCTCTGTAGGTGCCTCACAGGCTTGACCAACATGGGACATTTTATGACGACAATAGCAGGTGCTAATGCCTATGTGAGAAGCCGTTTTAATCACGGTGGAGGCTTTTTCAAAATCCAAAATGGTGACCATTTGCTCAGTGGATAGGACACTCTCGTTAACAAAGGTGCGCACGATTTTAGTATCCGTTCCTGTAAATAAGTCTTTGATAAAATCTTCTTCAACATTGAGATACTGGTAATAGAGTTCGGCGAGAAGGTGCTGATCGATGTCTCCTCGAACGCGCATCATTGAAAATTCAATAAAACCTGCCATTGGCGGTGGGAGCACATAGTATTTTTCGCCTTTTAGCTCCATATCGAGGAGGATGCATCTCGAAGCCAAGCCATCTAAAATTTTAAGCGACTCGCTATAGGATTTCCCCCAAATTTTTGAGGCTTTTGACACAGTGAAATGCGTAATGGGCAGCTCTGCAACCAAGCGTGCTTCTTCTTCGGAAAAAAGAATTTTAAGGATTTTATATAAAGTTTCTGACGGCGGTGCACCTTGTGGAAAGCGATTAAGTCTTTCTTCCAAGCTTTTATAGGCTTCTTTTCCAACAATATGGGACATGACAATCACCTCTTTTATATGACTGAGAGTCACTATTGTGACTTATCATCATGTTTACCCAATTAAAAGCAATAGAATTACAGTTTAAAAATCAAGAGGTATAAAATGATGCTAAATGTATGATATATTTGAGACATATCTAACAAATATAATGTATATAATAGGGAAAGGAAAATAGACGATGATCAACTTAAAGAAATGGTGGCATAAATCAGTTGTGTACCAAATATATCCAAGAAGCTTTCAAGACACGAACGGAGATGGCATTGGCGACTTAAACGGCATCACGGCGCATCTTGATTACATACAAGAACTCGGCGCGGACTTAATCTGGCTCTGTCCAGTATATGGTTCACCCAATGACGACAATGGCTATGATATCAGCGACTACTACGCCATCATGCAAGCGTTTGGCACGATGGAAGATATGGATTTGCTAATTGCAGAGGCTAAAAAAAGAGACATCGGCATAGTCATGGATATTGTTGCCAACCACACCTCAGATGAACATGAGTGGTTTGTTGAAAGCCGTAAGGGAAAAGACAGCCCTTACTATGACTATTACATTTGGAGAGACGGCAAGGACGGCAAAGACGTCAAGGACACCAACGGTGGCATTGATGCAAGCGATGGCATACAACCAAGCGTGCCGAATACTTTGACTTCAGCCTTTAGCGGACCAGCATGGACCTATGACGAAACCGTTGGTCAATATTATTTGCATTTATTTTCAAAGCGTCAACCTGACTTAAACTGGGAAAATCAAAAGGTCAGAAGGAGCGTTGAGGACATTATTAACTGGTGGCTCGACAGAGGGATTGTTGGCTTTAGATTTGATGTGATCGACTTAATCGGCAAAATGCCAGATGAATTGATTACGGCAAATGGGCCAATGCTGCACCCATACTTAAAAGAAATGGCAGCCAATTCCTTTGGACCAAAAGATGTGATTACAGTTGGTGAAACATGGGGCGCAACGCCTGAAGTCGCGAAAGAATACAGCAATCCAGACGGTTCTGAGCTTTCAATGGTGTTCCAGTTTGAGCACATTATGCTCGATCAGCAAGCGGGTAAAGACAAGTGGGATCTAAAAACGCTTGATTTAATCGCATTAAAAAAAGTGTTCAGCAAGTGGCAGACAGAGCTTCATGGCTGTGGCTGGAACAGTTTATTCTACAACAACCATGACCTTCCAAGAGCCGTTTCCAGATTTGGAAATGACGGCGACTATCGAGTGGAGTCTGCTAAAATGCTCGCGATATTGCTTCACTTTATGCAAGGAACGCCGTATGTCTACCAAGGTGAAGAACTCGCAATGACCAATGTTAAATTTAACTCAATTGGGGACTATCAAGATATTGAAACCCTCAATATGCATAAGGAACGATTGGCTCAGGGCTATGAGGAAAACGACATTATGACTTCCATTTATACCAAAGGAAGAGACAATGCCAGAACGCCAATGCAGTGGGATGACAGTCAAAATGCAGGATTTTCAACAGTAGAGCCATGGCTTAGCGTCAATGAAAACTATATAACAATCAATGCAAAAGAAGCCCTCGCAGATGAAAATTCAGTTTTTTATACCTATAAAAAGCTCATTAAGCTTAGAAAGTCAGGTCATTTAAGCGATCTGATGGTCTATGGGCAGTATGAATTATTAGAAGAAAATCACGCGCATTTATTTGCGTATAAGAGAATGCATGAAGGTCAAGAAGTCATTGTTTTATGCAATTTCCATAACACAACGTTTGAAATGCCATTTGGTTATGAGCAATTTGAAGTGGTTGTTCATAATTATGAGGCTTTAAAAATCGAAAATAATCAACTGACATTAAGACCTTATGAGGCTGTGACTATTTATGTGGCGTAAATTTAAATTACTTAAAAACCCAATTTTGTTTCAAGGAAAAGGCAAAAGCAAACGATACTTTGAGGGCTGGTATTTTAAACAAGTTTCAGACGATTTAAAGACTACTATTAGCTTTATTCCTGGCATCAGCTTGGATGAAAAAGACCCACATAGTTTCATTCAGTGCATTTATGTGAAGGATGCAGCGGTGATCAAGACTGAGTATTTCAGGTATGGCGTTCACGAGTTACACTCAACGGACGATCCTTTTACCATCACCATAGGCGAAAATTTGTTTTCTAATAAAGAGATTAACCTGAATCTGGAGCAAAATGACGTTTCAATAAAGTGCCTATTTAAATTTTCAAGTTTTAGACCGATTCAAACCAGTTGGCTGAGTCCTAATATTATGGGCTATTTTGCTTACGTGCCGTTTATGGAGTGTTATCACGGGATTGTGAGCATGTCACACAGAGTTTCTGGGAGACTGCAAATAGGCAGTGAAAGTCTGCCGTTTATTGCGGGTAGAGGGTATATTGAAAAAGACTGGGGACGTTCATTTCCAAGTGAATATGCATGGATTCAGTCCAATCATTTTGGAGAGGACGATGTGAGCCTTATGTGCTCCATAGCGACCATTCCGTTTCTCGGAGGCGCATTTCAAGGGTTTATTTGCAATGTGACACACAAAAACGAGGAATATCGGTTTGCCAGTTACAATGGAAGCCGTTTAGAACTGTTGACGTTCACTGACGAAAAAATTTCTCTGCGGTTAAGAAACAAACATGTTACGATCGATATAGATGCCAAAATGGCAGTTGGGGCGCCTCTTAAAGCGCCTCAAAATGGTGCAATGAGCTTGATTATAAAAGAAGGACTCTCTGGATCGGTAAAAATACGACTATATTCGAGTCGCTCAGGAGAAGCAATATTGACAACCGAGAGCAAGCTTTGCGGGATTGAGTTGGTAAAAAAAGAATAAAAAAGATATAAACTCTATGAATCTTTAAACGGATTTGTAGAGTTTTTTTGTTTTCTCATCACAGAACCAACACAATAGCGGTATAGAATAGTAAAAAGAATGAAAGGTAATGCCAATTTTACATAGGAGAGTGAGCGGTATGGTTAAAAAGAAAAAGAATCGTTATGTTTGGGCTATTTTGGCGCTTGTCATAGCGGGCGGAGCAGGGGTATATATTTGGAAAAAGCCTGAACCGATTGTCCAAACGAATACTACTGAAGTTAGTGCTACTAAAGGTGATTTGATTATTGGATTTGAAAGCGATGGGAAGTCAACGCTGCCATTTAACAATTTAGATTTTGAAGTGAGCGGAAAACTCGCGACTTTAAACGTTGCTGTAGGGGACGCTGTGAAAATTGGTCAAGTTGTGGCAACGCTCGACCCAAAAGATTTTAAGAGAAGCTATGATGGAGCAAAACTGGCATATGATAAGGCCAATTTAAATTACAAAGCCAAGGTGGAGAATCAAAAGTTAGCTTTGGTGGCGGAGTCTGAAAAAGTACTAAGCCTGAAGCAATCTTTGGATCAACTTTTAAAGGATTATCAAGACATGCTAGCCATTTCGGAAACTTACGCTGGTACAGAAATCGAGGCAAAAAAACGCACGGTTGAAAATGAAGAGCAAGCCTATAACCAAGCGAATGCGCAGTATTCGATAAACAAAAAATCGACCTACAGTCTTGATATTGAAAAAGTGAATGTTGCAACGGCTAAAATGCAAATGGATATTGCCAAAGAAAATATGGATAAGACTATTTTAAAGGCAAACAAAAATGGCGTCGTTTTAAACATAGGAAGCAGCGTTGGAAATACAGTGGGACCAAATACTGCGGCGGGTACACTTACCGCAGATAGCAATCATTTGCTTGTGTATTCAGATAGCAATAATTATGAGGTCACAACCAGTGTTTCAGAACAAGATTTGCCGATGGTTAGCCTTGGCCAATTGGTCAGAGTTACCTTTGATGCGATTGAAAATACGGTCTTTGAAGGGAAAGTCACGCAGATAGATGAACTGCCGACAACCGACAATTCTGGTATTGTTACTTATGGTGTCACAGCGAAGCTAAGCAGTGGTTTTGATCAAATTAGCATTGGCATGACCGCTACTGTGCAATTGATTCAAAAGGATGAAGCTGGTGTGATTATTATTCCAAATAGAGCTGTGACGATGGAAAAGGGCGTTCAGTATGTTCAAGTCAAAACTGACAATGGCATTATTGAAAAAAGGGCAATCAAAGCAGGTCTGACGGATGGACGAAATGTTGCTGTATCCAGTGGCTTAGAAGAAGGGGAAACCGTTGTGATTACAAAGGCCAGTACCCAAAAGGCAGAGTGATGGTATGCATTTTATAGAGGTTATTCGATCGGTACTGATTAATATAAGCGAAAATAAAGTCAAAGTGCTTCTCACCATGCTCGGCATTGTGGTAGGCACGATTACGGTCATCATCGTTTTGGCGGTGGGCAGAGGCAGTCAAGCCGATGTAGAAGCAGAGTATAAAAACCTCAATGTGGGTACTTTGCAAATCACGCCTGCGTTTGGACGAAACGTGACTGCGTCGAAGCTGAACGATGAGGTTGCAAGTTTAATTGCAGAAAATAGTGACACGCTCAAATATGTTTCAATGGTTCAAAATACAAGAGTAGCTGTAAGTTATGATGGTCTAAGCAATAATATTTCTGTTATTGGCGCAACGGATTCTTTGAAGGACATTAATAACCTTGAACTGGCATATGGCAGGTTTATAACACCTGAGGACAATGACAATAAGGCGAAAGTGGCGGTTATTGGTATGACGACGGCAGAGACTTATTTTGAAGAGGATGTGACAGCGGCAATTGGTCAGGATATTACCATTGCGGGTCGTAAATTTGAGATTGTTGGTATTTTAACCTATCAAGGCGACTCAACCATGCGTGAAATGAACCCAGACGAGTCGGCAATTATTCCATATAAAGTGGCTGAAAAGTACTTGACAGGGCGAATGGCGAGACCAAGCATTATGGTGCTCACCAAGAATATCAACGACATCGAAAAGGCAACTGCTCAGATTCAAACCGTATTAGATGATTATTATGAAAGTGACAGCGAAAGTTTCATGATCATCAATGCCGGAAGCCGATTAGAAGCGGCAAAAGCCTCTGCAGAGACCATTACACTGATGCTGCTGATTGTTGCTGTTGTGGTGCTCATTGTCGGCGGTATTGGCATTATGAATGTTTTGTTTGTATCTGTCAAAGAAAGAACGAGGGAAATAGGAATCCTAAAAGCCATTGGCGCAAAAAGACGGGATATACTGAAAATATTTCTTTATGAAGCGATGATCATCAGTTTCTTAGGTGGCATAACGGGTGTGCTTCTCAGTTTGATTTCTGCGCCTATTTTCAGTTATTTTGAGGTCAGCGTTATTATGAATCCGTTTGACATGCTCATTGCGCTTGGGTTTTCTATGTCCATAGGGACGTTCTTCGGAATCTATCCAGCAGCAAAAGCGGCTGCGATGAAACCGATTGATGCTTTGAATTATGAGTAAAGTTGCTGCCGTTGATTTTTGAAGTTTAATGATGTTTGGTAGGAGGAATGGTTATGAATCCAAAATATAGAATGAAACTCGCGCTCTCTGCTTTGTTCATTGTGCTTGCGTTATCTGGCTGCAGTGCTGCGCCAGCGGATGGCACGGCTTTGAAAGAAGAGGCGGCAAAAACGGAGACTACAGATGGACAAAACAAACAAAATGGCTTTGTTCGAGCAGACCTTATGGGTGAAGTTCAAAGCATCACTGGAAACAGTGTCACCATTGCACTGGCGAAAGTACCAACAAGAGATACATCTGCAACTGGAACGGGTCAAGGAACGCCACCGGCTGATGCTCAGATGCCGAGTGGCTCTTTTCCAAGTGATCAGGGCGGACAAAGTGGACAAGGCGGGCAAAGGAACGAGCAAGGTGCTCAAAGTGGACAAGCGAGAACGCAAAGAGCCATTAATTTGACACTCACGGGTGAAACAAAAGAAATTTTAATTCCTGTAGGCATTGAAATTATGAGCGGAATGGGTAAATCCGCTAAAGTCGTTGATATTGCAGACATCAAAAAAGGCAATACCATAATGATTTATTACGCTTCAGGCACAGAAAATATTGAAAAAATTACCATTAGATAAGTTGAAGCTTTCATTCAACCTATGAATATAACGGAGGCGCCATATGATAGTACTTGAAGGCATCGTCAAGAAGTATAAAATGGGAAAAAATGAAGTTGTTGCTTTGGCAGGTGTGAGCCTTGTGGTTGAAGACAGTGAATTTGTGGCGATTTTAGGTCCATCCGGTTCGGGTAAATCCACTTTGATGAATATTATTGGCTGTATTGACGTGCCTGATCAGGGTCACTATTTCCTTGATGGCGCTGACATTGACAGCAAGGATGAAGACGATCTTTCAGAGGTTAGAAATGAGAAAATCGGCTTTGTCTTTCAAAAATTCAATTTGCTCGCGAAGTATACAGCCGTGAACAATGTCGCTTTTCCATTACTGCTCAGAGGGGTTGGACGAAAGGAAGCCTATCAGGCGGCACAGTTGATATTGGAAAAAGTGGGACTTGGCGATCGGCTCGACCATAAACCTTCAGAACTATCTGGCGGTCAGCAGCAAAGGGTTGCCATCGCCAGAGCTGTGGTGACCAAACCGAGTATTATACTGGCAGATGAGCCTACGGGGGCACTTGACAGTAAGTCAGGACAAGAAATAATCGCTCTTTTTAAGCAGTTAAACGATGAAGGGATTACCGTTATTGTCATTACCCATGATATTGACGTGGCTAATGAAGCCGAACGGATTATCCACATCAAGGATGGACAGCTAAACACATCTGGTTAATTATAGATGTGTTTTTTTTGTACCTATAAGTAAGCGCTCAATTGGGTTATAATAGAGGTATGGACTGAAAATGACCCATTAAGGGCGGAGGCAAATATGGCTTTTATCAATCAGATTCAATCGTATCACCCAGAAAATGAGCAGGAACTGTCTGATCAGCGTGTCATGCTTGACTATATACAGAAGTTTGAGCACAATATTCTTCATAGAGAAAACGAAATCGCTCATATAACCAGCTCCTCCATCATTCTAAACACTGAGCGCACTAAAATGCTCATGATTCACCATAACATTTACAATACCTGGACGTGGACAGGTGGACATGCCGATGGGGACAGAAACCTGCTTGAGATTGCCCTAAAGGAAGCTCAGGAAGAAACAGGCATAGAAAGTATTCGGGTATTGAGCGGTGAAATAGGTTCAATCGATATTCTCCCAGTTTGGGGACATATGAAAAGGGGAAAATATGTATCGGCGCACCTGCATTTGAATGCGGCCTATATTTTTGTGGCTGACGAAGCGGAAACTTTGACTATTAAGCCAGATGAGAATAGTGACATTCGTTGGATTTTACTAGAAGAGGTGGCAGCGCATTCAAAGGAACCCGATCTTATTTTGCTTTATAATAAGCTGCTTGAGAAGGCAAAGCGCTACTAGTTAGGCGCAGAAGGATACAAACATACCTGCACTTAGGAGGCACATAAATGAAGGATGCAAAACTTCAGTGGAAACGCAATATTATACTGTATATCACCAGCCAGACGATTTCGCTCTTTGGCTCATCGCTCGTTCAATATGCCATCATGTGGTACATCACTCTTGAAACCAAATCTGGCCTGATGATGACCATTTCCATACTCTGCGGATTTCTACCGACGCTCCTTTTAGCACCATTTGCTGGGGTTTGGGCAGATCGCTACAACCGGAAAGTGCTCATTATGCTCTCCGACTCCTTAATTGCCCTTTCAACACTGTTTATAGCCGTTGTCTTTTTAATGGGCTACAAAGAAATGTGGTTGCTATTTGTTGTTCAAATTGTCAGAGCCTTAGGCACGGCAGTTCATGCACCATCTTCTAGCGCTTTTATTCCGCAAATGGTTCCAGAGGCACTGCTTACAAAAGTCAACGCGACCAACAGCAGCATCCAGTCGGTGACAATGCTCATTTCTCCTATGGTCAGCGGTGCGCTCATGAGCCTTGCGCCAATTGAGAGCATATTTTTCATCGATGTGTTGACTGCCATCATTGGCGTGTCGACGTTGCTCATTTTTCTCAAGGTGCCACCGCATGAAAAAGCCATGCAAAAACAGACGGTTAGCCACTTAGAGGATTTACGACTCGGGTTTGACTATATTAGAAAACACGACTACGTCATGGCATTTTTCCTGTTTAGCGGCATTATGCTATTTTTAGCGGCGACGCCAGCATTTTTAACACCACTTCAAGTAACGAGGAGTTTTGGAAGCGATGTTTGGAGACTCACTGCCGTTGAAATTAGTTTTTCATTAGGAATGATCTTCGGCGGGATTGGCATGGTGTATTGGGGCGGTTTTAGAAACCGAGTTCATACCATGATCCTGTCTCTTGCCATGCTTGGGTTCTTTACCATTATGCTCGGTGTTATGACCAACTTTTGGGTCTATTTAGTGTTTATGGCGTTCATAGGCGTGTCGCTGCCTATGTTTAATACGCCAGCCATGGTCCTCCTTCAAGAAAAAGTAGAGGAAAACTACCTTGGCAGAGTCTTTAGCGTCCTCACCATGATTTCCAGTTCGATGATGCCACTTGGCATGGTGATTTTTGGCCCACTTTCAGATGTGATCGACATTGAGTGGTTATTAATTCTTACAGGTTGCCTTACCGTTTTTGAATGCGTCTTTATGTTTAGACACAAAGTACTTGTAGCGGCGGGAGAGCCTCTTAAAATAGAAGAAATTGGTTAACTGAAACCTATGAAAAAAGGAGGGAACAGACCATGTTACTCATCCATAAATTCAAAGAAGAGGAAACCTTTAGAACCCTTTGTTTGACCTTGATTTCTGGTGTATTTCTACTCATCAGTTTTATGAATATGTCCGCCAAACTACTGATTGACCCTGCGTGGGTAGCCATTGTGATTAGCGGGACGCCCATTGTCTACGGCGCCGTAAAAGGGCTGATTAAAGATTTTGATGTCACAGCAGACGTACTCGTTGCCATCGCTTTGATTGCAGCTGTTTTAATAGGTCAATTCTTTGCGGCTGGAGAAGTGGCTTTTATCATGCAACTGGGAAAAGTCCTCGAAGATTTTACAGCAGGCAGAGCCCATAAAAGCTTACAGGCGCTCATTCGTTTAACCCCTCAAAAAGCTTGCATTAGAACGCCAGAGGGTGAATTTGAAATATTGGCATCTGAGGTTAAATTAGGCGATCAGCTCTTGGTACGCCCAGGGGAGAGCATTCCAGTCGATGCACGCATTATTCGAGGCAGCACGACCATTGACCAGTCCATAATGACAGGGGAATCCTATCCCGTTCAGCGTACGGTCGGGGATGATATTTTCCAAGGTACTTTTAATCAACATGGTGCTATAGACATTGAAGCCACTCGAGTGGGAGAAGATTCATCACTTCAAAAAATGATTCGACTGGTGGAAGAAGCGCAGCAAAATAAAGCGCCTATTGTTCGAATTGCAGATCAGTGGGCGCGCATTTTAGTGCCGGTCGCTTTACTTTGTTCTTTAGCGATAGGTATTTTTACAAAAGATATTTACAGAGCGGTCACTGCGCTTGTAGTATTCTGCCCGTGTTCGTTAATACTCGCTACGCCTACCGCTATGATGGCGGCTATTGGAAATGCGACGAAAAAGGGCATACTGATCAAATCTGGGAGTGCCATCGAAGCCATCGCCAAAATGAATACCTTGGTTATGGATAAAACGGGCACCATGACTTATGGGAAACTTCTAGTCGATGATATCTTTTTATTGGATCAAGAAATGACTCAGATGGCTTTTGTGAAATTGGTCGCCAGTGCAGAAAAATTCTCAGAACACCCGCTTGCAAAGGCAATTGTCAGTCATGCGGAAAATCTGAGAATTATAGCAGAAGACCCAGAAAGTTTCGATATGAAGCTCGGAAAAGGCGTCGTTGCAAGGGTTGATGGAAAAATCGTTCATGTGGGTGAAAAACTTGTCCGCTTAGGGGCAGTTGAGAATCACGAACTGGCGAAAAGTTATACTCAGAAAATGCAAAGTCTTGGGAAAACCGTACTCCCTGTTTCGATAAATGGCAAATTGCAAGGGCTGATTACTATTTCAGACATGCTGCGCCTAGAAACCAAAGCCACCATTGCGCAGTTAAGGGTGATGGGGATTTCAAAAATTGTCATGATTACTGGCGACAATGCGGTAGTGGCAAATGCAATTGGTAGTGAGGCTGGCGTGACGGATATTATTGCCTCTCAACTGCCAGAAGGAAAAGTAAGTGCCATAAAGCAGCTTACTGAGAAAGGGCATACCGTTGGCATGCTCGGAGATGGGGTTAATGATGCGCCAGCACTTGCAAGCGCAACGGTCGGGATTGTGATGGGGGCAATTGGCTCGGATGTTGCCATTGAAGCGGCGGATATTGCACTCTTAAGCGACGATATAAGTAGACTGCCATTCTTGGTAAAGCTTTGTCAGAAAACGAAAAAACGGATTGTATTCAATATTGTCATTTCCATGTTTATCAATTTTGGCGCTATAATACTTGCGGGATATGGACTATTAAACCCTGTAACAGCAGCGCTTGTGCATAATTTTGGATCGGTATTTGTCGTTGTCAATTCAGCTTTGTTACTCACCTACAAGGAGGAGACCATTTATGTCAAATCATGAACATCATGATCACCACAGGCCGTATGAGAGTTTAAAGCCAATTTTATTGGCTATTTTAGCCGCAGTCCTTTACGGGATCAGCTCGCCCGTTTCAAAGCTATTGCTCGTTGAAATTCCCCCTGCATTAATGGCGGCGCTTTTGTATTTAGGCGCTGGACTCGGAATGCTCGCAGTGAGCACTGTGAATGCAATTAGAAAAAAAGAACAAGTTGAAGCCAAAATGACTCGAAAGGAACTGCCTTATATTATTGGCATGATTCTTCTAGACATCGGCGCGCCAATATTTCTGATGCTTGGTCTGACGCTGACCACTTCTTCAAATGCATCTCTGCTCAACAATTTTGAAATTGTGGCGACGTCCGTCATTGCGTTGTTTATTTTTAAAGAAGCCATTGGCAAGCGACTTTGGATTGCCATAGCTTTTATCACGCTTTCAAGCATTATTTTGTCTGTGAAAGATTTTAGCAGTTTTACTTTTTCAATTGGTTCTATTTTCATCATCATGGCGTGTCTTTGCTGGGGATTTGAGAACAACTGCACACGGATGCTCTCATTAAAAGATCCGCTTCAAATCGTTGTCGTAAAAGGCTTTGGTTCTGGTATTGGCGCACTTATCATTTCTATTTTCATGAAAGAATCTTGCAACAATGTTTTGTATATTTTCATAGCGCTCTTACTCGGATTCGTCGCTTATGGGCTGAGTATTTTCTTCTATATCAAAGCGCAAAGAGACCTTGGCGCGGCAAGAACCAGTGCTTATTATGCGGCTTCGCCTTTTATTGGCGTTCTGATTTCTTGGGTTGTTTTAAAAGAAGGCATTACGGGATCGTTTGTTGTCGCATTAGGATTAATGCTCATTGGTACTTATTTTGCGATTACCGAAGACCATCAGCACGAACATTTGCATGTGGAAGAAACGCACGAACACAAGCACAATCATAATGATGGGCACCACAACCACGTTCATGATTTTGACGTTGTCAGCGATCACACTCATGTGCATAAGCACGAGAAACAGGATCATAAACATGGACATTTGCCTGATTTGCATCATAGGCATGCGCATTAGGGTGTTTTTATAGCTAAATGAGCTTAGCAAAGTACAATTGTTAGACCGTGAAGGTAGGGTTTGATGATTGTACTTTTTTATACACTTACAAAACATATGATTCATAGAAAAAAACAGACATTTAAACAAACTTTATTCTGCACAGAGAAAAAAGTTGATTACTATATTTCTTTATGCTAACATGAATAAGAAAAGAGGTAATGTGTATGCTTCAAAGAAAGGAATATTTAGACAGACTAATTGCTCATCGTGAGAAGAACATCATCAAGGTTGTCACTGGCATTAGAAGGTGTGGGAAGTCTACTTTGTTTTCGTTATATATGGACTATTTAGAGTCGACAGGCGTTCAAAAGGAACAAATCATCTCTATCAATCTTGAAGATATTGAATATGAGGACTTACTGGATTACAAGTCACTATACAGTTACGTCAAGGAAAGATTGTGCAAGAATCAATTCACATATGTGTTTATAGACGAGGTTCAGAACTGCAAGCAATTTGAAAAAGCAGTAGACAGTCTATTCATTAAAGAAATGGTTGATGTGTATATTACTGGATCAAATGCCTATATGCTTTCCGGAGAACTGGCTACCATGCTGTCAGGCAGATATATCACCATAGAAATGCTGCCACTATCCTTTAAAGAATTTTGTGTTGCTGTTGAAGCTAGGAATCAAAGTGCTGTGGAAAATTTCAATGATTATCTAAAATACGGATCCTTTCCATATGTTGCAATGTTAGAACAAAATAGTCAAGTTATAGTGCCTTATATTGATGGTATTTACAATACAATTTTGATAAAGGATGTTGCGAAAAGAGAAGGCATTACTGACGTTTCATTGCTTGAAAGTATTGTTAAAACCATGGCCAGCAGTATTGGAAGTCCAATTTCCATCAAGAAAATCACGGATACGATTGTTTCAAGCGGTCGAAAGATTTCTGTGAATACCGTAGACAATTACGTTCGGACATTGAAGGACAGTTATATATTTTACAAAGCAGATCGATTTGATATTAGAGGTAGGCAGCATTTAAAGACACTCAGCAAGTATTACATTGTAGATACAGGCATTAGGAATATGCTGAAGAGCAATGAATCCTCTGATTTAGGACATGTTATAGAGAATGTGGTTTACTTAGAATTGATTCGGCGTGGATTTAAAGTAAATATAGGGAAATTGGATCAGTTGGAAGTTGATTTTGTTGCCTCAGATACAAATGGTGTAACATATTTTCAAGTTTCAGCAACCGTATTGGATGAAAAGACTTTAAAACGAGAGCTAGAGCCATTGGAAAGAATCCCTGATCATTATCCGAAAGTGCTCCTGACGCTGGACACCATTGGCAGTGGCACAAACTACGGCGGTATTAGACAAATTAATTTGATTGAATGGTTATTGCAATATTAAGTGCAATGTTAACCATAAAACAGTGGCGGACTCTTTCGGGAACCCGCCACTGTTTTATCAATAATTAGCAAGAAACAGCATCTATTTAATCCGATTTACATAACTCAGCACTTTAATAATCAATTGAAAAGACTGAGGCATGAACTCTGTAGACCCAAAGTTAGCGATGATATAGGTGTCGTGAACGGGGTCATACATCATATGTGTTGAAAGAACGCCTATATGACCCTTTGTGTAAGGCATGCCTTTGAGAAGAAAGAAGAACTCATCAAATCGGAATTCCATCATGCCAGCACCGAGGTGTATGCCTGATTGGAATTTTCCAGTGATGGTTTCCATATCGGCTAAGCGAGCGGCGCTAATAAGCTTGCCTTCACGCAGACCTTTGTAGAATTTAAGCAGGTCTTCGGGGGTTGAAATGATGCCGCCACCTGACCAGTCGACGCTTAGGCTATTATATTTGCTAATTTCAGTGCCTTTAAACCATATTTCAGAAATAGCTTTTTTCGGTTCATGTCGTGGTTCAGAATAAAAAATGAGATAGCTGTCATCCATGGCAAGTGGCGTGAATATTTCATCTGTCAAATTTTCATGAAAAGTTTTGCCAGATACTTTTTCGATGATCAGGCCAAGTAGGATATAGCCAGTGTCCGTATAGTGGACAGATTTACCTGGTGCACTAAAAGCAGTTTGCTTATCTCTAGAAAAGGCAATCAGTTCCATCGGTGTCCAAAGGTGGTCCTTTTCTTCAAGAATGAGTTGTTCCATGAGAGGACCACTGGTCACAGGATCGGCAAAATAATCTGCAACGCCTGAAGTATGTCTTAGAAGTTGCTCAATGGTTACTTCCTTTTGATGGTCTAACCCCTCAAAGACAAACAAGTTTTTAAGGACAGATTCAGGGAGGTAGTTTGAAATAGGATCTTCGTATGACAATTTGCCACGCTCAGCTAAAAGGCCTATAAGTGCTGCCGTAAAAGTCTTTCCGATACTTGCTACATGAAAAGGCGTATTGCCGTCTGGTGAGGTACCCATTTTAGAAAAGCCATAATTTTCATGTATGTTTAGAGAATCAGAATGAATGAGAAGCTGAGCAGCGCTGAAACCTTTGGCGTTTTTTAAGTCGTTTTGGAAGGTTGACTCTATTAGACTGAGCGCAGCTGACTTACTTAGTGGCTTGCTATTTTCTTTGACAAACCATGCGAGTCCGATTGAGATGATTATGAGAATAATAAAGATGATTTTTAACCATTTTTTCATAAGAGGCTCCTTTTAATATTTATTTAATGCCCTTAATCACACTTAGCACCTTAATCATCAGCCGAAAAGACTGAGGGATGAACTCTGTAGATCCAAAGTTAGCGATGATATAGGCGTCGTGGATGGGGTCGTACATCATGTGTGTTGAGAGACTGCCAATGTGACCTTTCGTATGGGGCAACCCTTTTAGGAGAAAGAAGAAATCTTCGTAGTGAATTTCCATCATGCCTGCACCTAAATAAATGCCTTTTTGAAATTTGCCTGTCAGTGTTTCCATCTCGGCTAAGCGCTCGGCGCAGATCAGACGGCCTTCTCTTAATGCTTTGTAAAATTTTAGAAGATCATCAGGCGTTGAAACGATGCCACCATCCGCCCAACTAACGCTGAGACTATTAAAAGTGCTGACTTCTGTTCCCTTGAACCAGATTTTAGAGAGCAATTTTTTCGGTTGATTTTTTGGCTCAGAGTAAAGAACAAGATAGCTGTCGTCCATGCCAAGTGGCGTAAAGATTTCATCGGATAGATTTTCGTGGAAGGGTTTACCTGTTATTTTTTCTATGATCAGTCCTAGAAGCGTATAACCTGTATCGGTGTAATGAATATGTTTCCCAGGCGCGCTGAAAGCATTTTGCTTGTCTCTTGTAAAAGCAATTAGTTCTAGGGGTGTCCATAAATGATTTTTGTCTTCTACAATGAGAGTCTCCATTAATGAACCATCTGAAACCGCATCCACATAATAATCGGCGATGCCAGAGGTATGTCTTAGAAGGTGTTCGACGGTGACGTCTTTTTGATAATCCACGCCATTAAAGACAAACAATCCATTAAGAATTTCTTCGGGTAAAAAGTTTGAGATTGGACTGGAATAAGCCAGAGCGCCACGATCAGCTAAGATACCAATAAGTGTTGCGGTAAAAGTCTTGCCGATGCTCGCCACGTGAAAAGGTGTCGCAGAATCTGGCGGCGTTTCAGTTTTAGAAAAACCATAAGATTCATGGATGTTTAAAGTGTCGCAGTGAATGAGCATCTGAGCTTCACTTATTTTTTTTGCGTTTTTCAAATTGTTTTGAAAGATTGCTTTTAATTGAATAAGAGCGGAAGATTTGTCCATAGGGCCTCCGTTAAATTTGATGTTACTATTAGTAACATAATAATCCGATTGAGACCTGTTGTCAACTATAAAATATATTACTAAAAGGAATATGCTTTATCATTGACATGAAAACTACTAACAGATACACTATTAAATTGAGGACGGTGATTGGATGGAATACGTTGTGTTAGGTCTACTCAACTTAGGGGCAAGTACCATATATGAATTAAATAAGGCATTCAAACAAGGTATATCGCTGTTTTATAGTGCGAGCTATGGCAGTTTGCAGGCGACTCTCAAGAAATTAATGGAAGCAAATTATATAGAAATGACAATGTGTGTTGAAAACGGGCGTCAAAAGAAGCATTATCATATAACTGAAAACGGGCGTGAACATTTTCTTAATTGGATGGTTGAAGACATTGCACCAGGCAATAAACTTGAAGTGACGGTGCTTTCAAAATTGTTTTTTTTAGGGCTGATTGAATCTGGTGAGGAACGTGAAGCGTTGATTGATAAAATGATTGTTGCAATCGATGTGGCTTGTGTTGAACTCAAGCAGGCGGACGAAGAGCTGCAGACATTGCCAAAAGCTGTACTCGAGTCACCTGTGTTTCATTTTCAGTATAAAACATTGCTTTATGGGCGTAATGCACATTCAAAAGCACTAATTTGGTTTAGAGAATTGCTTGATGAAGAAAAAAAGAAAAGAGGGTGTTGATATGTTCGCATTTCTACGAAAAAAAATTCAAAGTTTGATGAAGTCAATTGCAGATCAAAACAAAGCTCAGTTTGGGACGCAGAAAATGGACTGTTGCGATTTGAACAAAAAACCTAAACCTAAACAGTAATATAAAAGGAAGCGAAAGGTGGTTTAAAAGTATGAACAAACAATTTCATTGGCCGTGGCACTCCTGCTTGTGACGCTATCAGCTTCGACATTCAAAGGGTTTGCGGCTCTGAATCTTTAACAGCTGTTCATACAAAGATGGAATATAACTATCTTGTTGATTAGCCTAATGGCATGATCAACTTAATGAGTTCAGATGTGAAAGCAGCAAATGTGGCTGTAAAAGGTCCAGCCCAGAGCATGTTTTTAATCATGAGTGTAGCGATTGTCATATTATGCGGTGTTCTAGTAGTTTTATTATTAAAATTAAAAAAGAAATGAATTCTAGAATAACAGTTGAGGGAAAGCAATTACATTGCATCCCTCTTTTTTTATGCGATAAAGTGAGGAAACCTAAGATTTTTGTATTTACCCTAAATGAAGTTCCTACGTTTGACACACTTGAATTGGAATCGGACGCAAAAGTATTTTTACGTACTTTTTAGTATTATTATAAGTTTATATGAGTTTATTTAAAATTGTGAAAATATTATCTTGTCCCCCTAGAAATCTCTGCTATAATCATAATTGCTTAGCAAAGTGAACAGTACTGTTTATGACGATCGTATAATCTAGGGAATTGACATCTTGCAATTTCCCGAATCATGAAGCGTATTGAAAGGGGAAAGAAGTAATTATGATCTCTGCAATATTAAAACTGTCACCTGTCTTTTTGATGGCTGGCTTAATGATTTCTGGCATGGACGCACTTTTAGCGGCACCAATTACGACTATTTATGCAGCAATTATCGCATGGCTTACTGAAAAAGTAAACTTCAATAAAATACTAGATGCAGCAGTCGACAATGTAAAAGAAATGCAATTGGTTTTCTTCATTCTCATGTTAGCCTATGCAATGGCTGAATGTTTTATGTCTACAGGCGTAGGCGCATCCATTGTCATTTTGGCGCTCAAACTGGGTCTAACTGCTCGAACAGTAGCGGTTACTGGTTTAATTGTAACTTCAGTTCTCTCTGTTGCAACGGGTACCTCTTGGGGTACATTTGCTGCTTGTGCGCCTATATTTTTATGGTTAAACCACATTGTTGGCGGAGACATAGCGTTAACAACGGCTGCTATTGCTGGTGGGGCTTGCTTTGGTGATAATATTGGACTCATTTCCGACACAACGGTTGTCAGCTCAGGCATTCAAAGGGTTGAAGTTATAGACCGTATTAGACACCAAGGTGTTTGGTCAGTAATCTGTCTCACATGCTCAGCTATTTTATTCTATGTGGTGAGTATTTTCTTGAAATTGCCTACAAAAGTAGGAAGCGCTTCAGAGGCTATTTCTCAAATCCCTGACAGTGTATGGACGCAACTTGCGGAAGCGAGAGGATCAGCTGTAGAATTGCTCAACCAAGTTCAAACAGGTGTACCAATGTATATGATTATTCCTCTTATATTAGTACTAATTGTAGCCATACGAGGCATTCCGACAATTGCTTGTCTTGGTGTGGGCATTGTTTCTTCCTTAATTTTAGGACTCGTTGCGGGCACTGTTGAAAGTATTCCATCATTTCTTAATCTCATCACAAGCGGATTTGCAGATGCCGGTTCATGGGTAATTGTAATGATGATGTGGGTAGGCGCTTTTGGTGGTATTATGGGCATGATGAAAGCTTTTGCACCGCTTTCAAGATTCGTAGCACATGTTTCTCAAAATGTGCGTCAATTAATGTTCTGGAATGGCATGCTTTCACTTGCAGGTAATGCCGCTCTAGCCGATGAAATGGCTCAAATTGTTACAATAGGCCCAATCATTAAGGAACTTCTTGACGACAATGTTGAGGCTAGTGAAGAGGATATGTACACATTAAGGCTCAGAAATGCAACCTTTGGAGATGCGCTTGGCGTATTTGGATCACAATTGATTCCTTGGCATGTTTACATCGCCTTCTATATAGGCATTGCAAATCTTGTGTATCCTCTTTACGAATTTACGCCAATGACCATTATCAAATATAATTTCACCGCAATTATTGCGGTTGTATCCATTCTCCTATTGACCCTTACAGGACTTGATCGATTTATTCCACTCTTTAAACTGCCTAGCGAGCCACAAGTTAGACTTAAGAAGAATCAAAAAGTTGAAGAAAGTATTATACAAGAACAAATTGGATAATTTTTTTACAAAAAACCCCCCCAAACAATTTAACTGTTGTTTTTGGGGGGGTTTTTTGTAAAAAAAGTAGATGCTTAAATTCGGTTCATTCCTTTAAGTTTAATGTATTGAGCAACTGAAAAGCAGATGAGTCCGCTCCAGATCATTATAAAGGCAATGAGTGAGTTTGAATCAAAATTTTCGTTAAAAATAAAAATGCCAAGCACAAGAGATATGGTGGGCGAAATATACTGAAGAAATCCAATTACGTTTAAAGGCAAACGTTTGGTGCTTTCTGCGTAGAGAATAAGAGGTGTTGCTGTAGCAATCCCACTTAAGGCGATGAGTAGCCAAAAACCGATCGGAAGTCTGCCTGAAATGCCTACACCAGAAACTTCTTGGTTCATTAGGAAGATAAGAGCTGGAATGCCAACGATGAGCGTTTCAAAGCTTAAGCCTTTGATAGAGCTAAGGTTAGACCATTTCTTTAGAAGGCCATAAATCGCAAAGGAAACCGCCAGTATTAAAGCGATGAATGGAAATTGTCCATAAGTCAACGTTTTATATAAAACGCCTAGTGCGGCTAGAGTTAGTCCTAAAATTTGAAGTTTTGAGAGACGTTCTTTAAAGAATATAAAGCCAAATAAAGTTAGAACCAAAGGGTTGATATAATATCCAAGGCTGGCTTCAATCACATAGCCGCTGTTGACACTCCAAATGTAAACGAGCCAATTTATGCTTATAAATACAGCAGGTGCAAGCACTTTAAGCCATAATTTGGGTTCTTTAATCAATGTGATAAACGATGATAATTCTTTTTTGAGAACCATAATCACGACTAAGAAAATTAGTGACCAGATCACACGGTGTGAAAATATTTGATAAGGGTTTAGCGCATTTACTAGTTTCCAGTATAAAGGCAAAAGCCCCCATATCGTAAAAGCAAGCGCGCCAAGAAATAGTCCTAATATATAGCTTTTTCGTTCAGATTGAGGCATTTTATGTCATCCTTTCGAATTTTCAATTTTCATTCTATAATATAGAGTATAACATTTCGGTAACAGAAATAATATTGATTCCTGAAGCACAAATTAATCAATACTAAAGTTGCAAAGATAACATTGCAAAGGAAAACAAACAAAATCCGTTTAAAATCGATTAGAATATTATAATGGAGGTGTGTATATGGATTCAAAAAACCCACTTAATAAAATCAAGACTCTCAGTCGTGATGAAATTCTAGAATGGTTATTGGAAGGCGATGTGTCGATCCAGTACCAAGTTCGAAGAGATTTGTTGAAAGAGCCTGAGCAAACGCTTAGACCCATGCGAGAACGTATTATGACAGAAGGGTGGGGCGCAGCTTTTTTAGAGAAACAGCAGCCAAATGGCCACTGGGGGAGAGGGTTTTACGTGCCTAAGTGGATCAGCACCCACTATACCTTGTTAGATCTTAGAACACTTGAAATGCCTGCAAACTGCGAACAGGCTAAGCAGGCAATTGCACGCATTCGAAAAGAAAACCTCGCAAAAGATGGCGGGCTCGATCCGACCTGCGGCACTAGACCTTCTGATGTTTGCATTAACGGCATGTTCCTTAATTACGCCAGCCATTTTGAAACCGAAGAAGCACTGCTTGAAACGGTTGTCGATTTTATTTTATCGCAGAAAATGCCTGATG
>JAYVIR010000109.1:0-41150 GCA_043770095.1 Eubacteriales bacterium
CCGGGGTAATCATTTCATCGATTAATTCTCTCTTTTTACTCTTTAATTCATCTATTTTCTCTTCAATAGTTCCTTTTGTAATCATTTTAAAGACCTGAACCGCTTTGGTTTGTCCAATTCGGTAAGCTCTATCCGTTGCTTGATCTTCTACAGCAGGGTTCCACCAAGGGTCTAAATGTATGACCATATCAGCCCCTGTAAGATTAAGACCCGTCCCGCCAGCTTTAAGCGATATTAGGAATACATCACCTTCGCCTTCATTGAACGCTTTTACTCGGTTAATACGCTCTTGTGAACTCACGCTGCCGTCCAAATACCAACTGAATATCTCCTGTGAATCAAGTGCTTCCTTCACAATTTTTAATAGCGATGTAAACTGAGAGAATATAAGCATGCGATGACCGCCAGAGAGTGCATCGTCAACGAGTTCCATGAGTTGCTCAACCTTTCCGCTGCTGCCTTTATACTGATCCACAAATAATGCAGGATGACAAGAAAGCTGTCTGAGGCGAGTAAGGAGCGCCAAAATTTTAATTTTATTGGCTTGTCCGCCATTTTTACTGACTTCCTCTTCAAACTCTTTTTTGGCACGCATTTGCCAAGCTTGATAAAGTTTGCCTTGTTCAACAGTCATTTGATTGAACATGACGCTCTCGATTTTCTCCGGCAATTCTCTTAACACATCCTGTTTGAGTCTTCTAAGCACAAACGGTTGGATATGGCGTCTCAAATGTTCCTTCACTTTTACGTCGCCGTCTTTGATGATTGGCATCGCATATCGGTTGAGGAATTGAGAATTTTGATACAAATAGCCAGGCATTACAAAATCAAAAATAGACCATAATTCGGTAAGCCCATTTTCAATCGGTGTCCCTGTGAGTGCTATGGTATTTTTAGCCTTAATGCACTTGACGCTTTTTGCGCTGAGTGTATTGGCATTTTTAATATGCTGCGCTTCATCTATGATGCAGTACTCAAAATCGATGGCTCTATAGTAATCTAAATCTCTTTTTAGAAGCCCATACGTTGTGATGACGATGTCGATACCCGTCAAATCTGCAAGACTATCGCTTCTCTCGTGTTTAAGCCCAATAACAATTCTCAAATTTAAACTAGGGGAAAATTTCTCCACCTCAGCTTGCCAGTTGTAAATAAGAGAAGTTGGCACGACAATGAGCGCCTTTCCCGGGGGAAGTCCTGCGTTTTCTCGTTCTTCTTTTTCAGAAAGTAAGAATGCCAAAACTTGAAGTGTTTTTCCAAGACCCATGTCGTCTGCCAGAATGCCGCCAAAACCATATTGTGTGAGGGTCTTTAACCATTTAAAGCCGACCACTTGATAATCTCTTAAAATCGATTTTAACGCCTCTGGAACGACTATTTCCATTTCTTCCGGCTCTTCTAAGCTTCTAATCAGTTTCTTAAATTGCTGATTCCTTTCAAGTTTAATGCCTTCTCTTTCCTTGCCGATTGCCTCTAGATAAACGGCCCGATAAGCTGGAAGCGTCACGACATCTTGAATCAACTGGGTCACTTTTAGGTTCAAATGGTTTGCAAGTTCGTCTAAATCACCTATGGCACCATCTTGATTTAACATGACAAGATCGCCATTTTTAAGAAGATGATAACGTTTTTTCAATCGATATGCCTGTAAAAGCGCCAATAATTCTTCTTTAGAGAAGTCATCTGCTTCAACTTTGAGTTCAAGAAGGCCGCTTTGCTGTTCCATTTTGCACTGAATTTTAAAAGGATTCGGTGCCTTTAAATGCACATTTAAGAAGCGTTCTGTTCTAAAAACAGTCGCCATTGCCAAAAGTTCTTCAAGTCCTTTATAGAAAAAGTCGCCCATGGACTCAATATCATCTAACCTTAAACTGCCTTCGACTTTATAGAAACCTTGGCTTTTAAACCAGCCAAGACACTCATTTTCTGCTGTAAAATCTCTAATCAACTGCGCTTGATCGTCTGCATTTTTTAGAATCTGTCCATCACCGTTTAAAGGCTGAATTTCATGCGCGCCATATTTAAATACCACATCTGCAATGATTTCCTTTTGCCATTGGTCTAAGTAAACCTCAAGCTCCATCGGTTCTCTTACGACGCGTTTTTCAAGCTCTGGTGCGAGCCATACGCTTGCCTGCTGTTCCATTCGTGGCAAAATACGCGCAAAGAAGTAATCCATATTCTCGCTTTCAATGTTCACGCGTAGCTCTGAGAGTTCAGATACCTGAGCGAGCAGTGGCGTCATTGCTTTCGCGAAATCCTCTTCCACCCGATAAAGCTGACCGTGTGCATAGATGGTTCTTCCTTTTAAGTCCAATACGCGAAGGGTTTTTCGATTCTCCGCAAGTTGAAGTGCAATCTGAGTGCCATCTTCGATGACCTTGATTTCCAAATTTGGATTGCCCCAAATGGGTTTAATTTCATGGATTTCTTTTTCTAGATAGCTCTCTATGCGCATTTCAAAGTTTTGACCTTCCATCAAATCTAGAAATTCGTTTAAGGTTTGGTCTGTTAGGTAGATCCTTTTGCCATCAAATGCCGAAATACGCTTGGTGAAACTCGCGCTTGAATGTCCGCCATTACTTTCTTCCAATTGTTTTTCATTCCAATAAATGCGCATTAAAAAGGACATTATTTTTTGACCAAGCAAATCTAGACAAGCCTCTTTTGGATTAAACACAAAGGTTTTACCAAAAGGAATTTGCTGACCCTGACTGACTTGCATCATAAAATCCTGTGTATTCTTTACTTGGTAAATACGACTGGTTTTCAAACTTAATTCTAAAAACTTATTAGGTCCAAGGTGTCCACCGTCATTCACAACCAATGCCGTAATCATTGAAACTGCTCCTGTTCCAATCTGTTCGTCTTCTTCAAGTTGAGAATAGGCTTCATAAAACTGACGGCTTGAACGTTCTTCTATACGCTTTTTAAGTTTCTCTTCATGTTGCTCCTCAGAAATACTGCGAATCTCATGTTCGGAGCGCCATACGCCTTGTTCAAATCGTTCTCCAGAATCCTGTTTATGGAGTCCTTCTACAACCGCTTCCAAATCTGGTACAACATCTCTATAATTGGCAACCCAGTGTTTTTCCCAGTTCATTTGAATCGCCTTTAATACGGCGACAATATGTTTGCAAGCACCTTTATAATTTACATATGCTTGACACTGACAGGTTGCTGAATTTATTTTTTGCATTTCGCTAAAATAGACCTTTACGTGATAAAGTTGTTGCCCCATAACGTCTGCGGCAAAAGATTTCTGCACCGCATCAAACTCGAGTCTAGCTACTTTTCCCTTGCTATAATATTGGACGCCTTTAGTATATGTTATTTCATGAACAACCTGACTTCTAATTTCTTGATTGCTGATCATGGGTTTTCCTCCTTAATGTACAAAGTAAAAAAGGTTTTGTGCCAAGTTTAGTAGAAAACCTCTACCTACGAGCATAGCACAAAACCGTTGGTTTACCTATAAGGATTCTCTATATTACATAAGGTTCAGGTTATAAATATCATTTCATTTTTTCAAGACATCTACTGAGCTAGAATAGACAATCCACTTCTATTCGTCGTTTCTGGAAATATGCCATTTTATTGCTTAGGATCAAGTGATGCCTCTTTAAAATTGAAATGTAGCATGCCATCTCTGTACCATCCTTTTACTCGGTCATTCATAAGACAAATAACCTTACGATGATATAGAGGAAAAATATGATTTTCATCAATTATTTTTGCTTCGAGCTCTCTAAGTTTTAATAGAGATTCCTTTTGATCTTGAATAGAAAGAGACTGAAGTATCTTATTTTGAAAATCAATATCGCTCCACTTGGTTACATTTTCACCAAATCCCCCATCTAAAAACATGCTGAGGAAGGTCATGGGATGGGGATAATCTCCGCCAAATCCAACAAGTGCAATATCATAATTGCCATCTCGACAAGCTTGATAGAGTTCAGGCCATTCCATGCCTTTTAGTTCAAAATTCAAACCAAATGTAGCATGCCATTTTTGAGTGATTGCTTCCATAATAGGTCCATCGGTTCTACTGCTCATATAGTAGACGCGTATAGGTTTACTTTTGTCTATCTTACTAAAATCGACTGCATTAAAAGCCTTCTGACTCTTTTTTTCATCATTAGGCGGATTCAGCTTAGTAAATTCATGGAAATTTTCACCTGATAAAAGCATACTAGAAGGCACTAGATATCGACTGGCAATCCCGCCTCCTAAAAGGATTTCATCGACTATCGACTGACGGTCAATGGTTGTGCTTAAAGCTTCTCTAAATGTTTCTTGAGTGAAAAGAGGATTGTTATGATTTACAGAAATAAACGCCGTGCTTATGGCTTGATTGATATAAATTTGAGAATCTAAATCTGAAATCGTTCTTAAATCCGACACCAACACTTGATACAGTCCATCCACTTGACCAGATTTATAAAGTTCAAAAGGATCTTGATCCTTTTGCTTAATAAGCATTTCAATGGCTGGTATTTTTATAGCTTTATAGTTCCAATAAAACGTATTTTTCACTAATACAATCGATTTTCCTTTTTCATAAGATTGGACTTTATACGGCCCATTTGAAATATAATTTGAAGACAACTGATCCCACTCTTCTCCATTTTTTTCGACAATATCTGTACGAATTGGCGCATAAACAATATAAGAAACTAACTGTAAAAAAAAGGTGGTAGGGCTTTGCAATTTAACGATAAGGGTTTTATCATCTGGAGCGCTAACCCCAACCTCACTCGCATTTACTTCACCTCTGCTGTATTTGATGCCATTTAAGATATAAGGCGCCATTAGGTTAGAGGTTGCCAATTTTAAGGTAGGACTCATAATCCTTAACCACGTCTTCCTATAATCAGAAGCAACTATTAACTTTCCATCACTCCATTTGGCACCCTCTCGGAGGTTAAAAGTATATGTCATTCCATCTTCGCTAACGGACCACTTGGCAGCGCCAGCAGGTTGAACAATTCCCTTTTTATCCAATGTAACAAGTGGCTCAAAAGCATGATCCACTATTGGAGCGCTAAATGACTCATTCGAAGCGCTTGGATCTAGTTCAAGTGGCGCATCAGGCAACATGAATCTGAAGGTGTTCTCCTCAGTCAGCTTAATTTCAGCTGGTGCTGATGGCGTTGTTTGGCAACCAACTAAAGCCAAAAGTAAGACAAAATATAATCCTAATTTCAGTACGACTTTGAATGTTCGTTTTTCCATCAAGACATCCCCCCTACTTCCTCATACAATAGAATTCTAAAGGTTAACCCTTCACCTTCGTTTGAAGTCACTTCTATATCACCTTTATAAATACCGTAAATTAAATTATAGACCATATTGAGTCCAAGTCCATTGTGCGTAACACCCATTTTGGTGGTGTAAAACGGCGTAAACAAATGATTAAGCTGACTTGATTCAACGCCGAGTCCATTATCTCTAAATAAAATTTCAATAGCACCGTCTTCCCCTTGATATGAGTGAATCTGTATCCGAATTTGAGGGCTGCTATGTTCTTCAAATGCATGATCCAGTGCATTTTTAACAAGTTCATCAAGGATTGTTAAAAAATTTGACCGACGACATCTAAACTCTAATCCACTTGGAATTTCCATTATAAATTGGCAGTTTAAAGATTCCTTAGTTGTCTTAATGACCTCAATGTAATCCTTTACAAAATCTGCTACACTAATCAATTTAATCACTTCGACTTGTTCAAGTACTGAAGTGCCCTTAAATCGCTCTATAAGCTTACTGCTTTTTTCCAAACTTCGCATAATACCATTTGTACTTTCTAGCGCTACCTCGAGGTACTCTTCTAAATCACTTTTTTTAAGCGTCTCTGATTTAAATAGTTTTTTGATTTTATCGATTTCTTGATTTAAATAACTAACACTTGTAATGGCATTGCCTAAAGGCGTATTCATTTGATGAGAAATACCTGAAACCAAATAACTTAAAGAAGCAATTTTTTCGATTTTTAATAACTCCTTTTGTGTTTTTTCAACTAATTCTAAAGAAACTTCTAACCGATTATTACTTTCATATAGCAAAGCTTGTTTCTCTTCGCTTGTCGCTAATGCTTCCTCTAAATTATTATTAGTAGTAATGAGCGCATTGGTTCGTTCCTCAACCAAATTCTCCAAATTTTGATTATAACGCGTTACTTCTTCAAAACTCAATTTTAATCTTTTTATTAATTGCTCAAAAGATCTATAGAGAATCCCTGCCTCATCTTTTCGACAGAGATATTTTTGATCTAACTGTAGTTCAACAATCTCAGAATCCATTTTTTCAATTTGATGCGACAACCGAATGTAGGGCTTTCCAATTCTGCTACTCGAATACAATCCTATTCCAAATGCCATAATCAACGCACCGATCATCAAAAATATCATCATTATAAAAATTTGATCAAGCCCTTTTAAAACATTTGCCATTTCAACTTCTAGTCCAATTTTCCAACCATTTTTCAGGGTGCGCTCGGCTCTAATAACGTCGCCACCTGTCAAGCCTTTTATATTAACAAAATCAGTTTTCAAAGATAAAATTTCAACTTTTAATAGATCTGAAGGCATTTCATTAAAACCTGTCTTAAAAATTTGCCCCTCTTTAACGGTCGGATGATAAATAACTTGATCGTTCTCATCAATTAGATACAAATAACCGGACGTTAAATATTTTGTTGAGCGCAGTCTCTCTTTAATCAATCCCTTATTCATATTTGCGCCGACCAAAGCTACAGCTTTTTGATCTTTCATTAACAAACTATAACAAATCATCGAATTTTCACTTGCATTTGAAATCCAAGAATAGGGGGCTTGCTTTGATATATCTTTATCAATACCTTTAAAAAATTCTTGATCCATCCAAATCGTATTGGTGATTTCTTCTGGAATTCCATCTCTATTGCGGTCTTCATACAAAATACTTCCCAAAACATGCTGTGAATTTAAAGGATCTATTAAAATCAAAAAAGCTGAACTTGATCGATTAATTTCAGCAGAAACTTTGACCGATGCTTTCATTTTATCCAAATATTCATTCCTATAGTTTTGATCTATCAAGGCTTTTTCACTATTATAAGTAGAGGCTAAATCTAAAAATATAGATTGAATCACATTTTCAGTCGCCACAACTTGCTGCGTCACTTCATATTCATTTCTTGCAAGTATGTCTGTCATAAACTCACTTGCGCGTTTTTTAAGCGTTTGCTGATTAATGCTGACCGAAATAAAGCCCATAGTTATGACAATGATTAAGGATGATAAAAACATTGCCGACGTTATTTTCCATTTGATGTTCAACGCTTCACCCCCATTCCATAAACAGCCTTAATCTCTATATTCCCTATTCATATATCGTTAAACTAATAAATCTTTTTAAGTGTCGTTTTTTGCGCTTAATTTGATTATTTTTATCTTATATTCGTATTATTATTACAAAATGTTTTTATTTCTTAACAAATAGTTGTATAATGGTTAGCATACAATAAGTTTCATACCATTCACATTCGGGTATGAATCTGATGCACTTGTCAATAAGTAGGCTCTTAATCACTTGCACCAGCCTACTTTAAAATAAACTTTAGGAGGTCACACATGTTAGTTTCAGCAAGCAAAATGTTAAAAGATGCAAAAGCCGGTCAATACGCGGTAGGACAATTCAACATCAACAATTTAGAATGGACAAAAGCCATTTTATTAACGGCTCAAGAGAACAACTCTCCCGTTATTCTTGGTGTTTCTGAAGGCGCAGGCAAATACATGGGCGGCTACAAAACTGTCGTTGGAATGGTTAACGGCATGCTTGAAGAACTTAAAATTACTGTTCCAGTAGCGCTTCACTTAGACCACGGTAGTTTTGATGGTGCTATTAAATGTATCGAAGCTGGTTTCTCGTCTATCATGTTTGATGGTTCACACTATTCAATCGACGAAAATATTGCTAAAACAAAAGAAATCATTGCCATTGCTAGCGCAAAAGGCATTTCAGTAGAAGCAGAAGTTGGTTCAATCGGCGGCGAAGAAGATGGCGTTGTTGGGGCTGGCGAAATTGCAGACTCAGCTGAGTGTAAATTGATTGCTGATCTTGGCGTGGATATGCTTGCAGCTGGTATTGGCAACATTCACGGCAAATACCCTTCAAACTGGGCTGGTCTTAACTTTGAAGCGCTTGAAAACATTAAAAACCTTACTGGTGACATGCCACTTGTTCTCCACGGCGGCACTGGTATTCCTGCTGAAATGATCAAACAGTCGATTTCTCTTGGCGTTGCTAAAATCAACGTTAACACAGAATGTCAATTGTCATTCCAAGCCGCTACTAGAAAATACTTTGAAGCGAACAAAGATCTTGAAAGCAAAGGCTTCGACCCTAGAAAGATTCTTGGCCCTGGCTACGAAGCAATCAAATCTACTGTAAAAGAAAAAATGGAACTTTTCGGTTCAGTTAACAAAGCTTAACTTCCATTATTGTTTTTATAGCTTTATCAAGAAAATTAATAAAAGGTTGAAACCCCATCTAATGGACGTTTCAACCTTTTTTATTTTGTGTTTTTAATTTTTTATGACATTACATTTTTAAAATAACCAATTCTAAGCTTGAGGCGTTTCAGGCGCGTTTGCTGCTTTTGGCGGATCAAAACTCATTTTCCAACCATAATAACCAGTTTCCAAGTTTTTCTCATAAGTCAGGAATGCGCTGAACTTACTGCCCTTTTTACTGATAAAGCTATTGCTGAACACAAACCCATTTTCAAGTAGTCGCTGAATCGTTTGAGGTGTCGGTCTGACTTTTAACGCCGTTAAAAAACGATCGTTTTTCCATATGACAAACTTGCAGCCACCTTTCCAATTGGTACAGCCAAAGCCTTTTTCGCCTTCGACAATATCACTGGCACACACGGGACATTTCCCTAATGACTCTTGACCCTCCCGAAGCGGTCGTTCCTCACCTTCTCCAATCAAATGGAAGTCGTCCTTTTTTATGCGATCTACTGAGTTCTCGGTAAACTGTTTAATGGCTTCAAGGAATTCCTGTTTTGTCCCTTGTCCTTTTCCCATTTCTGAAAGAATTTTTTCTAAGCGCCCAGTATACTCAAGGTCGAAAAGTTCCTGTATTGGGAACAAATCTACCATCCTTAGGCCCATATCTGTACAGAATAAATTCTTTCCTTTATAGTCAATGTAGCCGACACTTTTAAGTTTGCTGATGGTCTCCGCTCTAGTTGCGGGCGTCCCGATGCTAAAACCGCTGAGTATGGCTTCAATCATCGCGTCTTGATCTTGTTCCTTGTATTTTTTTCCGCAAGTTTCCATAACACGAAGCAGCGTTTTTTCAGTATGTCTTTTGGGTGGACTGGTCTCTTTGGATTCGATTGCGCCGCTCACAAAAGCCACTTCATCACCTAGGTTAAGCTTTGGAAGTTCTTTGTCTTTGCTTTGAATTTTCTCGACTTTTTTCCAGCCTTGCACCAGTTGAATTCGCCCCTTCGTCACAAATACGCCCGGGTCTTCAAGTCCGATGATTTTCGTCGTCAAACTCGCTTCCTCGTGCTCTGCAACAGGCATGAACTGCATAATAAACCGGTTCTTCACCGCTTCATAGACAATGGCTTCGTCTTGCGGCAAATTTTTAGGCAGCACATAGGTTGGCATGATGGCACTATGGCTCTCCACTTTGCTGTTGTCAAAGACGCGCTTATTCGTGTGAAAGTGAATTTCTTTTTCGTATGGCAATCCACGTTTAACTATGCTGAGTACCTTCTCGGTTTTCTCTGTCAAAGTCTCTTCCAAAGCCAAACTCGCTGTTCTTGGATAGGTGATGAGCTTCTTCTCGTAGAGGCTCTGTGCCACCTTTAGCACCCGATCAGATGTCCATCCTTTTTCCTTACTGGTAATATGTCCCTGTAAATTGGATAGATTAAAAAGACTCTGTGGATATTCTCGCTTTTGCTCAACCTGCTTGTCCACTACTTTTCCAAAATGCCCAGGAAGCGCTTTTAGCAAAACTTCCAGCGCATCCTTTGTCGGAAATTTGTCTTGAGCGTCTATTTCGTAATTGCCTTCATAAGTGGTGTCTGCTTTAGGCTTCACCGCTTCTGAGTCAATGCTTTCAGCTTTGTTTTGCTTAAAATTGGCACTTAGCTTGTGGAACGCTTCTGGAACGAACTTATCGATTTCCATGTCCCTATCATAGATGATTTTAAGCGTAGGAAGCAGTACCCGACCGACATTTAGGATTCGGCTCGACCCTCTTTGGTATTTAAGAGTCGCCACAGAAGTCAAATTGATGCCAATCATCCAATCTGCCCATTGCCTACTAATCCCTGCATCTCTAAGCGGATTCATTTTGGTATTGTCTATGAGTTTTTCAAGCCCTTGCTTGACCTCATCTGCCGTCCACTCATTGAGCAAAAGTCGCTCAATCGGTTTGCCTACATTAATGTACTCTAAAATAATGTCGCCGATAATCTGCCCTTCTCGGTCAAAGTCGCAGGCCGAAATCACGCCAACAACTTCTTCTCTGCGAATGAGGCTTTCAATAATGCTAAGCTGTTTCTTTGCGCCTTCGTCAACGACTTTCTTATTTTCCGAACTGGCTTTGACTTGATATTCAAAATGCTCAGGAATAAAAGGATAATTTTCAAGACGCCAGCTGCTCATCTTTTCATCGTAATCCTTTGCGTCTTTGAGTTCGAGTAAATGACCAAAGGCCCATGTCACTAGATACTGAGGGCCTTCTAAATAACCGTCTCTTCTATTTTTCGAACCGACCGCTTCAGCAATATTTTTTGCAACGGACGGTTTTTCTGCAATGATCACTTTTAACATATATACGCACTCCATAACTTTTAATCGATTTTTATTTGCAAATTGAATCAATTCTTCAACTTGTAGAGGCCACTATTATTAAATACAATTGTAACACAGTAGCACTGTTTTCGTCGAATTGGATTGACAGATTGCTCAATAGCGGATAAAATTTTTATGTCAGTACTAGATTTTACTTCAAGCCAACAATCGTGTTGGCTTTTTATATGGAACGATAGCAGATAAAGGAAGATAAAGATGTCAGAACAAACTGTAGAATTTTTAGAAGAAGTGCGCAGGAGAAGAACCTTCGCTATCATTTCACACCCGGATGCCGGTAAAACCACTTTAACAGAGAAATTCCTTCTTTACGGGGGCGCTATTCACATGGCGGGATCTGTTAAATCAAGAAGAGCCCAAAAACATGCCGTTTCAGACTGGATGGAAATTGAAAAACAAAGAGGTATTTCGGTTACATCTTCTGTCCTTCAATTTGACTACGATGGTTACTGCATCAACATCCTAGACACACCTGGTCACCAAGATTTTAGTGAAGATACTTACAGAACCCTCATCGCCGCTGATAGTGCGATCATGGTTGTCGACTGTTCTAAAGGGGTCGAGGAACAAACTCGAAAACTCTTTAAAGTTTGTAAAATGAGAGGCATTCCAATCTTCACCTTTATCAATAAGCTTGACCGCGAAGGCAAAGACCCCTTTGATGTGCTTGAAGACATTGAAAAAAGCCTTGGCATTCGTTCTTATCCTGTTAACTGGCCAATCGGCTCAGGCAGAAACTTCAAAGGCGTTTATAACCGTCTCGAAAAACAAATCGAACTCTTTGGCGACGGCAACCACGGACAATCCATTGCAACCTCTGAAATGGGTGATCTCAATGACCCAAAATTCGAAAAACTTATAGGCGCAGGCCTTCATCAACAACTGCTTGGCGATATTGAACTCCTTGACTGCGCTGGAGATGAATTTGATTTAGACCGTGTTCTTTCCGGCGATTTAACCCCTGTGTTCTTTGGTAGCGCGCTTACCAATTTTGGTGTTGAGCCGTTTCTTAAATCTTTCTTAAACATTACGACACCGCCTCAGCCAAGAGAAAGTAACTTAGGTCCAATCGACCCTTCAAACGATAATTTCTCAGGCTTCATTTTCAAGATTCAAGCGAATATGAACCCTACCCATAGAGACCGTATAGCTTTCCTTCGAATCTGCTCAGGCAAATTTGAAAAAGGCATGCAGGTCAACCATGTTCAAGAAAATAAAAAAGTGCGTTTGTCTCAGCCACAGCAATTCATGGCACAAGATCGTGTCATTGTTGAAACAGCGTATCCAGGGGACATCATCGGCATACACGATCCTGGTATTTTCAGAATTGGCGACACGCTTTCTGCAGACTCATCTAAGGTTGAGTACGAAGGCATTCCTGCTTTTGCACCAGAGCACTTTGCAAAAATCTATACCAAAAACGCTTTAAAACGCAAACAGTTCCTAAAAGGAATTTCTCAGCTTGCTGAAGAAGGTTCGATTCAAGTCTTCAAACGTCCTAATATAGGCGTTGAGGAACTGATTGTTGGCGTTGTAGGCGTCCTTCAATTTGAGGTTCTTGAATTCCGTTTAAAACACGAATACGGAGCGGACATTCTTATTGAGAGACTCCCATACAGATATATTCGTTGGGTTGCCAATGAAGATTTCAACCGTGACAACTTATCCCTCACAATGGACACCGTATTTGTTCAAGATGAGCGTGAAAAACCTGTTCTACTCTTCCAAAACGAATGGTCTATGCGTCAAATTGTTGAGCGAAATAAGAACCTTGACCTTGCAGAGATTTCTATTCGATAGAAGGCTGGATGAGTCTTTGACAAAATAAATTTTATATTTTTCATTTCCTACTTTCTTTTTACATTACTTTTATGTATAATACGGGGGTAGGAAATTTTATGCGGGTGTAGCTCAGTGGCAGAGCTCTAGCTTCCCAAGCTAGCTACGAGGGTTCGATTCCCTTCACCCGCTCCATTTTATTTTTTGGCAAAATATTTGTTTTATATAAGTTGTACAGAGTAATACGTTGAATCTTCAATTCAACGTATATAGGTGAAAAAAATGACTTTAGATCAACCGATCCACTGCTACTACCTCGGAGAGTCTTACATGCTGAAAATGCATCATGACCCTTCTGCGAAAAAACCTCAAATAGATTTTGACGGCAAATCGTTGAAATTAACCAGTCCAAATAGCGGTCAAATTGCGATTGAGCCACTGCTTCAATCCTATTATACCAAGGTACTGAAAAAACTTATATCAGAACGCATTGCCTTTTTCCAGTCTGAATTCAAAGTAAAGCCTAAGGGTTTTGTCATTGAAGACTCAAAGCTTCGTTGGGGCAGCTGCAACTCAGATCGTCACCTTACTTTTAACTGGCGACTGGCTATGCTTCACATTGAAGTGATTGATTACGTGATTGTTCACGAAATGTGCCATCTGGTTCATTTGAATCACGACCGTTCCTTTTGGAGACTGGTCGGAAAAATACTTCCCGATTATAAAACAACAATGGCCTATTTGGGCAATTCAAAACGTTCTTCCTAGCATTTTCTACTCTATAAGCTGAATCTTTCATTCAACTTATAGAGTAGAAAATGCTATTTTTTTATATCAAAAATAAACACTTGACCTTCACGTAGCGTAAAGGTGTAATATGAAATTACAAGGAGGTGGACATATGGAATACACCGTTCAAACTTTAGGCAAATTGGCAGGCATCAGCACCCGAACACTCAGATACTATGATGAAATTGGCATTCTCACGCCGGCGAGAATCAACTCATCAGGCTATCGTATTTATGGGGACTCAGAGGTTCGTCAACTTCAGCAGATTCTATTTTATAAGGAACTCGGTGTAAGCCTTGAAGAAGTTAAAGCCATCGTTACAGCGCCAAATTTCGACGCTGCAGGTGCTCTAATAATCCACCGCGAAAAACTCCTTGAAAAAAGAACGCAACTTAATCGGCTTATAGAAAATGTTGAAAAGACGATTGACGCTACAGGAGGGAAAATTAAAATGACAGATCAAGAAAAATTTGAAGGGTTTAAAAAAGCTAAAATAGACGAAAACGAAGCCAAATATGGCAAAGAAATCAGAAAAAACTATGGAGACGAAAGTGTGAATGATTCTAACAAGAAATTTATGAACATGAGTAAGGCCGACCACGACTTGGTAACTGCACTCGAAGAGACGCTTACAACCGTTCTCGCTGAAGCGTTTAAACAAGGCGATCCCGCTAGTGAACTTGCTCAAAAAGCAGCAGATCTTCACAGACAATGGCTTACCAATTTCTGGGCAGATGGTGCATACAGCAAAGAAGCCCACTTTGGACTTGCCCAAATGTATGTAGAGGATGAGCGTTTCACCGCTCACTATGATAAAGATGCGCCAGGAACAGCTCTTTTTTTAAGAGATGCCATTAAAATTTATACAGGACAATAGACCTCAAAATTTAAAAGGGCAGTCGTTTAAATGATACTATCATTTTACGACTGCCCTTTCACATATTTACCATTGAATTGCCTTCAAGCTCTGATTCACTCGTTTGAGGTGATACTGATAGACAATCATCAGCTCTCTAAATTCTAAAGCCGTGCTTTCTGTTTGATCTTCCATTTCCTTAGTCAACATAATTAAATGCTTTGTATGCTCGAAAATATCCCAGAAAAGTTCAAATTTTATTTTGTAGGGTTCTATTTCGCCTTGTTTTCCCTTTTTTATTTGAACTTCTTGATCATAAAGCTTAATTTGATCTCTAATCCACAGTATTTTTTCGCGTGTTGGCTCTATATCTCCAATAGCATTAGGTACTTGTGTAATCAGCAAGGGTTCTAACAATACAGGCTCTAATGCCTTCAATATGGCTATTTCCAAAGTTTCAAAACCGTTGATAATTTGTTTTAGATTATTATAGGGATATACAAAATAATTGATTGTTAATGCAATCAATACCCCTAAAGAGGTATCTAACAATCGGCTTAGACTATAAAATAGCGGATCTTTCCCCTCCAGATTGACCATGATTGCCATAAAGACAACCGTTGCAATTTGAATGGCTGCATTCCAATGAAGACGGTCGCAAATTTGTATCACCACGATAACCCCAAGCCCTGCCAAAAATGCATTTTCTGGTTGAATTAACGCAAATAGGAGTCCAACAAGTGCCCCTACGGCAGTCCCAAGAATACGCGTTCTTCCCATTCTAAAGGAGTCTGCAGTTGACACTTGAATGGTAATAATCCCCGCGAGCGTCATGAAGAACGGCGAAGACACAGAACCCAATTGACCTAACAACACACATAAAAGAACCGTTAAAGCTGTTTTCAGCGTTCTGAGTCCAGGTAGATGAATTTTCCAATTACTGGATAGTAAGTCCATAAACGTCTCCTATTTCTAAATGAGTGCCATCATATAAAGAAGCACTTTGCTCAATAAAGGTTCTAAGTCAGTTGATTCATTGTTAGACAAAAGAATGAAATCTAAGTTTAATTGATCGATATGGATTTGAAAATTTCTAAACCCATTGACGCCGCCAGTATGGTAAATCACTTGAGCCATTTTCCCAGTATTAAGCGGAAGCATAGTCGTCATGACACCAAGCGCGTATCGTTCATCGAATAAAGCAGTTCTATTGGTTTTGACTTGCGTGCCGAAAAATTGTGTCCAACTTTCCTTTGAAAGTATTTTAGGACTGTTGTAACTTTGCTGCCATTTTAAATACGACTCTGTCGTGCCAATAAGCGCACCTGCTGCATAGGGGTTGCTCATGTCAATCCAGTCAGCTTTCTTCTTTTGACCATTAACAACTTTATACCCTTCAGCCCTGTTTTTAACGATGGCATCCGAGTCGTCATATTGTATTTCTTTAATCCCAAGCGGTTCAAGAATGGCTTGCTTTAAAAAAGATTCATAACCCATTCCAGATGCTTTCTCAATACAATAGCCCAGTAGAATGTACCCGTGGTTGCTATAAAAATAGGTCACTCCAGGCTGAGTGACCAAAGTTTCTTTTTTGATGAGACTAACAAGTTCTTCTGGCGTATGCCCCACTCGAGTGAGTTCTTCCTCTGTCTTTCCAGTTTGAGTAATTTGGTCTCTTAGCCCAGAAGTATGATTTAACAACATTTGAATGGTTATTTCATTGCCTCTTGGAAAATCAGGAACATACTGACTTACTGGATCAGAAAGCTTTAAACTTCCCATCTCAACCAATTTTAAGACAGAAGCTGCCGTTAACTGTTTACTAAGTGAAGCGAGTCTAAAAACGGTCGTTGGGCTATTCGGAATTTGATACTCCTCATTCGCCATGCCATAACCTTTGCTCAGCAAAACATTTCCATTTTGAGCCAAAATAACAGACCCTGAAAAAGAAGTTTTTTTCTGCAAATTGATTAACAATAGATCCATTGCTTTCGCCATAGTCTCACCAGGAGATGGTAATTTGACAGTTACCAATTTTACTACAGGAATAACTTTAGGCGTCGCAACTGCGTATGCAGGAAGACTTTGTCCTAGTATGAGACAGCCCATTAAAACACTGCTTATTATTTTTTTCATTTTATGCACCTCAATCTCATTTTATCATGAATTAAAAGACATAGGCATAGTAAGCACAACTTGAAATCTTATTTTAACTTATGCGTTTTCGCAGTACCGTCTAATTTCCGCTATGAAAATTTCGCCATAAGTTTCATATTTCTTTTCACCGACGCCCTTAATTTCCAAAAATGACTCTTTCGTCTTAGGAGACTCTTCAGCCATTTCACTTAAAGTTGCATTGCTGAAAATAAGATAGGCTGGAACGTGCTTTTGATCGGCAATTTCTTTTCTGAGAACAACAAGGCACTCGTATAGCTTGTTAGATGTCTCTGAAGCGCCAGTACTGCGCTTAGTCTTCTTCGTTTTTTCCTTCTTATTTGAAAGCGTCTCTTCAATGCGATCTTGTTTTAAATAGAATTTATTTTCACCCTTTAAAATTTGCTTAGACGTATCCGTAAGCGCCAAAATAGGATATGTACCGCCTACCATTTCAATATAGCCTTGAGCAATCAAATGCATGATAATTTCTTTAAGAATGCCGTCTGAATGATCGGCCATAATCCCATAGGTAGATTGCTGATCTAAATTCCAATCTAATAGCTTCTTGTCTTTTGAACCTCTCAGCACTTTGATAATGGTTCCCGAACCATAGCGTTGATTGGTTCTAAAAATACACGACATTATCTTTTGCGCCTCAATGGTCATGTCCACCAAGGTGGATTCATTTAAGCAATTGCTGCACTTTGCGCAGTTCTTTTTTTGACTGTTTTCTCCAAAGTATTGTAAGATTTCAGCCCTAAGACAATCATGCGTATGACAATAATTTACAAGCGTTTGCAAATTGCTATGCATCAAACGGTCGCGGTCGACACTGCCCGTATCTGAATTGGTGGCAATCATGAGTTTTTGCTTTACAATATCGGCTGGTGAATAGAGCAAAATACATTCACTCTCATCGCCATCTCTGCCCGCTCTGCCGGCCTCTTGATAGTAGGCTTCCATATTTTTAGGCATATTGTAGTGGATTACAAAACGCACATCGGGCTTATCAATGCCCATCCCAAACGCATTGGTCGCCACAATAATCTTTGTCCGATCGAACATAAAGTTTTCCTGAACCCTATTGCGATGCTCGTTTTCAAACCCTGCATGATAAGCCTCTACTGAATACCCTTTCTTTTGAAGTTCCTTGGTCAAAGAGTCTACGCTTTTGCGTGTCGCGCAGAAAATAATGCCCGAAGGGTCTGTCGTTAAATTTTCCAAGTATTGAACCACGTATTTGGTTTTGTTTTGAGGTTTTGCCACCTTATAGAGTAAATTTGGACGATCAAAACCTGTCACAACTTCATAAGGGTATCTCAGTTCTAAAAGTTCTTTGATCTCGTCTTTCACAAACTCTGTCGCGGTTGCTGTAAATGCAGCAACGCAAGGTCTTGGGTATAGTCTTTTAATAAATTTTGGAATTTCTTTGTAACTCGGTCTAAAGTCATGGCCCCATTGACTGATACAATGGGCTTCATCGATTGCGACCAGGGTTATATTCAGCTCTGTGACCAATTCCTGAAAGTCCCTTGCGTTCAGGCGCTCGGGTGCAACGTAGCAAAGTTTGTATTCTCCATTTTTAATGGCCCTCACACGCTTTGCAAGTTCTGCCCCCGTTAAAGAACTGTTAATATAAGTCGATGGTATGGCATTTTCATTGAGTCCGTCAACTTGGTCTTTCATGAGTGAAATAAGCGGTGAGATGACAAGTGTAATGCCATCGGATAATAGTGCTGGCAATTGATAGCAAAGCGATTTACCCCCACCCGTCGGCATAAGCCCAAGGACGTCTCTTCCCAGTAAAATTTGGTCAATTAAGCCCTCTTGCCCTTCGCGAAAGGCAGAAAAGCCAAAGTATTTTTTTAATGCATCATATTTTTCCATAATTTCCTCTTTATCTTCCGTTTGATCCAGTTTAATACTCTACTTATCTTACTCGCTTTTGACGAATAAGCCAATAGGAGACAACGCGGTATTCGAGACCCATTTAAAACCCAATAAAATGCCCAATTCGCCCATTATTCAAACATTAACCCCTAAAGGCCTAATGAAATTTAATTTTAAACATGGCATCATTTTTGCATATAACCTCTATATCAACTAATAAGGGGGAAATACAATGATTAAAAAGTTCTTATCTTTAAGCTTGGCTTTAAGCCTTGTCCTTTCAAGCGTACCATTTAGCTACGCTGAGGCTACAGCACTCACAGCAACGCCTACAAATAAGGGAAGCCTCGTTATTGTCGGTGGAGCACTTGGCAGTACAAATGAATCTGTGTATAACAAATACATTGCGCTAGCAGGTGGTAAAACTAATGCAAAAATAGGCATTATCCCTGCAGCTAGCGGAAATTTAAAAAGTTCGAATAACTTTAAGAAAGATTTGATTGGCTACGGTGTTCCAGAATCTCAAATCAAGATTCTCGAAATTGCTGTCGTTGATGACTCCAAAACAAAAGATGTGGATGAATCCAAATGGATTGAAAATGCGAATAAAGTTGAAATGGCCACTCAAATCAAAGATTTAAATGCCATTTGGTTTGTCGGAGGCGATCAAACGAGAATTACAAAAGCGATGCTCAAAACTGACGGCAGCCAAACGCTTGCATTAAAAGCAATATGGGAACTATACCAAAACGGTGGCGTCATAGGCGGTTCTAGTGCTGGTGCGGCAATTATGAGCAACCCGATGATTGCTGGCGGCAATAGCCTCGGTGCAATCAATAGCGGTTTCACCACTAAATATGTGGATGAAAATGACCAATTAAATGGTCCCGTCTATTTGGAAAAAGGCCTTGGATTTTTCCCATACAGCATTGTTGATCAGCATTTTGATGCAAGAGCCAGACTTGGAAGACTTACGGCTGCTTCATGGGAGTATAAAAAGCTTTCAACAAAAGCGTATGGCGTTGACGAAAATACAGCTATGATTTTTAACGAAGCGACAAAATTGATTGAAGTTGCTGGTGCTGGTGGTGTTACTGTCATCAATGTGGCAAATGCAATAAAGGACAATAATCTTAAGCAACTTGCCATTAAAAATGTTTCGTTAAGCTTCCTTTCTCCTGGAGACCAGTACAATATCGAAACTGGTAAATTAACGATCAGCACTAGCAAAGATGAAACAAATGGCTACGAATATTACGACCTTAGGGGTCCCATTGTAAACACTGGCGTTCTTAGTGGATACAATACAGTGAAGAACTTTATCGCCTATAACTTAATTGACAATGCTGGTGCCAAAGAAATCAAAAGTTACTGTTTTGATGACAAAGGTCTCGGCGCAGAATTAATCTTCAGCAAAACAGCAACAACAAAAGGTTGGTGGGGCTATCAAAGTGGAAATATGGACAGCTACTCAGCTGATCAAGTCAACTTTGAAATTAAACCGATTCAAGTGACCATCAAAGCAATAACGCCTGCTTCGACAACTACAAAGCCAGTTATTAAACCTGTTGCTAAACCTGTTGTACTTCCAGCTGTAAAAAAATAAATGAATTTTAGACTTTAAGGACATTAAATAAATTCGCAAAATAGATGACTTAAAAATCTTCTATAAAAAATGACATCAGATTCATAATCTGATGTCATTTTTGCGCGTTGGCTATTACTTCAACACGAATTACAGTCTAATATTTAATCCGAGTCCCAATGCGCTTTTCCACCAACGCTTTTTCTAACCCAATTTTCTCGCTATAGTTTTCCACTTGATCTTCTCCAATATGGTAAAGGTCAAAATATTTTGCCGATGGATGTGCAAAATATAAACCGCAGACACTGCTTGCTGGTGTCATCATAAAGGAATCTGTAAGCTCAATCCCTACGCGACTTTCAACCTCTAACAAATCAAACAGCTTGCGCTTTTCGCTGTGGTCAATCAAAGACGGATAGCCGATTGCAGGGCGAATACCTCTGTATTTCGCCTTATGAATGGCTTCCATGGTTAGGTCTTCCTCTGGTGCATAACCCCATAAGTCGGTGCGAACCATCTCGTGCAATTTTTCTGCAAAAGCTTCTGCCAAGCGATCTGCCAAAGTCTTTATAATCAGCGCACTGTAACTGTCGCCCTCTTCTTCAAATTGCTTTGCAAGAGCTTCTACGCCAAGTCCCGCGGTTACTGCGAATGCGCCGATGTAGTCCGTCGTTTCCTCATTTTCATCCGCAATAAAATCGGCTAAACTCAAATAGTCGCTGCCTGATTTTTGCTGTCTGAAGGTATTGAAAACAAGAGGCAATTCACCCTGAATGGCTATGCCTTCGCCTTTTCTTTGGCAAGGGAATATGCCTACGACGCCCCTAATCGTCAATTGCTCTTTTAGTTGTTCTAAGAGTTGATTGGCGTCGGCAAAGAGTTTTCTTGCTTCTTCAGCCGATATGGCATCTGCCGCATCGCTCAAAATGGCTGGATAAGGTTTCTTGAACTCCCAAGCCGTAAAGAAGAACGTCCAGTCGATGTAAGGAATCAAATCGTTAACCGTCACCCAATCGACAGTCTTTATGCCTATGAATTTTGGTTTTGTAATGGTCCTTTCGTCAAAAATTAAGCTTGGTGTGTTCGCACGCGCAAATTCTAATGTGTCCAGTCGGCTTTGATGGTTTTTTGACAGTTCGCACACCTGCTCGTAACCTTCGTATACCTCTTTTAAGAAATTTGCCTTATCCTTTATGCTTAACAAATTTTTCGCACATGTCACGGCGTTTGGCGCGTCTGTGGAATAGACCACGCCACCTTTGTAGCAAGGGGCAATTTTAAGCGCTGTGTGAAGTTTAGAGGTTGTCGCGCCGCCAATAATCAGCGGAATCTTAAACCCTCTCACCTGCATCTGCTCTGCTACGTGCACCATTTCGTCCAAAGAAGGCGTAATCAAACCGCTGAGCCCGATCAGGTCAACCTTTTCACGAAGCGCTGTTTCTAATATTTCCTCAGCAGACACCATGATGCCTAAATCTATGACTTCAAAATTATTGCACTGAAGAACAATGCTCACAATGTTTTTCCCAATATCGTGCACATCACCTTTAACGGTTGCGAGTAAAATTTTTCCGGCGCTTGTTTGCTTTGAGTTTGAAGATTCGGCTTCAATATAAGGCATCAGATGCCCAACAGCTTTCTTCATGACTCTGGCGCTCTTAACGACCTGCGGGAGGAACATCTTGCCGTCTCCAAACAAATCTCCGACCGCTCTCATCCCATTCATCAGTGGCCCTTCTATGATTTCTAAGGCAGTAGGAATGGTTTCTCTCGCCTCGGCTAAATCTGTCTCTAAAAATTCGGTAATGCCCCTCATTAAAGCTATTTTCAGACGTTCTTCGCAGCTGCCAAGTCTCCATGCTTGTACCTGTTCGACCTTCTCGGCTTGCTCACCGTTCATGCCTTGTGCAAAAGCAATCAAGTCGTCTGTCGCTTCTGGGAATCTATCGAATATCACATCTTCCACCTTTATTAGCAGTTCAGGATTGACATCATCATAAATTTGGATCATCCCAGGGTTTAGGATCGCCATATCCAGACCTGCTTTGATGGCGTGGTAAAGGAAGGCTGAGTGCATGGCTTCGCGAACGGGATTGTTGCCTCTAAAAGAGAATGACAGATTGCTAAGACCGCCGCTCGTTTTGGCATAAGGCAAGTTTTCCTTCACCCAAGCAACCGCCTGAATAAAATCTAAGGCATATCGGCTGTGTTCTTCAAGTCCTGTACCGATGGCTAAAATGTTGCAGTCGAAAATAATGTCTCCGGGCGCAAATTTGACGATATTCACTAGCAAATCATACGCACGCTTGCAAATGGCAATTTTCTGGTCAAAGTTATCCGCCTGTCCCTTTTCGTCGAACGCCATGACAACTACCGCTGCGCCGTAACGCTTGATCTGAGTGGCTTGGTATAAAAATTCATCCTCTCCATTTTTCATGCTGATAGAATTGACCACGCACTTGCCTTGAATCGATTTTAGACCTGTTTCGAGCACTTCCCACTTGGAGGAGTCGATCATCACGGGTACTTTTGAAATGTCTGGCTCAGAAGAAATCAACCTTAAGAAAATTTCCATTTCTTTGGCGCTGTCCAGTAGCCCGTCGTCAAAATTGACGTCTATGATTTGTCCGCCATTTTCAACCTGATCTAGTGCGATGGCTAATGCCTCTTCGTATTTGCCTTCTCGGATTAAACGGGCAAACTTAATCGACCCCGAAACGTTGGTGCGCTCCCCTATGTTGATAAAATTCGATTTTTTGTCAATTTTCAGCGTCTCAAGACCTGCTAAAACGGTGGTTGGCGATAAGTTAGGCGCTATTCTCGGTGTTTTGCCCCTTGCCACATCAGCAATCGCTTTGATGTGCTCGGGCGTCGTACCGCAGCAACCTCCAATGATGTTTACTGCACCGTTTTCAATCAATTCATTTAAGTAACTTGCTGTTAATTTTGGAATCTCGTCATAAAACCCAAGTTGGTTTGGCAGTCCCGCATTGGGATAAACACTGATGAGCAGTGGGCTCATTTTAGCCAACTCCTGAATAAAACTTGCCAAATGCTTTGCGCCAAAGCCGCAGTTAAGGCCGATGCTAATGACGTGCTCCGATTTCATGGACGCAACAAACGCGCCAAGCGTTTGTCCTGAAAGCGTTCTACCGCTTTTGTCGGTTAAGGTGCCCGAAATCATAATAGGCAGTGGTCTTCCAATTTCTTCAAAGACTTCTTCAGCCGCAAACAAAGCCGCTCTTGCGTTTAAAGAATCAAAAATGGTTTCAATCAAAAGCAAGTCTACTCCACCTTCTATTAAGGCGCTAATCTGTTCTTTATAGGCATGTTTTAAATCGTCAAAAGAGACATTTCGATAGCCGGGATTCTCCACTTTCGGCGAAATAGACGCCGTTTTATTGGTTGGTCCAATTGACCCTGCGACAAATCTTGGCTGGTTAGGGGACTTTTTTGTATAAGCGTCCGCACATGATCGTGCAAGTCTTGCACCTTCAAGATTGATCTGTCTCACATACCCTTCTAAAGCGTAATCTGCCTGTGATATGCGCGTCGCATTAAAGGTATTGGTTTCAATGACGTCTGCCCCCGCTTCTAAAAAGGCTCTGTGAATTTCGCTGATTTTTTCGGGTTGTGTGAGAATCAGCAGATCATTATCCCCTTTAAGTGACTCAGGATGATTTGCAAATAATGTCCCTCTAAAGTCTGATTCCGTTAATTTTAAATTTTGAATTTCAGTGCCCATTGCCCCATCTAAAATGATGATTTTTTCTGAAAAATACTGTTTTATCCCTTCAAATGTTCTTATCAATTTGCCGCTGCCTTCATTGCCAAACATGATTTTTTCCCTCCGTTTTTCCATTAACAAATGCTCATATTAACCATTCTCTTTTTTAATACAAACAAAAAACCCCTTCTGCGCGAAAAACAGAAGAGGCTTATAAAGGTCGCCGTATTCTATCTTTCAGCTGACAAAAAACATCAACTGCAGGATTTAGCACCTTGCTTTTACGCCGGTTGCTGGGTTTCATAGGGCCAGTCCCTCCACCACTCTTGATAGATTCTATTGCAATGATCAGTTATATATGTTCAATTAAAAATTAAATTTATATAGATCAATGCGATTTAATTAAATTGATTATAGGAAAAGTTTGATGGATTGTCAATAGAATTTTTTTTACAAGGTTAGATTCAACGATTAAATCAACAGCATTAAAATCAGCACTGCATGGTAACGTAGACCCACAATCGTTGTTGTTCCCATCAGCAAGCCTTTTTTCTCGCGCTGTTTCTCTGCTTTTAGCACCACTACCAATTGTCTATAAGGAAATGTCAAAATTAGCGCAATGAGTACCCATACGCTATAAGCACCTATTCCTGTGAGAACTGCCGACAGTAATAGCATGGACAGCATGAGGGCAACCCAAAGCTTTGATGCTTTTTCTGGTCCAAGCAAAATCACACTGGTTTTTCTGCCTACTAGCAAATCCGCCTGCCAATCCGCAAGATTATTGGCTAGCAGCAGTCCCGAAATAAAGCATACGGTCGGCAGCGCAATGAGTATCGTTAGTCCGTTAAAAGTACCTGACTGAATAAAAATAACCGTGGAAGTAATGCCCATACCCATGACTAAGCCCGCCGCCAGCTCACCAAAGGGCGTGTAGCAAATCGGTTTTGGTCCTGTCGAATAGGTCATTAAAACTGTCATCGCCACTGCAATGACCGCTAAAATCCACCAATTGATTGTGGCTGAAAAATAAAATCCAATCCCAAGAGCTGCAGCGACAAAAATAAAAATGGTTTGTTTGAGCTTCAAAAGCGTCACTTCACCGCTGGCTAACGCTTTTTCGTCTGCTCTATCGCTCTGGTCTGCCATTCGCTTATAGTCAAAATAATCGTTGATCATGTTCGTGGCGCCTTGAACGAGCATCATGCCAACGCATAGCAAAACAAAATAGAATAAGTTAAAAAAGCCGTAATGCGCATAAGCAAACGCACTCCCAAAGAAAACAGGCAGCAAAGAAGCCGAAAAGGTTTTGGGTTCTGCTAATTTAATAAGCGTTTTTAATGTCATGTGACACACCTCTTCATTTTATAAATTTGATAAATCAATAGCGTTTGGCATAACCGCATTTTTGGCAAAGGGGTTCAACCGCTACTCGTCTTGAAAATCCGTCAAATATTGCCGTTGCCCGTTCACTGCTCAAGATGCTTTCTAGTGGCGTATTGAAAATATTGCCTAAAGCAATGTTTCCGTCGCTGTCAAGACAACAGGGCACCACCGTACCATCGACTAAAATACCCAGTTGGTCTCTTAGACCATAACAAAAAACAGCCTGCCCCATGCTCTCTTTTTCAAGACCCGGCCATTCAAATTTCTCAGCCATGTTGATGTAAACACGTTCCCGTAGTTTGGCACTCGGTTTTTTTTCAAGCATCTCCAAAAGTGTGTTCTCAGACATATTCAAATGCATTTCTAAGAATTGCAGAATTTCCCGATTAAACTGATTGCTCCCCTTCAGAGACTCAGAGTCCATATTCCAAAGTCGAATTGAACAAATGATGTCACTGTCATCTGCCGCTTTAGTGACAAAGTCCGTCACCTCTGTCAAATAAGTCTCCAAAGGTTTGGTGATGGTATTCGCCTCAAAACTGCTCAAAGAGATATTGACCTGTCTTAATGCGGGCGTACTTAGAAGCACTGACTTTACCTGACTTAACAGCGTCCCATTTGTGGTAATATTCACTTTCAAATTGGCTTCGTGGCACAGTTCTAAAAATCGCGCCAAATTGGGGTTTAAAAACGGCTCTCCCATTAAGTGAAAATAAACGTAGTCCGTATAATCTTTAATTTCGCTGAGAATCTTGACAAAATTAGCCTCATCCATGGTTTCGAGCTTTCTTTTGGTTTTGGGACAAAAGGAACAATCTAAATTGCAACAATTTGTAATTTCAATGTATACTTTTTTAAACCGTTTCATTCTTTAGCGCCTCAACAATTGCTTTTTTCGTAATTTTCATATGACTCTCTTTCCAAATAACCTGTTGGCCTTTAATCAGCAAAATTTGTGGTGATTGGTGGGCAATTTTTGTAAAGTCTGCAATGTGCAGAGAAGTCGGTCGGCTCTCGATGACCTTTACAAGAGCGGATATTACTGGCAACTGTGTTTCATCGGATTCAAGATTATTTTGATTGATAAAAGCGTTAAATTCTTTATAAGCATTTGCGCTGATTGGGCAAGTGGTGCTGTGTTTTAAAAGTAATACGGGTTGTTTTAATGATTCTTGCCATAATTGATCAAAATTCTCAATGGTTATTATTTCGCGAATAGTGTTCATCTGTAATTCCTCCTGTTAATAGTTATACATAAGTGGGTATAAATATTATGACGTTTGTCATAAGTGTTTAGTGTAATAAGCCATTTATCAAATGAAAGGAGTCTAAGTATGAAAAAATTACTAAAACAGTATGCCTTAGCAACCGTAATACTCAGTTTGGTTATAGGACAAATTCCAATTGCATTTTCGGCATCTTCAAACAACATTCAAACCACAAAGACAGAATTTTTAATATCAGAAGAAATGAAAATCATCGTCAACGGGCTTACCAAAGATCAAATAGAGACTCAGAATGTGATTATTGGCGTCTACAAAGAAGGTGACAAAGAAGATGCTTCCAGCTATAACGGCCTTCAGAGCTATATCAGTGACTTTGCAGACGGAAAAACTTGGAAAACTGTTGCACCAAACGAACTTGGTAACTATGAATACCGTCTTTCATTGGACGAAAATTCTGGACGCGCCATCTTAGAAACGGTTCCTTTCAAAGTCATTTCTCTGCCTGCTAAGGAAAAAGATGTTGTTCTCAATAAAACACACTTTCTTTCCAAAGAGAAAGCAACGCTAACATTAAAAGGTCTCTCAAAAGGACAAATTGATAATAACGCATGGGCAGGTGTCTTTTTGCCTACAGATAAGATGGATGGCTCTTCTTACAACGGCAATCAAACCTATATAGCCGATTTACGGGATGGTAAAACTTGGCCTTTTGAAATGCCATCTGAGTTTGGAGACTATGAAATTAGAGTTTTTACACAAAATGTAAGTGCTGAAGACCAAGAAAAAGCCCTCTTTTCAAGAATATCATTTACGGTAGGCTCTAATCTTGCAAAATCAGGCGATTTAAAAATAAACAAAACTGCCTTTTTGATGAGCGAAGACATTATGGTTACCATTAGTGGCATGACAAAGGGGCAAATTGATGACGGCGCTTGGACAGGTATGTATTTACCAGAGGATGAATTCCAAACAGAACCCTTTAATGGTTTCCAAACTTATATAAGCGATTTCAGAGACGGTAAAACGTGGAAATTTAAAGCGCCAACAACACCCGGAGACTATCAAATTAGAGTCTTTACTAAAAATATTGAAGCCGAAAATCGTGAATTTGCTTATTTTGGAATGCTAAGTTTTTCAATTTTAAATGCCTATGAATCTATTAAAACCAATGTGCCCCTTGACTGGTCAAAATACACCCTTCAAGTCGTTCCAGACGATGCCCAAAAACTTGCTGTTGGTAACACCCTTCAAGTTTCAGCCCTTGCCGCGCCTAAGACAACTGGCAAAAGCTTACTCGCTAATAACAAAGTAGTCTATAAGTCTTCCAACGCAAAGATTGCCAGTATAGATAAAAATGGTCTGGTAAAAGCGCTTGCTAAAGGCAGTACTAAAATTACCGTCAGCGCTGGAACTCAAAATTTTGTAATCTCACTAACAATAGAATAACATAAAAAAAAGAAGCACGCCTGTTAAACAAGGCGTGCTTTTTTAAGTCTTGGTAATATATACATTGAAGTCGTCGCAATAATCACACTCATTATGATATCTGGAACAATATACGGTAAAAAACCTGATGCAATTGCAGCCATCAATGTATAAGTTGATTTTCCCAAGTACAGCTTCACAATCATATACAAGTACGGTACACCTATCAAATAGACAACTGCAAGCCCTACTAATACCGACGCCATAATCTTTGGAAATGTCATTGTCTTGATGCGCTCTGTTAAATAGCCAATCACATAACCACAAGCCATGAAGCCAATCAAATATCCAAATGTCGGTTGGAAGATATACGTAAACCCGCCGCCGTTAGCAAATACAGGAATGCCGATTAAACCGATGCTCACATATAAAAGCTGGGAGATGAATGACTTTCTTGATCCTAACAATACCCCAGAATAGGCACAGAAAAAAAATTGAAAAGTGAACGGGACAATGCCAATTTGAATTTTAATAAAGGCACCAATGGCTGTAAGTGCTGCGAAGAGGGAAATTAGAATCATGTCTCTGGTTTTCAAAATGTGTAACCTCCAAATTTAAAGTTTTAATATGACTTTATTTTAAGGGCATAAGGTTTAATTGTCAACCACAAAATTAACAAGGTTAACAATGATGTTCATTTATATGATTATTTTTCTCAATTTTGGGTATATCTTTAATAGAATTAGCCATGATTCCTATTGTTGATAAAAGAGGTGACTATTATGAACCCTAACGTTCATAGCGTATCAGAGCATTCCTCTGTAAGAACAATCAAGCAAAATAGAATCACGCCCACTAAAATGAGTAACACTATGGCAAATAATAAAGTAATGGTCAGCAGTGATGCTATACACATTACAAATAACTCCAATTCGGTTGATTTGAGTATTTCTAAATTAGGTTTTCAGAAGGCTCAATCTATTAATCATATAAGTGCGCATACTCCTGAAGAAGCCAAATCTTTATTAAACACAATAAAAGAAAACATCAAGGCTAATCCTGAAATTGTATCTGAAGTACACTCAAATTTACGGATGATTAGAATCAATCAATTGATTTATGACTAAGTATATAAATTGAAGCAAAGAATCGATTATATACTTAAAAGACCTTGAATGATTACATTCGAGGTCTTTCTTTTTGTTTATAAGATTTTGATAATTCACTTATTTTTTCAACACTTCTGATAAAATATCCATACCCAATTTTGAGCTATTCGGAATATTGCCTACACGCCATACCGAAAAGTTGTATACACCATATTTTTTAGCCAAATTCATTTTAGCGCGTATACTTTTTTCATTTTCGAATATGACCGTATTATAGGTGCCTTCAACCTCATCCTTAAAATAAAGGTAAGGTATTTGTTCTCTTTCTAAGTAGCCTAATTCAAACACTTTTTTATTTTTAATCATTGACTCCCAAGTATCGAGTACCTTGTAATATTCGGGACGGTAAGGATAGGCAAAAGTTTTTTGCTGATCCAAATTTAAAAGTGCGCCATCTTTTACTTTCCATTGTGCGGTTGCCATGTTGAGTTGCAACGAGAGTTTTGATAAATCATTTGTGTTTTTAATTTGCGAGACAATTACACTTAAATCTCTTTCCACTTTATCAATTGGCGCTAATGGCGTAATCACTTTTCCATTTGCTCGTGGGATCATCAATTTTTTAGCTTCGTAATCATGAAGCATGAGAATGCAATTGTCAACACTTACAAGTAAACGATTAAAATCATTTGTAACACTTGGCTGAACAGCAACCCACAATTTTAAATTTTGAGCATCACAAAAAGGTTTTAAAGCCTCTAAAAATGCTAAGTAATTTTCTTGGTACTGTTTCGGAAGCGCTTCTAGGTCAATGACCACGCCATCAAAAGTTGCTTTGGAGCTTATTTTATCTTCAAACTGTGCCATAAACCAAGTTTCTGGTTTTACATCGCCTTGAAAGAACTGGTCATAACCATCTACCATATATACGCTAAAATACGTTTCCAAATTTTGTTTTTTTGCTGTTTTGAGCGCTTTTTCAAAATCAAGAGGCATTTTATTTTTAAGCATAAGGCTATTATCATTGGCATTAATCCCGATTTCACCCCAGTGAAACGCCATGGTATTTACTTTTGAAAGTTTTTTTGTTTCAGCAAGTTTTGTCAAAGCGTCATAAGATTTAACCCCGTAATAGAGGTTGATACTCGGTTCTTTTATCTTTGTTGATGTATGCACATTCATATTGGCAAAAGCAATGATGCTTGAAACACTTACCATTATTGTTGCCATTATGACTAGTGTTTTTATAAACATTGATTTCTTTTTCATACCGTCTACCTCACTCCATTGTCAGTCTTTAAGTTTATTATAGCCTTCAAATGTGTCTTGGAAGTGACAGACTCATTAAATAAGTATTATAAGCACCATAAAAAAACCACAAGATATCAGTTCTCTTATTCGAGATTCCTAATATCTTGTGGCTTAATGTGTTTATTAAAAATTGCCTTAGTATAACGGTTAAAGTGAATCAACATGTTTTAGCGATTCTTTTTTTATTTGATTAATATCTGACCAGTTTTTTGCAGTCACTTCTTCGATCAGAAGAATGTCTTTTTTGATAGAAACCACATCACCTTTAATTTCGGCAATGTCATGCATCATGCAATTGTGCTCAGCTTTATTCACTTCTGCTGAATGTTCTAAGGCACGAAGGATAAGCGTATGTTCATCTAACGTACTTCTCATGCCTTTCATTTCTGTCTTCATTCCATTAATTTCTGTCTTTATACCATTAATCTCTGTCTTTATACCATTAATTTCTGTCTTTATACCGTTAATTTCTGTCTTTATCCCAGCAATTTCAATAAATATAGGCTTCAATTTCTCATCTAATTTCTCATCTAATTTCTTATCTAATTTCTCGTCCAACATTTTACCAATAGCTTCTAACAAATCTTTGTGCATAATTGCCTCCCCAAAAAACGTTTTTCTTAAACTTATTTTACACTTCATTTAATCAAAAGGCAATGATTTTTTTGGAATTTATTGGAATTTGATGTTAACCAACTTTATTACCGAATGAAACTCATGTAATGCTTAGTTTCACGTCTAGGAGCTGGAATAGCAGCTTTTCCATGCTCCATTATTTGCATGAGCCAGGCCATGTTTTTACCAAGAACTTGCATGATTTGAACGCCTTCTTCGTCTTGCAAAACCTCTCCAGGCTTTGTTCCATGAATGACATTCCAATAATTCGAAGTAGGAATGACCATCTCTGAATAATTTAAAAAATTATTTAATTGATTAAAAGTTGGAAGACCACCTGAACGTCTTACCGCTACGACGCTTGCACCAATTTTATGTCTTAACATGCCATTGTTCATACTGGTCACATAAAAAGCACGGTCTAAAAATGATTTCATTGTGCCACTCATAGCCGCATAGTGTACGGGTGAACCAAGTAAAATACCATCTGCAGATTTCATCGCCTGAATCCACTCGTTTACATGGTCACCAGGTAAGACGCAGGCTTCATTTTTATTTTTGACGCATTGGCCGCATGCCATACACCCTCTGATTTCTTGATTGCCAACGTGAATGATCTGTGTTTCAATGCCTTCTTTTTCAAGCTCATCGGTCACCAATTTCAGTGCATGATATGTATTTCCGTTTGCCTTTGGACTGCCGTTAAATGCAACAACTTTCATATGTTTAATCTCCTTTTGGTGTAAAATATAGAATCCAAGTAAAAAATGCTTATTAATCAATTCAATTACCACTATAAAGCAGATATTATACTTATACTAGTACCCACTTTTAAGTAAGTAACTTGAGAAAATCATTTGTGCCGATTATAAAACTACTATACAATTACCTTAAAAATGCAATGAAATGAAATTTTATTGTCTGCACAAAGTAATTGCAATATTTTTCACTTTGACGCCAGTGATAAATATCGCAATTAGAACACTTTGAGCAACACTTACATTACAGGAATAAGCTGAATCTTTAATTCAGCTTATTATGGGTGAATTATGCTTAAATATAAGGGTAAAAATTATGTATGTCACATGGACTTAGGGATGGATTTAATTCGCGGCAAATGGAAAGCCGTTATTTTGTGCCATCTTAACGATGGCCCTAAGCGATTTTTGGAACTCCAAAAAATCACAATAGGCGTTAGTCAAAAAGTACTTAATGAAAAACTTCAAGAATTAGAACGAGATGGTCTCATCCATAAAACGACTTTTGACGAAATGCCGCCTCGGGTAATATTTGAACTGACTGATTTAGGCAAACAGCTCTTCCCAGCACTCAGTATGATTCAAAATTGGGTCAAAGATAATTTTGATCCCGTATAGATAAGTTGTACTAAGTAAACACTTTGCACAACTCTTAGATTAAGGTAATAAGTTGAATCTTTAATTCAACTTATATAGATATTAAGCATATTAGGAGGGGACATATATGACTGATTTTAATCAGATGATTCTACCAAATATTGAATTATCCAACGCAACCATCTATATTTCAACAAATGTGCACTATCTATTTGACCGTGTCGCAAAAACACTTTCCGTCCTTAAATATCCATACACTTTTGAGGCGACATATCTGATCGTAAGCGTTCCAAATTTTGAACTGCTTATTACCGAAATTTTAGAAGGCGAATTTTTTGATGCGTTGGAAATGAAAGAAATTCACATATTGCCTGTCGAAAGAGATATTTCACTAGATTTCAACCTCTTTAAACGCACTAAAACACTTCTATACTGGACGACCTTCAGCCAAAATAAAGATTTAATCTATATATTAAAAAAACAACGCATTGTTACACTTTTCCAACCCGTTGTTTCCGTCGACAATTTAGACATCATTGGTTATGAAGCCTATTCTAAGGGCCTTAAACCCGGTGGTCTTTATCTGTCCGCCCAATCTTTATTTGAAAACGCTGCAAAGCTTGATCTACTATCGATTCTTGACGTTCAATGCCTTGAAAGTGCATCTCAGCATGCTGCAGAACTTAAAATGAATAAATTGCTTTTCCTAAACTTTTGCCCAAATGCTATCCTTGATCCAAAAGAGTCTTTTAAATCCACTACGGCTACCATTCACGAGCACCAACTTAACCCAAAAAACATTATTTTTGAATCAGTAGACACTGAACGGCTTCAGGGTTATTCACACCTTAATGCCATCTTTGAGTATTTAAATTCTGAAGGGTATCAAACTGCGCTAGACGATGTAGGCGGACACTTTTCAACCATTGAACCCTTCCACAAACTTGCTCCTAGTTATGTCAAAGTGGATATGAAAATTATCAGAAACATACACCTAGAACAATCCCATCAAGTGCTTCTTAAGCGTATTTTGAGACTAAAAAGCCTTTATGGGATAGCTATTATTGCCAAGGATGTTGAGACTTTAGAAGAATTTAACTATCTTAAAACCAGTGGCGTCGACTTCATGCAAGGCTTCTATTTTGGCAAACCTAAATTAACCTTATAACGACATAAAAAGAGGCTATTGCCTCTTTTTTATTTGCACTTATTTTGAAGTTAAATGAGACCATTCGCTCATTAATATCTTTATTTCAAAATTTCCTCAATCCTCACACGCTCATTCTCTGAAAACTCCAAATGATGAAGCGCCAAAGCGGCATCCAGAATCTGGGCAGGTTTACTCGCACCAATGAGAACTGATGTGACTTCCGGCTGTCTAAGATTCCAAGCGAGCGCCATCTGCGCCAAACTTTGCCCCCGCTCTATTGCCATTTCATTGAGCTTCGAAACGCTTTCCAAAACTTCCTTTGTCAAGTCCGTCGGGCTTAAAAAAGTGCTACTGCCCGCCGCCCTTGAGTCTAAGGGAATGCCTTTTAAATATTTATCAGTCAGTACACCCTTAAATAGCGGAGAAAATGTAATGCACCCCACCCCTTCATTCCCGAGCAACGTTAATAACCCGTCTTCCACCCAGCGATCCATCATAGAATACCTTGGTTGGTGAATGAGGCACGGCGTTCCCAAACTTTTAAGAATGTCTATGGCGATTTTAGCCTCTTCTTGCTTGTAGTTAGAAAGACCTACATAAAGTGCCTTTCCCTGACGCACCGCATGGTCGAGCGCCATCATAGATTCCTCGATAGGCGTCTCACTATCAGGCCTATGATGATAGAAAATATCCACATAATCAAGCCCCATACGCTTCAAACTTTGGTCCAAACTTGAAAGTAAATATTTTCTGGAGCCGCCGTCTCCATAGGGGCCATCCCACATCGTATACCCTGCTTTCGTTGAGATAATAAGCTCATCTCGATGGCCTTTTAGGGTGGTCTCAAGTATTCTGCCAAAGTTGCTTTCCGCAGAACCCGCAGATGGCCCATAATTATTGGCAAGGTCAAAATGAGTAATGCCTAAATCAAACGCCGTTTTTACCATTTCGACCCCATTGTCATAGGAATCTTGATCGCCAAAGTTATGCCACAACCCAAAAGAGATCATTGGTAACTTTAATCCGCTCTTTCCGCAGCGCTTATAACGCATATTTTGATACCGATCCGAATTTGCAACATATGTCATTATGACACCTCCATTATTTTTTTATTGTCATCCTAGTTTGATAATACTATACTAATCTCATGATTAACATTGTCTAATGGCAACAATACCCGTTTAAATGGAAAAAGGAGGCTGCATACCTGTGCCCATTCATTTTAAAAATGAAGCACCACCTCTCAAATCCCATATAGATCTTCAACTCTACCACTATGGCTATCAAAACTGTCCCCCTAAACACAGTTGGGGCCCAGGCATAAAAGACCATTATAAAATCCATTTGATTTTTGAGGGCAAAGGCTTCTATCGACTGGGTTCTCAGACTTTTGAACTTGAAGCTGGTCAACTTTTTTTGACCACCCCAGACACAGTAGCACATTATATAGCCGATGAAACCCACCCTTGGACTTATGCTTGGTTTGCCTTCGAAGGACTCAGTGTAAAAGCTTACCTGCAAAGAGCTGGGCTCTCAGCGCAAAGTCCTGTGATTAAGCTCAGCGCTGAGGCGCTTGCCTCTTCCAAAATGCTGATTGAGTCCATGATAGGAACTGACCCAAATCATTTTGGCAAAGACCTTGTCTTGATGGGTTTTCTATATCAACTCTTAGGCCTTCTCATTGACAGTGCACCCTCAGATGCAAATTCGGAAGTTTCATCGATTAAAACGCTGTATTTAGAGTCCGCAATGACTTATGTGCAAATGAATTATTCTCGCAAAATGACCTGCGAAGAAATGGCCAGCCATATCGGCATACATCGAAAATATTTGGCGAGACTTTTTAAAGAAAATTTAAGAACCTCCCCTCAAGCCTATCTGATTGCCTATCGAATGGAGAAGGCAAAACAGCTTCTTAAAGAAACCCATTTATCGGTCTCAGAAGTGGCTGTTTCCGTCGGTTATCATGACCCCTTGGTCTTTTCGAAAACATTTAAAAAGTATGTAGGCAAGGCGCCTACAATCTTTAAGAGCACTGAATTTAACCATCACAGGAGTGAATTTTCGTGTCCAGTTCAACAAAACAAAACTTAGCGATTTCCTTAAAAAAATTGATGACCAAGGCTTCACTCGATCAAATAACGGTCAAAGATTTGGTCGCAGAGTGCGGTGTCAACCGTCAAACCTTTTATTACCACTTTCAAGACATTTATGATCTCCTTGGCTGGATTTTTAAATCCGAGGCACTCGAATCGATTAAAGACTATAAAACTTACTGCACTTGGAAAGTTTTCTGAACAGCGTCACCTTTGATCTGCTCTACGGCGTTGTCGAAGAACTTGCCACAAATACCAGTATTCTAGAAGAAGACAAACGCTTTATTGCAAAATTTTATACCTTTGCCTTTGTCAGTCTGATGCTTGATTGGCTTAAATCAGGCACCAAAGAAAAACCCGAGATCATTATCAATAAGTTAAACAAGCTTATTGACGGGGATATCCCAAGAGCCATTCAAAAATACATCGGTTAACCGATTTTGAAACCATTCTTTTTAATTTCAGCGCATTTAGACAAAGTGCTTCTGGTGTATAAAGTTCATACATTTGAGGCACTTTGTCTAGATACTCAGGACCTTCTTCGGGTGTATGCTTTACCCAACACATGCCAATGCGCGTTTAATCAACAAAGAAGGCGAGGTGCTTGATGTCATGTCTATGGGCTTTGACCAAGCGGATCGTATGGCACTCGGCAAATTGATGATCACGCCAGAAGAAAAATTAGACAACCTCAAAATTTCAGACTGGTTTGCAAAAACACCTCACTTCTTTGAAACAAACTTCTGGTATATGTGGCAAACGACATTTGCCTTCCAAAATTGGTCGAGCCTTTTTGAATTCAGGCGTTACATGAATCGCATGATGTTTGAATTCTCTAGAATCCAGACTTTAGAGGGTCTTACCCGAACCACTTACAACCAATATGACTCTATCATTTTGCCAGTTAAGACACACTTAGACACATTTGGCGTGGACTTTAGCTTAAAATACAAAGTAACAGACCTTGATTTTGAGCCAGGCGATGGCATCACGGTTGTTGCCATTCACTATGAAGATCAAAACTGCCCTGGCATGATTCAACTTCACGAAGGCGATCTTTGCATCGTTACAAATGGCTGCATGACGGATAATGCAAAAATTGGTTCTTACAAAGAAGCTGCGCCATTTATGGTTGAAGATCCTATGTCAGGCAACCTTTGGGCTAAAATTGCTACTAAAAAAGAGGGTCTTGGCAATCCAAAACCATTATTTAGAAATCCCGAACAAACAAACTAGGAATCTTTCACAGTCACTTGTAAAGGTGATAAGTTCCTTAAATTGATTGAAAAATTCTCTCGCAACAAACCAGGCAGCGGTGCGCTCATGACGTTCAAAGATTCTAGCTGGCTCATGTCTATCGTTGTTGCTGCTCAACCTCACTTTAAAAACCAACCTGAAGATGTCACTATTTTCTGGGGTTACGGACTCTATACCGATAAACTTGGCGACTTTGTGAAAAAACCAATGCGTGAGTGTACTGGCGAAGAAATTTTAACAGAACTCATGCACCACCTTCACTTCGAAGAACACATGGATGAGATTATGCCAACCATCATTAATGTTATTCCTTGCATGATGCCTTATATCATCTCTATGTTCCAACCGCGTGCAATGACAGACCGTCATAACGTGAGAACACTGTTTAGAGCGCTCACGACTAGTTATAGATAAATTTTGAACATCAATATCATTTAAATTCAAAATTAAAAGACATCATAGGTTTTAACCTTCTGAATGTCTTTTTGTTTTATGCGTTAGCGCAATCATCAACATTAATAACACGACACTTAGTCCGCATGCGATAAACCCGCCGCGAGCTGTATAATTTTCACTTACCGTTCCTGCAAAGAGATTGCCGATTGGCGTTGAGCCTGCAAAAACAAGCGTATAGACGCTCATGACACGACCTCTGTATTCATTGCTGACATTAAGCTGCATTTTGGAATTGGCGCTCGATGAAAATGTCACAAAGAAAAAACCAGTAAGCCCAAGACAAATTGCCATAGTAGCAAAATGATTCATTGCGCCAGTGAGCATCATTAAAGCCCCAATCACCCAAGGCAAACCTTCAATGACCCAACTTTTAGGACCATCTCTGCTAAAGGTGGCAATAAACATCGCCCCGAGAAAAGATCCCACTCCCATAGAAGACATCAGTAAACCAAATCCTTTTTCATCTAGATGTAAAATTTCTTTGGCAAATACGGGCACAAGCACGCTGAAATTTGGTACGAATATGCCCACTACCGCAACAATCAGGAGTGTTCCAAGAAGGGGCGGCGCATTTTTTATGTATTTAAGGCCCGCTCTTATTTCCAAACCAATTCGCCCACTTGAAGACTTAGCCTTGACGACTGGCTTTGCGTCTATAAAAAGCAAACTGATGACAACGGCTAAGTAACTAAAGGCATTGATTAAAAAACACATGCCAATTCCAAAATAGCCCATAATAAGTCCAGCAACGGCTGGGCCTATTACGCGTGCGACATTAAAGGACATTGAATTAAGGGCAATCGCATTCATTAAGTCATCTTTTCCGACAAGTTCAATCGCATACGACTGACGCGTTGGCATATCTAGCGTATTAACAAGCCCTAGTAAGGTTGCCATAATCAATATATGCCAATATTCAATGTGATTGCTGAGGACAAGATAAGCCAGAACCAGTGTAATCACACAGGAAGCCGACTGGGTCAATAACAAGATTCGTTTTTTAGGAAACTGATCTATGATTACCCCTGCAAATAATGAAAACAGCAATATAGGCGTAAATTGAAGCGTCCCAATGAGACTAAGGAGAAATGCCGATTTGGTGATTGAATAAGCCAGCCAAGGTTGAGCAATATTCTGCATCCATGTGCCAATCAGAGAAATACACATGCCCGTCCAGTAAATTCTAAAATTATGGTGTTTTAGCGAGGCAAACGGATTATTCATTTCGTCCACTTCTCTATCATTTTGTAAAAGTCATGAACTTCACCAGGTTTTGACAAAGAGTCATCAATTCCAATTCCTAATCCATTATTGATATCAGATTTTAGTGCAAATGCTGTCATAGCAACAATTGGCGTATTTTTTGTAACTTCCATTTTTTTAATGATCTGAGTAGCTGTATACCCATCCATAATAGGCATTTTTATGTCCATAATAATTAAATCAAAGTTTGTTTTTTTCAAACTATCGACGGATTGGTTGCCATTTTTGACCGCTGTAAGCATCTGAGGCTCACCAGATTGCAAGTCACCCTCCTCACACATTTCAAGAACACTGGTAAAATAAAAGGTGCTTCCGCTTCCTTTAATACTTTCAAACCAAATTTCTCCGTTCATCTGCTCAACAAGTCCTTTACAGATTGAAAGACCTAAACCAGTTCCGCCATATTCGCGTGTGTTTGAATTATCGACTTGGCTAAAGCACCTAAAAAGGCGATCCGTTTTATCGGCAGCTATACCTATGCCACTATCTTTCACACTAAATTCTAATTTTATTTTATTGTGATCAAGCTCAGCTATTTTTTTCACATAAATACTAACTTCGCCTTTTTGAGTAAATTTAATTGCATTTCCAATCAAATTGGTAAGAATTTGACGCAATCTAAATCCATCGCCATTTACCCAGCTAGGTATATCTTTTGAATAATTGGTTTCAAATCGTATGCCTTTCTTAGCTGCAGACAATTGAAATAAGGTCGCCGATTTTGAAATAAGCTCTTCAAGACTAAAGTCATTTTTATCTAATTCCATTTTGCCTGTCTCTAATTTCGAATAATCGAGAATATCATTTAGCACTTCCATTAATGATTTAGAAGCGCTTTTAGCAATGGCTATATATCCTCTTTGTTCATCTGTAAGCATTGTCATTTCAAGTATTTGCTGAACACCCATAATGCTATGCAGTGGCGTTCTGATTTCATGGCTCATATTGGCTAAAAACTGACTTTTTGCCTCATTGGCTATTACTGCAACTTCTTTTGCACTGATTAATTCCAAGTCGTTATTTTTACGATTGGTAATGTCCTGTGAAATAATTTGTACGCCAGCAATATTCCCATCGTGATCGACTACTCTGCTGTAAGTACTAAATTGCCACTTCTGCGTATGGTTACTGAACGCGTGATCTTCATACTCTTGCAACTCATCGCTTAATAACGCTTTAATGATCCGATGCATATAAAGATCTGCTTCTTGCTTAGGAAACACTTCATAAATAAACTTGCCAGAAAACTCCTCAGAACGGCCACCCATTTTTTCAGCTGCTTTATTATTGAATGAAATGATCATCCCATCTGGTTTATAATACTCAATCTCAACGCCCGCATATTCAAACAAAATTCTATAGCGCTCTTCACTTTCAGTCAAATTGTTTTCAACTTGTTTTTGCTGTGAAATATCCGTCACGACAATACGACTGGCTCTTAAACCATCATGATCTTCTGCAATAGTTGCTGTAAAACATGCCCAAAACACATCCCCATTATCCTTAACCAATCTGACTTCGAATTCTTGAGGCTCACCAGTCTCAAAATTGTGTTTGTGGTGGGCACAATAACAGGCTTGATCTTCTTCTAAAATGTATTTTGAAAGTGGCTGCTGTTGAATCCGATTTCGAGTTGCGCCAATTAATGTAGCCATTGTAAGATTAGCCTCAGTAATGATGCCTTTATCAGAAAGTGTAAAATAGCCCACTGGCGCTAATTCGTACAAATCAAAATAACGCCTCCTTGCAACATCTAATTCAACCTGAACGCGACGCAATTCTTCATTTTGCATTTCTAATTCAATCTGATGAACCCTGAGTTCATTCAACATTTGTTGCGTTTGTGAAAGAGTCATTGCATCTATATTAGGCATTGAATTGTATTGGTTTTCGCAAACTTTCTTTTCTGCAATATCTCGTAGTTCTTGCTTTAAGCCTAAAATAGATTTCCCTTGCAAAAAATCATTGCCCATTATTGCAATACCTCCTTCCCCTATTTTATATCATTTGTATTCAGTAAATTTTTTAAGTTGTAGGGTTCATGCCAAAATAGCCCCCTCTAAATCATGTACGGTTATGGCATCTTTCGAATCATGAACGACTATCGATAATCTTGATAAATTGTTGTACTTATTACAGATTATCTTATTTTCACAATTTCAGAAATATCAATAATTTCTCTTGTGGTTCGTTTGTATTCATATTTTCTTGTATTTGATCTGACAAGTTACACCCCCTGACGATCCTTTATTTCATATATACCTTACTATATTTATTTAAATCCTTCAATTTGGGGTATGAGAATCTTGAATCTAATTTAAAAGGAGAATTATTATGAAACCAATTGATGTACATAGTTTTGTTGAAGTCGCTGAAGGCATATACTGGGTCGGTAAATCCGAGGAAGAAAAAGGGCTTCATGCAAACCCCTATATTATCGTAGAAGGGGATGAGGCGGTGGTTATCGATGGTGGCAGTCGCCCTGATTTTAGTCAAGTTATGCTGAAAATCATTTCCGCTGGCATCAAACCTGAAAAGATTAAATTATTAATTTACCAACACTATGACCCTGACCTATGTGGCAGCATTCCACATTTTGAAGAATTGATCAATCGGACAGATTTGGTTATTCTCTCGCAAAGACACAACAATGTCTTTATCAATCACTACGGAACTATATCAAAGAAAAATTGCATCAACATCATTAATAAGGAATGGATTTTTTCTACAGGCCGAAAACTCAAATTCTTCAATACCCCTTATTCTCACTCGCCTGGAAGTTTTATTACTTTTGACGAAAAGACAGGTTCCTTATTTAGCAGTGACCTATTC
>JAYVIR010000110.1:0-11337 GCA_043770095.1 Eubacteriales bacterium
CTTTATAGCATATATGGTTTAGACGCAGAGTCAATAGCAACTAGTGTTAAACACACGCTTAACAGTAAAGGAATCCTATGAAAAAAATAAGATTAGATGTTTTAGTAACCGATCGCGGCCTTTTCGACTCCAGAGAAAAAGCCAAGCGTGCCATTATGGCAGGTATTGTTCTGATCAAAGGACAAATTATGGATAAACCGGGAACTGAAGTTCCAGAGGACGTCGAAATAATTATTAAAGAAAATCCAAATAAATATGTAAGCCGTGGCGGCTTGAAACTTGAAAAAGCAATGCAGCTCTATGACATTCACCTAGATCAAAAGGTATGCATGGATATCGGCGCTTCCACGGGTGGCTTTACAGACTGCATGCTTAAAAGTGGCGCTTCTAAAGTTTTTTCAGTAGACGTCGGTTATGGTCAATTGGATTATAGCCTTCGCACAAACCCACTTGTAACCAACATGGAGAGAACCAATATACGCCACGTTACCTTAGAACAAATTGGAACCAAGCTTGATTTTGTCAGCATTGATGTTTCCTTTATTTCACTCAAACTTGTGCTACCTGTTGCAATGAGCTTAATGGCTGATCAATCAGAAATCGTTTTTTTAATCAAGCCACAATTTGAAGCAGGTAGAGAACAGGTTGGAAAAAACGGCGTCATAAGAGATTCAAAAGTTCATGTACAAGTTCTAAAGAGCATTACAACCTTTGCCGAAGAAATTGGCTTTATTCTTAAAGCATTAACCTTTTCTCCAATTAGAGGCCCAAAAGGGAATATAGAATTCTTATGTTATGCTCAAAAAAATGTCAATTACGATGAATCTATTGAACGTTTTATGCCCAATATTGAAGCATTGGTTGACAAAGCTCATATAGAAGCCATTTAAAATTGCTAAATAAGTTGTGCAAATTAATTCAACTTATATAGTTGTGAATTAATTGTAATATTTTGCTTCATATTTATTAAAGGTTTAATCTAGGTTGCTGACGAATATTACTTTATAAGATATTTCAATTATCTAAATATTGATTCAACTTGTGGCAAGCAAAACATTTTTTAGGGGGAGTACTTTTGAAATACTCAAGACATTCTAAAATTCTCGAAATTATTGAACATCATGAAGTTGAGACACAAGAGGATTTAGCAAAGTGTTTAAAGGAATCTGGTTTTAATGTCACTCAAGCGACTGTTTCAAGAGATATAAAAGAACTGCGCTTGATTAAAGTTCTCACGAAAGAGGGTCGTTATAAATATGCGACAATCCGCCAACAAGAGAGTGTCATTACAGATCGATTTATGAAACTCTTTAAAGATTCGGTCTTACATATTGACCACGCAGGCAATATTGTTGTTGTAAAAACGTTAACAGGTGCCGCTAATGCTGCTGCGGCTGCAATTGATGCACTTGATTTAAAAGAAATTGTTGGCTCTATTGCTGGCGATGATACCATATTCTTGGTAGTCAAAGATCCTTCATCTGTTGATAAACTTATTGCAACTTTCAATCAAATGATCAACTAGTATAGGCTTGGTGAATTTATGTTAATTAATCTTCATGTAGAAAACTTTTTAATAATCGAAAAATCTAGCATTGATTTTGGAGAAGGTCTGAATGTTATTACTGGTGAAACAGGTTCAGGAAAATCTATGATTTTTGATGCAATCGGGTTAATTCTTGGAGAAAAGGGTGGTAAAGATCTCATTAGAAATCAGGCCGAAAAAGCTTTTTTGCAAGCAACCTTTTTAATCGAAGATGCACGGATTTACGAATCACTTGTTGCAGAGGGTTTTCAGCATGAAGATATGCTCATTATTTCAAGAGACCTTTATACAAGCGGCAAATCGCTATATAAAGTGAATGGCCGTTTGGTTACGAGTCAGTTCGTAAGAGGCTTAGGTCAATATCTCATAAATTTATCAGGACAGCATGAAAATCAAATCTTATTGGATTTTAATCATCATCGTCAAATGATTGATGAATTTGGGCAAACGCCTATTTCAAATGCATTGACTCATGTCAGTGACGCCTATCAGACTTATCAATCTATAAATTTGGCATTACAGACTTCCAAATGTCCGAATCTGATTGGCATAAAGAGGTTGATTTTTTAACGTATCAGATTGATGAAATTAAAAAAGCCAATTTAAAAGATGGTGAAGAAGCATCCATTGAAGACCGATATAAATTTCTAAAGCATTTTGAATCCGTTCAAAGTGCCGTAACTCAAACACTTTCGGACTGCAAGGATGATGAGGGCATTCTCAATATGCTCAGCAAAACAAGACGTACCTTACAGGATGTCTTGGCTTATAATTCGACCTTAGAGAGTTCTTATCAGCAATTCGAAACAGCCTATTATGCTGTGGAATCGGCTACAGATGATTTGCGAATCTTGTTAGACCAGATGGATTATGACGAAAGTGAGCTTGACTTAATTGAAAACAGGCTTTCAACCATTCACGATTTGAAACGGAAATTTGGAAAAACAATACCGGATATTAACCTCAAATTGGCTGCACTCGAAGAACGTTTGGAAACACTTTTGCATTATGAAGAAAGAAAAGCCAATTTAGAAAAAGATAGAGTCCAAATAGAAAATAACTTCAACAATCTTGCAGCAAACTTGACAGAACTTCGACAGAAAACTGCAAAGGTGTTTGAAGATGAACTTAAAAAAGAATTGATTGATTTGAATTTTAATCAATGTGAGTTTTATTCTGAATTTCAATTGTTAGAAGGCCTACATGTTACCGGGAAAGATCGCATTGAGTTTTACTTATCAACTAACCCTGGCGAACCAGCTAGACCACTTCGCAAGATTGCTTCTGGTGGTGAACTCTCTCGTATTATGCTAGCGGTCAAATTAGTCAATAGAAAAGGTGATTATGCGTCTACTCAAATCTTTGATGAAATAGATTCTGGCATAAGTGGTCGAACTGCAAATGCAGTAGCCAACAAACTGAAAACTGTCTCTAAAGAAGGGCAAGTTATACTAGTGACTCATTTGCCTCAGATTGCTATACAGGGCGATCACCACCTCCTAATTGATAAAATTATCGATGGCAATCAAACAAAAGTTCAAATTAAGAAAATGGACTTTGATGAACGCATTTCTGAAATTGCTAGAATGATCGGCAGTGGCGAAATTACAGATCTTACAAAAATGAGCGCTAAAGAGATGCTTTTAAACGCAACTCACATATAATGGAGGAAGGTCACATGACTGATGAACCAATTAAAATTGCAGTCATAGATGATAATGAAGCAATGACTGATCTTTTAGTAGGCATACTCAATGAGATGCCTACTTTCCAAGTAGTGGGTCAGGCATATGATGGACAAGCGGGATTAGTCTTAATCAAAGAAACCAAACCGGCTGTAGTTATTCTTGATCTTTGTATGCCTTATATTGATGGACTTGGGGTATTAGAATCTTTTCAGGCCACTAAGCAAGATTATTTTCCAGAATTTATCATTACAACATGTGTTGGACAAGAGAACATTACTTCTAAAGCAATGAAACTTGGCGCTAATTATTATGTTGTAAAACCGTTTAACTACGAATATTTTATCAACCGACTCAATCAACTTGCTTTCGAGCTAAGAAATGTACCTGAAAAACTAGAAGAATCTGTTGTTTTAGAAAATTATTCTAATCATACATCATCAATGGTCAGCGAGATTTTACAAGAGTTAGGCGTCCCTTCACATACAAAAGGTTATGCCTATTTGAAAGATGCCATCTCATTGATTCATACTGACGTAAAATACATGAATAAAATAACCAAAGTTCTTTATCCTAAAATTGCAGAAATACAAGAAACAACTCCTAGTCGAGTTGAAAGAGGCATCCGAACAGCTGTTGAACTCACTTTGTTGCAAGGCAATCAATACGCACTTATAAAATATTTTGGATACCGTATTAAAACATCAAATAATAAACTTACAAATTCAGAATTCATTTCAATTATTTCCGAAAAAATAAAAATTGGAATTCATTAAAGCTATGTGTGACATAGCTAGGAGGGGTTACAGTCATGATGTTACTAATCTCCAAGATTTCTATGACAATTATAGAGACCTTATCCTTTTTTATCATGTATCAATTTTGTATTATAAAGAAAAAAGACTCGAAGCCTATGCTTGGAGTTTTCTTTAGTTTGATTTTTATTTTAAATTTCATTTTGGACAAAAGCCAACTTAGTCACACTATTATTTTTTATGCTCTATTTATTGTACTGATTAATGGACTATTAAAATACAGTGTTAAATTTAGTGCTTCATTTGCGGTTCAAGCTTATCTTATAACACAACTCAGCATGCTTTTTACAGCTATTAATTTTTTGTTTTGGAGTAGTCGTTACTTAGATGTAACTCAATTTTGGAAAACAGCTCATTTTATTGACCCACTTTTATTACTATTTGTCATTACCATCCTGTCGATGATCATCAAAATTCTTTATACTCGCATTAGAAAAACGGTTGGTGTTTCAAGAAATCTTTCTGCCAAAGTTAGAATGATCTTACTGGTTACTGCAAGCGTCTTAATATTAGGAACACTTTGGCTATTTAGCTTTTTAGCCCAAAACTGGAAAGCTATCATCGCAATCACTAATCTAAGATTCATCTTATTTTTAAGTTATTCTATGATGACTTTTTTTGTTGGCTACTTAGGATATATCCAAATTCACAACCTTTGCTTTAAACAAAAATTTGATAAAGTAGAGCAGATGGCGGGTAATGATCCACTTTCAGGACTCATGTCCAGAAGTGCTGGCATGAATTTTTTACGAAAATCTTTTAATCATTCTAAAATTTCCGGTGAAAGACTAACCATCGCTTTTGTAGATATTAATGACCTTAAGGTTGTTAATGACAAGCATGGACATCACGCTGGCGACCTTCTGATTGAAAAAATTTCTGAAGTAATTAAAACCAATATCAGAGATACGGATGCGGCAATGCGCTTTGGCGGCGATGAATTCATCATCGTATTGCCTGATTGCCCTCAATATCGCGCCGAACAAATCATGACGCAAATCAATATTTATTTAAAACGATTTAATCTTTCAGGTGACTTTGGGTATAATTTAGGCATTTCTCACGGTCTGGTTGAGTACAATCCACTCAGACATAACAGCGCCTTAGATTTAATTGCCGAAGCGGACACAGAAATGTATAAAAATAAGAAAACTAAGAACAAGCCCTCAAATAAGTAAAAAACACTTTGATTAATTGAAATTTGATTGTATAATAGGTTTGTTCCTAAAAAACAACTTATTGTTTTCGTACAATATGAACTCATAAGATAAATAAGAGGAATTTTTCATGAAAAATGCTATTACAAAATATTTTGAGTTTATCCAATTTGATAAAGCATTATCTGCCAGTACTATGGAGTCCTATAACAGAGACCTTCGTCATTTTTGTGATTTTCTAGAATCGCAAAAAATAACAAGTCCTACTGAGATAAGCAGCACTGATCTTATGCGCTATTTAAGTGCTTTAGAGCAAAATGGCAAATCAAATGCGACTATTTCTCGTGAAGCCGCATCGCTTAGATCATTTTTTGGGTATATGTATTATGAAAAAATAATTGATAAGAATCCTGCACTGCGCCTACAAAGTCCAAAAGTGGTTAAAAAAAATCCTGATTTACTGACGCTATTAGAAATCAATAAACTTCTAGAATTGCCGAATCCACTTGCCCCATTGGGTCTTAGAGATAAAGCCATGCTTGAATTATTGTACGCTTCTGGATTAAGTATTTCAGAACTTGTTGCCTTAAATGTCGAACATGTTAATTTTGAGTTTGCTTTTATAAAAAGTTCTGGCTCTGCCAATGATCGCATCATACCAATGAATAAGACAACTCAAACAACACTTGCAAACTTTCTTTATAACGGAAGGGCACATTTATTAAATCTGAGTAATTCTAGCGAACAAGCTTTCTTTTTGAACTATTCAGGTGCAAGATTAACCCGACAAGGCTTTTGGAAATTGATTAAACACTATTTTGACCAATTAGAAACAGGTAAATCAATTACGGCACACACTTTAAAACATTCATTTGCTACGCATTTGATTCAATATGGATCAGATCAAAGAGCAAACCAAGAAATATAAAGCTATTTACCTTTTATAAGTCGTACCTTACTCACGGAACTTATTTAAATAGCATATAAATATCTCTTGAAATCTATATGCATTTGTAAGGAGGTTTTTTTATGGTTAATCGCGTGATTATTTTTGTAATGGACAGTATTGGAATAGGCGGTTTACCCGATGCAGAGCAATTTGGCGACTTCAATGTCAATACGCTTGGAAGCATCGCTAGAGCAACTGATCATTTCAACATCCCCAATTTAGTAAGTTTAGGCCTTGGACACATTGAAGGCATTGATTATATTGCAAAAACGGATGCTCCAAAGGGCGCTTTCGGTAGATCTAATGAAAGATCAAATGGAAAAGATACTTCTACAGGTCACTGGGAAATTGCAGGACTTCTTATTGAAGAACCCTTCAGAGCATACCCCGAAGGATTCCCACCACATATTATGGATGCTTTTGAATCAAAAATAGGCAGAAAGACACTTTGTAATAAGCCTTATTCTGGAACTGCTGTTTTAGATGATCTTGGCGAAGAGCATGTTAAGACTGGCTCACCTATTGTTTACACTTCTGCAGACAGTGTTTTCCAAATTGCTTGTCACGAAGACGTTATTCCACTTAGCGAGCTTTACCATATGTGTGAAGTGGCAAGAGAACTATTAATGGGAGAAGATCAAGTTGCACGTGTCATTGCAAGACCGTTTGTTGGTGAAGTAGGGCACTTTGAAAGAACATCAAATAGAAGAGACTACTCAATCAGTCCATTTAGAAAAACGATTTTAGACCATGCAAAAGATGCTAATCTCGATGTACAAGCGGTTGGCAAAATTAGCGACATTTTCAACGGCGTTGGCATTACAGAAGAGGTTCATACTGTAAGTAATATGGACGGCGTAGACAAAACAATTGACTATCTTAAAACAGATTCAAAAGGGATTATCTTCACAAACCTCGTTGATTTTGATGCAAAATTTGGACACAGACGCGACATTCCTGGCTATCAAAAAGCCATTGAAGACTTAGATGCAAGAATTCCTGAACTTCTTAAAAATATGAAGGATGAGGATTTGATTATCTTTACTGCCGATCATGGAAATGATCCTGGCTATAAAGGATCTGATCACACCAGAGAATTTATCCCACTTTTGGTATATGGTAAATCCGTTAAAGCGGGTGTAGACCTCGGCACGCGCAAAACGTTTGCTGATATTGCAGCGACGATTTCGGATCTCTTGAATATAGAAAAACCAGAAATTGGCGAATCATTCAAATCACTTATTTTGAAGTAAGCCGCTAATCGTAAGCCTTAAGGAGGACATTAAATGTCGGAAATGCTTTTAAAAACAATGGATGCAAGTATTATGCTTGCAGAAGCAACTGCTTATATTAAAGAAAGATTGCCTTTTGAACCAGAAGTAGCACTGATCTTAGGTTCAGGTCTTGGTGACTTAGCTGATGAAATCGAAAATCCAATTAAAATTAAGTACAATGATATTCCACACTTCCCAGTTTCGACAGTAGAAGGTCATGCAGGTCAATTCGTGATTGGAAACTTTGAGGGTAGAAAAGTAATCGCTATGCAAGGTAGATTCCATTTTTATGAAGGCTACAGCATGCAAACTTGCACTTTCCCAATTAAAGTCATGAAGGCAATTGGCGTTAAAAACCTATTGTTGACTAATGCTGCTGGTGGTGTAAATACAGCTTATGTCCCTGGCGATTTAATGCTCATCACTGACCATATCAACTTTGCAGGAACAAATCCTCTCATCGGCAAAAATGATGAAAAGGATGGTCCTAGATTCCCCGACGCTTCAAATGTTTATAACACAGCGCTTAATTTAGAAATTAGAGACCTTGCTAAAAAGCATGGCATCAGAATGCAAGAAGGCGTTTATGCTATGACAACAGGTCCTTCATATGAGACGCCTGCAGAGGTTAGAATGCTTCGTGTATTAGGCGCAGATGCAGTTGGCATGTCAACAGTACCTGAAGCACTTGTTGCCAATCATATGGGCATCAAAGTCACTGGAATTTCTTGCATTACCAATATGGCTTCTGGCATACTCGATCAGCCATTACACCACGGTGAAGTTGTAGAGACTGCAAACATGGTTAAGAAAACTTTCACAGCGCTTATTAAGAGCATTGTGCCAGTTCTTAAATAATTGCTTTTCTAAAAGTCCTAATGTAACTTTAAACACAAAATAAATCATATAGTACTTATGGGTAATTAACTCACGAGAGGGGTTCTGTTTTGAAGACGGAACCTCTCTCCGCTTTTTTGATTAATAAACTTTATGCCAATAAATCACATTGAAAATAAGGATGGTAAATTAATTATGAGAATGTATGACGTTATCGCAAAGAAAAGAGATGGACACGAACTCAGCACCGAAGAAATTAACTTTTTCGTAACAGGTCTTACTAACGGCGAAATCCCAGATTATCAAACATCAGCATTATTAATGGCTATTTTTCTACAAAAAATGACCAATCGCGAAACGGTTGACTTAACGCATGCGATGATGAAATCTGGCGATATGGTGGATCTTTCTGCTATTGCCGGCATAAAAGTGGACAAGCATTCAACTGGCGGCGTAGGCGATACAACCACTTTAGTTTTAGGCCCAATGGTTGCCGCATGTGGCGTTCCTGTTGCAAAAATGTCAGGAAGGGGTCTTGGTCACACAGGCGGAACACTTGATAAACTTGAGTCAATTGAAGGGTTCTCAATCGAAGTATCTCCAGAAGACTTTATCGATAATGTCAACAAACATAAGATTGCCATCATCGGGCAAAGTAAAAATATAGCACCAGCCGATAAAAAACTTTATGCGCTTAGAGATGTCACTGCAACTGTAGACAACATCAGCCTAATTGCCGCAAGTGTTATGAGCAAAAAATTAGCCGCTGGTTCAGATGCGATCGTTCTAGATGTTAAAATGGGTAGCGGCGCCTTTGTAAAAACATTTGAAGGCGCAATTGAACTCAGCAAAGCGATGGTTGACATTGGCACGAGCATGGGCAGAAATACAATTGGCGTTATCACTGATATGGAACAACCTTTAGGTTACGCCATTGGCAACGCTTTAGAGGTTAAAGAGGCCATTGACACACTTAAGGGCACTGGTCCAGCTGATTTAACAGAGCTTTGCATTCGCCTTGCTTCTTATATGGTCTTCCTTGGAGAAGGCGCTAAGTCAATTGAGGAAGCGAGAGTGCTTGTTGAAGAAAATCTCAATAACGGCAATGCTTTTGAAAAGTTCAGAGAATTTGTTCTCATTCAAAAAGGGAACGTTGCTGTCATTGACAACCCTGAATTATTGCCTAAATGTGGCATTATTGTAGAAGTGCCGTCTGAAGAAGAGGGTTACATCGTCAAAATTAAATCTGATGATGTTGGCATTGCCGCTATGGTACTTGGTGCTGGAAGAGAGAACATGGACACGGTTCTCGACATGGGCGCGGGTATTGTTCTCACTAAAAAAGTGGGCAGTTATGTGAAAAAAGGTGAAACAATTGCTGTTCTTCACACCAATAAAGCCGACAAGTTAGACGATGCAACCAGAAGACTTTTAGACGCTTACTCATTCTCTGAAATAGCTGTGAAAGAACCCGTTCTTATTCATGCGGTTGTTAAAAAAGACGAAATTGTAAGATATGACGTTTAGTTAATGTGGTTAAAGCTTCTACGATAGGGTAAACTATAAATGTACTTGACTATATTTTAAGTGACTCAATTTAGGAGGAATTATATGCAAAATCAAGAGTTGGGCATCATTAAACAAGCTATTATCAATGAGTTAGAAGGCTATGAGTTTTATAAGATGGCTATGACCCAAGCTGAAGATGAAGAAGTTAAAGCATCTTTTAAAACATTAGCAACGGAAGAACAAGTTCATATCGAATGGCTTACAGAGCTATTTAATAAAATTAAGGACGATCCGTCAGATGATTTCCACCTTGCGTCATTAGACGAGCAACCAAGTCCAGGCATCTTTAAATGGGATAATGTTGATCGAAAACATGTTGGCCTTGCGGTTTCCGTATTCGGCATTGGCATTCAAATGGAACGATCTTCAATTGCTTTCTATGAAAAAGCGGCTGCAAATACGAGTTATCCATCTGCTAAAGCATTATTTCTAACCTTGGCCAAATGGGAAGAAGTCCACCTTACTGCCTTTGCAAAAGAATATGACAACCTCCAAGGTTATTGGTGGTCAGACCAAGGATACGCACCTTTCTAGATAACGTGCCCCAAAATATAATTTCATGAATCAATGAAAAGCACCTATGCTCAATAGGTGCTTTTTTTTGCTTCAAATGTTATAATAAAGCAGATAGGGGTGACACAATGTACGAAATTAAACTTGAAATATTTGAAGGACCTATGGATCTGCTTTTTCACATGATTACCGAGCAAAAAATAGACATTTATAATATTCCCATTCATAAAATTACGACTGAATACATGGTTTATATGGAAGCACTCAATAAAATTGATGTTAATTTAGCCAGTGAATTTCTTGTCATGGCCGCAACATTACTAGAAATAAAATCAAAAATGCTTTTACCTGACAGCGAACTGGACAATCTGTCCGATGAACTTAATGACCAGGATCCACGTACGGAACTTGTTGTGAAATTGTTGGCATTTAAAAAATATAAAAAAGCTTCTCAATTTCTTGCAGAAAGAGAGTCTAATTTGGGCAGTCTTTTCTATAAAGAACCTGAGAATTTAAGTCATTTTTTAGCCGCGCCCAATTTAGAAGACTTGAATCAGGATATAGACGTTTCTCTTCTTGTTGAAGCGATGCGAAGGGTCCTTTTAAACTTAGACAGAATGGATACGCACCGCGATGTATTTTTCCAAAAACTTCACCGCGAAATGTTTTCTGTAGAAGAAAAAATGGAATGGATTGAATCCTTGCTTGAACTGGCAGAATCAATGCCTTTTTCTGCTTTATTTACAGACAAGCCTGTAAAACCAGAAATCATTGCAACTTTTCTTGCCATCTTGGAACTCCTTAAACAAAAGAAAATAATGGTAATACAAAACAAACAGTTTGACGAAATACAGATCAATAAAAGACTCTAATTTTATAAACGATAGGGGATCATTATGCAAGAAACGAATTATAAAAGCGTCATAGAATCCATTTTATTTGCAAGCGGTGATTCAGTCAGTGCAAAAAAAATCTCACAAGTACTCGACTTG
>JAYVIR010000111.1:0-4774 GCA_043770095.1 Eubacteriales bacterium
CCATGAAGACTGGTTCCTAATATGCCACGAAAAAGCAGACCAAATGTGCCTATAAAAATACTTGTAATGATAGGATTGGTCTTCCTGTAATAGTAATAGATGACCGGCAAAATGATAACGGATACTGACACACGAAAACCATTTACCAAATAATCAATATAGATTTGGGAAGTGAGCGCATCTAGAATGGTAATGAGTGCAATTACTTTTAATTGATTATTTTTTGAACTCTCAGATAACATAGACTCTATTCATCCGCTTTTACAAATACAGGTAAATTGTTTGAAAAACATTCAATGCGCGCAAGAGACTCTAACTGAATGCCTCTGTCTCTTAAAAGCTTCCCGCCTTCTTGAAAGACTTTCTCAATGACGATGCCAACGCCAACAACTTGACCTTTTGCTTGTTCTACCAAATCAATTAAACCTAGTGCTGCTCGTCCCATTGCAAGAAAATCATCTACAATAAGAACTTGATCTGTATCAGAAAGGAATTTTTTAGAGACACGAACGGTATAATTCTTTTCTTTTGTAAAACTGTAAACTTGAGTTTCATATGTTTTAAGATCAAGGTTACGTGATTCCACTTTTTTAGCAAATACTAAAGGAACTCCGAATTGTGCAGCAACTGCCATGCCTATAGCAATGCCTGATGCTTCAATGGTCAATACCTTTGTAACTGGTTTGTCCTTAAACTTTTCATAAAAGACTTTACCAATTTCATTCATTAAAGCCACATCGATTTGATGGTTTAAAAAAGTATCTACTTTTAAAATATCTTCACCGAAAACGGTGCCATCTTTTAATATACGTTCTTCTAATTGTTTCACAAGTTACCTCCTGCTAAAATTATGGAATAATATTCTATTTTAACTTATGACTCATTACAATTTATTAACTTCTATGATAACACAAATAGAAAAAGACCGCACTACTTCGCAGTCTTTTTCTATATATGACAAATTGGATTAAAAATTATTCTAGGACTAAGCCAATAACTTCTCTTCATTTTCTTCAATAAATTGATTCGTGTAAAGTTTGTAATAATGCCCTTTTTGTCTAATCAATTCTTTGTGGCTACCATCTTCTATGACTTGGCCCTTTTCAATGACCAAAATTCGGTCGCAAGAACGGATTGTAGACAGTCTATGTGCGATGATAAAGCTCGTTCTTCCATTTAACACTTTTTGAAGTGCCTGTTGAATGAGCGCTTCACTTTCTGTATCAATTGAACTTGTTGCTTCATCTAATACAAATATTCGTGGGTTAGAAATAATGGCTCTCGCAAATGAAATTAACTGTTTCTGCCCCGTAGACAAGAAGCTGCCACCCTCTCCAACTTCTGAATCATAGCCTTTTTCAAGGCTTGTGATAAAGTCGTGAGCATTGACGTATTTCGAAGCCTCAATAATGTCTTCGTCGCTCGCTGCAAGGTTGCCGTAGCGAATGTTGTCTTTTATCGTTCCCGAGAACAAATGAGGTGACTGCAAAACGTAGCCGATATTTTGATGAATCCAGCTTTGATTTCGGTCACGAAGCGGTCTCCCATCGATTAAAATTTCGCCGTCCGTAGGTTCATAGAACCGGCAGACTAGATTTACGATGGTCGATTTTCCTGAACCCGTTTCTCCTACAAGTGCAATGGATTGTCCTTCTTTAAAGGAAAGGTTTAAATCTTCTAAAACAGTTTCGCCTTCTTTGTATTTAAAATTGACGTTTTTAAAATCGATATCGCCACGAAGCGGTTCAAATGCTTCGTAATTAGGGTTAATAACACTACCGTATTTTTCTAGAACGCTTTCCTTTTCGATTACCTCTGTAGTGGCATCTAAAAGTGAATAAATTCTTTCTGCTGCAACTTGAGCGCTCTGCATTTCTGCAAGGATTCTTGCCATTTCTCTGACTGGTTCAAAAAACTGAACCGAAAAGTTGATGAACAGCACCAATGTACCGTAACTGATCACGCCGGCAATTATGCCATTACCACCATTATAAATGGCAAGCACTGTCCCGATAGCCCCTAAATTGATGACCACAGGCTGGAACATAGATGAAAAAATACTCGATCTGACAGAGGCTTTTTTCATTTCGCCAGTCATATCTCGAAACTCACTCATTAGACGTTCTTCAACGACAAGCGTCTTGGTCGTCTTTGCGCCAATAATGCCTTCGTTAATTGCACCTGTAATTTTTGAGTTCATTTTTCTCACAACACGTTGCACTTCAATGATTTTACGCTGAAAATAAATGCTGACAACCACAAGCAGCGGCGAGACCGCCATTGTGATCAGCGCCAGTTTAAAGTTAACGGCGACCATGACGCCGAAAATACCGATCATCATTGCAACGCCCCAAACCATATCGAGCAGGCTCCATGAAATAAATTCGCCAAGTTTAGTGACATCTGAAGTCATACGCGCCATAATCCAGCCGATGGCATTTTTATCATAGTAACTCATGGATAATTCTTGAATTTTATTGAAACCTTTTTTGTGTATGTTATAAGATAAGCCTACTTCTATTCTGCCGCCGTAAGTGATGAAGGTAAAAATTGAAGCACCTAGAACAACGATTAACGCTGCGTAGCCCATAATATAATAGTTAATCCCTACCAATGTCTTACCAACAATAAAGTGGTCAATGGCTAGTTTGGTCATGTAACTCAGACTCACGTCCACGATTGCCGTGATGATAGCAAAGACGCACAGAATAATCAGTTCTTTTTTAAAGTGCATAATTTCAGGAATTAATTTCACCCAAACGCTTTTATCAAATTTTCTGTTTTGTTCATTTGTTTTGTCATTTTGAATGTTTTGTGTAGTCATACGAACACCTCCTAAGCACCAAGGTCTTCTAATCCAACAAGGTTTTGAATCTCCCATATACGTTTGTATAGGCCCTCTTGCTCAACTAGCTTCTCATGTGTGTCAAATGCAGTAATTTTACCATCTTCTAAAACCAATATACGATCCGTTTCCGCCAGCGTATTGATTCGATGGGAAATAATAAGTGTTGTCGTGTCAGCATATGATTTTTTAAGCGCCGCTCTGATCATACGGTCAGTTTCTGTATCGACTGCACTGAGCGAATCGTCAAAGATCATAACCGGCATTCCTTCCAAGATCGTTCTGGCGATGGCAACGCGTTGTCTTTGTCCACCTGAAAGAGAAACCCCTTTTTCACCTACAATGGTCTCATACTGCTCTTCAAATTCCATAATATTGTGGTGTAGTGTCGCTACTTTTGCGACTTTCATGATGTCCTCACGATCAACATCATTGTGTTTGATAGCAATGTTTTCGTGGATAGATTTTGCATAAAGGAACGTTTCTTGAAGCACTAATCCTATATTTTTTCTTAACCACTGCTTGCGAATGGTCTTTACATTGATGCCATCAATTTCAATATCTCCAGAGCTCACATCGTAGAGTCTTGTCATGAGATAAGCCAATGTAGACTTTCCAGAACCTGTTGGGCCAAGTATACCAATCGTTTCACCAGACTTAATTTTGAAACTGATGTCTTTTAAAATTTCACGACCTTCGTCATATTGGAAAGTCACATTTTTGAATTCAATATTACCTCTGATCTTAGGTTCTAGTACGCCATCGTCTTCATAATCGAGAGGCGTTGAAAGAATTTCTGAAATCCGCTCAACCGATACCAGCGATTTTCCAAACTCGCTTAAGACACGGCCTAAAACTCTAACGGGGAATAAAAGCATTCCCTCATATGTAATAAATGCAACTACTATACCGATTGTAAGTGAACCGTCCAAACACCAGATAGCTCCAAATACTACAACCAAGGCTATTTGTGAGAAACACATAACATCTGAAATCGACCAATAATACGCGAAACTTTGAATCAGACCTTGTACTTTATTTCTTAAGTCTGTATTCACCTCATCAAAGCGATTAATTTCATAAGGCTCTCTGCCAAATGCTTTAACAACTTTAATGCCGTTTAGATTTTCTTGAAGTACAGAAGAAAGTTTGCCTTCTGCCTCGTCGCATACTTTAAATTTATTTTTGATGTTGAAGAAAAAGTAAAAAGAAAAGCTGACGATGATTGGAATAAGCGATAAAGCCACAAGTGTTAATTTAGGACTCATGCCATACATTAAGTAAGCAATGACGCCAACCATCATGAAAATATTGACCACTTCAACAATCTGAACGGCTAAAAATCTTCTAATAGTTTCTACATCCGATGTTGCTCTTTGAATCAAATCTCCCGTGTCATGACTTGAATAGAATTCATAACGCACATGCTGAAGGTGATCCATAATTTGATCTTTTATCCTTTTAGCAATTCTCTCTGATGCAAAAGCACTTGCCCATCCTTTTAAGAATATAAAAAGACCTCTAAGTAGCGTCAGTACAATAATAACAAGACACGCACCGATTAGTGTTCTTCCCGTTGCAATGGTCACCCAATTTTCAGAAACGGTTGTTTTGCCACTGACAAGATCATCGATGACATATTTGATAATGACAGGAACCAATAGAGATGTAATTGTTGCGAAAAAAACCGCAGTCATGGCTAAAAAATAGATGAGTCCATTGCCACGCATAAACTTGAATAACTGCTTCATACTTTTCATAAATTTCCTCCTTACACAAACATGTGCTTCAATAGTGCCATAAAGTTTTGTTATACCAATAAAAAAAGACATAGCTCTAGGTCTATGTCCAAAATTAAGGCACAAAAAAACCAGAGATCACCCTCTGGTTGAAGCACAATGTTAGATTGATCTTTCCTTAAGAAATCAG
>JAYVIR010000112.1:0-8949 GCA_043770095.1 Eubacteriales bacterium
TGATCCACGCTCAATAAGTTTACATTAGGGGTTTGCAATAGCTTTTTAAGTGCCTTTACTGATTCATCGATCATCTTTTCAATGTCAGATTCATTATAAAGCATTCGCATAATCCACGGCAACCGCTGATATAGTTCTGAAATTACGGCGTTTCTTTTTATTACACCTGTCTTACTGCCTAGTTGCTTCTCAGCCTGTACCACCAGTGCGAACACAAGCCCTTTCACGACGTCGTATTTGCGTAGCTTAATAAGTAATGCACAAACGATTAAAAATGCAATCACGAGGATTGTATCGCCTAAGTTGGCGGTAATAAATTTAAAGATAAAATCAATCATGTTATTTCGCACCTTCCTTTTTAAATTGGTTGTATAATTTTTGTATCATCATCCACGTTTGTTCACGAGTTACTAAATCTTTGGGCGCTGTACCGTCCGAGATACCGTTTTTCATTACAAACGATTGTGCCTCTTTAGCCCACGGCGATACTTGATCTTTGTCCATTGGTTTAGCCTCCTTTGGTTCTTCTTTTTTATTCCAAAACGATGGGTATTTTCCTGATCTTAATTGTTCGCCTGTGAATCCTTCTGTCATTTCAAAGTGAGGTTTATCGATAAACGACTTCCAATCTCCACCCCACTTGAAACCATGTTTCTTCATAACATTGGCAATGATATCGTATAAGTCGCCACGATTCCACGCACATTCACCATTAACCATTGGCACAACGTCTAACGCTATTCCAAAACCATGTGCCCCAATCAATTTAACTTTTGTTACGATTGGTTTAGACATATCCGTTCTACCTTGTGCATAGAGTTGTGCTTGATACTCGGCGTCCCTTTTGGTGCTAACTACCAAAACTTTAATTCCTTTTGACTCAATTTCTTTTAAAGCCGCCTCATAACATTGTCTTACATGTGGGTGTAAGTCTTCTAGTTTTCTACTGTTTAACAATTTGACCGCCTCCTTTTTTATGATTATAACATAAAAATGTTTACGCACAATCTTACTTAAAGTATTTTAATTAATGCGTATAAACGCTATAATACATATGAGGTGATTTTATGAGCAATATGGTTATCATAGAAAAAAGTGATTTATTGACAACGAGTTTGATTTTAGCTGAAGGCGTAAAGTATGAACACAGAACCGTACTTAAATTGATAAGAGAACACGAAAATGATTTAAAAGAGTTTGGAACTTTTACACTGGGGGTGCGGAAGTCAAAAGGTAGACCTACTGAATTTTATAATTTAAATGAGCCACAAGTTTATTTTTTAATGACACTTATGCAGAATAACGAAAATGTCGTTAAATTTAAAAAAGAATTGATAAAAGAATTTATGCGTATGAGAAGCGCACTTATACAAATTGAAGTTAATTATCAAAACGAACAATGGAAACAAGTTAGAATTGACGGTAAAGCAGTAAGAAGTGAAACAACTGACGCCATAAAAGATTTTATAGAGTATGCAGTTAAGCAAGGGTCAAAGAATGCGTTGCGATATTACAGTAACATAACGAATATGGAGAACAAATCTCTATTTATTTTAGAACAAAAATTTGAAAATGTGAGAGAAGTTTTAAACAACCATCAACTTTCAACTTTAAAAACCGTTGACCGTGTTGTATATGAGACTTTGCAAGAAGGTATGGAAAGGCAATTACCATATAAAGAAATATATCAACTTGCAAAAGAAAGAGTTGAAACGCTTGCCACGTTAGTTAAACCAACCATAGTTATTAATCAAAATGAATTAAGGTTAATAGAATAATAAAAAAGCCCTCTAGTTTTTACGCTAGGGGGCTTTAATTATCTGTAAAGCAGATCACATCTGCATCGTATTGTATTTCGAGCACTGCCTCTAGGATCACCAGGAAACGCCATACTATCCCATAGGTAATCAAACGGCACCCACCCGACTTTATCAAATACCTGATGTCTCGGTCTTACCGATTTATCTTTACTACTCAGCCACAACTTTTCTTTAAACCCGCCAGCTTGTGCGTTTAACTCTCTAGTGGCCATAAAAGTTGTATGCACTTCAGTCTCGGCAATCGTCTTGGCGCGTCCTGGGGTTATCTCTATAAATTTGTCGCTTATGTTTTTACCAATGTCAGAGTAAGATAACCCTTTTTCAATACCTTCAGCAATCACGCTACGTGCTTTTAATTTGGTGGTATCTGTGATTTGTTTAGCTTGATTAAGTCCATAGTCTTTTAAAAACTTTAAATACTTTGGTTCAATAATTGCAAACGTTTTATAGTCTTTGGCATCTGCGTAAAGCACCAAATTCGAAAGATTGTTTCCGATGTCGCCCGACATGACCAGCAGCGGGAAAATAGATTTGTAAAAGCTTAAAACATCTGCTTCGAAGTTATATGCTTTTAAAACCTTCTCAGCTTGCTTCTCAGCTTCTTTCTTGGTTGGCTTTGACTTCTTATCATCGAACGCCTCGACGTGCTTCTGTATGCGTCCTGATTGCTCTAATAGATATTTGCTTACTTTGTCTTCTATCTTTTTTGCTGGCGCTTTTTCGTATTTGTCATACAAAGCAAGCATTCGGTTTCTGAGTTTATCCGTTCCAGCCATTGGCGTACCTCCTAATATTCATAGTCTTTCTGGTTATCTTTTGGTTCTTCTCGCTTCTTAGGTTCTTCGCCAACGGCCACAAGATTCATCGGTATATAAGACACGCCGCCAATCACTAGCACGTCACCGTAAATGTCTAGCCCTTCAACGGTTTCATATCCTAACTCAACCCGTTTCTCGTTTTGTGATAAAAACTTGCTTTCGTTAATTCGTTTATATTTTTCAGCTTCGTCTTCCTGAAGAACTGGCACATGAGCAAAGTCAGCTTTAATATATACGCCATCTTCTTTGACCAAAAACTTCGTTAATTCGCTTGCTAAATTTGACAACAATGGAATCGCTACCGATGTATACAACTCTTTACGTGCTTCTTTTTTATTGTTATAAGTTGAGTATTTATTATACCCTACAAGAATTGGATCAACGCCCATAGCAGCGCATAAGTCGATTATTGTTGACTCTTTGCCTTCCTTCCAATCCATGTCCTTTGGACTCTGCCCCATCTGTTGATATTTTAATCCACCTTCTAATAAAAGCATCTTACCAACATTTCTAGTACCTGTATGCTGTGCATCTAACTGCGCTTTTAATCTGTCATATTCAGGTTCGTCCATTGTGCTCTCATTTGTAAATGCTCCTGATGGCCTGCCGCCATTTTGTAGCATCGATACATTCCAGTCGATAAACGAGTTGAGCAAGTCGCCATTTTTAAAAGCTGGCGAGAATAAACTCATGCCGTGGCCTAGTCCGTCAAAATCGTCCAACGGATTAAACGTCTTGAATAGCATAAAGTCTTGCGACGGTATCGGCTGTTGCTTATATAAAATTGATTTATAAGGCGCAGTCATTTCCCCTGAAAACTCAATCGATAAATCTTGTGGTCTGTAAGTGTATAACTCAGCAGATCCAAAAGTGCCTGCTATTTTATGGATAGGCGCTTCTCCGCCCAAGTAATAAAAAGCAATTACCCTTTCGAGGAATTGCTCTTTACCAAACAATGGTGATGGATTTTGAAGTGTATTGAATACTGGATGATTTTCTAAAGTCTTAATACTACCATCTTTTTGTTTTTCACAAACAGACCATTCAACCTGTTGACACGCTTGAATTATTTCTCTCATACATCTAAACAATACATGGTTTTCTTTATACCCTTCTTTCGCCACTGTATGAAAATCTGTATCGCTGTATCTTGCGGTATTCCCTTGCATTCCGATAATGTGATTGTATACAGGGTTAGTACCTTTTTGCTCTGATACATTAAACATTTTACCTATCATTTTTATTAACTCCTTTCAAGGTTTGATTTAACATTGCTTGCTATGATGTCGGCAGGGATATTAGGCAGCCATATAAAAGCCATCAGCATTACAAATATTGCACGCATGTACCATTTAGGTTCCGCACTCATTAACTTAAACCCAATTATAATCCCAATCGCAAAATAAAAATACGCCAGCACTCCTAATAATATATACATAAATCCTCCTTATACGAAAAAAGGGCTAAGCCCTTTTATTCATAATGTCCCTTCTCGATTTTTTCGACTTTAATGCTCAGGTCTTTTACTTCCTGAGCAACCGACTTTATCTGACAATTCATTTCTTTATTTCCGTCTGTGATTGCCACGCTGATTTCTTTTAAAGTTGCCCCGAATTGATCCATGTGATTCGTTACCGTTATTCGTGCTTCTTTTTCAGATTCAAGTCTTTCTTCACACACATCCATAATGCGTTGTATTTCCTCTTGTGATCGTTTCTCGCTTCTCTCGACGATATCTGCGAACTTTTTAAAAAGTATGCCTATTGCACTGGCTAACCCCCCTATAGCTGCTATCAATACACCTGTTTCAATCAAAAGTAACCCTCCCGTCTAGTTGTTTTATGATTTCATCTCCGATACCTCTTATCTCATTGAGTTGATTAATACTTTCAATTTTTGTTTTAGTTCGGTATGTAATAATTCTACATGCCAGTTCATTTCCTATGCCTGGGAGTGCCATCAAGTCGCTTTTGCTACAAGTATTTATATCAGGTTTGTAAGCTTCAGGCGCTTGGTTTATAACCATTGTTTGCGTTTGCGTTTGAGTGGTTGTATTTCCGCCAATGGTACCGTTTCCGATTAGTACTCCGATTACACCAGCAAATATAATCACCATAAAGCACGCTATACATAAAAAAACAGTGTCACGTTGAGATTCAAACTTGCGTTTATCCATTAATCCGCCTCCTCGTATTCATTTTGATTGTACCATAAAATAAAAAAAGAGGGGATAGAAGCCCCCTCTCTTTAAAAATATTTAGTTATAGCAAACCTGCCGCTTTTAATTTAGATTCTGCTTCAGCTAATTTTTCAGCGTCTGTTTTTTCTCTTATAATTAATTTGAAAATTGGTACATTCGGTTTAATCGATACATCGATACTTACCAATCTTTGTTCTTCGTACTTCATCGCACCATATGGTAATTCCAAATAAGGTACGCCATCAGGGTAAACATGCGGTAACAAGTCGCCAACCGCTTCTCCTGTTTGATTAATGATAACGCCTTTAAAATCATAGATTACTAAATTTCCTCTTTGCATAAAAAATTCCTCCTTTTAATATTCGTAAGCGATCCAGTTGATTGTTACACTACTTGAAACTGGCGGCATAAATCCCGAAAATCCTGAACTAGTTACCGTTAACAGAGATATAAGAGCATAAGCATATTTATAAATAATATTATTTGTATTTGCGTCACCGTTATAAACATACGTTTGCCTATATTCAGCCGCATTTATCGTTATAACTTTAGGTATAAAACTTAATCCGGTTACCGCATATGGACTACTGCCGTCACCTAATGCAGGTATAATACCACTTGCAGTTTTCTTCATACCTGTACCGTCAGGCATTGTGCCAACCAACCCAAACAAGTTCGTATTAAGTCTGATATTATTTGCAATATAATCAGTATCACTTACTCTCACCTCTGAAACAGTGCCATCATAAAATCCTGCTGGTGGTTTTAATACAACGTAAGTACCTGAGTTTCTTACACTTAAAGCATCTACATTTAAATTAGTTCTATTGGGTATATTACCTTCTACGCCTAATATATTTTTGCCGACTAATATATTATTTCCACTTAAATCAGGTGCATCAATCCCTACCCAACCATTGACTCCAGTGTACGAATTATAAGGTATCGATAAAAATGCTCTGTTTATTGGGCTATCACCACCAACACCAACGCTTGCGGTCGTGGTTATATAATGTGAGAATCCATCAGTTGGGATTGTGGGTATAGCACCAGTTAATTTAGTTTTTGGATCATTTGAATAAAATGTAGCACTTACTAATACATTTGAAGCAACTGCATTCCCAGACAGTGCTAACGTTCCAATAATCTCTCCTGCATCCGTGGAAGCCATTTTACCAGAGAGAAGGTCGGACGCTGTAGCATTACCAGTTGCCCCTTCACCCTGTAACGTAAAAGACGTTCCTCCACATCTTACGGTATAAATTCCATTAGCTTTCCAATTTGTAACCGCACTACTGTTCGATTTTAATACCGATTTAGCACCTTTACCGTCCCAATTTAATGAGACCGCTCCAGTCGAGTCGGCGTTACACTTAAACGATACCGCCATACCCTCAATCAATGTAGCGATTGCAGGCGTGGAAATCGAGTATACATTACCTGCGTTTGTAGTTGTGCCTCCGTAAGGTATACCGCCAAGCGCAACTTTTGAAATTTTAGCTTCATAATCTTTTGTAACAAGTTGCAGATAACCAAGTGCGTTGTATGTCAGCAAAATCGGTTGATTTGCTACGATGTCGCCAGCTTCTAAATCAATGTTGTTATTTTTTTTAATTGGCATCACCGGCAATGTGTTAATGCCTAAACTTGAAGCACCCGTATTTGTAAACTTAGGTAAAATAACAATTTTTAAATCTTGATTGAAATTTGATTGTACAAAATTATCAAAAGTGCATTCGATTGTATTTGCATCAGCGCTAATGTCTAACAACGTATAAAAAAGATTTTTAGATAAGTCGTTAAACGTCGATGCTGTGAACGGTGTACCCGATACCACTTGCGTGCCAAAGTTAGGCGTAATCACTTTGTTTTGCCCATCCATTAAAAAGTTAGTTGGATTTTGCCAAACTCCTTGTATAAAGTTTTGAATCTTTGCCATTGTTTAAAACCTCCTTAAGCTAAAAAAGCAAATTGCGCTAAGTTGGTAGTACTAGGATCGTACATGTCCATAACAGGCGCATAAATTTGTATTGCTGTGTCTAGTGATATACCGCCCGCTATAACAGTTTTGAATGGTGCGATTGGCGGCTGAGAGATATTTGTGAAGTCGTATACCAATGTTAATGCTGCAGGCTCCTTATCAATGCCACGATTATGCTTTTCAATAACCCCTACATAGTTATCGCTTAACAGTATACGACCAACGCCGTTGATTGTCTCAATGTCTCCACCTGAAATGTTTGAAATAATTTTAGTAATTATACGTTGTCTGAAAAGTTCGTCCGACTCTCCATTTCTATATTCGTTTACAATCTCGCCTGTTTTATTTAGGATTAATTGATTTGTTGGTGTGCCAATGTTTACATATGGTTCATAGTCGGTTTTAATAATTCCTTTTTCAATCATAAAGTTTTTTATAGTTGTATTTCCAAAACTAACACTAAATGAATAACTTATATAGTCTATTATTTTATCTACTGCGCTTATAAATAAAAATTGCGACTCAGTGATTGTAGGTATAGCTATATCGGCCGTTGTTCCATCTGTGTATTTAACTGTAAGTCTTAAGTTTTTAGACTCTTCAACTTCGTATATATTACCACTAAATGTGTATCTTTGATTTGTTTCAAATTCTATCTTTGGCAATATATTTGAAGAATTTACTCCTGCGGCACCGCCTGAAGGATTTGTAAGTCTAAAAGTGTTTGAATCTAAAATTTCAGTAACTAATGAGGTGCTTAATGTAGAAAACACGCCATCGAATAAATTTTTATTTAGATGTCGCTCTGAAGCATTTGGGTATATGCTCCCTATTTCGGATACCTGACCCATCAACTCTGATACTTCATCGAGTAATTTCGACAACCCTTTCATTATTTTTTGAGTATTATCACCACTTTGTAAATGATACGGCAATAAATCAATCATACGATCACAAGTTGACATTATATCACCGTCACTTTATTTGTATCCGTTACCGCCACCTGAGTTTTAGTAATTACGATATGAGCAGTGCTCCATGTTGTACCATTTATGCTGAGCTCGACTACAATATTTTCTATGCCCGAGATATTTAACTCCGATATAGCTGATGTGATTTGATAAGGATAAATATTTTTGCCTAATCCTACGGTGTTAATGTGCGATAAAGATGCGCCTTTAACTAATTCATTTCCGGTCGGTGGGTATTGAGCATTTTTAGTAATTGTAATTCTGCACCATACATTAATAGCGGTAGGACGACTAAATCCTATAGAGTGCTCAACTCCTTGTGTGTCTGTTACGGTTGATATAATCGATCCAAATGATTGTATGCCACCAGGTTTTGATGTTAATAACTCATGCGCAATATCAGCATTGCTACCACCTAAGACAAATGGAGCTATTGATTTAGCTGGCACTCCATCTACCGTTGTAATTGCGGTATTTTCGTATACAATTGCGCCAGTTACACCAGTAAGTTGTTTTAATTTAGCGGCAATACCATCCACATTAAGCCCACCAGCTTCATCGATTGAAGCGAAGTAACCATCTCTAAATTGTGCTTCTGTTTCAGTATCCTGACCCTTGCTAGATGCAATCGGATTAGTTACGGACGTTAACCCAGCTAATGGCGTTACAACTTGCGTGATCGTATTGGCGCCCACATTACCTGATGCGCCTTTAATTTCTGCGATTGCTTTTAACGTTAATGTGCTCGATATAACAGTTCCACCGTTTACAACTTTAAAAACAATATTATCAACTGTTTTAGCTTGATAACCGTCTGGTATTTGAGTGCCATTTGTTGCGGTAAATAACAAATCTACTTCAGCGGCGCTTGATTGTTTTAACGATTTACCAATAAATGATCCGAATTTATAAAGTTGCGCACCACCAGCTTTTAACGGTGTCGCATTATTATACATTTGCTCGAGTATTTCTATTTGTTCTGCAATCAATCTTGTTGGCGCTGAAGCAAATTGATACAAAACCTTGTCTACTGCAAAACTAAAATCCGAACCAAACGAGTCAGTCTCTTGATAAATTTCTTCCAATCTAACCAATAAATCAGAGATATTAGGTTTGTTAAATCCTGAATCCACTATCCCAAAACCTTTATCTATCAAAC
>JAYVIR010000113.1:0-26254 GCA_043770095.1 Eubacteriales bacterium
CAGCAATATTGTCAGGACCTGAATAAACCTGAGTCCCAATTGCGGTTAATTTATAGTCGCCTTTTGTTAACGTGAATTTTGAATTGTTGAGTTGCTTAACAACGTTGCTCCAAGTTTCACCTTCAACAAGAGTTAAGTCGACCATTCTTTGTTTAGTTGCAGGGTTAAATGAAATATTTGTCAGAAGCAAAGTGGTATTGGCGCCTAGTAGGATTGTACTGCCATCGCCAAAACGAAGTTCAGCTTTACTGCTTTCTCCAGTACGAATGCTAGACTTGGAAATCAAATTACTTTTAGTAGTTGCTGCTTTCCATGCATAAAGTTCTGCGCGGGGAGCCAATACTTCTACAGTGCCTTTAAGGTCGATAATATAAGCGGATTGATTGGGGCTGATTAAGTCTATTTTAGTTAAATCCGATGAGCTGACCGTTTGAATTTGGAAGGCATTTTCTAAGTCGCTAACTTCCATATAGAAATTGTTTGATTTATTAACCAAACTGTATTTAAGCGGCGTTGACAAGGTATTGACTTCCATTTTCTTTGCAGTTGTTGACACATTGGCAATCGTGTCTCCAATTTGCATGAATACTTTACCCGATTTTGCATCCAGTAAATAGGTACCTTTAAACAATTGTGAAAGTTCTTTGAGTGGCACATAGACAAGCTTATTTTCAGTGATGGGCGCAAAATTTGTTGATGTCACAGCCTGTCCGTCAAGAGTGACTGTTTTAGAAGCCGCGCTTGTCGGTACGATTGGGAATAAGCTTAGGAGCATTGCAAGAATTATAATTTGAGCAATGCGCTTTCTTTTTCTCTTCATCAAAAATTACCTCCTTTTTCGTTGAAAACTTACTGTATAGGCACCTCCTTTTTTCTAAAATAATAAAAACGATTCACAACTTCACGGTAAATTTATACCCAAATTATGCATAAATAATCAGTTACGTGCTCTGTAAGGGATGCACAAAAAGTTCAGACTTCTATTTTATAGGGTATGATATCAAGTACAAAATCGCAATAAAAATTGGTCTACTTAATTACTCAAAATTGAAAAAGGGGGTGCCAGATGATTAGGCATCCATATAAAAAAGGACACCAATTTGATACAAATGCAAGTTGGAAGCCCTCTAGTTCTCGTTAATAAAGAGGAAGAATAAAGAACGATACTGCCAGTGGTGCATGGTGGGGAGAAAACATCTCGAAGATTACACGCGCCTTAGATACACTATTTACTTTCACTTTGGACAGTTCATCTGGTCAAAAAAAATCTATATTTATGCAAAAAAAAGATGGAGGCTCTTGGATTGAAGGTGAACATTTCGTAGTTTCTAGACCGCCAAATATTCTTGCCGATTCAAAAGGCTATATTCACGTGATTGGATTTGAACCTTTTGACAACCAAAAAGACAGTGCTGGCCGCCTCTTTCACGTTCAATTTGAGCGCCTTTATACAGTAAAAGGCAGCTATAAAAAAACCTACCTCACAGAGGAGGATCTTCGCTCAAACAACCTTACTTTAGAGAATTTTGCAAGCCTCTTTAATGGCGCCTCAATCGGAACCGATGATACCATTCTTGTGGCTTATGAGAACTCAACTCATAATAACATTATTGGAACTTTCAGCATTGGTGCCCGTATCTATAACCCTAAATTTGGGCAGTGGGTCTATGAAACGGTCAGCCAGAATATGAACTCAAGATACGCCTATCCCTTTACCTTTGTCAGCGACAAGTATTATCATGTTTTAGCCATTGAGGATATGCCTGATCCTGATTATGCGAACTTAACGGCTCAGCATAAAGCCTATCAATACAGATATCGCGCTGTTAAGCACTTCCAGAGACTAAGAGCTGGTGGCAGTTGGGAAGAGACAACCCTTATAAACTTTAATGACAACCCCAATATTACAAAACAGCGCTAACTTCTCTCATTTTTGGAAAGATGAAACGAGCAATAATTGGAAATCAGAATTTCCAGATTTCGGCAACAACGTGAGTTGGGTAAACCTTTGGGAGCAAAAAAATAGGACAAATCACTTCATCCTATCTAACAACACAGGTCTATATTTGGTACCACAGAGCACAACAGATCAATACTTGATATCAAAATATAGCAAAGAGACTGGTACTAACGGTCCAACGCCCTTTTTCACCAACAAGAGAAGTGGCAGCCCGTTAAGTGACGACTTGAATTTTGTTATTTACGGCGCTAAAACGATGGCTGTTGCAAAATCTATAGACGTTATAATTGACGAACACTTTACACAAACGCACCCCTATTTTTCTGCCAAAACAATCTCAGGAATTCTTTCACTTCCAAAAGGAAAATTCGCACCAGAAGGCGGTCTTGCAGTCAATATTTTTGCGTCCACGCTTGAAATTGGCGCTTCACCTATTAAACTCAACATTATGATACCAGAGGGAGAAAATAGTGTACGATATGCCTTGACGCTCAATAGCAAGTTTAGATACCGCGTTTGGTACGCTCTCCAAAATGCAGATTCGCTTGGATACAGCGCTATCGGTGTCTATACGCCAACAGGCACGATCGAGTATATTAAAAAAAGCATGCTGCTTGATATTCGAAAGGACATGACGGATATTAATATTCAAATACAGTAAGAAAAAAAGGCGTTATCTCTTTCAGTATTTTTCCTGATTGGAGATAACGCTTTTTGAGGCAATATAGAGAATAATAGATTGATTACTGTTCATATCCTAAGCATCTATTTATTTTTCTGGGTTCAATAGGTGATAAAGTTCTTTGAGTTTTTCAGGAGAAGCGCCGTAATCTTTTATACTGCCATTAACCAGCCTGTTTGCATCATCCTTCGTCAAATGATAATTAAACATCTCATAATTAATGTCTACGTCATTCAAGTTATCAATAAGCGCTAAAATAAAGTAAGCATAGTCTAATCTTTCTAATATTTTAAATTTATCTCCATCGCTTTTGTCCTTTAATTTTGAGTATTGAATCGTTAATCCATAAGGTTCTTTATCTGTTTTCAAAGCAATTGTATATTCTCCTAAATCATCTACCCCTAATAAAATGAGCAAATGACTTACATCAGAATTATTTCCAACGTACTGAACTCTATCGTTATAATATGCCTCAAATTTCTTATTTTCAGATATACGACTACTTTGATCAGCACTGTTCTTTTGCACATATGCGCACCCAGTAATTAACAAGGCGGAAACTAAAATTAGAAATGCTAGCACACTTGTCTTCTTTTTCATTCTTAGATCCTCCTTAACCCAATATTTTGTATTCCTAAATGTAAATCCGTCCATAAGCTAATATGATATGTAGAAAAAAATTACTCAGTAGCCAACCTATACGTTCCTGAAGTCGCTTCTATTTCAATTTTCAATTTTGCTTTGTCCTTCGCAACAACTTTAAGTGTATTAATGCCCGCTTTTAATGGCAGCGTAATCATTTCATCTTTTGAAGAAGGTTTTGCCTTATTTGTGCGCTCTAATAACGTTACAACGCTATTGTCTTCATATACAAGCACTAATTTTGCCGTGCCATTAGCCACGTCTAGGCGATATGGCATTTCAAGTTCTTGGGCTTCCTTTAGCTCGATTGTCCAGAGCGTTTTGACACCAATCAACTTATATTCACAGCTGTATCGATTGCCTTCTGTCTTCTCTGAAATATTTTGAATAGACATTAATTCTTGAGTAGCAATGAGTTCGTCATCATCATATTGACTATTGATATAGGCTTCCGTCTCAGCTACAACTGTTTCTCCTATCGCCTTTAACTCAGCAATATCCGCGCTAGAACAACCCGTAAACGCTAACACCGAACTGCCAATTAGAAAGATGCAAAGGCTTTTTCTAAAAACACTTTGACTTCTTTTCATTTTAGTCCCCTCCATACTATTATTCCTTTTTTACCATATTACTTCAATGTCAATTTTGATTATAAACTATTTTATATGGAATGTAAGTGTTCATAAAATATGTCATAAAACAGTAACAAAAAGTAACACCATCGCAACACAAACGTAACGGGATGTTAAATGTACAAAAGCCTCTGTATGGCTTATAATTTTCTCATAGGAACCGTTCAAACACAACACCCTTAACCGATTAAGGAGGCATTCTTATGCTAACAGAAAACGCAATAATGAACGAAAAATTAACCATCTCTATGGTGAATTCCAATAGATCTTCAAAACACATGAGCCCAATGGACTTTTTAGAGAGTTTTTGCCACCTTATTGGTGATCCAAATTCAATTTTAAGAGGCGATTTGATGGATCCAGTCTTTAGAACCTTTGGAGAAAACGACGAAACATTTTCAAACGATGAGGCCGCAGCGATTATTGAACGGTTGACCGGCCCCGAGAACTTATCCTATGACGTTGATAATAACGGTGCAAGCATTGCCTTTAAGAGAAGCTACTCAGCACTGGTCGTTGCTTGTATTCTTTGGAGACATCAAGAAAAGCCGTTTCTTTCAGAGACTCAGCTCAGTAGAGTCCATGAGCGGTTAAGACCGGTTTATATGACTATGGTGATTGCATAGAGGAACCCCCACTTAACGCAGTTTTTACGACGTTGATAATTGGGGGTTTTATTCTATTGGTTCTTTTTATAATGTTGATGCAGGCTCTTCACATCAACGTCTAAGGCTTTGAGTAACTCTAATTTCACTTTGAATTATTTTAAAAATTGGAGTATAATAATAGTGTAAGGTGTTGTTCGTATGAGAAATATTGAAACGATTATAAAAGAAGTTAATGGCTCAATGGCAATGGAAGGAATGCCCTTAACTGAAGACGACAAAACAAGAATCAGATTTTGCGCAGGCGATAAAGATAAAGTTGAAAAAACTATAGCGGAACTTGTAGTGAAACACACTCCTACAAGTAGAACACATCATGAACAAAGATTATAGTTACAGCTTTGATCATGATAATAGATATTGTTATCCTAATTCTAACGTTCTCATAAACAAAATTGGCATAACAGACTCAACTGAGCTTAGTATTGCTGAACGTGAAATCACTGCAATAAGAATGATGGATGCAAAAATAAATGTAATCAAAGGAATTTTTGATTTTATACATTTATGTTCAATCCATAAATATTTATTTGGTGATATCTATGAGTGGGCCGGAGAACTAAGATGGGTTAATATTGCAAAAGGAAATATGTTTTGCAACTATGAGTATTTGGAAACAAATGGGTCAGTGGTGTTCAAAAAATAACACCTCTAAGATTTCAATTAGGGGTGTTACTTTTTTGTCTTAATTACGCTTAATCTTTCCAAAATATATATTTTGAAATATCGTTTCAGATGTGCCATTATCTCATCTTTGGTCAACCCATCAATTGTTTATTTTTTTAACAATCCCATTAAAATTCTATCTTCATATTTTTTTGTTTCTGGATTTATCACACAACGTCTTCTGAGTCCTTCTTTCTCAAAACCTAATTTTTCTGCCAATCTTATTGAACTTAGATTCTCTGGATGTATTGATACTTCTAGCTTTTCGATTTCCCATTTTTCAAAAAGATATTCTATGTAGTCTTTTACAAGTTTACTCATTATGCCTTTATTCCAAAGCTCTTTTCTTAAATAATACCCAATTTGTGCATTATTATTTTTACAATCTATATGATGCAGTGATATGAGCCCTATCATTTCATCATTCGCCTTATCAGCAATACACCATTTAATAGAATTCTGTGAATCATAAGCATTTTTAAAACGCTTTATCGCTTGATCTGATTCTTCCATGCTTCTAAATACTTTTGTTGCTTGGTATTTTACAACTTCTTCATTTGAATATATTTCAAATACTTTCTCTCGATCTTTCTCTAATACGGGTCTTAAAATATAATTTCCGCAGTCAACAATTGGAAAAGCGTCGTATACATTTTCAATTCGCATGTTTTATTTTACTCCAATCATGATCATTTGGGTCGCTCCAGCAAATCCATATGTGTGAGTCCATTTCTTTGCATCTTCAATCCTGTTTTTGATTTCATCATACCTAGAGGACTGCTGAATCGTGCTTAGCTTTTCGATTAAGAACTGATATATCTCGTCATGGTAATCTTCGTTTCTGTTGACCTCATCGTCATATTTGAATTCAAAAGTATCAACGATCTGAATGCTGTTTACATGGGCAATTTCCAAGATTGCTTCTTTTTTGTAGGTGTATTGGTGATGCATTCGGTTTGTGATCATGTCAATATCCGCGCCAATATGATGTACAAGAACATGGGACATCTGCGCTTCGTTCTGTTGATCACAGAACATCTCATTAATTATAAATAGACCGCCATGCTTTAAAACACGCTTCATTTCATTGATGACGCCCTCTATATCCGACAAATGATGTAAAGTATTTGAAAGACAAACCATATCAAAACTCTCATCTTCAAAGGTCATCCTGTCTGCGTCCATTTGAAAGAGCTCCACATTTCGAATTTCAAGCTTTTCTTTGGCTTCAATCAAAATGCCTTGATGGGAGTCTATTCCAACGATTTGATCATAATGTCCAATATTTTCGCTCAAGAGTTTTATAAACTCTCCGCGCCCTGTTCCAACATCTAAAATCCTACCACCACTGAGTTTGCTGAGCTTATCCTTTAAGATTTTCATACGCCCTCCAATATAGATTCAATTTTAACATTTACCAAACCTCCCTTCAACAACAACGTTAACTAAAAAACACCTAAAAAGACTCAATCCACAAACACTTCACTAGAAATTCCCTATCCCCAATATGCTCCCACACCACGCCACCAACCCCACAGGTTGACACACACCCCCCATTTTGATACTATACATCTAATTTACTTTATAATATGCGGCTCAAAGTGTTGCTTTTGTGACACCATAAGTCGATTGATTTATGTTATGCTAGGCTAAAATACAGACAAAAAATTGGGAGGTCTTCAAATTGAAAAAAATTAATATTGCAGTTGTTGGTGCAACAGGCATGGTAGGCAGAACCTTTTTAAAAGTATTAGAAGAAAGAAATTTTCCTTTTGATCAACTTTATTGCTTTGCTTCAAAAAAATCTGCAGGCGAAGTGGTCACTTGCAAGGGCAAAGAGTATGTGGTTGAAGAGTTGACAGAGACCTCTTTTGATAGAGACCTTCAAATTGCGCTCTTCTCAGCAGGTGGGGACATTAGTAAACACTATGCGCCTATTGCAGCTGCAAAGGGTGTCATCGTCATAGACAATAGCAGTGCTTGGCGTATGGACCCAGATGTGCCGCTCGTGGTGCCAGAAGTGAACCCTGAGGCGCTTAAAAACCACAAAAATATCATTGCAAACCCAAACTGTTCAACCATTCAGGCAGTCGTTGCCCTTAAGCCTCTATACGATGTTTATGGCATTAAGCGCATTGTCTACTCAACTTACCAAGCGGTTAGCGGTTCTGGCGTTAAAGGTATTACCGATTTAGAGGAAGGGCTTAAGGGCAATCACATCTGTGAATGTTACGCTCACCCAATTGCAGGAAATTGTATTCCACAAATAGATGTTTTCACTGAAAATGGTTATACTAAAGAAGAAATGAAAATGATTTTGGAAACACGAAAAATTATGGATGACGAGAGTTTGAGAATCACAGCGACAGCAGTTCGTGTGCCAATTTATGTGGGCCACAGCGAGTCGATCAACGTTGAACTTAAGAACGACTTTAACGTTGAAGAAGTCAAGGCGCTATTTGCGAAAAGCCCTGGCATCGTGGTGAAAGATGACCTTTCCAATAATGTCTATCCTTTGGCGTCTGAGTCCGCTGGTACGGATGAAGTTTACGTTGGCAGAATTCGAAGAGACTTCTCGCTTGATCACGGCCTTAACCTTTGGGTGGTTGCCGACAATGTTCGAAAAGGCGCGGCTTCTAACGCAATTCAAATTGCAGAAACACTGCTTGATTTTCTATAAAAACGATTTTCAATGTCTATATCACTTGAATTTCTACAAACACAATTTTAATTCGGAGGTCTATTATGAGTCTTTTTAACGGTTCGGGCGTTGCGATTGTAACCCCTTTTACAGCTGATAATAAAGTAAACTACGAAAAATTAGGCGAGCTTATAGAGTGGCACATTGCCCACAAAACAGACGCAATCATCATTTGCGGCACCACTGGCGAAGCCCCTACTCTACATGATGAAGAGCATGTGAGCCTTATCAAGTACGCTGTCGAGAAAGTTAACGGCCGCATTCAAGTCATTGCAGGCACTGGAAGTAACTTCACCGAGCATGCCATTGAAATGTCAATAATGGCAGACGAAGCTGGTGTGGATGGCGTTCTCTGTGTGACGCCTTATTATAACAAAGCCACTCAAAATGGCTTGGTTAAACACTTTACGGCTATTGCCGATGCCATTAAAGTTCCGATGATCCTCTACTCAGTGGCAGGCCGTACTGGGGTTAACATCGACCCAGAAACGGTTTTCGAACTGTCTAAACACCCGATGATTCAAGGCGTTAAAGAAGCAAGCGGCAATATTGCTCAAGTTGCTGAAATTGCAAGACTTGTTCCTGAGGACTTCAAAATTTACTCTGGAAATGACGATATGATTGTGCCCCTACTCTCTCTTGGCGGTCACGGCGTGATTTCTGTTCTTGCCAATATCCTCCCAAGCGAGACGCATGACATGGTTGAACTTTACATGAATGGGCAGACCAAAGCGGCTCTCAAACTACAGTTAGACACGAAAGTTTTAACCGATGCGCTCTTCTGCGAAGTCAATCCGATTCCTGTAAAAACGGCGCTCAACCTAATGGGCAAAGAGGTTGGAGCACTTCGTGCGCCACTTTACGAAATGGAACCTGCTCACGTTGCAAGGTTACAGTCGGCACTTGAAACTTGGAAATTGGTTTAGGAGCGAATGCGATGATTAATATCATTTTATGCGGCTACAATGGCGCTATGGGAAAACATCTAATTGAACAAATTGAGGCAAATGCGAATCTGTACATCAGTGCAGGCGTTGATCGCACGGAAAATGCCAATTGTAATTTTCCGCAATTTAAGAACTTTAGAGCGCTCCAAGGGGCGATGGATGATATGCCTTCAGGAGACGTCATTATTGACTTTTCTCACCATACGCTCATCAATGACCTGCTCATTTTCTCAATGGCAAACGAAATTCCTGCTGTCATTTGCACGACTGGGCTAGACGATGAAATTAAAGGGCAAATCAATAGAGCATCTGAGTCGGTTGCGCTCTTCCAATCTGGGAATATGTCTTTAGGCATTAACCTTTTAATGCACCTTTCTAAAAAAGCGGCAGAGGTGCTTGGCGAAGACTACGACATTGAGATTATCGAAAAGCACCACCATCGCAAATTAGACGCCCCAAGTGGTACGGCGCTCATGATTGCAGATGAAATCAATACGGCTTTCTCGGGCAAAATGCACTATCAGCATGGCAGACATGGCACTGATGCAAAGCGTCAGGCAAATGAAATTGGGATTCATGCGGTTCGCGGCGGCAATATTGTTGGCGATCATGAAGTCATTTTTGCGGGTTTGGAAGAGGTTATTGAAATTCATCATAAGGCGTGCTCAAGAGGTGTTTTTGCAAAAGGGGCTATTCGTGCCGCGGAATTTCTTGTTTCACAGGCGCCGGGATTGTATAATATGAATGATCTGGTTTCAGATTTATAACCATTATATTGACGACTTATGTCGTTTACTTGTATTTTGAAAGGAGTATTACATTTTATGGCTGAATACGATTTCACAGACCCTTATGAAATTGCACGTTTTATTAAAGAAGCAAAAAAATCAACACCCGTTAAGGTGTATGTAAATGGCACTATTAAAAAGCATACTTTAGGCGATTTTAAAGCTTTTGGTCAAGACGGTTTCACGGTTCTTTTCGGAGAATATGCAGACCTTGACAGCGTTCTTAAACACGCTGATAACCAAGTGACTGACTTTGTCGTGGAAAATGACAGACGCAATTCTGCGATTCCAATGCTTGATTTAAAAAATATCCAAGCGCGCATTGAACCAGGCGCTACGATACGTGACCGTGTGAGCATTGGCAAAAATGCCGTGATCATGATGGGCGCTATTATTAACATTGGTGCTGAAGTTGGCGAAAACAGCATGATTGATATGAATGCTGTTTTAGGCGCTCGTGTCTCTGTTGGTAAAAATGTTCACGTTGGCGCTGGTGCTGTCCTTGCCGGCGTTTTAGAACCACCAAGTGCTACGCCTGTTATTATTGAAGACGGCGTTTTGATTGGCGCAAATGCGGTTATTTTAGAAGGCGTTCGTATTGGCGCAGGTTCAGTCGTTGCTGCCGGAGCGGTTGTAACGGTTGATGTTCCAGCGGGCGTTGTGGTTGCTGGTGCGCCTGCAAGAATTATCAAAGACAAAGATGAGCAAACTGAAGAGAAAACCAAATTATTGGATGATCTTAGAGGTTAGAAATCATCATGAATATTTTTCATATAAATATGAAAGACCACTGGTTCCCCAGTGGTCTTTTTTATTTATTGCGTATTAACATCAAAATTTTTGTTAATTTTTTATCAATATTTTAGTATTATACAATCCCCTAGCTCTCGCTATTAATCTACAAAAGCAAAAACATGATCAATATTTCTCATGTAATCGCCATAATTTAAGCCATAACCAACAATAAATTTGTCTGGAATTGTAAAACCAACATATTGAGGCTCAAATTCTACTTTTCTTCTAGACGGTTTGTCTAACAAGACGCAGCAGCTGATGCTCTTAGGGTTTTTAGCTTTTAAATGCTCGAATATGCCCGTCATTGTAATTGCAGAGTCTGTGATGTCGTCTACTACAAGAACATCATATTCTTCTAGTGATGTTACGTTTAAATCTTGAACGACGTTCAAAGAACCGCTAGAATTCTCGTCATGTCCGTAGCTAGAAGTTGTCATGAACTCGATTCTCACAGGCAAATCAATTTGTCTTACGAGATCGGCTGCAAAAATGAAACTGCCTTTTAATAATGAAATGACTAACAAATTTTTATCTGCACATTCTACAGTAAGTTGCTTTCCAAGTTCTGCTACACGTTCTGCTATTGCCTCTTTAGAAAACAACACTTCTCTTCTTTTATTCTCAATGCTCATATATTTGACCTCCAAATAACTTGTTACACCTATTTTAATTCAGTTCTTGTGCTTTTTCAACCCTCTTAGGAAATAATAGTTTGATTATTATTGGTAGATTGACACTTATACTTGTTAATTAATTAACGTTTTTATTTCGTTTTAGAAATATTTAGAACATTTGCGACATTTGTCTTTATTTAAAAAGCAATATAAAATAGTTTTGTTATCATAGCTTAACTATTTCATAAAGGAGAATCTACCAATGATTGAAAAACGCATGAAAAAGGCCGTTACCTTAGAAACTTTCGTTGCCATTATAAGCCTTGCTAATGATATTTGGCATGCGTCTTATCGTTTGGACTTTCATGGGTTCTCAAGGCAATGGTACAGAATATCTTCTTCCCGCATCACTTGGCGTTTTAGGCGCTGTCATTGGCAGTATTGTCAGCGTTAGAATTATGATGCATTTCACCAAAAAATTCTACAACTACGATCCCAAAACAGATAAAGCTGAAACTAGCACTGAAAAGTTTATAACTGAAAGAGAAATCAGAGATGGCAATGCTATAGAAAGAGCGCTTGAAGCGATTCTTGACGGTGAAAAAACTGGGGTTGATCTTGGACTTGCAATCATTCCAGGTGTTATTGTCATTTGTACGCTTGTCATGATTTTCACATTAGAACCTAGTAAAGCCGCAGACGGCGCATTAATTTTTACAGGCATTGCTTATGAAGACGTTGGTCTTCTTCCAAAACTGGGTGCATTAATGGCACCTGTACTAACACCACTCTTTGGTTTCTCTTCACCACAAGCCATCGCCTTCCAAATTGCCTCTCTTGGTTCTGTTGGCGCAGCGCTCGGCATGGTGCCTAAATTCCTTAAAGAAGGTTCAATTGGCGCTAACGAAATTGCTGTCTTTACGGCAATGGGCATGTGCTGGTCGGGTTACCTTTCTACTCACGTTGGTATGATGGACGCTCTTGGCGTTAGAAAACTTACCAACAATGCGATTTTCTCTCATACAATTGGCGGAATCGCTGCCGATGTGGCGGCACATTACTTCTATCTTCTTTCACAACTTTTATAAGTTTTTATAAGTCTTTAATCCTATTATTCTGATATCCCCCATATTAATATCAGAATAACCCCTAAACAGAAAGCCCACGCAATTATGCGAGAGCTTTCTGTTTTTTAATATTAAATAAAAACTTGTTGCCCTTATCGATTTCTCTGATTTCCCATAGGACAGGTCGCTATGCAAATACCACAGACAACGCCTCGTCCAATATGCTGATAAGCGGCATGCATGTGCTCGCCACAAGCTCTGACATCGACAATAAGCTCTCTTGAAATGCCTTTGACAAAGGTTTCGCCAGTAAGTGCATATGCAGGGCACGCCTCAACACAAACGCTACAGCTGCCACATGATGATTCCCACATAGGCTGATCTGCTTCTAATGGTGCCTCGATCATTAAAGTGCCTAATCTAACCCTTGGTCCAAATTCTTTCGTGACCAAAGCATTGCTTTTCCCTATCCATCCAAGGCCTGCGCGAATGGCAGCCGCACGGTGCGAAAATAATGCTTGATAGCCATTTCCATTTTTAGATATAGACTGCGAAGCCGCCACTTGGACCACTCGATAGCCTCGGGCTTGAATTTTCAAACCGACGCGGTATAACGCCTGATCAATAAAGGCATTGGTTGTGCGATATTGGTGAAAATAGGCATGTGTCGGTATTAATCCGCCTTTGACTTCATCGAAAATAGCGTCTGATAACCTCACAGCAACTACAAGCGCACGTTTCATTTCTGGGTAGGGACGATCGTCTACATCGCTTATATCTGCAATGCCTACAAGTGACACCCCTTCTTCTAATGCAATACTTTTAATCCAATTTGAATCCATGCATGCATCTCCTCACAGTCTTATTGACTATTTTCTAACAAAACTTTGCGGGATCATTTTTAGTGCCACTCAGCCGAGTGCATTTGTGCTATAATTATAAAGGGTTTATAGCACAAGGCTTCTAAACACAGACAAACCCAGTGATTACACAAGATAGGCGGTGTTGGCATGTTTCAAAATGATCCCCAGCAAATGGTTGCTCATAAAATAATGATTCTTTACGTGATTGAAGCACTGAGTCAAGACGTCAAAAAAGCAGCATTGACAGACTTCTTTATGCTTTATGATTACATGAATTTTTTCGAATTTCAACAATATCTTACCGAATTAATAGAAACTGGCTTGGTGGTCGAGCTTGCCGATCCAACTGGGATTCGCTGCATTGCTACAGAAACGGCTATTAGTTCATTAACTTTCTTTAGCAATCGACTTGAAAAATCCGTAAAACGAGAACTGGATTGGCGCATAGAAATAGAGCGTTCCAAAAAACAAGTCGAGCGCAAACCAGAAGGAAAATACATTAAAGAAAGTGATTTGTACCACTTTGCAGAATTGAAAATCCTTTCCGGCTCTACGCTCGAATTTTACATGAAAATTATGGTTCCCGATCGTGAAACCGCAGAGGCTCTCATTAGCCGATGGTACGATCGATATGAAAATATGTCCAATGAAATTAATGCTTGGCGCACAGTCTTAGATTAGACCGTGCGTCTTTTTTGTGTCAAAACCCAACTATTTTATAGACATCAACTTTAAAATTAAACCTTTAATGTTCAAAGTGCTGACGAATAACCGTCCGAGCCGAACCAATCATGTAGAGCGAGCCAAATAGAATAATGACACTCTCAGGCGTTGCCAGAGCAAGCGCTTTTTCAAAAGCATCTTTAATCTCAGCTTCAACATAGGTCTCAACTCCAAACGCACTTACTTGCTCTGAAAGCGTAGAAGCTTTCATTTTTCTTGGATTGTCAGGTTCTGTGCAAATGACTTTATGACTAAGCGGAATCATTTCTTGTAAAATGCCCGATACGTCTTTGTCCTCTAAAATGCCAATCATAGAAATGATATCTTTGCCTTTAAAGAGTGTCTTCACTGCATTTGAAAGCCCTTTGGCACCATGCAGATTATGAGCGCCATCTATCAAAACGATTGGACTGCGGTGCATAATTTCCATTCTCCCAGGCCAATTGGCATGAGCCAAACCATCAATCAACGCCGATTTAGAAACGTTTATGAGTCCTTCGTCGTTTAATGCTTTGATTGTCGTTAAAGCTACCGTCGCATTTCGGGTCTGATGCTCGCCGAGCATGCCAATGTGATAGCGTTCTTCGCCAACTTTAAACGTCGTTCCCAAATCGCTCATTTCTAGAATTTGAATGTCTGAAGTTGGCGCTACAATCAGCTTGGTTTCGAGTGCTTGGCATTTCGCCTCAATCACTACCATTGCATCCTCTAATTGAGGATGAATGACTGCAAGAGAGCCAGCTTTGATAATGCCCGCTTTCTCCGCCGCAATTTTAGCGATGGTGTCGCCTAAGTACTCCACATGGTCTAACGCCACTGGCGTAATAACACTAACTAGTGTCTTTTTAATGACATTCGTCGAATCCAAACGCCCTCCAAGACCAACTTCTAGAACGACTAAGTCCACCTTTTCCCTCTTAAAATATTCAAAAGCCACTGCTGTGACAATTTCAAATTCAGTTGGGTGATTGAGCCCCTCTAAAAGCATCTGATCGATGCACTTTTTCACCATAGTCGTAATCTCTGCTAAAAGTTCATTTGGGATATTTTGATTGTTCACTCGCATTCTTTCATTAAAAACCTCAAGAAATGGTGAGGTATAAAGTCCAACCTTATACCCTGCCGCCATTAACATGCTGTTCAAATAAGAGGAAGTAGAGCCTTTGCCATTCGTACCGGCTACATGGATGAAAGAAAGTGCGTCCTGTGGGTTACCCATGAGATTTAACAAATAGCTGACATTATCAAGTCCCAGTTTGATGCTGAATTTATGGGTGCCGTGAATAAAATCCATTGTCTCTTGATAGTTCATTTGATGACTCCTTGTCTCTTTTATTGAAGTTTTGCCTTCATTTTAGTAATACGTTCGTTGAGACTTACTAGCATTTCTTCAAATTTACTTTGTTTTGCCTTTTCTTCTTCAATCAATTTTTCAGGTGCTTTTGCTACAAACCCTTGGTTGGCAAGCTTCTTAGAAACACGATCTACTTCGCCTTCAAGTTTTGCCTTTTCTTTTTCAAGTCTTTCAAGTTCTTTTCCAAAATCGATTAGATCGTCAAGTGGCAAGAATAATTCGCCGCCTTCTATCACAACAACTACCGCATCTTCAGGCACGTCTTCTTCAGTAAGGACTGCAGATACTTCAGAAGCAGATGCAAGTGCAATCATGTATTCGCCGTTTGTCATTAAAATACGTTGAGTATTTTCAGTTGCTTTTACCAAAATCCTTGCTTTTCTAGATGGCAAAACATCCATTTCAGCTCTTACATTTCTTACATTTTTGATGGCACTCATGATGAGTTCCATCTCTTGTTCTGCTTTCTCATTTAGACAACTTTCTTTGCAAACAGGCCACGCCGCTTTGATCAGTTGAGAATCTGTTTCAGGAAGGTACTGCCAAATTTCCTCTGTGATAAATGGAATAAATGGGTGAAGCATTTTAAGTGAATCTCTGAGAACTGTAACAAGCACTCTTTGAACGGTTTGTTTTGCTTTCGCATCTTCGCCGTAAAGTCTCTTTTTAGCAAGTTCAATGTACCAGTCGCAGTATTCATTCCAAACAAATTCGTAAATCTTAGTAGCTGCTATTCCGATTTCAAATTTATCCATATTAGCCGTCACTTCAGCCATTAACGTATTGCTTCTAGAAATAATCCATTGATCGGCTAAGTTAAGTTCATCCGTTTCGTCCAATTGACCTGGGTCATTTTCAATGCCCATCAGTACAAATCTTGAAGCATTCCAAAGTTTGTTTGCAAAGTTTCTACCCGCTTCAACACGCTCAGGTTGGAAACGCATGTCATTGCCCGGGCTATTTCCTGTTGCGAGCATAAATCTAAGCGCATCTGCGCCGTATTGATCGATCACATCTAACGGGTCAACGCCGTTATTGAGCGATTTGCTCATTTTACGACCATCTGCCGCACGGATTAGACCGTGAATGAATACATGTTTAAATGGCGATTCACCCATTTGCTCGATGCCTGAGAATACCATTCTTACTACCCAGAAGAAGATAATGTCGTAACCAGTCACCAAAACATCGGTTGGATAGAAATACTCTAGGTCTTCTGTCTGATCAGGCCACCCAAGTGTTGAGAACGGCCATAACGCTGAACTAAACCAAGTGTCGAGTACGTCAGGATCTTGCTTGAATTTTGTAGACTGACATTTAGGGCAAGACTCAGGCGCTGTTCTTGAAACGATTAGTTCGCCGCAATCTTCGCAGTAGTATGCCGGTATTCTATGACCCCACCAAAGTTGTCTCGAAATACACCAATCTCTGATATTATCTAACCAGTTTGAATACACTTTAGAGAAACGCTCAGGCACAAAGTTTACGTCTTCATCTGCAAGTGCTTTAATTGCTGGTGCTGCTAAGTCTTCCATTTTTACAAACCACTGCTCTGAAAGCATTGGCTCAATTACTGTTGAGCATCTATAACAGGTGCCTACGTTATGGTTGTGCTCTTTAATTTGAACGAGGTAACCGCCAGCTTGCAAATCCTTAACAACAGCTTTTCTGCATTCATAACGATCCATATTGGCATAAACACCTGCATGTTCGTTCATGGTCGCATCTAAGTTCATAACGATCAATTGCTCTAAATTGTGTCTTTGACCAATTTCAAAGTCATTAGGGTCATGAGCCGGCGTTACTTTAAGGGCCCCTGTTCCAACGGTTATGTCAACATAGCTGTCCCCAATTATAGGAATTTCTCTGCCAACGAGTGGCAAAATAGCGGTTTTCCCAATGAGGTGCTTATAGCGATTATCTTCTGGATTAACAGCAATCGCGGTATCGCCTAGCATCGTTTCAGGTCTAGTCGTTGCGATTTCAATTTTTTCGTTACTGTCTTTAACATTATAGAGAACATGCCAGAAGCTGCCATCTTTTTCTTCGTGTTCTACTTCCGCATCGGAAAGGGTTGTTTTACAATCAGGACACCAGTTGATAAGGCGGTAGCCTCTGTAGATCAGTCCTTTTTCATAAAGTCTAACAAATACTTCTGTAACAGACTTGTTGCAACCTTCGTCCATTGTAAAACGCTCTCTGTCCCAATCGCATGAACTGCCAAGCTTTTGCATTTGATTGACAATAACACGACCGTATTCATCGCGCCAATTCCATGCACGCTCTAAAAACGCTTCTCTGCCTAGATCTTCTTTGCTAAGACCTTCTTCTAATTTTATTTTTTCAACAACCTTTACTTCAGTTGCAATACTTGCATGGTCAGTACCTGGAAGCCAAAGTGCTGAAAAACCTTGCATTCTCTTCCATCGGATTAAGATGTCTTGAAGCGTTTGGTCGAGTGCGTGTCCCATGTGTAGCTGACCTGTAATATTAGGCGGAGGCATCACAATGGTATATGGCTTCATATTTGGATCCACTTTTGCAGCAAATTGTTTTTTCTCCATCCACGTTTCATAAATCCGATCTTCAAACGACTTTGGGTCGTATGTTTTGCCCATTTCTGGCTTTGTCATCGTCATCCACTCCTCTTTCATCTGTTTTTGTGCAAATAAAAAAGCCCTCTATCCCCAAATAGGGACGAAGACTTAACTCGCGGTACCACCCTGATTTCAGCCAAAGGCTGACACTCAACCATTTTATAACGGAATGACCCGTTTTAAACTAATAAGAATGGTTCAAAATTCGATTTACAAGAATTTTGTAGTCCGCTTCCGTTCATCTAAACCTCTCAAAAGCTACCTTCAACCTGCTGCTCGCCAGAAAACCTTTCACCCAATGGATTTTCCTCGCTTATGCGACGCATTTGTCTACTCCTCTTTATCATAGAGTTTTTCTTTAGTTGACATCATTATATAGACATGTTTTGTAAAAATCAAGACCTATTTGCGGGATTGATTTATTTGCCTGAATACTTTATTTATTTACTTAAGCACCTTGAGGGTGCCTCTTCTTTCTAAATACGCTATTAATTCTCTTACCATTTCTTTATAGCTGCTGTTTAAGATACTCCATTCATGCTGATAATTGGCAAAAATAAGACGTTTAATGCTAAGCGACGGCAAATAAGGATTGCCCTCAACGGATGAGCTGTCTTTAAAAATACACAGTCTTGTAACACGGCCAACGCCACGCTCAAGGGTATTTTGATTAATGCCCGTTTCCATTGGTTCTTCATGTAAAATTGCAAACCAAGCATAATCGTCTATCGTACCCTCAACGTAACCTTGATTTTTTTGACTAGACGTTATCTTAATATTGTAATAGTAAGTATTCATAGCCTCACCTCAATTTTCAATATCCTGTCTTTCACTATATGTATTCCCTACATTGTCTTCTTTAAACGACTTTTAGACATAAAAAAACAGTGACTCAATTGAATCACTGTTTCATTGCTATTTTCGATTTAAAGTCAGGTCTGATACAGCTGAATTGATTTCGATATAGATAACTTTAGCTGCAGTATCATAATCTGATGTTTGGAAACTGCCATCCATTTTAGTCAGCCCTTGATCTTCAAAATTTTGATCGCTGATTAGTCCATTGGTCACAATTTTAAGACCAACATTTTCAGGCACAGTCAAATCCACAGCGCCTGCTGCCATATTTACGCTGACGTTTGATTTGTCTTGAAGTTCACCAAGCGTTAATTGGAAATCTCCAGCACCGCCATTGATTTCTAAATCTTTAATAGGCACATTTGTAAAATCCATTTCGCTATCTGCTGCGCCAACATTTACGCTAATATCCCAGAGTATTGCTTTATTGAGATAGAAGTCATAATCAGAACTTTTTCCTTTAAGACTAACGATATTCGCTTTTCTTTTTTCTGAAAAAGTTAATTTAGCGGTTTCGCCTGCTACTTTCACTTCAGTATCCACATAGTTTTGAGGAATAGTATAATCGATTAAATTGCTTTCAGATGCGCCCATCATTAAATTGCCTGCTGAAAGATTCAATTCCAATTGACCGTTTTTAACTTGTTCATTACCTACCATAGGTACATTTCCAGAGACTTGAGGCGTTGAAGTGTTATTGATCGTAAATGAGTTGTCACCTTGCCAGCTAATCCAGTTGTCCTGTGGTGCAAAATAAATACCATAGCCCACTATAGCAGACAAGAAGGTCACCCAAGTAATCAAGCCAATGTAAGGTACTTTTCTAAAGAGAATATTAAGACCTATGACCACGAAAATTAACGGCCATAAATCGACTAATGCGCCTATAATCGAAAAGTTTAAATAACCAAGTTTCGCCATCATCCATACCACACCGATGAAGATAAATGTCACGCCTACGCCAAGTCCGTCTGAAACGCTGCGTCCATTTCTATACTCGCGTCTTTCTTCGCGACGTTGATATTTTGCTTCTTTTAAGTCTTCTTTATGCTGACGACTATCATATTTTGCCTGTTCCTTTGCTTGTTCCTTTATTTGCTCTTGTTCGGGTTTTTCTGGTTGCGGGGTCTGTGGTGTTTGTTCTGTCATATTATTCACCTTTCCCTTTCATCAATATAAGTGCGCCGATCATAATGAGTACTGCTGGCCAGAAAATTTCAAATGTGAACCAAGGGAATATTTGATTTGCAAAGAAGAGAACGCCTAAGCCTATGAACCCGAATCCTATGATCATTCTCATTTTATCACCTGAAAGTTCCATGTGCTTGCGCGTTTCAGAAGAATCTGTATTCTCCCAGCCGCCTTCATTTGAACCTTCTGGAATGATAATCCATGCTAGGAAGTAAGCTAGAACACCAATGCCGCCCGCCATAATGAGTACGGCAAATACCAAACGGACAATTGCTGAATCAATGCCAATATACTCGGCCAAACCGCCACACACACCTGCTACCATTGCATCTTTTCTTGAACGATATAACTTTCTCATATTCATACCCCGCCTTTCTTAATAAGAATCTAATTCATTTGGCATAATGATTAGCGCCAACAGATAAATCCAAGCTGATACACCACCAAAGATGATTAGTAGTAAAAAGACCAATCTCACCACTGTAGGGTCTACATTGAAGTAATCTCCAATACCACCGCACACACCGGCTATCACTCTGTTTCTTCTAGATCTACATAAACGTTTTTCCATTTTATTTTCCTCCTAAACCACCACCGTGGCCTTTTCTTGATACAAAGATAGCACACGCTATCGTGTTTAGCAAGGTACTTGTTAAAACTTTGTATTACAAGTCTATGACAAGACTTAAGAAACTATTAAAACCTTTAAGAAAGCCTTAAGAGCCTTAAAAAAGCCTTAAACTTCTTAATGATTCTATAAGGACTAGACGGAAAATGATGTTTTTAAAAATTGGAAATTTAAACATAAAGAAAGGTAGTAAGTCCTGATTATTCATGACTTACTACCCATTTTATATTATATAGAAAGAAATTAAAATGCCAGCTTTCTTTTTAGGAATTCATCGCTTACAATGCCAATGATTGCGCCTGTGGCAAGCGAGGCCCACATAATGACTGGAAGATATGTGATAATGCCGATATTTTGAATGATCAGTGCCGCCACGCCTAGTTGAGCGAAGCTATGAAAATAAGCGCCGGTTAAACTGACCCCTAATGAACTTACAGAATCCTTCATGAAATTCATAACAAGTGCCATCGCAATCATGCTGATCATTGCGCCCGAAAAGCTATAAAGAAGTGCTGATAACCCTCCGCCAAAAATAGCGCCTAAAAATACCCTTGCCAAATTGACAATCAAAGCGTCTTTGAATCCATGCTTATAAAGGACGATAACAATGATGAAATTGGCAAGTCCTAGCTTTACGCCTGGAAATGGAATTGGGATTGGAATCATCCGTTCAAAAATATGAAGCGCAAGTGCCATGGCTGTATAGATTGCCAATCTCGTGATATGCTGTGTTTTCATATTCGCCTGCTTTCTTTTTTCTATACTTGGCTAAATAGTCTTTTAAGCACCAATGTTTATAACTTTTTAACGCTTTATCTTACTTAACCAAATATTTTCTTAGTAATTTCAATGCCCGTTGGCGTTACTGAAAGACCGCCCATCGCAGTTTCTTTTAATGTCGGTGATAAAATTTTTCCTACTTTATACATCGTCTCAATGACTTCGTCTAATGGGATGATTGTCTTTATTCCGGCTAAACCCATGTCTGCGCAAATAATCGCATTGGCAGAACCTAACGCATTTCTTTTGGCACAAGGACATTCTACCAAACCTGCGATTGGATCGCAAACCAAACCCAGAATATTTTTGATTGTAAATGCGGCTGCACTCACAGCAGCTTCTGGTGTGCCGCCCATCATTTCAACCATGCCTGCCGCTGCCATTGCAGAAGCAGTACCAGTCTCTGCCTGACAACCACCCTCAGCGCCTGAAACCGTGGCATTTCTAGAGAAAAGAAAACCAATTGCGGCACCTGTTAAAAGGGCATTCACTATTTCTTCATCACTCTTACCGCGTTCTATGCCAATTGTGACCAATGAGCCTGGCAAAATACCGCATGAGCCTGCGGTTGGTGATGCAACAATTCTGCCCATAGAGGCATTGACTTCTATAACAGACATCGCATTGGTGATGGCTTTGAAAACTGGTTCCCCTGAGAGTGGCTCATTGGTTTCGCCATATACTTTAAGTTTATAGGCCTCTCCGCCAATCAGTCCGCTAATAGATTTAATGCCTGGCTGTAATCCAGCCTCTATTGCCTGTTTCATAACATCTAAACTATTGGCCATTCTTTCTCTAATTTCTTCGACTGACTTCTTAGTAAGTTCGACTTCTCGGTTTAGCATGATTTGCCAAATAGGCATTTTATGTTCATGGCAGAGCGCCAAAAGCTCCACACTGTTTGAAAAATTATAGGACATAAGACACCTCTTTCATTAAATTAAATAGACATCAGTGATGCCTGGCATATGTTTGATTGATTCAATGACAAAATTATTGACCGCATCTGCTACCTCGACGACAATAATACCTTCTCCGTCTTTGTTCTTTTTAAAGAAACTCATAAAGAGCACATCATGATCATACTGCGTTAAAATAGCAGTAATGCCCAAAAGAACGCTTTTTGAAGACTGATGTTTGGCAATAATGGTTGGGTGTTCGCCACTGATGGTTAAATCGATGCCATTTAATTGAATGATTTGAATATTGCCACCGCCGATGGAAGAACCAATCAATGAGATTTTCTTGCCTTCTTTGGCTTCTATTACAATCTGAACCGAATTCGGGTGAACATCGCCTAAATCTTTTTCGATAAAGTCATAGCTAATCCCTCTAGAATCCGCAATTTCAAATGCTTGCTTAAGGTGCTCGTCACTCTCTGTATAGCCTAGAACGCCAGCCAAAAGCGCCTTATCTGTTCCATGGCCTCTATATGTTTTTGCAAAAGAACCGTGAAGGTAAAATTTCACGGATACAATATCATCTCCTGCAAACTGATGCGCCATATTTCCAATCCTTGCAGCGCCTGCGGTGTGAGAACTTGACGGTCCTATCATTACAGGTCCTACGATATCAAATATACTATATTCTGTCATATATGCACCTTCCTTCTTTCCAAATTTTATTTGATTAATGAACTGGTTATAAATAAATTCATTTGAAATACTATACCATAATACAAGTGTTTATTCGATAATAAATGTTTTTTTGTATACCATAAAATTTTTCTATCTATTTTTCGAAATAATCTGCAAATTGCAATTTGGCATATTTACTTCTACCCAATAATGTTTCTTTATAATTAAGTATAACAATATTTATATTAAACTATTTCTATTATACTTAAAAGCATTCATGCGTATTTATAATTTTAACCTTTTGATTCATTGTTTTTCATAGTAACAAATTAAAAAATATGATATATTTATTTTGTCCGATTTGTATAGATAGGATAATTGGTCATTTGTCACATTTTACGAAAATTGCATCTATTTTTCAACATAATCAAATGTGAATCATTAAAAAATCTGAGGAGGCATCTCACATGAACAAGAAACTCTTTATTCCAGGCCCGGTAACTGTAAAAGAAGACGTACTTCAAGCAATGGCAACACAACAAATTGGTCATAGATCAAAAGAAGCGTCTGCACTTCAAAGAGGCATTGCTGATAAAATGAAAAAAGTAATGTTCACTGAAAACGTGATCGTTCTTTCTACATCTTCAGGCAGCGGTCTTATGGAAGCAGCTATTCGTTCTTGTACCGCTAAACGTGCTGCTGTATTTTCAGTAGGCGCATTTGGGGACAGATGGTATAAAATGGCTACTGCTAATGGCGTTCCAGCTGACAAATTCTCATCTAAACCTGGTATGCCAACTACACCTGAAATGGTTGAAGAAGCACTCAAAACAGGTCTTTATGATTTAATAACAATTACACATAATGAGACATCTTCAGCTGTTCAAAACCCAGTTCAAGCGATTTCTGAAGTTGTTAAAAAATACCCTGATGTTATTTTCTGTGTTGACACAGTAAGTTCAATGGGTGGCGCTAAAGTAGAAGTGGATGCTTGGGGCATTGATATCTGCATCACGTCTACACAAAAATGCTTAGGATTACCTGCTGGTTTGTCTATTGCTTCAGTATCTGAAAGAGCTTACCAAAGAGCATTAACTGTTCCTAACAGAGGTCTTTACCTTGACTTAGTAGAACTTTATGACTTTGTTGTTAAAAAAGACAACCAATATCCTTCTACACCTTCTCTTTCTCACATGTTCGCTCTTGAATATCAATTAGATCAAATTGTTAATGTTGAAGGCGTTGAGAATAGAATTAAGCGTCATGCAGAATTAGCTGCTGTTGTTAGAGCTTGGGCTAAACAATACTTTGACGTATTTGCAGCACCTGGTTATGAATCAAACACTTTAACAGTGGTTACAAACACAAGAGAAATCAGCGTTTCTGATTTAAATAAAGAGCTTGGCAAACGTGGCTACGAAATTGCCAACGGTTACGGAGACAACAAAGACATCACTTTCCGTATTGCTCACATGGCTGACACTACTATGGAAGAAGTCAATGACCTTCTCAAGAACATCAATGAAATCTTAGGTCTCTAATCGAATCTGCATTTCATACGGGCCTCGGCCCCATCCTAAAATTGAAAAGTGAGGCATAAATCATGTTAAGAATATTAGCAAATGATGGATTAGAAGCAGCAGCAATTAAAACGCTTCGCGACGCTGGTCACGAAGTTGTTACAGAGTTTCACGATGTTGAAGCTTTAAAAACAGCATTATTAGACTTTGATGTTATTGTTATCCGTTCTGCAACTAAACTCAGAAAAGAGTTAATCGATGTCATTAAAGGCAGCAGACTTAAACTCATGATCAGAGCTGGCGTAGGCATTGATAATATCGACGTAGAATATGCTGAGGCAAACGGCATTGCTGTAAGAAACACACCTAACTCAAGCAGCGCTTCTGTTGCAGAACTCGCTCTTGGTCATATGTTCGCCCTTGCTAGATTCATTCACATTTCTAATGTGACAATGAAAAAAGGCGAATGGAATAAAAAACACTATCAAGGTGTTGAACTTGCTGGCAAAACGCTTGGCCTTCTCGGTTTCGGCAGAATTTCAAAATCTCTCGCTGAAAAAGCAAGCGCTCTTGGCATGAAAGTTGTTTATACAGACCTTTTCAAAATGGAAGGTTATGATCAATTTGAATACCTTACTTTAGACGAACTTCTTGCAAGAGCAGATTTCATTTCTTGTCACGTTCCGCTTGCACCTGGTTCTAAAGCGGTTCTTGGAGAAGCTGAAATTGCAAAAATGAAAGATGGCGTTTATTTAGTAAATACCGCTCGTGGCGGTATCATCGACGAAGAGGCTCTTGTTAAAGCATTAGACTCTAACAAAGTTGCTGGCGCTGCTCTTGACGTATTCGTTGAAGAACCAACTAAAAACGAAGCACTTCTTGCGCATCCAAAAGTTTCATTAACACCACACGTAGGCGGTTCTACAAATGAAGCACAAGAAAGAATCGGCGGCGAAGTGGTTCAAACTATCTTAGAATTCTTTAAATAATAGGAGGCTATCAAATGGCTATCGTAAGACCTTTTAAGGGCATCAGACCAGAAGCAAACTTAGTTGAAGAAGTTTCATGCTTACCTTATGACGTAATGAACCGTGAAGAAGCAAAAGAAATGGCGAAGGGCAACCCGAACTCTTTCCTTCACGTTTGTCGTTCAGAAATTGATCTTCCAGATTCAGTAGACGCTTATGAGCCACTTGTTTATCAAACTGCTCGTAAAAACTTAGATCAAATGATCAAAGACGGTATTTTGGTACAAGAAGGCGCTCCAATTTACTACATCTACAGACAACTCATGAACGGTCGCGTTCAAACTGGTATCGTTGGTACAACTTCTATCGACGAATATCTCAATGAAACTATCAAAAAACATGAGTTCACTAGACCTGTTAAAGAAGTAGATAGAATCAATAACTTCGATTATTGCAACGCTCACACAGAGCCTATCTTCTTATCATACAGAAAAAATGACGAGATCAACCACATCGTCAATGAGTGGATCAAATTCCACATGCCTCTTTACAACTTCACTTCAGACGATGAATTCCAACACATTCTTTGGGTGATCGACGATTTGGAAAAAGTGGCTCAAATCCAAAAGCTCTTTGCTGACATCAACTATCTTTACATTGCTGATGGTCACCACAGAAGCGCTTCTTCTACTAAAGTTGGTCTTAAAAGAAGAGAGGAATTCCCTAACTACACTGGTCAAGAGGAGTTCAACTTCTTCATGTCAGTAATTTTCCCTGACGAAGATCTTTTCATCATGGACTATAACCGTGTTCTCATTGACCTTTTCGGCAACACAACTGAAGAATTCTTCGCTAAAGTAGCTGAAAAATTCACTGTTGAAGAGCAAACAAACGGAGAGCCTTACAAGCCTATGGTTAGAGGCACTTTCGGTATGTTCATCGAAGGCAAATGGTATAAACTTACGATTAAAGACGGTTTATACGATCCTGCTGATCCAGTAGATCGTTTAGACGTTTCTATCCTTCAAAAGAACTT
>JAYVIR010000114.1:0-51522 GCA_043770095.1 Eubacteriales bacterium
CTGCGATTGTCATTGATGAGAAAGTTGTGGTTGGTGGCAGAGTGGCGACAAAAGATGAAATAATTAAATTATTGAAATAGTGTATAACAACGTATCTTCATGGGTTGCACCAAATAAAGGAAGGGCAGGTTAACTCATCTGCCCTTCCTTTATTTTCAGAAAAGTTAAATAAATAAAATAAGAATAGTAAATGAGTAAAATATTTGGTAAATTATAAGAGGTTGATTATTTGCAATTCGTTAAAATTATCGGAAAATTAAAACAATTGCAGATGATTTTGATTAAATAAAGAATTAATAATTACATAGAGCACGTATAGTGCCATGTTCATAAATTCTTTAATCTTGAATTAGTTTTTTTAGGGTGAGTGTTCAAATGGAGGTAAAAACGTTTATGAATCTATTTAAAAAGAAAATTGCAGCAAAGTTAACGCTACAAAGTTGTTTATTGGTCATTGTTATGGTAGTTTCCATTGGCGGTATTAGTTTTTATGAATCGTCAAAAGCCATTACACATGAGGTAGAGGGGAAACTGGATGCCAAATTGACTGCGCTAGTAGGTCAATTAGATAGCGAAATGAAGCTTGTTAGTGAAAAAATTAATATGATTGGAAAAATCGATATGGTGTCGGAGTTTGCGGAGAAGCCTGAAGTTAAATCGGCCATTAGCGGACTTTTAAAGACGACCTTAACAGACAATCAAGAATACTTAGAGACCATTTTTATTGCAGATGCAACGGGCAAGATTGTAATGGATGGTTCTTTCGGAAAAGATGTTAATAAGAATATTGCAGAGCGTAGTTATTATAAAGAAGCCATTTCAGGCAAATCTTATTGGAGTGAGATTATCATTTCAAAGGGATCAGGAAAAAGTGTTCGAGTATATGCCTATCCGTTAAAAAATAGAAATGGCAATATTGTCGGCATTCTTTCAGCGGCTGTAAAAATGGACACGATTGCTAACCGTGTTTTAGCTGTGAAAGAGGGCGAAAAGGGATATGCCTACTTAATTGATAAAAACGGGGTGGTGGTTATTCATCCCAAGACAGACTATATTGGCAAAAGTCTTACAGAATTTAATATACCGGAATTGACAGCGGCTATGCCGGATATGATTGCTGGCAAGGACGGCAAAATTAATTATACTTATAAAGGTGTTTCTAAGCTGAATATGTTTAAACCATTCAATGATTACAGCGTTTCATTAAATGCAGCTGAAAGTGAATATTTAGCGCCAGTAGCGAAGATGGGTATTTCTATTTTAACATTTGGCGCTATTTTTATGATTTTGGGTGCTTTGGCTTCTTACTTAATTGCAAGAAACATAGCAGCTAAAATTAGACGAATGCAAACCGTTTTAAAACATGCTGAGGCAGGCGATTTGACCGTGCGTGTCACAGGAAGAACCCTTAATGATGGCGATGAGATTGATCAAATGGGAGTCTCTGTAAATCGTACGATGGAAGCTTTTAATCGGCTCATCGGAGAAATTGTGCAGGCTTCTGAGGTGATGTCAAGTACCAGCCAGCAGATGGCTGCGTCGGCAGAAGAAGGTGGCAAAGCAGCAGGTGAGGTTTCAAGTGCGATTCAAGAAATATCGGCTGGACTTCAAGAACAAGCTGAATACGTTCTTAGAACCAATAATACCGTTGTGGATATGGAAGCTGTAATTAAACAAACGGCAGAAGAGACCGGCTCGATGGCAATTCAGGCAAGCAAAGTTATGGATACTGCAAAAGAGAGCCAAGGTCATATGGCTAGCACCATGAAGCAAATGAATGAAATTCAGGTAAGCAGCAAAACGACTTTTGGTATTATTCAGATACTTAGCAGCCAATCATCCGAAATTGGTCAAATATCAGAAGCTATTTCATCTATCGCAGATCAAACGAACTTATTGGCGTTAAATGCTGCTATTGAAGCGGCAAGAGCTGGAGAACAAGGTCGAGGATTTGCAGTAGTTGCGGAAGAAATTAGAAAACTTGCAAGTGAGTCTATGCTATCTGCGGCGAATATCGGAAAATTGATTTTATCGATTCAATCAGAGATTAGCCATGCGGAAAAAGCCATTACAGATGAAAGTCTATCCATTAGTAAAGGTGTTGCCGTGATCGAAGAAACAGACGGCGCATTCTCTCATATCATCGAGGCTGTACAAGTGACGGCCGATATTATGAAAAATGTTCTCATTAGCATTGAAAAAACAAAAGAAAATACAACTGAAGTGACTAAGTCCATTAATTTTATTTCAGGCGTAACTCAAGAATCATCGGCAAGTGCAGAGGAAGTGAGTGCAAGCACAGAGGAACAAAATGCGATTTCAGAAGAAATTGCAAGTGCAGCAGAGCATCTTTCACAATTATCTACAAATCTTTTGCAGCAAGTTGCTAGTTTTAAAATATCTAAATAAGTTGGGTTAAAAACAGCTTGGCGAAGTCCTTGTGAGGGGACAAATAACTTCAAATGGTATTTAAAGAAATATAGTGTATAATGGGAAATGAATCAAGTTTTAATGCTTGATTCATTTTTTTATTTGCCAATAATTGAAGTGAAATTCGTTAGAATTTATAAGGGTATTTTGGAGGATGAAAAGTATGAAAGTAGCAGTAGTTGGCGCGGGCAGAGGTGGTACAAACTTAATTAAAGTTTTCCAAACACTAACCGATGTGTATGTGAGCGTTGTGGTAGACACTAACAGCGCTTCAGAGGGCATTCTATATGCTCAAGGCCATGGCATTTCATGTGAGAAAGATTTGAGCAATATTGGTCGATATGGCGTTGATCTTATCGTTGAAGCGACTGGTTCGAGTGCTGTTATTACCCGATTAAAAGAGTTGTTTGGGGACACACATCAGATTATTGATGCGCAAGTGGCTCAAGTGCTTAATAAAATTGTTGACGGACAAGTCACTTTGCTTGATCAAATGAGTAAGCAGATGGAAGGGATTCAAAAGCTTGCTGGAACATTTGCTAAAGAATTCCATCAATTAGAGGGCAGTGTTGAAAATATCAAACAACTCAGCGGTCAGTTAAATGTCGCGGTTGAAAATTCGAACCAATATATTGCCAAAACAGGTGAAATCACTGACTTGGTCAACAAAATTGCCATGCAGACAAAAATTCTTGGGTTAAATGCCAACATTGAAGCGGCGAGAGCTGGAGAACATGGTAAGGGATTTGCGGTAGTTGCCAACGAAGTACAGAAACTTTCAAACAGCAGCACGCAATTTGCAACAGAGATTTCCGATCTTTTAAAAGAACTCTCAAACGAAATTCAAATGGTCAATGATGCGGCCAATCAGCTGAATTCTGTCTCGCAAGTTCAAAATGGAACGGCAGATATTATGAAAACAGCCATGGGTGAAATAGAAACATTGCTATAAATAATACACTAATGAGTCTGAGACTATAAAAAATAAAAAGAGAAAAAGCTTCTCCGCAGCAAAGGATTGAAAAAACTTACTTTTCAATGCCTTTGTTTTAGTGGAGAAGCTTTTTTTCGATACAGACACATAAAGAAAGTTCACGAATGCGATCTTCAAAACCAATGCTGATCCGGTCGCCTTCAATAGAAAGGATGGTTCCTTTTCCAAATAATTGATGTGAAATAACGTCATTGGGTTGCCAAGGGGTCTCGATAGGGGTCAGGTTTTTTTTGATAACCTCATCTTTTCGAATTAAGGAAACGTTTAGGGCTGTTTCAATCTCTTTTATAAATGGCGAGGGTGAAATGTAGTCCCCATTTTGAAATTTTGCGTGAAGCAGATAAACTTCCTCTTTAGCACGACTCAGACCCACATAGAAGAGTCTTCGATCTTCCTCGACAGAACGTTCGTCGAGTGCACTCTTTACTTCTCTTACCGCAGGCAGTAAGCCGTGGTTTAGGTCTAAAAGGATGACGGTGTCATATTCTTGTCCCTTTGCAGAGTGAATGGTAGAAAGTTTAACAAGCGCATTGCCTTTGTGAGTGGCTAAATAACCATCGATGACCAAAAGGCGCTCTAAAAGATCGGAGAGCCTTGGCAGTCTCTTAGCAATTGCTTTAAGAGAAGTCCACAAATTATTGATGGCGATTTCTGAATAACCCATTTGGTCGGTGGCATAAGTCATAAAATCGCTGTAGCCTATTTCTTTTTCCATAATTTGAAGTGCCATTAGGGCGTTTGTTTGAGACAACAAACTTAAGTTGGATTCAAGTGTTCGAAGCGTACGAACCTTATAAGTATTGACATCGGGAGATTCAATCATGACATCGAAAATATTGCGCCCTCGATGGTTTCTTTTTACATAGTCCACCATCTGCTTAGAAATACGGGCGTTGGTTCGATAGCATATTTTCTCGAAAGCCTGCAAATCAGACAAGTCATTAGACCAAGCAAGGAAAGCGCTGATGTCTTTGACGAGCCATTTGTTGCTGATTTTTTGCCTGCCGTCTTTAAGTGCAAAAGGAATGTTTAAACTCATTAAGCGGTCTATGACGGATAAAGCGGACATATGGTTGCGATAAAGGATGCCAATTTCTTTAGGAGCATCAGCCGTAGTCTCTTCAGACAATGAAGTCGCTTCCAGAGGATATTTTTCTATAAGCAGGTGTTCTAAGTAGTCATTGCGCTCATCGATGTCTTCGAAGTATAGAAGATGCGCTTTGCCACCTCCGCCTTTAACACCTTGAAGCTTTTTAGGATACCGCGCCTTATTGTTGATGATCGAAGTGGCGCAAGCCTTTAAAATTTCATCTTTAGAACGGTAATTTAAGTTGAGTTGATAGCGTTTGCTGCCTGGGTAAATTTTATCAAAGCCAAGGATCAAGTCTGGGAAAGCACCTCTAAAGCCGTAAATAGATTGGTCATCATCGGCAACCACAAAAAGATTGTTTGTCGGATAAGCGATGATTTTGATCAGCTCATGTTGTAGCTTAGACGTGTCCTGAGTCTCGTCTACCTGAATGTAGGGATACGCCTCCCGAATGCTACGAAGAAGGTTTCCATCCTCTTGGAGAGCACATAGCGTCTCGCTGAGCATGTCGTCAAAATCAATCAATCCCTGCTTTTGCTTGAACTGCTCGTAGGCGATGAAAAGTTCGCCGGTTTGAGGAAAACGGATGCCTGCTTCAGAGAATTCGCTGGGTAGGAGCATCATATTCTTGGCATAGCTGATGGCATTTGAAAGTTCTTCATAAGCCTCCTCGCCAAGATATTCATTTTTGAGCTGGCGGTATATTTGAGACAAAATTTCTAGTTTGCTTGGCCCATCGGCATCGATTAGAGAGAGTGGAAGACCTCGACGCTTTCGCCAAGTTTTCAGCACGCGGTAACTGAAACTGTGAATGGTCGCAAACTTAAGGTTGTATTTATAATGAGGGTAGTACCGCGTCATGTAGCGCTCTTCCATGTCTTTAGCAGCAGCTTTTGAAAAAGTCATTGTTAAAATTTTAGAAGGGTCGACGCCGCATTCGCGTACGAGGCAGACTGTTCTTGCCAAAAGAAGGGTCGTTTTTCCGCTTCCAGGGACAGCTAAAGTTAATGCTGGGCCGTTAAAATGAGATATTGCCTGTTTTTGCTCTTCGTTAAAACGAAAGCCACAGTATGTGAACAGACTTTCATAAAAGTCCATAAGGGGTGCTCCTTTCTGAAAAAAATTACTACATAAGGATAACATAAAGAACGATTCAAAACCACGTCTCTTACATTTTTTTCATAATTACTTAAAGTCCTTTTTTTATGCTATAATTCAAAATGTAAAATAAGGAAATTCAAATCTTATAATGATAATAATTTACAAGGTGGATGAATGAAAAAAATTGGATTAGGAATAGGGATCGGAATTATAATTTCAATGCTTTGCTTTGCGGTCTTTTTCTTTTGGAGACCTATTTCAAAGCCTGTAGAAGTCAATGGGTCAGAACCTAAAAATATGACTTATGCATACGTCGATTTTAAATATAACGAGCTTGTGCTATACGATATTGGCGTTCGTATAGACAATGAACTCTATGTGCGTCCTGATAAGCTTATGACATTTATGGGAAAAGAAATTCAGTATGATGATGATGGCAAAGAAGTTGTCATTACTGAAAGACCAGAAAATAGTGTCATTAATTCCTCGACGGCGGCACTTGGACAAACCAATCAAAAAACCGTTGGAGATATGCTCAGCAAACAATTTTCTGATCAACACTGGGAAGCCGATCCCGAAGTTGAGGGCAAACTTATTTTTAGTGGGGTTGACAATTTAAAAGACCATTATGAAATTGTTTTTCTCATCAATAAAACCAAAGAGATGGCGATTCAAGCCATCTATATAAATGGCTCAGAGATTTTAGAAGAATCAAAAACGCAAAAAATAAAAGAGCTTTTTGGAAAAAATAAGTAAAGAGTGAGTGGCATCAATGAACTGAATGCCATACTTGCAGGCAAAAAAATGTTTACACAGCCCATATAATGATATAATATTACTGAAGGTAACTGAAAGCCAATGGAAGTTTTAACCCATTGGCTTTTACTTGATAATGACATTCCGCTTACCATGAGGTAGGCTTAAATGAGGCTCTTAGAGCGATAGAGAGCATCTGTGGAATATGAGGAGGATCTTAATGAATTTTCAATTGGTAAAGACAGAAAAAAATGTAGCGACGATTCGCGTCACTGTACCGGTATCAGATTTCGAAAAAGCAGTTACGAATGCTTATAACAAGACAAAAGGCAAATTTGCCGTTCCAGGTTTCAGAAAAGGTAAAATACCAAAAAATATCATAGAGAAGCAATATGGTGAGAACGTATTCTATGAAGAAGCTTTGGATTTAATTTTGCCAGAAGCATACGGCAAAGCAATTGACGAATTAAAATTGGATGTTGTTGCAAGACCTGACATCGACATTGTAGAGATGGCTAAAGGAAAAGATTTAATTTTCGAAGCGGCTGTAGCTGTTAAACCTGAAGTAACATTGGGTAAATACAAAGGTGTAGAAGCAAAGAACGTTTCTGGCGAAGTAACTGAAGAAGTTCTTATGGCTGAATTAGACAAATCAAGAGAAATGAATTCTCGTCTTATTTCTATCGAAGATCGTCCAATTGCTGATGGCGACACAGTAATCATGGATTACAAAGGTTTTGTTGGCGAAGAGCAATTCGACGGCGGCACAGCTGAAAACCAAACATTGGTAATTGGTTCAGGTAGATTCATTCCTGGTTTTGAAGCGCAATTAATCGGAAAAAGTATTGGCGATGAAGTCGTTGTCAATGTAACATTCCCTGCTGAATACCATGCAGCTAACCTTGCTGGCCAAGAAGCTAAATTTGAAGTAAAAGTTCATGCAATTAAAGTAACAGAACTTCCTGCTTTAGACGACGAATTCGCTAAAGACACTTCAGAATTCGAGACACTTGAAGAGCTTAAAGCTGATTTAAGAGCACAATTAGAAGTTGGCGCTACGAAAAATGCTGAATATGCAACTAGAGATAATGTTGTTGAAGCTGTTGTAGCAACAATTGAAGCAGATATTCCTGAAGCAATGGTAGACATGGAAATCGATGGTATGCTCAAAGATTTCGATCATCAATTAAAAAGCCAAGGTTTAGACCTTGAAAATTACCTCAAGTATACAGGTTCTAAAATTGAAGACTTAAAAGGTCAAATGAGAGAAGATGCTCTTATTAGAGTAAAAACAACTCTCGCTTTAGAAGAAATTGCGAAGTTAGAAGCAGTGGAAGTTACTGAGGAAGACATTCAAAACGAGTTAACGCGTATTGCAGAAGCTCAAAAGGCGACTTTAGAAGAAGTTAAAAAAGTTTTCGGTAAAGATAATTTCGATTATTTGAGAACAACTTTAACAACTAAAAAGACTGTAGACCTTCTCGTTGAACATGCAAACCTCGTATAATCAATCATTTGGAGGTGTCCTATGAGTTTAGTGCCAGTAGTAGTGGAACAAACCAACCGCGGTGAGCGTTCCTATGATATTTTTTCAAGACTCTTAAAGGACCGCATCATTTTTTTATCTGAGGAAGTCAATGATGTGACGGCTAGTTTGGTCGTGGCACAGTTGCTATTCTTAGAAGCGGAAGATCCAGATAAAGACATTAGTTTGTATATCAATAGTCCTGGTGGTTCAATCACTTCGGGCATGGCCATTTTTGATACTATGAATTTTATAAAGCCAGACGTTTCAACCATTTGTATTGGTATGGCGGCTAGTATGGCAGCATTCCTGCTTGCAGCAGGCGCGAAAGGCAAACGTTTTGCCCTTCCAAATTCAGAAATTATGATTCATCAGCCACTCGGCGGATTCAGAGGCCAAGCTTCTGATATTAAAATTCACACCGAGCGTATTTTAAAAACCAGAGAATTGCTTAATCGAAAATTAGCAGAATTTACTGGTAAGCCATTAGAAATCATTGAGAGAGATACAGACAGAGACAACTTCTTGGCGGCAGACGAAGCTGTAGAATATGGTTTAATTGATAAGGTGATTGTATCCCGAAAGTAGAAAAGTGAGGTAGTGTTATGTCTAAATTCGATGATAGAAAGCACTTACAATGCTCTTTTTGTGGAAAATCTCAAGATCAAGTCAAACGCTTAATTGCTGGTCCAAACGTATATGTTTGTGATGAGTGCGTGGTACTCTGTAGTGAGATTATTTCAGAAGACCTAGAGCATTTGGATGATGTGGATTTGGATGAACTTCCAAAGCCTGCCGAAATCTTTAAAGTGCTAAATGATTACGTCATTGGTCAGGAACGTGCCAAAAAAACATTGGCAGTGGCTGTCTATAACCACTACAAACGCATTAAGCATGTAGGTGGAAAAGGTGATGTTGAACTTCAAAAAAGTAATATTTTAATGCTTGGACCTACGGGTTCAGGAAAAACACTCTTGGCTCAAACTTTGGCAAAGATTATCAACGTGCCGTTTGCGATTGCAGATGCGACTGCGCTTACTGAGGCAGGCTATGTTGGTGAAGATGTTGAAAATATTCTTCTCAAGTTAATCCAAGCAGCGGATTATGATATTGAAAAGGCCCAACACGGGATTATTTATATCGATGAAATTGATAAAATTGCACGTAAATCTGACAATCCCTCTATTACGAGAGACGTTTCAGGAGAAGGCGTTCAACAAGCGCTTCTTAAAATACTCGAAGGCACGGTTGCTAATGTTCCGCCACAAGGTGGCAGAAAGCACCCTCACCAAGAGTTTTTACAAATTGACACGTCGAATGTCTTGTTTATATGCGGCGGTGCGTTTGATGGCATCGACAAAATTATTCAGCATCGTATTGGCAAAAAAGAACTTGGTTTTAGCGCTGAAATTCAAAGCAAGAAAGATCAAGAAATTGGCGCTCTTTTAGAAAAATTAGAGACTCAAGATCTTTTGAAATTTGGCTTGATTCCTGAATTCATTGGTCGTGTGCCTGTGACGGTTTCGCTTCATGAGCTTGACGAAGCAACGCTTGTTCAAATTTTGAAAGAACCTAAAAACGCTCTGATTCGTCAATATCAAAAATTATTTGATATGGATGGCGTCAAATTGGAATTTGAAGAAGAAGCCCTTACGGCGGTAGCCAAATTGGCGATTGACCGTAGAACTGGCGCTAGAGGTCTTCGAAGTATTGTAGAAGATGCTATGATGGACATCATGTTTGATATCCCTTCTAGAAATGACATTGAGTTGGTGACGATTACTGAAGAAGCTATTAAGAAAACGAAGCCGCCAGTCTTGAAACTAAAGGGACTTCAACAAAATCATCAAGATGAAAGTGTTTCTTAAAGTAAAGAAGCCATGTGTTGAAAGTGATTTAAAGCGAGTCTGTTGACTCGCTTTTTTTAATTATTTCAACTTTTGTTAGCACTCTCTCTTGTTGAGTGACAAAAAATTGTGTATAATTTTAATATCGAAAACTGTTTTGAAACAATTAAAATGGCTAATAGATGAGTAGGCAGAAAAAACAACTAATTAACGATATGACTGTTAAAAAAGGAGTGATCCCTATGGAAAAAGTGGAAAAAATGCTAACAATGCCTTTAATTCCATTAAGAGGGTTATCAGTGTTTCCTTATATGGTACTTCATTTTGATGTAGGTCGAGAAAAATCGGTTAAAGCTTTAGAAGAAGCGATGATCAACGACCAAAAGATTTTTCTCACGACTCAGATTGATATTGATGTAGACCTTCCAACAGCGGAAGATTTCTATAAAATAGGTACAATCTGTAAAATCAAGCAAATGCTCAAACTTCCTGGTGATACAATTAGAGTATTGGTGGAAGGTTTAAGCAGAGGCCATGTAGAAACGATTATTACTGAAGAACCTTTCTTTAGAGCAACAATAAGCAAATTTGAAGAAGAAACCAATAAAGACAAAGAATCAGAAGCGCTTATGCGTTCTTGTTTGACGGCTTTTGAAAAATATATCAGCGTGAGCAATCGAATTTCACCTGATGTGCTGGTTTCGGTTTCTAGTATTGAGGAACCAGGTCGTTTTGCGGATATATTAGCTTCAAACATGATGCTTAAAAACGAGCAAAAGCAAGACATAATAGAAGCTATTGAGCCTAAAAAAAGACTTGAAGTTATCTATTCAATTCTTTTAAGCGAAATTGAAATTATGGAAGTAGAAAAACAAATCAACGAAAAAGTACGAAAGCAAATTAACAAGCTACAAAAAGAATATTATCTTAGAGAGCAAATGAAGGCCATTCGTGAAGAACTTGGCGAAGAATTTGACGCTGATGATGAAATTGACGAGCTGTTAGGCAAGCTTGAAAAATTAAAATTAGAAAAGAAAATTCATGAGAAGGTCTCTAAAGAAATCGAAAGATTAGCAAGAATGTCTCCTGCATCAGCAGAAAGTGCAGTTGTTAGAAATTATATCAATTGGATTTTAGATTTGCCATGGAATAAAAAGACGAAAGATACTTTGGATTTAACGAAAGCTAGAGAAATTTTAGATGAAGACCATTATGGTTTAAAATCAGTTAAAGAAAGAGTCCTTGAGTATTTGGCTATTAGAGAACTTACTAAAACACTAAAAGGTCCAATTATTTGTTTGGTAGGCCCTCCAGGGGTTGGTAAAACATCAATTGCTAAGTCTATTGCTAGATCGCTTAATCGTAAATTTGTCAGAATGTCATTAGGTGGCGTTCGAGATGAAGCTGAAATTAGAGGTCACAGAAGAACCTATGTGGGCGCCATTCCTGGACGTATTCTTACGAATATGAAAGAAGCTGGCAGTAAAAACCCTGTATTCCTTTTCGATGAGATAGACAAATTGGCAAGTGATTTTAGAGGTGATCCCGCATCTGCACTTTTAGAGGTGCTTGATCCAGCACAAAACAATGACTTTACGGATCACTATTTGGAAGTGCCGTTTGATTTGTCGAATGTCATGTTTATTACGACAGCGAATTCTTTGAGCACTATTCCAAGACCACTTCTTGATCGTATGGAAGTCATTGAAGTTTCTGGCTATACCGAATATGAGAAACTTAATATTGCGAAGAAGTACTTGCTTCCAAAGCAACTCAAAGAGCATGGACTTACCGAAGAGCAGCTTAAACTCACGGATGAAACCTTAAATAGCATTATCAATTTCTACACTCGTGAGAGTGGCGTTCGTAATTTAGAGCGACAAATTGCGACGGTTTGCAGAAAAGTAGCCACGAAGATTGTCGAGAAAAAAGCGACAACTGTAAAAGTGAATAAAAATAATTTAGACAAATTCCTTGGTCAAAAACGAAATCACTTTGATGAGATTTATGATGAAGATCAAGTGGGTATTGTTACGGGTCTTGCATGGACACCTGTTGGGGGAGACACGCTCAATATCGAAGTGTCTACAATGGCCGGAAAGGGCGCCCTTGTCCTTACGGGTCAAATGGGAGACGTTATGAAGGAGTCGGCTAGGGCGGGCATGAGCTATATTCGCTCAATTTCGGATAGTTATAATATCCCTTCAGACTTCCACGAAAAATTAGACATTCATATTCATATTCCTGAGGGCGCCATTCCAAAAGATGGACCGTCTGCAGGCATCACGATGGCGACAGCGGTATTATCTGCGCTCAGTGGTATTCCAGTCAAGAGAGATTTGGCAATGACGGGAGAAATTACGCTCAGAGGGCGTGTTCTACCTATTGGCGGACTCAAAGAAAAATCGTTAGCAGCTAGAAGAGCTGGGGTAAAAACCATTCTCTATCCGTTTGAGAACGAAAAAGACTTGGAAGAAATTCCGGAAATAGTGAAATCAAAAATTACATTTATCCCGGTGAAAACCATGGATGATGTTTTGGCACACGCGTTAGTGAGGACTGGAAAAGATGAAAATTAGTCAATGCAAATTTGTAATCAGTGCTGTTAGCCCACTACAATACCCCGAAGATTTTAAACCGGAGATTGCCCTTGCTGGACGATCTAACGTTGGAAAATCTTCTTTAACAAACATGTTAATTAACCGCAAAGGTCTTGCTAAATGTAGTGGAACGCCTGGCAAAACGCAAACGATTAACTTTTATGATATTGATGATAAGTTCAGATTTGTTGACTTACCGGGATATGGTTATGCAAGGGTATCAAAGAGCAAAAGTGGTACTTGGGGAAAAATCATTGAAACGTATTTGAACAAAAGAGAAAATTTACTAGAAGTTTGCCTTTTAGTTGACATGAGACACAAACCTAGCAGCGATGACATTCTGATGTATGAATGGATTAAGTCATGCGGATTTATGGGTGTTGTTATTGGCACTAAAATGGATAAACTTAAAAAAAGTCAAATTAAAGTGCAACAAAAGTTAATCAGAGAGACGCTCAATATGTCTGAAGAAGACGTTCTTCTTTGTGCTTCTGCTGAAACACGTGAAGGAAAATACCAAATTTGGGATTTCCTTAACAACCTTTTTGAAGAAAGAGGCTCTAATATTTACTTTGAAAGACAAGTTGGAGAGCCTGATCACGAACGTGCGGTTGAAGTTTCAGCTAAGGGTTCCGCTCAAAAAGCACTGAACCTTGAAAATCCTGAAGAACACGGACAAACCATGGGCCGATTGGCGCCTATTAGGGAAGAAGAGCTCATTGAAGAAGATGAGTATAGTTATGAGCCAGAAGACGAGGCTCCTGCCTATGAAGAGAACAAGGCTGCACAACCTATGAACGCTGCTGAGAAAGCTTCTGCACGCGCTATGATTAGTTCTCAGCTCAATATCCCTAAAAAAGAAAGAAGAAAAAAATAAATTCCTAATTGAACTTTAATTTAACCCAATTTTAAAAAAGAGATGTCAGCAAAGTCAGTTGTTGACATCTCTTTTTTTGTGGTAGAATATAGACATTCACTGGGGGGTGATCTTGCTTGCAACAGCGCTTTGATTGGAAAATGATGCTAATTTTTACCCTGATACTCGTGTTTTTAGGCAGTATTTATTTACAAATGAGTTCTTTTGCGAAGGAAGAACATGATGTGATACGACTTAATAATTTTGAAGTACAAAAAGTGATTCAAGAGAATATATCAGAAGACTACAATGCAGGGCTAAAACTAGTGGACGGTCTGATGGCTGGAAATGAGAATTTCAATCAGAGAGTCATTTATGAAATTTTAGACGAAATCATTAAAACGACGCCAGAAGAAGATCTGATGCCAACATTAAGATTGTTTATGAAAAATGAGTATGGCACTTTAAACATTTATGATTTGCAAAATAATAAACTGATTATATCACTTGGAAAAAAAGGATTGTACATTCCTCAACCAAATTTTGAGGTCATAAAAAAATCCATAAAACCAGGATCCTACAACGTGGTAGATAATCCATTCCTAAATCCAAGTATAAATACAGCAACTGGAAATTCACGTTTATATTACTATTTTGCTAAAAATAAACCGTGGATGATGGTGATCAATAGACCCTATCATGCTCAATTTGATTCGCAGTTCGCTACTGAAAAAATAATTATGAAAAATACGAATCAAGTAAATCTCGTGAATCGATCTATCCAGTATAAACTTATAGTCATCAGCCCTTTAAATGTGGTCATAAACGCTTCTGATTCTGAATTAGTGGGACAAAAAATTATCGAGATGAAAAAAATGCAAACCAAGTCATATCAACATCGAAATCAAAAAGATCGCGGGCTCTATACATTTAAGATTGAAGATGCAGAGTCCCAAAATTCACATTACATCGGATTGATTTCGGATTCGGGTCAAGATACGATTGCTTACATAGCCAAACGCGCACACTTTTATCAAGAGGAAAATCGATTAAATTATTTGCTGCTTGCGGGAATGATTTTTAATGCGTCATTGGCGTTTTTTTGTATAAAAATGATGATGAGAAACTATATGTATTTTGTTGAGAGTCAAGATGTGGAGGATGAAAAGTGATGAATAAAGGCAAATCGACTAAAATTGCTTTTCTAATCATGGGCATGTTTCTGGTTGAAATTATGGGTCTCATACAGGCTATTTTTTCTCAACAAGTTATTAAATATCATTTAGAAACGCAAATAGAGAATGTATCTGAGACACTGCTCAATCAGTTTGTGGTCTCTTATTCTTTGCGAGAAGAGAAACAAGCAAAGGTCAATGAGTTGAACAAAGAGACCTTTGATAATGGCTTAATTATGTTGTATAAAAGTTTTTCTGAACTTTCAAATGTAAAAAAAGATTTTAGCAAAGACTTTAAAAAAGAAAGTTATGTAAGCAACGAACAACTTTATCGAATCGATATATTGCCCAATTACGGTGCGTTTTCAAAACTCTATGGTCAGCGAATGGGCATCGATATGAGTAAGGTTAAAGACTATAAAATACTGTCCTACGAAACGAGAGATAACGATCGACTGATCATGAACAAGCGTATTTTAATGGGTCTCTCAAAAGATCGAAAGTGGATTATCCGAATTGAAATTGATCAAAGTAAAATTCAGAAAAAACTGGATGAAACAAATCAGAAAATGGCTGGCCTCTTTAATTATGATTATTATTTTACCGATAAAACGGGTAATTTTTATGTTTTCACTGCAAATGGGAAGACTGTTTATCAAGGTGGACTAGAAAAAAATGCAGATTATTTTAATGGTCTTGAATTAGCGACGAGACAGAGCGTTTTAGACCTGATCCGTCAAGAGAAGGATTTATATCAACGCGTTATCTATAAAAAAGGTAAAACCGTCAAGCATTCCTTTGTTCGGAGTATTTATGATGAGGAAAAGAATTTATATTATGTCTTTGAAGTAGATGAAAAGCAAGTCTTAGGTCAGATAGAAGCTAAAATCAAACAAATTTGGGTGATGGGTCTAAGCCTCTTGTTGTTCACGTTCTTGATTCTTTATGTCTTTTGGAATTATAGTAGACGAAATGAAAAAGAGTGCCTTCAGTGAAATTGAGGAGGCACTCTTTTTTTTATAGATGTATTCTTACTTTATAGATGCATTTATTTTGAATTAAGCTTCTTTTGGCTCATAGCCATTAAGTTCAAGCGTTGCATTTAATATGATGACATCTTCGTGTGGTCTGTCCATTCTGTCGGTTTCTACAGCCGCAATCTTATCAATCACATCCAAACCTTCAATGGTTTGACCAAATCCAGCGTAATGGCCATCGAGGTGCGGAGAATTTTGATGCATTAAGAAAAACTGTGAGCTCGCTGAATCCATGCTTTGCGCTCTGGCCATTGAAATAACGCCTTTTGTGTGAACAATGCTGTTAGGGATGCCATTTTTGGCAAATTCACCTTTGATGTTTTTCCCAGAACCGCCTGTGCCTGTAGATTCAGGGCAACCCGCTTGGAGCATGAAGCCAGAGATAACTCTGTGGAAAATTATGCCGTTATAAAAACCTTTACTGACAAGAGATACAAAATTATCAACACTAATAGGTGCAATCTCTGGATATAATTCAACTTTGATAATGCCTAAACTGGTTTCAAGTGTAACAACGGGCTTATTCATTTTTAAATCCTCCTATATGATAATGCAGTTATATCGTTATTATATAGGTTAACTGGGTTGGACACAAACGGTTTTTGTAAATCAGTTATTGGCGACAGGCGCATGGCTATATATTACGCAAGAGAAGCCATGTGCTGATACCTGTTAGAAGCGTCAGAATAGGCACACAATAAAACTCTAATAAATATTGGCCATAACATGAAGTGCAACGAATACGAGGGTACACGCTAAATTGACAAGAATGAAGGTGCCTTTCTTACTCTCTGCAAATGTGAGGTCATAAGAAAAAGGCCAATCAATTTTTTCGGTTTTTAAAGTCACAAAGGTCATGAAAATGGTGAAGAACATAATGAACGCAAGGCTAGGCAGGTTCTTTAGACCTGAAAAATAAGCAAGGAGTGCTGCAAAATAGAGTGTGAAGATGAGCATGGAAACATAAAGTGGATAAATGGTTTGTTTTATTTTACGGTCATTTGAGCTGATGCTGTAGCCTAAGATAAAAAAGGCTTGATCTTGCTTATTTTTATAGAGCAGGCGTGCGATGCGTTCTTGAAAAGCCAATTTTAATGAATATTGACCTATGTGCGAGTCACCTTCTCCAAGCATTTTACTGAGATTTTCCTCTAAAAATCTACCTGTAAAGGCAAAATGCAAGGTTAGCAGACCTAGAATCATCGCACCAGAAAGCAGCCCCGGCAAGATGTAGGATGGTTCCATAAGAATGGCTGAAAAATTTGATAGCCAACCATTAGAAAAATGGTTAAAAAAATCTGGAGAAAGGAAATCAAATCTTTGAGTATTCAAAATAAGAACCGAAAAACTGGTAACAATGGCTAAGAACTGCATAACGAAACCGACGGTGAAAATAATGCTGAGCATGGTACTGGGTTCTTTAAACATAAAGCCGTAGAGCATTCTGAGCCTGTTCAGTACGGTTGAAAATTTTTGATTTAAGAGCAATGATTTCAATCATTTGATCAAATTGAATCCTGCACGTTCAAAAATTGGTCTTAGGGGATACAGATACGCAAAATGTTTATTCATATGATTCACTTTAAGGTCTGAGTGACTGGCATCCATTCTGTTACACCTCCTCGTTCATTGCGAGGATGATTTCTTGAGCAAGTTCGGTATGATTATCAAAACCTGTGAGCTGGTTGAAAAGCACTTCTAAATTGAGTACGGAGCTGTTGACTTTAAGCGTTTCAAAGTCGCCATCTGCCACGACGTTACCATCGTTTATAATGAGAATTCGATCACTGATTTTTTCGACAACTTCCATAACATGCGAAGAATAAAAAACGGTTTTACCACTTTTGGCGCATGCCTTTTGAATAGGTAGATATTCGACTTTTGAGTACGTCGTCTATTTCAAGAATTTTAGCCATATGTGTCATTCTAAGTAAAGCCGACTCTTCGAAAACGCCCTAGATTCGAGCCAAAAATAGCAGATGTTCTTCACCGCTGAGGAGATCATATAAATCGGAGACCTCAGGCACATAACCAATGCGGCGTTTATAGTACATGCCTTGCTCTTTCAAATTTTTCCCGAAGACCTCAACGGTGCCGCAGTAGTCCTCGATAATGCCTAGCAAAATTTTGACGGTAGTCGATTTTCCTGCACCGTTTGGGCCGATATAACCGATAATTTGACCAGGATATATGTCAAGGTCGAATTAGTATAAAAAAGCCCTTCTATAGGTAAGAAGGGCTTAGATATTAATATTTGAAGCGATTGATTTCGCCTTCCAATTTTTCGGCCATGTGCCTGAGTGAAAGGGTGCGATTTTGCAAATCTTTGACCATATGTTTTTGATCTTCCATTGTTGCAGAGACCTGTTCAGAAGAAGCAGCACTTTCTTCTGTCACGGCAGAGATATTTTGAACCGCCACGATGACGTCATCTTTGGAGGTGTTGATGATGTTAACCCTCTTAATAATATCCTTCAAATTGGCAAACGTGTCTGTGAGAGCGGCATCGATGGTGTCAAAGGCTTCTCTTGCAGTATGGACGTTGCCTGCTGCGGTTGAAACAGATTCAATGGAAGAAGTCATATTGATTTTAGTGGAATCAATTTCAGAAACAATTTCGCCGATGATATTCTCAATTTGTCGTGTTGAAGTGGAAGTTTGTTCGGCTAATTTTCGAATTTCGTCTGCGACAACTGCAAAGCCACGACCATGCTCGCCTGCTCTTGCAGCTTCAATGGAAGCGTTCAGTGCAAGTAGATTGGTTTGTTCGGCAATAGATTGGATGGCGTTTACGATTGAACCAATTCTGGACGACTTTTCGGAGAGTCGATTAACATTGCCTTCCAGTTCCTCAGTGACGCGCTCTACTTTGTCAAATTCAGCGTTAAGAGAACGGACTTGGCTTGAACCCTGCTTGCTCTTGTCATTGGCGATTTGAGTAAGCTCTTGAAGTTGGCTTGAGTTTTCAACGGTTTTTTCAATTTCTTTTGAAAGGTGATGGAGTTTTTCGGTGCTCTCCTGTGCATCCTCAGCTTGGCTCTGAGCGCCCTGAGCCGTTTCTGATACAGCAGAGGCAACGGCATTGATGCTTTCGCTAACAGAGGAAGCAATTGTATTTAAATGAATACTGGCTTCTTTGAGAGAGAGTGAGTCGGTATGAAGCATTCCAACTAGCTCTCTTAAAATTTTACGAAGTTCAAAGACAGAAGCGGCAATAACGCCGGTTTCATCTTTGCTGTTGAGTAAATCTGCATAAGATTCATCGTAAGTAATGTCAAGCGCAGCAGTTTGATTGAGCAGACGATTGAGACGAACGATTGGATTTGAAATGCCCGAACTAATGAAGAAAGCGGCAATGACTCCTAAGATAGCGATTAGAATGGAAAGGATCGCTGTAAAAATAATTTTAGAGACAACTTCTTTTTGAACCGTTTCGCTAAGATTTGCGATATTGGTATGAATGTCGTCAATATAATTTCCTGTTCCTATGATCCAGCCAAAATCTTTATCAAGTTGCACATAGGCTCTTTTAGGAAGAGCGACGGTCTCGCCTTTCTTAGGATAGTAGTATTCAGAAAAACCAGAGCCGTCTTTATTCACCAAATCAATAAAATCCTTGATGATGAATTTGCCGTTGGCATCTTTTAAATCAATACGACTAGTGCCTTCAACGGTAGCATCTCCAAGGAGGACGATGGTCGTTCCGTCTAGTCCGTAAACGAAGAAGTAGCCACTTTCTCCATATTTGGAATTTCTGATAACGTCAGCGGCAACAATTTTACCCTCTTCAGGCGTTAAAATACCAGCAGTTACTTGATTTTTAATCCCTTGAATTTGAGTGCTCACTGATTCTGTAGCGCTTTTAATGGTTTTATCATAGCCTGTTAGCATTTCTGTTTTTAAAACAGACATTTGATTAACGTTTGAACTATAAAGCTGCCAAGCACTAAATCCGCCGATGATTAATGTAGCAAACAGAATGCTCAGTGCTGTAAGAAGAACGATTTTGGTTTTAATGTGTTTCATTTAAATCCCCCCAGGAAGTAAAATACTATTTTTTATTGCATCCTAGAACATCTACCAATTTGTGTTTGACCATGCCCTTAATGGCATCTCTTCCGACGCCGAGGTATTTTCTTGGGTCGAATTCACTTGGGTTCTCCGCAAGGAATTTTCGAATGGCACCCGTCATGGCAAGCCTTAAGTCGGTATCAATGTTAATTTTGCAAACGCCCATTGTCGCCGCTCTTCTAAGCATGTCCTCTGGAACACCCTTAGCGCCCGGAATATCGCCACCAAAGTCGTTGCACATTTGAACAAATTCTTGAACCACGCTAGAAGCGCCGTGAAGCACAATTGGGAAATTTGGAAGAAGTGCTGAAATCGTCTCTAAACGATGGAAGTCGAGCTGTGCTTCGCCTTTGAATTTATAGGCCCCGTGAGAAGTGCCAATCGCAATGGCGAGAGAATCCACACCTGTTCTATTTACAAAGTCAACCGCTTGAGTGGGATCGGTATAGGTAGCGTCTTCTGCCTTGACATTTACTTCGTCTTCTACGCCTGCAAGTTTGCCAAGTTCTGCTTCAACCACCACGCCGTGCGCATGGGCATACTCGACAACCTGTTTGGTGAGCGCAATATTTTCTTCATAGGGAAGATGAGACCCGTCAATCATGACGGAAGTGAAACCGTCGTCTATACATTGTTTGCAAAGTTCAAATGTGTCGCCGTGATCCAGATGAAGGGCAATGTCCAGATCTGAATCAATGACCGCTGCCTCCACTAATTTTTTGAGGTAAGCGGGTTTGGCATACTTTCTAGCGCCAGCAGACACTTGGAGAATGAGAGGGGCATTAACTTCTTTTGCCGCATCGACAATGGCTTGAATAATTTCCATGTTGTTCACATTGAAAGCACCGACGGCATAACCGCCTTTGTAAGCGTCTTCAAACATTTTCTTGGTGGTTACTAATGGCATAATAGATCCTCCTAATTTTTATTATTGATAACTGATTTGTACCCATATTGATTTTTTTTAATCTTAGGATTGCAGGAGATCATTTTGCCGCTTCGGTAAGTTGTTAAAATAGATTATCTGCATATGAAGCGCCTTAAAATAAAAAAAGCAGGCAGAAACTTGAAAGGCACTTCCTGCTTTTTAATAAGGATATGCTTTGGCAAAAAAGCCAAATTGGTTTACTTTAATTTTTCAATCAAAAATTCTCTGTATTTAAAGTCCGTGTTGCTGATGTGTTTGAAGATCCACATCGAGATGAATTTTAAAAGAGTGTTGACTGTTTTGGCTTGATTGACGTCTGCATTGTCTAAATTGATGGAGTGCAGATATTCAATGAAAGCTCTGTGTTCTTTGATGTGATTTTCCATATCCGCATAACCGAATTCTTCGAACATTTTTTCTTCAGTGTCAAAGTGGTAAACCGTATACTGCTCAAGTTCGTCAATTTTTGCGGCAATTTCGTCGTAAATGTCTTGACCGTCATGCTCTTCAATGATGTCGTGGATATCTGCGCCAATTTCGAGCAAACATTTGTGCTGATCGTCGATAAGATCAATCCCGACTGAATATGAATCATTCCATGTAAACATATGAACCTCCTAAGATGATTGGTATACTTCGATTTTACATGGTTTAGAGTATGGATACAAGCCAAATGTGTTAAAAAAGTGTAATGGGTCGGCGTGGCAAAATACACGCCAATATGGTATGATAAGGGGTCGGGAAATTGAATGATTCCAATTTCCGTAGGGATAAAGTATTTTATGGATGGACGTGAATTTATGAATTTACCATCAGATTTTTTAGACAGAATGCAATCACTCTTAGGGGACGAAATGGAACCCTTTTTAAATAGCTATGAAGATGAACGCCTTTATGGACTACGCATCAACACGCTTAAGATTTCCGTTGAGGCATTTTTGAAGATGACCCCCTTTACACTCACGCCAATACCGTGGACGAGAGACGGGTTTTATTATGACCCAGAGGACAAACCGACCAAACACCCGCATTACTACGCGGGACTTTACTACATTCAGGAACCTTCTGCGATGGCACCCATCAATGTGATGGCGCCAGAGGAAACCGATGTCGTTTTGGACATGTGCGCCTGCCCTGGTGGGAAAAGCGTTCAAATTGCTTCCTACTTGAAGAACAACGGACTGCTCGTGTCCAATGACATCAGTTCGACGAGAATCAAAGCCCTCGTTAAAAACTTGGAAATGATGGGCGTGACCAACGTCTTGATCATCAATACCACTGAAGATGTGATTGGCGCAAAATTCGAAGGCTTTTTTGACAAAATATTAGTCGATGCGCCTTGTTCTGGCGAAGGCATGTTTCGCAAAGAACCTAAAATGGCAAATTCTTGGGACCTTGGGTATACCGAAGTTTGCCGAGAGAAGCAAAACAGCATTCTCGGTCAAATTGCAGAGACTCTAAAGCCCGAAGGGGAGCTGGTCTATTCGACTTGTACGTTTTCTTCCATAGAGAATGAAGAGTGCATGGAAGCTTTCATCGGCTCAAGAGCGGATTTTACGCAGGTTGCTATTGACCGTGAGCGTTTTGACTTTGTGAGTGATAGGGGTTATGGACGTTTGTGGCCGCATAAACTTAAAGGGGAAGGGCATTTCATCGCCAAGCTAAAGAGAACTGGCGGCGTGGTGCCAACTTATAAACTGCTGAGCGACAACGAGGCGCCTGACTATTTTAGAGCTTTTATGGACGAAAATTTGAAGACGCCGCTGACGGGACATTTTGAAGAAATGAACGACAAATTATACCTTAGACCCAAGTACGATCTGCCGCTTAAAGGCGTTCGCGTCGTGCGTTACGGCTGGTTACTAGGGGAGTGGAATGGCAAGCGTTTCACACCGTCACCTTCACTGGCGATGGGACTAAAAATGGAAGATGTAAAACAAAGCATTAATTTTACATCGACACAGATTGAAGCTGTTAAATACCTTAAAGGAGAGACGCTTCACGTTGAAGGGGCGGACGGACTGAACCTTATTGGCGTGGACGGATACCCGCTAGGTTGGGCGAAAATGAGCAAGGGCACGTTAAAAAACATGTATCATACCGGATGGAGGCTATTATAGATGGCAAATACAATGAGATTGGATAAAATTTTGTGTCACATGGGGATCGCATCAAGAAGAGATTTAAGACCCCTTATTCGCACGGGCGCCGTTAAAATAGACGGTGAGCGCGCGCGTTCAGGCAGCGAGCATGTCAATGTGGAGACTCAGGTCGTCACGTTTAGAGGCGAAGAAGTCATTTATCAGGAATTTGTCTACTTGATGCTCAACAAGCCAGAAGGCTATTTGTCAGCAACAGAGGACGGCAGAGGCGCGACGGTCATCGATTTGATTGGCGACGATTATAATTTCTTTGAGTTATTTCCAGTAGGAAGACTTGACAGAGATACAGAAGGGCTATTGGTTCTGACGAATAACGGGAAAATTGCGCATGAATTGTTGGCGCCTAAAAAACATGTCCCTAAAAAATATTATGCAGAGATTCGTGGCAAGGTTACCGAAGCAGACGGCGTAAGATTCCATGAAGGCATCACGCTAGACGGCAATAAGACCATGCCTGCAGTTCTCGAAATACTTGAAAACGATGAAGACACTTCAAAAATTATGCTCACCATCTGCGAAGGCAAGTACCACCAAGTGAAGCGGATGTTTGAAGTGGTCGGCAAAGAAGTCACCTATTTAAAACGCGTCCAAATGGGACAGTTAAAATTGGATGAAACGTTACCTCTTGGCTCATACCGAGAGTTGACTGATACAGAGCTTGAACTGTTAAAAGCAAAATAGGGCTCACAAAAAAAATCACATTTTAGGGGTGTATTGCGTTATGGAAATGAATCAATTAGAGAAGTACGCAAGATTATTGGTACAAACAGGCATCAATGTTCAAGACAATCAAACTTTAGTGGTGAATTGTCCCGTTGAATGCGCTTATTTTGCTAGGGTTATTGCAACAGAAGCTTATGCAGTTGGCGCAAGAAAAGTGGTTATGAACTGGAGAGACGATCTCGTTTCAAGAATAACGCTTTTAAATGCCAAAGATGACATCTTTGACGAATTCCCAGAGTGGCAAAAAGCATTTTACAATGACCTTGCCAATGAGGGCGCAGCGTTCCTCAGCATTTCGGCTTCAGATCCAGAAGTTTTCAAAGGCGTAGACCCTGAGAGAATGGCTAGACAAAATAAAGCGTCAAGCACTGCAATTGCAGCGTACAGAAGCCGCATGATGTCTAACAAAAACGCTTGGTGCGTGGCGTCTATTCCGACTGAAAGCTGGGCGGTTAAAGTCTTCCCAGACGTTACGACAGAAGTGGCAGTAGAGAAACTTTGGGAGGCAATTTTCAAGTCAGTTCGCGTTGATCAAGCCGATCCAGTAGCCGCTTGGGAAGAGCACAAAGCGAATCTTCAAAGAAGACTCAAAATGCTTAACGATTTTAACTTTAAATCAATGACTTACAAAAATAGCCTTGGCACTGACTTTAATGTGGCGCTCGTTGATGAGCACATCTGGCTTGGCGGTTCTGAATACACACCTGAGGGCGTTGAATTCATTGCCAACATGCCTACAGAAGAAGTCTTCACAGCACCGGCTAAAATCGGTTCAAATGGTAAAGTGGTGAGCTCGATGCCGCTTAACTACAACGGCAATCTGATCGACAATTTCAGCCTCACGTTTGAAAATGGCAAGATTGTGGACTTCACAGCGGAGCAAGGGTATGACGTTCTTAAAGGCCTCCTTGATACAGATGAAGGTGCTAGACATATTGGCGAAGTGGCACTCGTGCCTTACGACTCTCCAATTTCAAACCTTAAGACGCTCTTCTTCAACACGTTATACGATGAAAACGCTTCTTGCCACTTTGCCTTTGGCAAGGCATATCCTGTCAATGTAGAGGGTGGCAAAGATGCGAACACAGAGGAGTTGGCTGCAAAAGGCATTAACGACTCTTTGACGCACGTTGACTTCATGATTGGCACGAAAGACCTTAGCATCGTAGGCATTCAAGCCGATGGTACTGAAGTGGTTGTGTTTGAAAATGGAAATTTTGTTTTCTAGGATTTTTGTTTAAGGGATTAAATAATTAAAAAATTGTATAAATTGAAACCCCCTTAGCGCATTTTATTTTAAAATGGCTAAGGGGGTTTTTTAAGGTTGTTTATAGGTTATTTTGAGGCGTTGTCAATTATAAATGCGCCTTCTGGGGTGATTTCAATTTCGTCGTAAACTTTTCCGTCTATGTCCATGCGCTGGATGACGCCTTTTGAAGTGATGTTGAGTTCTTCATAGCTTTCAAAGTACTCAAGTGGTTTTAAGAGGTTATTTGGGTCTCCCGTATTGTAGAATACCTCTACAAATGGGTAATCTACGCCATTCGAAAAATAGAGAAGCGCTTCGTTTAAACCATCGTTTGTGAGGTCTGTGACTACCAATTCGATGGAAGCATTTTCATTTAAGACGCCACTTTCATTAAAAATAGTTTGCGAATCTCCTGAAGTGACGAAGAGTGAATTTTTTAAGAGCGGTATTTCTTGGTTGTCTGTTTTGATTGTGATGTAAGCCTTATTGCCTTCGGCAATGCCATATTCTAAGGTAGCGGCTTTGTCTTTTACTAAGTTCTCAAGTTCTGCGACGCTTGCCTTAGAGCTTGAAGTCAGGGGGCTTAGGACTTTGAAATGGACTGATGGCAAAGCAGTGGTAATTTGAGAGGGCTCAGTCCCATCTGCAGTAACAACTTCGCTGGTTGCTACATTTGTATCTGTGCCTTGCTGAAATGGCCACAGGTTATCTAGATCCAAATTGTCCAAAATTTTTGACAAGGTGGGTAGGAAGCTAAGTGCCATCGCAATAATGAAAATGAGGAGTTTATAGGATGTGCCACCTTTTTTATTTTCTTTTGGAAGACTGCTAATAAAGGGTTTTGGCTGTGGGTGAGTATGCTTGGTAACTTTAGAGCCTTTATTTTCTGCTTCGTTTAAATTTCCAGATTCAACCCTTCTCACGTCTGGTTCAGCACCAGCGGCGGCGTTATATAGAATCCCTTTTGTGCCAAGCGTACCGGTTCGCTGAGCTTCTAAATAATCCTCTGATGAGGGATAGTTTTTTACTGCCCACTGATTATTGAAAAGTGGCATGGTGTGACCTCCTTGGTGTATATTTAAAATAGTGATGAATTTAGTATACCACGTTTTATGGAGGGGCACAGAAGTCAAAGTGGGGGTAGTTAAAACTATATTTTTCACCTTGACTTTGACGCGACGTCAACGGATAGAATAAACCTTGAAAGGAGGGGTTGCTTATGAAACTACAGACCATCAGTCAGGTCGCAAAAGACTACCATATTTCGACGCGCACACTGCGCTATTATGAGCAGATTGTGGTACTTAGAAAACTACGCATTTCGCTAAAACAAATTGCCGAGCTGCTAAGTGACGTGAATGTCATTACGGCACTTGCCATTTTTGAGGCAAATGTCTCAGAAATTAATGCTGAAATAAATGCCTTATCAACCGTACGCGGTATTTTAGAGACCTTGATAGTGAAGATCAACGACGCTCAATCACGAAAAATCAACTTTGAACTTTTAAGCGATGAAACCCTCCTGGCATTCATGGACACAGTGTCCCTGAAACCCACAGAACCCAAGGAGGTCGCCTCAATGGATGACTTAAAGCAATCCGATGCGCTGCTTAGCAAACTTAAAAATGTTAGAGTTTTGTTTTTACTGCCGATGACAGTGGCGGCTAGCCATTATTTTGGTAAAAATCCAGAGGAATTTGCGGACATACCACTGAATGAATTTGTTCGTACTAGTGGCTTGGTAGATTTGAAACCCGATCTTCGTATTTTTGGTTTCAACAATCCTTGTGAGTCCTACGAAAACGGCCAATATGGCTATGAGTTTTGGGTTACCATTCCCGATGAAATGGAATTGCCTGCTCATCTGATCAAGAAGCACTTTCCAGGCGGACTTTACGGGGTTCATACCATCCAAATGAGCAATTTTAAAGAGTGGCAGCAATTGTTTGATTGGGCAAAAGATAATGAAACGTACAACCATGACATTAGAGAACCCCTTGGAATGCAAGGCAGTTTGGAAGAACATTTAAATGCCTATCATTACTATAAATGCCAAGAGCCTGATACGGCCTAATTTACTCAGGTGGATTTGTTGATTCCGATTAAGGAGAAGTAATATAGAACATTAACAGAAACGTAAAATTGGATAATGATTTAACGAGAACAACTGATGCTGTTAGGAGTTGAGGAAAATCAAAAAAGTAAAAATCGAAATTTATGCACCAGAGGAATATATAAAAACCATTGTTAGTGAACTTACAGAAATTGACGCATGCCGAATTTCTGATTATGACCATGTCGTATCATATGGAAAAGTCTTTGGATACTGGAGACCGTTGGAACGTTCAAATCCTGTTAATGGTGAGAAAAACAAAATTAATTTTGGCGAAGAATGCAAAATGGAAATTATTTGTCCATCTGAATTAATTGAAAAAGCAATTCAAGTCATTAAGAGCAATCATCCCTATGCTTTCCAATAGTCCTTTTGTCATTGTTTGCACTAAAGTTAGATTCATCATACTCAATTCATATAATTCGTTATTTTAAAAATGATATTAAGCCCAAAAGCACATTTAAAGTTGATGAATTAAATGACCTTGATACATATATGAAAAGAAATCAATGGGTCGATTTAGCAAACAATGTTGAAAAGCTTAAAAATGGAACTGAGAAAGATGGTATTGGTAAATTCTTATTTGAAGATTTGAATAAGAATACAACGGAGGCTCAATTAGCCAGTCAACTAGCAGCAGTTTTTTCTTTTTCAGGTGTATGGGAACATAATAATTTGAAAAAAAATATGAAATTCAAAATAAGCAATAATGAATGGAAAGAATCAATTGAAAAGATGTATAAAAAACAATTGGCTAACATTGATCAAAGACGGCAGCGGATATAGCTAGTGTGAAATATGCGTCTTAAATGCGGTGGTCGCTCAGGGAGACCAAGTTGATTTTCACCCGAAAGGCGCTTGCTGAAAAGGGTGGGCAGTATAAATTGGCGGCGCTTGAGAAGTTACTGACATGGCACGTCATATCCGCCCGCGAGCAAGCCGTCATGAGCCTACGCGTGAAGCAGTATTTAACAAAGCTCTAAGCAGTAAAACATAACCTTAACAAAAAACGCAAAATTGGAGTCCCTCTTGGAGTCTATCTTTTAAAGGATAGACTCCAAGAGGGGCTCTTTTTAAACGATGTAGGGATATGCTAATGTGAACCTTTCATATTTTAGAAAAATTTTAGAAACGCTTTAGAAGATTTTTAAACCTGATTTGTATACTAAGAGTGTAGACAAGCACTCGCGGTTATCAAATCATAAAATAAAAGGAGAAAATCTTATGAAAAACAAAAGATTAATTATTGCAGGTTCATTGGTAGTAGCAACGGCACTCTTTACAGTAGGCGTCTTTGCATCACCGAATTCACAGACTGGTTACGAGGCTCTTAAGGACATTTTAACATCTAATCAGGCTGAGCAGGAGACTGTTAAAAATGGCACGTTTGCAGGGAAATACAGCCTGTCGGACAATGGCAAGGTTATGGTGTCGGTTTCCGGCACAGGCGCTTTTGATGAAGCCAGCAAACAAGCTAGCGGACATATTCAAATCCAAGCCAAGGACTTAAGCAGAGAAGCCAATTTCTATGGCAGCGACCAAAAGGTTTACTTAGAAGACTTGACCAATGGCCTCAACTATCAAATGACTCCTGAAAAGTCGTCAGAAAATGAGAGCGGTTATAGAGGACACTTTGGCAAAGAGGGTAACCACGATATGGAGGGTATGAGCAAAACTGGCGAAGCCTTCATGGACTTCCTCATGGGCGACTTGAAAAACGAAGTTGAAATGGACGCAAATGGAGACGGCAGCAAAACTTTCACACTCGACTTAAATCAAAATGAAATGCCATTAATCATACAAACGCTCGCATCAGAAGCGATTACAGACAAGAGCAATCATGACGATTGGAAGGATGAAGGTTCAAACAAACACGACGCGGCCCTCGAGCAAATGAAGAAAATGCCATTCTTCAACGGACTTGAAGACATTCACAATCAAGTCGATATCAGCAAATTATTAACATCGAATATTGTCATCAACAACATGTCCCTTCAATTCACTGTGGACGCGGACAACCAACTTAAGAGCCTAACTGGCGCAGTGGCTGTCAGTGGTTTGGATTCATCAGGTACTTCGCATGTCGTTGTCCTTACTGGCAACGGTGAAGTGAGTCAATTGAATGCATCGACTGTAAAAACATTTGATCCAAATGGCAAAGTTATTGAAACCATAGACACATCAAAATTTGAGTAGGTAATTTAACTTATCCGGCGTAGACCGTGAGGGTGTCTATTCACTATAACTATTGAAAACATGGAGGTCCAGATGTTAGAAATCAGAAACTTGACGAAACAATATCGCGGCGGCTATGGCATTCAAGGGCTCAACCTCACCGTTAACGCAGGTGAGGTTGTCGCTTTACTTGGTGCCAATGGCGCTGGCAAAACAACAGCCCTCAGAGCCCTTATGGGTTATGCGATGGCTGACACAGGAGAAGCATTATGGAAGGGAATCAACATTTCTGAGTCGCCAGAAAAGGTAAAAGGCAGAATCGGTGCAATGATTGGCGAGCCGGCCCCCTATCTTTATTTGACGGGGTTAGGCTATTTGAAAATGCACAGTTCTCAGTATGACAACATTACGCCTGAGCGCATGGATGAAGTCTTGACACTGGTTGGACTAAAGGCCCATCAGAACAAGAAAATCAATTCCTATTCCACAGGGATGAAACAGCGGGTTTGTCTGGCAAAAGCTCTGCTACACCAGCCTGAGCTGTTAATCTTGGATGAACCTTTCTCAGGCATGGACATTGAAGGTCGTGCAGAGATGGCGCAGCTGCTGCATCAATTGGTAAAAAATCAGGGCATGAGTCTCGTCATCTCATCCCATCTCATCCACGACATTGAAGCCCTGACAACCCAGGTGTGCATCGTAAAAGACGGCAAATGGCTCGTCAGTGAACAGACTTCGACCATTAAAGAAAACTATCCGACACTGGAGGCTTATTATTTAGATCAGGTCGGCGCAAAAGGAGGTATTGTCCATGAGTGATTGGCTTGGCTATATTCAAGATGAACTGCAAAAGCAGTTTGCAAAACGGCAATTGAAACTACTGATGGGATTAGCCCTCTTGATCGGCATCGGCTCTAGCTGGATTAAATACAATCTGCTTCAACAATCGAACAGCGCTTTTTTGGAAGCGAGCATTTTGCCGCTTACCACCCTGCAACTGCTGTCAGGGTTTATTTTGCCGCTGTTCATCTTCGCCTTAGGGAGTGAGCTCATCATTTCTGAATTCGGAGATGGGACGATCAAAAACCTTTTCAGCTTGCCACTCAGCCGGGCTCAGCTCTTCTTTGGAAAACTGGCTGCCGGAATGTGCTCGATTGCTTTGATTTTGGTATGCGTACTGGTACCAACGATTATTGCAGATTTGTTGATGCAGGGTCTTCCGAGCTTGTCACAAGTGGGCAGCCTTGCCATAGGCACTATTGGGATTTTCTTGTTTGGTGGGATGATTCTGACGCTGGCCAATACCATAGCCATATGGACGAAGAGTGCTGGGAGTGGTATGCTTATTGGTGTAGTGGCTTGGATTGGAATGGGCCCTGCGGCGATGTTTATTCAGGGGATCCAAAGGTATTTGCCGAACCAGTTGGACCATTGGTATATGCCCTTGATTCAAGGGGGAGACCTGCTTCGTGTCATTAGTCCGCTGTGTTTCATGATTTCTTATACTGTGATTTTCACTGTTCTAGGGTTCTATAAATTCAATATGAAAGAAGTCTGATTATGTCTATTCGAATGAAGTTGATTCTCACGTATCTTGGTATGTTGTTCATATCCGTCCTATTGGTGATAATCATTGGGATTGGAGCCTTTTCGGGTGCCGTAGGGACCTTTCTTGAGATTGTCCTCAATGGCAAAAGCTTTGAAGAGGTGTCCAATAATAGCGTAGATTTGATGGTAGACCTGCGCTATACAGAGAATAATGCGCCGAAAACTTTAGATGATGAGGCTTTCCAAGCGAAAATTGCCTCAGATTTGAAACCCTTTAAAGGGTTTTTAGTCGTGGAAAGCGGCGGACAATTTAAGGTGTTGGGCAATCAAATGCCAGCGGACCCTGAGCTGTTTAAAGCGATTAAGGCTTCAACACTGGAACTGGATGAAACCGCTGACGTTTCTGATCGCGCCAGAATGAAACATCTGGTGAAGTGGAATCAGCTATCGTATTTGATCATTCCTTACGATTTTCCAAAAGTGGCCGGGAATCTGGTCTATTATTTAGCACTGGATGTCACACATGTGAAGAAAACCGGCAATTCTGTGGGCTACGGTTTTTTAATCGGATTTATATTTATAACGGGGTTGGTGGTTGCGCCGATTATATGGATCACGTCAATAGATATCATTAAACCTTTAAAACAACTTGAATTGGGCTCCCAGCGCATTGCTGAGGGCGATTTGAATTTCCGTCTCAAAGCAAACAATCGCAATGAAGTAGGCAGAGTTGTCCGTTCCTTCGAAGTCATGAGGTCTGAGCTGAAGAAATCCATCGACTCAAAACTGGAAGTGGAGCAAAACCGCAAGGAGCTCATTGCCAATATGTCCCATGATTTGAAGACGCCAATCACTGCCATTAAAGGCTATGTCGAAGGCATTCGTGATGGTGTGGCAGATTCGCCCGAAAAACTGGACCGATATCTGGAGACGATTTACGTCAAGTCGCTGGATATGGACCGCATGATAGACGATTTATTCCTATTTTCCAAACTTGATTTGAAAAATGAGACGTTTGATAAAGAAGTACTCTCGATACAAGCCTTCTGTGAAAGCTGTATGGCTGAGTTGCATATGCAGTACGATACAAAGGGCATTCAATTATTAGGGAAATGCCAACTAGAGCCTGAGGCTCGGGTGATGATGGACAGCCAGAAAATCAAACGCGTGATTTTAAATATTGTAAACAATGCCATAAAATATATGGACAAACCGTCCAAAGAGCTGACCTTTGAGTTCACTCAAACCGAGTCTGACTTCAGTGTGAAAATCACCGATAATGGATTGGGGATTGACGAAAAGAACCTGGCACGGATTTTTGAGAGGTTTTATACAGTGGATCCTTCTAGGAATCAGGATGTTGGCGGAACTGGGCTGGGCCTTGCGATTGCGAAAGAAATCATTGAACAACATGGTGGGGCTATTAAAGCCAGCAGCGAGAAGGGTGTTTTCACGACCATTGAGTTTAAATTGCCCTTAATTAAAGAAGAAAAACCAAATCAATTGGGATGACAGCCGGACCAGGGCATGAGTGGAGGGTGTATGGAACCAAAAAGAGTATTGATTATTGAAGACGATAAGGCCATTGCCGAACTTGAAAAAGATTATCTGGAAATGAGCAATTACAAGGTAACCCTCCAGCACGATGGGGCAGCAGCTCTGAGCGATGCCCTCGCCAATGATTACGAGCTGATTGTTTTGGACTTGATGCTGCCGAGCATGGATGGGTTCGAGATTTGTCAAAGAATTCGTGAGAAAAAGGAAACGCCAATATTGATCGTTTCAGCACGCAAGGAAGATATCGACAAAATCAAAGGGTTTAAATTGGGTGCGGATGATTACTTGACCAAGCCGTTTAGTCCTTCGGAACTGGTGGCTAGGGTCACTGGGCATATTGAGCGGTTCGCTAGGCTGACTCAAGGTGGGGGGCGTGTTCAAAAGAAAGAAGTCATCATCCGGGGACTGAGCATTCAGTTGGACTCCAGACGAGTGTCTCTCCATGGCAAAGAGATTATTTTGACGACTAAAGAATACGATTTATTGCTTTTCATGGCAGAGAACCCCGACCGAGTATACTCCAAAGAAGCACTCCTGGACAAGGTTTGGGGGATTGACTGTTATGGAGACACCGCGACGGTGACGGTGCATATTGGCAAGATCCGTGAAAAAATTGAGAAAGAGGCGGACCGTGACCAATTCATAGAAACGATTTGGGGTGCCGGGTATAGGTTTAAAGTGTAAAGGCTATTCAGACGATGAAATTGGAGTCTGTCTTTTAAAGGATAGAAGCTGGAGGATTTCAAGCATGGGGTTGAAATGAGTGATTCTGTAAGTTCAAATGTTATATGAATGCGCTTATGACCCCTTATATTTGTCCAATCTGCGGAAATCAAATGAACAAACCTTAAATTGATTTTTTTCAAATAGCTTCACGAATCTAAAAAACACCTGTTTTTAATACTTTCCCAAGTATTAACCAACAGGTGTTTTTTAGTGCTCAAAAGCAGTAAAAGAACCAGTAAGAAAATCAAAGTAATTAAAATGTGTGATTTTAGGGTTTGATGAACTATCGTCAACGAATTTCAACGACTGCATTTTTACAGAAAAAATATCAACAAGAAAAGCCGTAAGACCTGAGTTGGAAAGAATGCTGTATCAAATTAGAGAAGGAGACACAATTGCCGTGTCTGAGCTTAGTCGGGCTATCATAAATGTCAGAGAGTTGTTCTCGATGGTTAATCAAGTACATGAGAAAGGTGCGAATATTAAATCATTGAAAGAGATCAGACAAGACAACGGGTTAAAGAAGGACTCGCAGCTACCAGGGCAAGATGGCGTAAAGGTGGTAGACCAAGCGTTGATCCCAAAAAAGTTCAACTTTCCCTGAAAATTTACGACAGCAAACCGTTTACAACAACACTGATTAATGCGATAATATCAGTGTAAATGTATTGCTATAAAAGGAGTGGTTTGTATGATTATATCTAAGGATTTAAAAGCTCTATTCGATGAAAAAAATGGCATCATTTCCACTGCTGAAGCTGAACATATTGGCATTAGCAGAGTAACTTTATCAGAATTAGCAAAACAAGGTGAGCTTTTAAGAGTTGCACAGGGGATTTATATTCTGAATGGTTCGCTAGAAGATGAATTATACTGCCTTCAAAAAAAAGCTAAAAAAATAGTCTATTCCCATGAGACTGCATTATTTTTACATGGTCTAACAGATCGCACACCGTTTAGACATTCAATTACAGTTCCTAATTCATATAAATCTTCAGAACCTATCAAAGAAGCGTGCAAAATTTACTACATTAAATCAGATTTTATTAATTTGGGAGCAATAACTCTAAAGACGAAAATGGGTAATGAGATTATTGCATATGACCTGGAGCGAACAGTTTGCGATGTTGTAAGAAGCCGTAGCAAAATGGACTCTCAAGTTTTTCAAGAAACACTCAAAAAATACGCATTGCTGAAAACCTCAAATATGAATAAGTTATACAATTATGCAACACAGTTTAAAGTGGATAAAATATTGCAGCAATATCTGGAGGTCTTACTATGAGTTCAACAGCTACAAGTTTGAAGGCAAAGATTCGAAACATCGCTAAAAACAAAAAAATCTCGGCACAAGTAGTACTCCAAAATTACATGTTCGAAAGATTTTTAGAATGATTATCGTTTTCAATATATCGAGATAAATTTGTGATAAAAGGCGGAATGCTTATTGCAGCTATGGTTGGATTGGATACGAGGAGCACAATGGACTTGGACACGACGCTCAGAGCGTACCCGCTAGATGAGGAACATATAATCAAAGCCTTAAATGAAATTTGTGAGATTAATCTAGACGATGGTGTCAGTTTTAAATTTACAGGTATAACAGCCATTCGAGAGAATGACGAATACGGTGGGTATCGAGTTGCTATCGAGAGTGCTTTTGACACGATAATTACACACCTTTTTATTGATATTTCAACAGGTGATGCAATTACCCCCAGTGAAATTAATTATTGTTTTAAAGCGATGTTTGATGAAGAAAAATGTATTGAATTATACGCCTATAATATTGAAACGATATTGGCAGAAAAAGTAGAAACAGTACTCCGTCGAAGTGTTTTTAGTACTCGAATTAGAGATCTATACGATATTTACATTCTTTCTAAAACTCAAGTTTATTTTCCATATTTAAAAAGATTAAATTGCTTTTAAAATATAAACAGATTTTTTCAAAATTAACTTTAGAAGAAATAAATTTCCACTTAAGTACAATTACTAAGCCAAGAAATGAAATTGTGCATGGAGAAATAACCTCATTTAATAATTTAGAAATGCTTGCATCTAAATCACTACAATCATTTGAAAAATTAATGGATAATTGGATTCATCAATAATATTCAGTTGAACTTTAGATGAGAAGACTATTTTGTAAATCTTGTGTTCATGGCAGATTAATATGAGGGTACATTAGTAATTGACCAATGTGAAACAAAAGAACTTATTTATTTCGATCTGAACAATTTACCCCAAAATGTCTCTAAAACTAATGTGGCGATATTCAAAGACTTAAGGGACAAATATGAAACTAGCTATATCAAAGATTTAACTACCGCAATAGCGAAGTTCTAATTTAGGAGGAAAAACCATGATTTATTTAGTCAGACATGGTCAAACTGATTGGAATAAACTAAAAATTTTTAATGGCTCTACAGAAACTGAACTTAATGAAACTGGGATAGATCAATCTAAAATAGTAAGAACCAAATTGGTTGATGTTAATTTTGAAGCATGCTTTAGTAGTCCACAGAAGAGAGCTGTTCAAGCTAGTAGAATTATCCATCAGGGCTTTTTAATCACAGATGATAGATTGAGCGAAATAGTCTGTGGTGAGTTTGAAGGTGAAGCAGAAACTAGGGAATCTTTTGAAGCCTTTTTTAAAGCAAGTAAAAGTGGTAAATTAGGCGTCGAAAGTTTTGATAATTTTATGAAGCGGAATATTGAATTTTGCGAAATGCTAGAAATGAAATACAGTAAGAAGAATATTCTTATTGTGACACATGCTGCAAATGCGAGAATAATAAATTACTATTTCACGGGTAAATCCAAAGATTATGATTTTAGCAAAGCCGTATCATGTAGTGGTGGGATAGTAGAACTAAATAATTGAAACCTTCAATTTATACGGTATAACATGTATAGATAAAGAAGAAGTGAAAAAATAGCAATTAGTCGTCCGAGTTCCTAACACTTTCACAAGGAGGGCAGCCCATGTTAAACCTAAAATATAAAATTTGGCTTGAAGACGATGGAAAGGTTTTTGGAAAAGGACCATATGATCTTTTGCTCGGCGTTCGAGATTACGGCTCACTCGCTGAGTCGGCAAAACACTTAAATATGTCCTATAATAAGGCATTCACATTGATAAAAAGCATTGAAAAACGTCTGGGCTATAAGCTGATTGACACGCAAGCGGGCGGAACTAACGGGGGCGGGTCTCAACTTACAGAAGAAGCAGATCGTTTGATGTGCAGTTATGAAGCGTTTATAAAGGCTTGCGATGAGAGCCTGACGGCGCTCTTTAGCGAATATTTTAAGTAGGGGTAAATTCCAAACGATCCTTATGCAATCAGACGAATTAATTTGTTACTATTACACAGAGTTTGACGTACAGTCTTGTGAGTTTACTATAATTGACAGCCTTTTAGGCCATTGTTATACTTTTGTTAGTATAACGAGTACGAGAAAGGAGCACTTCATGAAGGCCAATAAATCAGTTTTTTGGAATCAAAGACGTGTCGTGTGCCTGCTGGCAATTTTACTGCCGATCTTAATACTTGTCTCACTCGGGATCGGACGTTATCATGTGCCTCTTGAATCGGTAATCAGGGTGCTCATCAATCAATACATACCTTTACAACATACATGGACGGGACAGATGGAAACGGTTATTTTAAAAATTCGTCTTCCACGAATTCTCCTCGCCTGCTTGGTTGGTTGTAGCCTTTCAGCGGCAGGTGCGGCCTATCAAGGGGTCTTTCAAAATCCAATCGCGGCGCCAGATTTGCTTGGCGCCACTTCGGGTGCTGCATTTGGTGCAGCGCTTGCCATTTTATTTGGGGGATCTTACACAACCATATCGCTCGCAGCATTTGCACTCAGTTTAATAGCAGTATCTTTAGTGTATTTGATTGGGCGGGTTGCTCCGGGTAATAGGGTTTTAAATTTAGTCCTAGCGGGGATGATGGTCGGTTCTTTATTTTCCGCAGGAACGTCTTTTATTAAGTTAGTCGCCGATCCGACAGATCAGCTGCCGGCAATTACCTACTGGCTGATGGGGAGTTTTTCAGGAGCGAGCAATCAAACCGTCGCCTATATCTGCCTACCAATGCTGACGGGGCTGCTCATCCTTTTTTTACTGCGTTGGCGCTTAAATTTGTTGACTGTAGGAGATGAGGCGGCAAGATCGATGGGAATCCATACAAATCGATTGAGATTGGTTATTATACTGGCAGCCACGCTCATTACGGCGGCGAGTGTTTCGGTAAGCGGCATGATTGGCTGGGTGGGACTGGTCATTCCTCACCTGTGCCGAAAAATGGTTGGCAGTAATTATGTCTATTTGCTACCTGCGTCTATGTTTGTAGGTGCCGGATTTATGCTGATTATAGACACGCTTTCTAGAAACTTGTTGGCGGTCGAAATCCCTGTTGGGATATTAACGGCGTTTATCGGCGCACCCTTTTTCACTTATCTGATCTTCCGAAAGGAGGCTATAAACGAATGATTCAAGCCACGGATTTATCCTTTGGATATGGAAAGCGAATGGTACTCAATCAATTGTCTTTTCAAGTGAAAGCAGGCACTTTGGTCTCTGTACTGGGCCCAAATGGGGTTGGCAAAAGCACTTTATTTAAATGTTTGTTAGGTTTAAACCATGACTATTCTGGAATGGTAAAGATTAATGGTAAAAATGTTAAAACGATGTCAACAAAGGAAATGGCGAAGTTGCTTGCCTATATTCCACAGAGTCATCAAACGACCTTTTCTTATAGTGTGCTAGATATGGTCATGATGGGAACCACTCATCAGCTCAATGCATTTTCCATTCCGGGCAAAGCAGAGAAGCAGCAAGCTTGGGATGCACTGGAAATACTAGATTTGACAGACTTAGCCGATCGTCCTTTTACGTATTTGAGCGGCGGCGAGCAGCAATTGGTATTGATTGCCCGTGCCTTGGCGCAGCAGGCGAAAATTTTGCTGATGGATGAGCCGACCTCTAGCTTGGATTTTGGCAATCAGTTTCGAGTGCTAGAGACGGTGCGCCAACTAACAAAGCACGGATATACCGTCTTATTGTCTTGCCACAATCCGCAGCATGCCTTTCAATTTTCAGATCAGGTGATGGCGCTTAAAAACGGCACAGTGGAAGCTTTTGGACCGCCTGAAACGGTGATTACAAAAGATCTTATTGAAAATCTTTACCAGATGAAGGTCAGAGTACTGGATGTGTCGGGCGAAAAAATTATTCTGCCTGAGCTAAGGGGTTGTGCTGGATGATGTATTTATGGAAGCCTGAAATGGTGGCGTTTATGAAGGACGCTTCGGAGTATAACCAATTTCACAAGACCTACGCCGAGCGCATAGCCCACTATATACCAGCAAGTGCACATATATGCGATGCGGGCTGCGGACTAGGTTATTTAAGCCTAGCACTTTCGCCGCATTATCGAAAGGTTACGGGTGTTGATTTAGCAGAGCGTCCTCTGGTGGTATTTCGAGATAATGTTAAGGCACGTGAGATAAAGAACATTCAAATACTAGAAGCGGATATCTTTGAACATCGGCCTGAAATGCCCTACGATGGCATGATTTTTTGTTTTTTTGGAGGCGTCTTAGAAGCACTTAAAATTGGAAAAAGTCAGTGTAGCGGTACAATCGTGTTGATTAAACGCAATTGGAACAAACATCGATTTTCGGTAGGAGAGAGCGCTATTGTAGGGCACACGCATGTAGGTGCGCAGCTTCAACTTGAGAGCCTTGGAATTGCCCACCGCTCAGAAGTTTTTGAACTCGAGATGGGACAACCGTTTAGAAGTACGGCAGATGCCGTTGATTTTTTTAGTTTATATGACAGAACATCCGCAGATCAGAGTCTCACGAGTGAAGCTGTTCAACATCGTTTAATCGATACCGACTGCGAACGCTTTCCTTTTTATTTACCGATGAAGCGCCAAATTGGCATGCTAATCATTCACACAGACGACATTCCAGAGAATCTGGATTGCCATATTTAAGACTAATGGGGGGAATAACGCATGAAAAAAATGTTGTCAGGACTGCTTACCGTGGTCATGGTCGGAACACTTCTTACTGGGTGCGCAGCGAAAACGGTTGATAAACCAGTTCAAGTTGAAGCGACGGAGGTCGTTTCTCAGACTGCACAGACAAAGGTGTTTACAGATTCAGCGGGGCGTAAGGTTACGGTGCCGTCAAGTATTACAAAGGTTGCAATTTCAGGGCCTTTGGCGCAAATTGTTGTGTATGCCTTAGCACCAGATATGCTTGTAGGCGTGGCTTCAAAATGGGATGAAAAAGCGCTACCTTATGTAACTTCAAATTTTGCTAAGCTGCCTGAACTGGGTCAACTTTATGGCGGAAAAGGGGAGCTGAATTTAGAAACCCTTCTAAACAGCGGTGCTCAAGTCGTTATAGATATAGGAGAGCCCAAGGATAGCATCAAAGCAGATTTGGACGGTCTTCAGGAAAAAACAGGTGTGCCATTTGTGCACATTGCAGCCAATTTGGAAAATATGGGTGACGTTTATCGGATGTTAGGTTCCCTTTTGAACAGAGAATCCGATGCAAACGTTTTAGCCGCGTATTGTGAGGAAACTTACAAAAAAACTAAAGTCATTGCGGATAGTGTAGAAAAGGTAAATTTACTCTACTGCGTCGGTGAGAAAGGTCTGAGCGTCATTGCAAAAGGGTCTTACCATGCTGAGGTCATCGACTTGCTTTCTAACAATGCAGCGGTAGTCGATAACCCTGTTTCAAAGGGATCTGGCAATGAGGTCGATATGGAGCAACTTTTAAATTGGAATCCGGACGTGATTCTGTTTGCCCCAGGCAGTATTTATGATACTGTAAAAAATGAGGCGACTTGGAGTAAGTTAAAGGCCATCCAAGCAGGAAAGTATTATGAGGTTCCAGATGGTCCATACAATTGGATGGGATTTCCACCATCGGTTCAAAGATATTTAGGCATGATGTGGATGTCGCAGCTATTATACCCTGAAACAGCACAGTATGATTTGTACGCGGAGACGCAAAAGTACTTTAAATTATTTTATCATTGGGATTTGACCAAAGAAGAGTATAAGGCGTTGGTTGCTGGCTCGGTTGGAAAATAGGATTGGGGGATGATGGTGTTGAAGGCATTATTTTTGGCGATACTCGAAGCTTTGAAAAAGGGTGATGATTTAGTGCTTTGCAGCATCATCGCCAGTTCTGGATCGACTCCGAGGGGAATCGGTGCCAAAATGGCGGTATTTGCGGATGGGACTACGATGGGAACCATCGGCGGTGGCGCCATTGAATTTGAAAGCACAAAGCTGGCAATAAAAGCCTTGCTTGAAAAAAAGACGCTCATCAAGGACTATGATTTGACTACAAACGATACGGCGGATATAGGTATGATCTGCGGCGGAAAAGTGGTTGTCTATTTTCAGTTTTTTAGGGGCGGCGATGAAGCGGCCCTTGAAATCACTGCGTACATCAATGACTTATTCGATCGAGAAGTGGATACTTGGCTGATTACGAATCTCGGTGAAAACCAGATGAGGCAGCTTTCAATCTATGAAGCTGGAAAGGGATTGCTGTTTGGGGAAGATCTTTCGCCAGACGCGCTTAAGCCATTTTTAAAAAGCCGAGGCGTTTTAAAGAAGGATGAGCCTTCTTATTACGTGGAGCCGTTGACCCAAACGGGTACGGTCTATATTTTCGGCGGCGGCCATGTTGCTCAAGAATTAGTACCTGTGATCAGCCATGTTGGGTTTAGGGCTGTCGTGTTTGAGGATCGGACTGAGTTTGCTTCACAAGCGCTATTTAAAGGCGTGGTTGGCACAATTATTGGTGACTTTAAGGCTATTGATCAGTCAATTCAGCTAACGCCAAATGATTACGTGGTGATTATGACGAGAGGGCATCAAGCCGATTATGAAGTCTTAGAGCAGGTGATGAGACGAAAAGTGCACTATGTTGGGGTTATTGGCAGTCGGCATAAAAAGGTGCTGACGTTTAAACGGTTAATGGACGCCGGCATTTCAGAAGCGGCGCTAGAGCGTATTCATTCGCCGATTGGGATGGATATTAAAGGTGAGACACCGGCTGAAATTGCCATTAGCATTGCGGGTGAGTTGATTAGGAGTCGGGCTGAGAAAAATGAGGTAGACCTTTAATGACGCAAAAGCATATTCTACTCACGGGTGAAATGGGCGTTGGAAAGAGTTTTTTGATCAAACGCTTACAGGCGCATTTGACGTGTCTTGTGAATGGTTTTTTTACGATAAAAATGCCCCCAGATGAAGCTGGTCTTTCGGCCGTTTACATGCGCTCGGCTTCTAACGGTGCTTCAGATTTGCTGACTCAGACGGATTCAAAAGAGAATCAAATTGGACTATGCAACTCAAAAGGGATGATTGCGTGTTATCCAAATGTGTTTGACAATTTTGGGTGCAAATGCCTTGAAGAATCTAATAACGGCATATGGCTGATGGATGAGTTGGGGTTTATGGAGTCAGAGGCGTTAAAATTTCAAGCGTCTGTTCTGAGCATTCTAAACGGCTCTACACCTGTGCTGGCGGTCGTGAAAAAGCGCAGCAACCCATTTTTGGAGGCTGTCTTGGCACACCCAAACACCGTACTTTATGAAGTTACAGTAGCGAATCGAGACGCTTTATATTTGGAACTGTGTGAAAAAATGGGTACTTGGTTTTAAGGGAGGCGTATGAATATGCAGTTAGACAGATTGAGATTAATCGCACTTAAAGAAGAAGACTTGACAGGCGCCCTTGAAAATTATCAAAAAATGCAATTGGCATTGGGGCTTAAGCCATCGGATAGCCCGTTAGACGATGAAATGCGTTATGCGATGAAGGTTCGTCTTAAAAAGGTACAAGAGGATTTGGCGAACTACAAATGGCTGACCAATTGGGCAATCGTTCATCATGAGGCAAACCAAATTATTGGGTATATTATGATCAAAGGACTTCCCAATACACTTGGAGAGGTCATTATCGGCTATGGGATTGACGAAGCTTATCAAAAGCAAGGATATGCAAAAGAAGCGGTTGCAGGACTGAAGCAGTGGATTTTTGAAAATCCGGATGCTAAGGCAATCATTGCAGATACAGAAAAAGAAAATGTTGCATCGCATAGAGTGCTTCAAAGTTTAGGCGCTTTCAATTACAAAGAAAATGATGAACTTATTTGGTGGAAGTTAGAGCGCTCAATTTAACCTTGCAAAATTACCTTAGCACTCTCATATTTATCTTTTATAATTGCTTTGGCCTCAGGGCACAGTTTGTTCCAACTTCTTTCAATCTTACCACTTACCCACTCGGAGCCTTGGTTTACGGGCATTTTATTTTTTGAATAGGCAAGATGCAGCAGTGAGGGCACTTGATCAATATGCGCCATTGCGTCCGCACTTGCAACGCAGATGGATTCTTTCGTTGTTTGCTCGAGGAGGACGCTGCCTCTATGCTGAGTGATGCAGTCTTTCACTTGCTGGATTTTCTCTTTTGGATAAGCAAATGCGGTTAAAATCCGTTCCGCTTCGGCGGCGCCGTGAATATGATGGTCTTCATATAAAGACGCATCTTTTATGCTGGCAAAGTCATGCAGAAGCGCGGCGATGGTTACAATTTCTTGGTCTGCACCCAATTCAAGTGCCATTAAATTGGCATATTTAACAACGCTTACAATATGGTAAGTCCATATCTCATAGCCAAAAATATTGCTCTCTTTTTTACAGTCTTCTTCCGCAATTATTGAAATGGACTGAATTAATTCATCTGTATTCAAAATAAAAGCCTCCCTTTCAAACTATTTTAAACCCTTTCAACGCTATCCAAATTAAAGTTTAACCTATTTGCACTAAATTTTAAACAAAAACCACCTACAAGTATCCAGTTCATATTTTAGAGTAAGGATTCGGGTTTCATCGTTGATCACGCTTTGGCATGTATAGACGAACATTCGGTTGCCCGCTAATTTTTCGAGGTCTTTTTTGAGTATTTTTTCAATTTTAATGACTTGATCCTGTCCGTCTTCATTGAGCAAACGAAAGCGGATAGGCGTCGCTGCGCCTTGTTTGTCAAACCAGCAGAGCAAATCAATTTCTTTATTGATGATTTTCATAGTGCACCTTCTTTACACAAACGCAGAATTTTTAATTCAACGTTTATAACTGACTGCTCATGAGTGGATAGTCTTCTTCGCTGATGCCTCCTGAGAGTGGTTTGATGCCACTATGCAAAAAACAGCATTTTGTAATGATTTTACTGTCGTATTTTAATCTGAGTTGGTCAATAACTTTGTCTAGTGATTTTTGTTTGTCACTGACCTCTTCGTCAAATATGCTGATTTGAACAAAGTCGTTGTCGCAGAGTTCTGAAACACGCACGCCTAGGTGCCGTATGGGTTCACCTTTCCAAATTTCGTCAAACAACATTTTGACATAGGCAAAAATTTGTTTTGTCGTGTCGGTTGGCGTGTAAAATTTGCGTTGGTGCGAATAGTGTTCAAACGTACTTGTTTTAATGCTGACGCTGACGAGCATTGCGCACAGGCCACTATCTCGCAGTCTCATGGCCACAGTTTCGGTAAGGCTGAGTAGGATGAGGTGCGCCTCTTTGGAGGTCTCTACATCGAATGAAATGGTGGTAGAATTTCCAATGCCTTTAGCGACCAAGTGGGTGCTCTTTTTAACCGATGAAGCCTCAATGCCATTTGCAAAGTTCCAAATCACTTGTCCGTGAGATTTGAGGGTGTACTGAAGGTATTTAGGGTCATATTTTGCCAAGTCGCCGATGGTGTAGATGCTCATTTTACGGAGTTTTGGCAGCGTTGCACGTCCTACCATGAAGAGGTCTTCGACGGGTAGCGGCCATAATTTTTCAGACAGTTCGCTTGGCCATAAGGTACTTACTGCGTCAGGTTTTTTAAGTTCGCCGCCCATTTTTGCGAGGAGCTTATTGCTGCTAACGCCAATGCTTACGGTGAAGCCTAGTTCGTTTTTGATGCGCCTTCGAATGTCCTCTGCAATTTCAAATGGACTCTCGTGCAGGTGTTTCATGCCTGAAAAATCTAAAAAACATTCGTCGATGCTGTAGCGCTGTATTTGAGGCGAATAATCTTTAAGAATTTCAACCATAGCGTTGCTGCATTTTATATAAAGCGGATAGTTCGGCGGCACGACAACCAAATTTGGACATTTTTTAAATGCCGAGAATAGGGTTTCGCCTGTTGTGATGCCATATTTTTTGGCGGGATTACTTTTGGCTAAAACAATGCCGCTGCGTTTTTTCGGGTCGCCGCCTACGACGGAAGGAATTTGCCTTAAGTCGATACTTTCGCCGTGTTGAAGCCTGTAAACGGCCTCCCAACTTAAATAGGCATTATTTGCATCGATATGAAATATGATTCTAGACAATAGGAATCACCTCCAAATGGGACTCTACTATTGTTATTATACAGAACAAGTGTTCGATAGTAAACATATATTTAGACCGCTCGGCAGAAAGATTGTGCTATTGGCAATAACAAAAAAATAAAAAAGACGTCCTTATTTTTTAGAAATAGGACGTCCTTTGAGTAGGGAGCATCAATCCAATATAAGCGGGACATTGATGATAAATGTAACGCCTTCACCAAGTTTGCTGCTGCAGACAATCGTGCCCTTAAGTCTCTCGGTAATCAAATTTTTTACAATGTGCATGCCAAGACCATTATTGCTCTTGCTTGGATTGGTTGTAAAAAACATATCGAAGATATACTCAAGATTTTCAGGTGAAATGCCAGAGCCGTTATCGGTATAGGTGATGATGAGACGCTGATTTGTTATTTCACAATCGAAAGTCATTTGACCGTTTTGAATGTTCTTAAAACCGTGATGAATGGAATTCATGATGAAGTTGGTAAAAATCTGCGAATAGAGGCCGGGGTAACTGTCAAGAGTAATATCGCTTGGACAGTTGTTTATGACTTGATGGTGATACTGTTTGTACTCGTGTTTTAAACTCATCAAAATGACATCGATATTTTCTTTGAGGTTGAAGACGGTTCGTATGTCGGTACTCTGATCAACAGCCACTTGTTTAAAGTTTTTAATGATTTCAGAGGCTCTGCTCAGATTATTTGTAAGCAGGCGCAAACTTTCTTCATTGTCTTCCATAAAGGTTTTGAGATCATCGCGAGTCATTTTGCCATCGGCTAGCTTAATGCGATTGTCCTGATTTAATTTTGACATGTAAGAAGCCGTGGAGATGCTGATGCCAAGAGGTGTATTCACTTCATGGGTTACCCCGGGGACTAACTTTCCAAGGGAAACGATTTTTTCATTCTCCATAATGTGATGATAATACATTGCAAGTTCCAGTTTCGCGTCTTGAAAATTTCGTTCTAAGTTGGCCTGTGAATTGGGAGACTCTTTAAGACCCTTTTGAAGCTGCACATCTTTACTTGTATCACCTGATGGACGGTTGTATTTGCTTGTCATTGAAACGCCTAAAAGAACAAAAATAAACCCGAGAAGGAAAAGGACAATCAGCATAATGCCCACTTGACCAAGTTCTTGACCTATAGAAGCTTTGTCAATGAGGGAAACAATAATCCAGCCAGTTTCAGACCCTGGTGAGTACGTTAAATACATAGGTTTGCCATTGTAATTAATTTCTAAAAAGCCTCTTCGATTGGTTAAAATTTGTTTAGAGTAAGATTGAAGAGGGTCTGAAGCGTCAGCAATGTTTGAATTCATAACCTTATTGCTTTGTGGATGATAAACATAAGTACCATTGGCTGCGATCATGAAATTGAGGTCTTTATTGCTCAATCGAATTTCAGACATAATATTTGGGAGGCTATCAAGCGCCACATCGACTGCGACGAAGCCATAAATACTGTTATCTGGGTTTCGGAGTGCCAAGATGCTGGAAAGAACCAATTTATTAGTACCCCATTCCAAATAGGGTGGCGTAAGTTCTGCTACTCTCGATTGTACGGCAATTTCATACCACGGCCGTTTAGTGGCCTCATAAGTATAATCAGATACAATTTCGTTGTCGCCAATATAAAAATTAGCTTCTTCGTTAGCAACCCAAACTAAAAAATGAGTACTATTACTTATTTGAACTTGCTTGAGTATTCCGATGACTTGGCTGTAAAGGGGTTCTTCCGTGATTTGATTTCTGTTTTGCACCTTTTTTAAATATTGAACGAGTACCGGATTGATGCCCATTTCAGTCGTGTGAATAGCCGCGTTTTCAAAGATGTTTTGGACGCGATTGCTTGCCATTTCAACTTTTAATGAAACCTCATTTCGAACGTGTTCAAGGAGAATGGAATGAACATATTTATAGGTGAGCAGACCTGAAACAAAAAAAACGGCAAATACAATCAGAGAAATTTGCATAGTAGAAGTAAAGACTAAACGTTTATTATTTTTCATAGATGGTATTCACCTCCACTTATTGAAACGTCTTATTGCTCAGGAGACCAAAGTACGACTTTGTTTCGACCGTTAATTTTGGCTTTGAAAAGTGCAGCGTAGGCTGTGTGAATAAAGGTACTGATCTCATCTGTATTTTCAGGTATATAGACTGCAACACCAGCACTAATCGTAACTTGCTTAAAATCAGAATCCATATGCTCAATCATTAACGCTTCAATATCTTTTTGAAGGCTTAATGCAAATTCATAAAAAGGTTTTTCCTCAGTGTTGTAACATAGGACAGCAAAGGCTTCTTCGCTATAACGTGCAAGGATATGCTTTGGCTCCATATGATTCATCAATTCTTTGCTGAGTGTAATCAGCAATTCGTCTGCATTATATTGACCATAAAGGGCATTGTATTTCATGAAGAAATCGACATCGATTATAATTAAGCCTATGGGCGTTTTCTTTTCAAGAGCCATTAACCAGTATTTATCCATTTTTTCGTCAAAATAAGTACGGTTGAACACTCGTGTCAATTCATCGGTCTTGCTCTTAAGTGCACTGTTTTGGGGCAGTGTATTATTTGCAGAATCTATTTCTTTAACTTGGCTCTGCGGGTGGGGCAAATAAATTGATCTTTGTTTAAACATTATACTTGTTTTGAAAATTAGGTATAAGCCATATAAAATTAAAGTAAGGACAACTGCGTTGATTATAAAATACCGTTGTATATTTTCTTCGGCATTTGTCATGACATTGCCTTGATTGGTAAAAATTAAAATAGTCCATGTCGTATTGGGAAGTTTGCTGGCCAGTCTTAAATCATTATTGTTGATGGTAAGTTGTTCATAGCCATCTTTAAATGTTTTCAAGTAGTTTTGATATAAGTTATATAAGGGACTATTTGCATAGACATTGATATTTTGTCCAGCAAAATAGGAGTCTCCCGTATAGTGAATGATGACATCTTTGGCGTCCACGATTGCCAGTTCAAAATCAGTGCCAGAGATGAAATCTTTGATCTTAGCGGCAACGGTATTCATATAGATATCCATAGCGATAACCCCTTTGATACCATCTTTCGTAGAAAAGGGAACGCTTATGGTGAATATTATTTTATTGGTGTCGCGGTCTATGTAAGTGTCACCAACAAAAATTTTACCCGATTTTTGAGCGCCTATATACCAAGGTCTTAGCCTTGGATCATATGAAGCATCGGGAATCCAGTCTAGTCCTGTGAAAAAAGCACCATTTTCCAAAGCAAAATAAAGTGCATCCAAGTTATGCTTTTGATAATCTATTTTTAAGTATTTGTTATAAATTTTTGAATAGCTAAGTTCCTCGGCCGTTAAATTGGAAACGAGGTCATGAGAAAGGCTTAAAATGTTAATATATTCGTCAAGCCATTCACTAACATCGGTTTGTAAGCCACGTGCTTCAAAGGTTGTTTTTTCAGCGTAATTGTTTCGAACTTCATTATTAATGGTATTGAGGTTATAGGCTGAAATGGCTAAAATGGCAAGCGCAAGGATAACAAACACATAACTCAGGCGCTTTTGAATAAATGCATTAAATTTGTTATTCGCCTGACGCTTCATAAGAGTTCCCCCAATTTAGGTATAGCTTTCTATTTATATACCCAGAAACTTTAAAGAAAAATCAGATTACTCTGTGCAAGTGAGCTATAATATAGTTATTAAATTATAAGAGTGGGTATAAAAAAACAATAAAATGTTTTGCAAGGGGGACATGATGAAAAAGGTTGTCATTTTAGTGAGCACGAACATTCTTAAAATCCGTATTGAGAGGCTATTACCACACTTTGAAAATATAAAAGTTGAATTTATGAGTGCACATAAATTAGAGGTACATAATGTAGCGGTTACATTTAGTGATGTTTCCTTGGTGATTATTGACTTGAACCATCATGAAATTGACAGCATTCAAACCATTTCTGCACTTCGAAAGGTCAATGATCACCATCAAATGCCCATTATTGCATTTGGTAATAGTGCGGATGTGGCTTTGATTAATAAAGCTGTCCTTAGCGGGTGCACTGATTTTATTTTAATGCCTTTTGAGGATGAAACCTTTATCGAGAAAATTTCCAAACAATTAGAGACACCGTCTGGGAGTTTATCACTTAGTCAGATGGAACAGGTAGAGGGTTTTAATGAGGATAATTCGCCTATTCGATGGAATAGTGATTTTAGAATGGGCATAGAAGAAATAGACAATGAACACAAAATGATTATTGATAGTTTTGCCAAGCTCTATGAGTTAATGAGGGCTGGGCATGGGCATGAATACTATCAAGAACTTTTATTGTTTTTGAAAAACTATGTCAGATTTCATTTTGAAAATGAGGAGTTGTTTCAACAGGAAATTTATTATGATCAGTATGAACAGCACCATCAAATACATGAGGGCTTTAAAACCAAAATTGAAGAAATATTTGAGGCTCATAGAGAACAACCTGCAACGGATGCAGATTTAATTAAAATTAATATGTTTGTGAAAAGTTGGTTGACACATCATATTTTAGTTGAAGATCGAAAGTTCGGAGATTTCTATCAAAGAAACAAAAATCAATAAAAAAGTCCAGAAATAATTTTCTGGATTTTTTTAGGTTAAAAATTAATTGCCCCAAATAGCGGTTACCCATTCTGGATGCTCAATGAAAGGGTTTCTGTTGTGTTGGTATTTTGTATAAATAATTTCATTTCTTCTGAGCTCGGAAGCATCAACAGGGTCTTGTTGATTCCATTTTTTTAAAACTGAAAGTTTGCCCATAAATGGTGCCGCCCATATCAAAATCTTTGTTGCATCTGTCGGCATTTACAGAAACGTCTGTGGTTCTGAGGTGATGAAGGTCTGTACCAGCAACGTTTGAAGTGCCAAAATCGCCATGAGTTTTTGCCCAAACATGTTCTCTGTTCCATTGATCAGGGCTTCCACCGTTCGTATTTTTACCTTGTGAACGACCTGTGTAAAGTAAAATAACGTTATTTGGATTTTTAGGATCTTGATCGAACGTTGTACCACCTGCTAATTTCATCTAATAATAATTCTCTTTTGTCGAGTGCTTCAAGGTTGTTTAAATCAATTATTGTTTTCTTACCCGTCTTTAAATGGATGATAATCTGGTCTCTTCCTCTGGAAAATTGAATGTTTTTAATTGCCTCTTTTTCAATAGTTACTTTTTTGTTTAGGGTGATAAATAGCCCCAATTTTTCTAGCTGATTGGATAACCAACCAGAAGGTTTTGCGGGTATATAAGAGCTGCTTTGTATCCAGTATTCTAGACTTTTATTGCTAAGTATGAAATGCACTTCTAAGTTTTCATTAAAGGTTCTAATTTTAAAAGCAACCATTCGACAAAAAAGAAAGCATAATATGACATTGAAGCTAAATAGAAACCAATTTGCGTGACGAAAACTTAAAAAAATAGTAGAGCCTGAAAATATAATAAAAAGCATATCGGTAATAATGCGAAAAAGTTTATGCCGAGTAAAATGTGGCCACTTAAAAATGAGATCCGGTTGAAGTGCTGACATTTTAGTCTACCTCCATTTCGATTTTAGAAAATCATTATTTCAGAGTAACATCACCTGAACTGGTCATTATTGAAAGCAGTTGACCACCGGAACCAACGCTTGCTTCAACAAAATTTTCATCGTTTGAGCTCAGTGCCTTAGGGAGTCTAATGTCACCAGAAAGTGATTCGAGTGAAATATTACCTGAAGAAGTTTCAACATTTAAAAGGTCGGTATTGCCGCCTGAGTAATAAATATCACCGGAGGAACTTAGAAGTTCCAATGTTTTAACATAACTTTTAGGTAATTTTACGTTTAGAATAAGTTCCGGTGCATTAAAACCGAAGGAAAAAAGGTTAACGGTTTCAGGGTAATCAATGTCAATATTAAGATTTTGTCCATTTTGGCATTTGATCTTGTGCTATTCATTTTAGAAAGATATTTACTTTCAAATGCACCACAACCGATGAGAATAATTTTACTGACCATTTGAGGATACTTACTTGCGAATAAATAACTTAGCCACGCGCCCCACGAATGCCCAATCAAGACAGCTGGGAGCGCTGCATGACTCATTAATATTTCTTTAAGTTCTTCAACTTGTCCATCGATAGAATTGCATGATTGATAAGGTTCTAAAATATTATATTTTTTTGAAAGTTCTTCGGCTAAGCTTTTCATGCCGCCGGGTGCTCCAGGACCACCGTGAATAAGTGCGATGCTAAAGGGTTTTTGTCCGTACATTTTAAGCTTTTCCATTTTCTTATCGATTTCGTCCAAAGTAAGACCCCCCTTAATATATGCGTGATATCGTAGAATATTCTTTATATGTATTATCGCATTGATTTCCAATTGTAAATTAGTTAATGTAATTTTTGTAAACAAAATGTAATAAAACCCTCCTTGGGAGTACGCGTTAATTGTATGACGAAAATATAACAGACTTAATTGAGCAAATATTCTAAACTTACAGTTGAGCATAATAATTTAATCAAAGGGGATGGGTCTATGCAAAAACGTAAACGTAAGTGGATTTGTATCATCATTGCAATGTTTGTATTAAGCGGGTGCTCAAGTGCACAGGTAAAGGTATCCGATACCTCGATTGTTGAAAACAAAACAATCGAGAGTAAAATTTTAGGAAAGACAATGAGCTTGATAAGCAATATGACGCATTATTGGGTTCGGAGCTAGCAATACCAGGTATTATTGTTTGTCCGGATATCGAAAACAGCTATGGTGTTAATTCGGTTGATGGGCCTGCAAAAGCGGAAATTGTGCAAGATGGCAATGAAAATATCATACTTAACTTAGGACAATACGAAGATTACATCGTCAAAGAGATGGTTCCTTTTATAGAGGCAAATTATTCGGCAAATAAGAAAAAAGAAGAGCGCTATATAGGCGGATTTTCGATGGGTGGATTCACGGCACTTCACTTAGCGTTTACCTACCCCGAGAAGTTTTCTAAAGTGGGAGGACATGCCTGATAAACTACGTCAAACTGCGACGAAATATTTGACATTTTATTTTGGGAAGTAGTGAGGATATCCAATGTTTAAAATAGGCGAATTATCAAAAATCACTAAAATATCGACTCGAATGCTCAGATATTATGATCAAGAAGACATTTTAAAACCCAGTCAGGTCGAGGAAAATGGGTACAGATTATATAGCGATGAAGCCATAATGCAGATTCATGATATTAAACGATTGAGAAAATTCCACTTTTCTTATAATGAAATTAAAATGATTTTCAAAACGCAACAAATGGATAACCCCCAAATTTATATAGAAAAATTGGAAAGCCTAAAGGCAACTGTTGGAAATTATGGTGATTTGATTTCAGAGCTAGAGACATTCAAACAAAACAACTCTAAAAGTAAAT
>JAYVIR010000115.1:0-2391 GCA_043770095.1 Eubacteriales bacterium
TCAAAATCCTTCTAATGACTGGCACTCACTTTCGTTCTGATAACTTCAAGCCTTTTGGAATTGAAAAGCCTGACTTCAGAATTACAATGGAAGACCTGATTAAGATGCAGCCTGAAAGGTGCGCCCCTGACCTTTATGGCATTACCATCCCGATTAGAGTTGATGGTTCTACAGAAGTTAACACCAAAGGTGAAAACTTGAAGCTGATTTTTAAAAAGGGGAAACTAGAACAATATTGCGAACAGATTGCCAACATTATTATTAAGGTTGATGCCAATGACCCTCATTCAGGGCATTGTGTTTTTGTGAGTAGGATAAAAGAAGCAAAAGCGTTGTGTGAGATTGTTAATAAAAAACTTGGCTGGAATGGTTTCGTTCAGGTGACTTCTGATTCTGGCATGGACATTAACGATGTTGCAGAAAAGATTAAGCGTGGGGAATTACTTGGTTACATAACTGTGTTTGTTGGTGCTGAGTCTATCAACATTCGCAGACTGAAATATTGTCATCTTGTTTGCCAGACCCAAAGTGTTATTAGACTTATGCAGATGGTTGGCAGAGTTATGAGAATGTCTGACAATAAAGAGTATTCAGTTGTTGTGGACTATAAGGTAATGAAACGCCGTATTATTCAATGTGCCAAAGGGATTGTTGACATTTATACTGTCGGAGGCAACGGGAAAGACTTTGAAATGCAATAAAAAGTTATAGATTTAAAAGTAGTGGCAGTTATGACCCTAAATTTATCAAAAAATTGCGGAACTTGCGTCCTGATTGGTTCCAGAGAGGAAGGAGAAAATAATGTCTACTACCTATACTGAAAAGTCTGCCTTTTGCAGTAGCAAAGCAAAACGAGACGCATTTTGCGAGAATAAAGATGTCATTATTGAGCCAATTATTTCTAACTTCGTTCAATCTCGCACATCTAGCTCTATGTCAGCACTATTAATGCCAGCTCTTTACGGTAAAGAACTTTACTTGCTTCACAAATATCAAGTCCCAATGTCAAATATTTACGCTATTGAACAAAATTCAAAAGTTCATCAAGAAATAGTTCATTGCCAGCGACCAGAAAGAAGCTTTATGCAGGGGATTAGAACCACCCCAGTAGCGATGACATCAAACGAGGGAATACAATATGCCTATGGCTCATCAATCTGTCCATACGACCTCGTTTACTTGGACTTTTTCAGTTATCCAAGCATCAAACATTATTCAGAAACTCTGCGTCCACTGTTTCGCTCTAACATGTTGAAGCCTGATGGTATGTTGATTCTTACATTTGCCAAGAATCGTACAACAATTGAAACCAAAGCGTTTAATGAAGAAATATTGGCGTTTGTGAAACAACATAATCTTGAGCAGCACACAGTTTTCAAACAAGCTACGGAGTTTGAGCACTCAACTGGTGTTTTGGTGCTGGCTGCTTTGGCAAATACAAAATATGCAAAAAAGTTTACGATAGAAACTCAGAAGTATGTGTCAGAACAGCTTAAGCCGAATGTAACTCACAATTATTTCACCACGATTGTTAAGTTTGGATAGGAGAACACTATGAAAAGAGCAGATGTTGATTGGTCAGAAGCTGGTAGAAAAGCGTGGGCAACTCGCAGAGCCAATGCAGAAAAAAACGCAGAAAAGCTTAAACGCACCAACGCAGCAACAAAGGCGTGGGCAACCCGTAAGGCTAATAAAGCCCGCGAAGTTTCTGCTGAAATTCCTGTAATAAAATCAGTTGACAACCTTCTTTGTGTTTATATAATGCTGTGTTGTGTGGTATAAAAGCGAAAGGAGATTAGATGAAAAACAATATTTTTATTCCTGAAAGAATCAACGTAGGCTTTCAGAAGCGAACAGACACTTATTCTGGAAAACTGTCTTTTATTGTTTACTTTGACAATGCGGGTGTCCTCAGAAAAGAAAAATCGTGGGAAGGTTGGCGAGATAAAACCATCCCGAATGAAATTTATGAGAATAAGCCGATGTCTGGCTTTGTTTTGAATAAAAAAGCTGGCGGCACTTCAAGCCATTGGAACGTGAGGCAAACCTACGTTAGAGTCTTTGACCCAAGAGGCTTTGAGCTTGAATTGACAGTGCCAAACCTGCTCTATATCCTTGAAAACACCAATTCTATTAAGGGCAAGGGGCTGGAAGGTGAGTTTGTTTACGGTTACTCGGGAACGGATTTAATATTGATTTCAACAGATTCCCCAGACTATAAGGAGCTGGTCAGCTTCAACGATAAGTTACGAACCAAAGAAAGCATCAAATCAAAAGACCTTGTTGCTGGTGTCACGTATCTCAACAAAAAGAATCAAGAAATGATTTACATGGGATGCTTTGATTGCTGGCAGTTCAAGTATGAAAGGGCTGCAGATTATCGTTCAGACT
>JAYVIR010000116.1:0-26396 GCA_043770095.1 Eubacteriales bacterium
TGAGCAGCAGAGATTTAAGCCTCACCGATCAGCTCGCTGATCAGCTTGACGTTCTAGACGATGTTTATCAGCTTATTAACGAGGCGCTTGAGGAAGAGCCCCCCATCGCCATAAAAGAGGGCAGTATTTTTAAAGAAAGTTATAATGAAGACTTAAAGGCTTACCGCCTTATTTTAAGAAATGGCAAGTCGTGGCTCCTAGAAGTCGAAGACAGAGAGCGTCAGCGTACAGGCATTAAAACGCTCAAAATTGGCTTTAACAAGGTCTTTGGCTACTATATCGATGTGACCAGAGCCAATAGCAAAAGCGTACCTGAGGACTATATCCGCAAACAGACGCTTGCCAATAATGAGCGCTATATTACGCCAGAACTTAAGATTTTAGAAGAAAAAGTGCTCGGCGCCGAAGAAAAAATGATGGCGCTTGAATATCAACTTTTCTTAGATTTCAAAGAAACGCTGCTTAAAAGTGTTCACCGCTTAAAGCATACAGCCGATGCCATTGCTAGCATTGATGTCCTTTATTCTTTTGCGGAAGTGGCTTATCAAAACAGTTACAGCAAACCAACGGTGCATACGGACAGTCTCTTATCCATTAAAAATGGAAGGCACCCCGTGGTCGAGCGCATTATGGATTCAGGGCAATTCGTCTCAAACGATACCCATCTGGATCAAGATGAACATCAGTTCTATATCATAACTGGCCCCAACATGGCGGGTAAATCGACTTATTTAAGACAAGTGGCTTTGATTACGCTGATGGCTCAAATCGGCTCTTTCGTACCTGCTGAGAGTGCAACGGTCAGCCTTGTCGATCGTATTTTCACAAGAGTCGGCGCATCCGATGACCTCTCTCAGGGTCAAAGTACCTTTATGGTTGAAATGAATGAACTTGCCAATATACTCAACAACGCAACGACAAAATCACTGCTGATTCTCGATGAAATTGGTCGGGGGACGAGTACCTACGATGGTCTCAGCATTGCTTGGTCAGTGGTCGAATACTTGTCAAAAAAAGACGGCATTGGCGCCAAAACGCTATTTGCGACCCATTATCATGAACTGACTGAGTTAGAAGGTCGCTTCCATGGGGTTAAAAACTATTGCATCGCCGTCAAAGAAGTGGGAGACGACATCATTTTCCTCAGAAAAATCATTCGAGGCGGCGCCAACCAAAGTTATGGCATACAAGTCGCAAAATTGGCAGGGCTTCCAAATGAGGTCATCGAGCGCGCCAAAGACATTTTAAAGAAGCTTGAGGCTAACGACATTAACAATAATTTGAATGCGCTGACGGATTTGAAGGTGTTTACGGCAGTGGAATCTTCGGCGCCTCATTCTATAACAGAAGCAACGCCGACATCTTCAACAGAACCAACCTTAACTCCCGTAGCGCCAGTCGCTGAACTCGTCAAAGAACAAATGTCCTTTTTCGGCGACGCTTCGTCTGATTTGTTTATCAAAGAAGTTGCCAGCCTAAACGTTATGGATATGACGCCAATGGCCGCTATGAACTGCCTCTATGAACTCATGAGCAAAGCGAAAAACATGTCAGGAGGGACGTTCTAATGTCTACCATCAACATTCTTGATCCTCTTGTTGCCAATAAAATTGCTGCCGGTGAAGTGGTAGAACGCCCTTCGGCGGTTGTCAAAGAGCTCGTCGAAAACTCAATCGATGCGGGTTCTACTAAGATTTACATCGAAATTCAAACGGGCGGCAAAAAACTCATTCGAATTACGGACAACGGCAAAGGCATTGCGCCTGAAGAGATTGCCCTTGCGTTTGAGCGCCATGCCACCAGCAAAGTGACTTTAATTGAAGACATTTATGCCCTCACCACTTTGGGTTTTAGGGGTGAGGCGCTTGCCAGCATTGCTGCGGTGAGTCATGTCGAAATGACTTCCAAGCAGGCTCAGAACGAAACAGGGCAAATTCTCAAAATTTCCGGGGGACGTGTGGTTGAAAATGCGCCGATTGGTGCTCAAGAAGGCACTACCATCGTCGTGAAAGACCTCTTTTACAATACGCCCGCGCGTCTAAAATTTATGAAGTCCACCGCCGCCGAAACGGGAGCAATCAGCGACTTAATGATTCGATTGGCGCTTTCTCACAGCCATATTTGCTTTACGTATGTGGTGGATCAAAAAAACGTTTTTAAAACGCCAGGCGATGGCGATCCCTATAAAGTCATTTACGCTGTTCTTGACAAAGAACTCGCTCAAAACTTAGTCCCAGTCTCGTTTGAAAAGGACGGATGGAAACTCAAGGGCTATGTGTCCAAACTCAGCTATACCAGAGGCAATAGAGGACATCAGATTTTCTTCGTCAACCATCGGTTCATAAAGAGCAAAATGCTTCTTGACACGGTTTCAGGCGCCTACCTCGGACAGCTTCCAATTGGCCGTTTTCCAAGTGCCGTACTGCATTTAGAAGTCCCTGCGGATCAAGTCGATGTCAACATTCACCCTGCCAAAACAGAAGTGAAGTTCCATCAAGAACTGATTCTCAAAGATTGGCTGATGACCCAGCTTAGACAAGCCATTCGCAGTTTTAACCAGATTCCCGAAATTGCGAGTATCAAATACAGACAAGAACCACACTTGGGTCAAACCCAGTACCGCGAACAACAATCGGCTACTCAAATGCCTAGCCAAGCGGCAGAGCCTGTTAAAACTTACTCTGAAACACACATTGAAACCGCCTCAGAGAAGAACATTGAAACAGATTCACAATCTTATGAACCCGCCAATAAGCCATTTGACGTCTCACTACTGGCACATCTGAAGATGGCGGATTTAGTAAAAGAAACTGCTAAAGAGGCTATCCCTGAGCAAACTACTTTTATTAAGACATCGGAGGGGTTGTACGATGACCTCGTTTACATTGGTCAAATTTTCAATGCTTATTTGATGTTTCAAAAGTTCGGACAGCTTTATGTCATTGACCAACATGCGGGTCACGAAAAAATACTCTATGAAAAATTCAAAGCCGAATTAACAGGCAAAGAGATGGTCAGACAGATTTTGGCCAAACCTATTTTAATGACGTTTAACCACAGCGAGTGGACTGCTATTTTAGCCGAAACTGAAAAAATGGCGCAGATTGGCTTTATTTACGAAGGGTTTGGCGATCTGAGCATCGTCATTAGAGAAGTGCCATTAGCCTTTCATACCCCGGCAACAGAGACGTTCTTTAAGGAACTGGTAGATGCAATTGATCGACTCAAACTGACTTCAGAAGACATTTGGAAGGATCGCATCATCAAAGCCGCTTGTAAGGCGGCAATCAAGGCCAACGACCCAATGGAAGCCTTTGAAGTCAAAAGACTTTTAGAGGATTTAAAGACGCTTGAAAATCCTTACACATGCCCACATGGTCGACCGATTATCGTCACCATTACCCAATCAGAATTTGAGAAGATGTTTAAAAGGACGTGATCCATTGAATAAACCAAAAGTGATTATTATTGGCGGTCCAACGGCTGTTGGTAAAACAAAAACCTCAATTGAACTTGCAAAAAAATTAAATGGAGAAATTATATCTGCAGATTCGATGCAAATATACAAATACATGGACATCGGCAGTGCCAAACCTTCCACGATTGAAAGAGACGGCATTGCACATCACTTGCTTGACTTCGTCAGCCCCCTTGAATCGTTTAGCGTCTCAGATTTTAAACGCCTCGGCGAGGAGAAAATCGAAGACATTCACTCCCGTGGCAAAGTGAGCATTGTGGTTGGCGGTACTGGGTTATACATCAATTCATTGCTATATGAAATGGACTTCTCAGAGGTTTCTGATGACAACGAGCAGCGCAGAAGTCTGGAACAGTTTGCCCTAAATGAGGGGAACGAAGCGCTTCACCATCGGCTGCACTTATTGGACCCTGATTCGGCTTCTCGAATTCACCCAAACAATGTGAAACGAGTCATTCGCGCCATTGAAATAGCTTCAAATTCCGAGGCAGGCATGAAAGATTTTAAAACCGACTTAGTCCCAAATTTTAATTATGATTTTTATTTGATGGCTTTGACAGGTGACAGGGAAAAGTTATATGATAGAATCAATCTTCGTGTGCTCGATATGTTCAGTAATGGACTGGTTAAGGAACTAATATTTTTAAAAAATATGGGTTTAGATGATAGTTTCACCGCAATGAAGGGTATAGGGTATAAAGAGATTTTCCCTTATCTTGAGGGCCAAATATCACTCGATCAGGCGATTAATGAAATCCAGCAAAATACACGTCGCTATGCCAAACGTCAATTGACTTGGTTCAAACGCTATCAAGATTTAAAATGGTACGATGTGGATCAGTACCTTGATTTAGAAACACTTATAGAGACAGCAGCAAATGAGATTCGAAGTTACTACAAAATTTAGGAGGGGTTAAATTGATGAAAACGGCACTGAACTTACAGGACATTTTTTTAAATCAAGTCAGAAAAGAGAAAACTCAAATTACTATTTTTTTGATCAGCGGTTATCAAATTAAAGGTTACGTAAAAGGGTTTGACAGTTACACGATTGTCATGGACAGTGAAGGCAAACAGCAAATGATTTACAAACATGCCGTTTCAACCATTATCCCAGCAAAATCCGTTAACTTCAGTGGTACAAGCACACCGCCAAGCGCTGTGAACCGCGGCGAATAACAGGCACAGCATATATGATATAATATGAAATTTTATTACTTTAAATGAGGGCTCGTCTTTTGACGGGCCTTTATTTGTGTTAATATAGAGGTCGGAAGCGATCGGACTATTATAACTTTAAGGAGAAAGACATGACTTACGATTTATATTTAAGCGCACTTGGCATTCATGATAGCATTATTGCAAAAAGCAAAGAAATTGAATTGGCAGTTGCCAGTACCCATATAAAAATTGACGAAATTGCCTCATACAATCAGCTAAAAGTCCTTAAAGCGATGCAAAATCATCGTCTAAGCGACAATCACTTTTCCTGGAATACCGGTTATGGCTATGATGATCAAGGTCGTGAAACCGTTGAAAAAATATTTGCAGAAGTTTTCGGAGGCGAAGAGGCTATTGTGCGACCCCTTATTGTTAATGGCACACATGCACTGACACTTTGCCTCCAAGGCGTCCTTAGACCGGGAGATACTCTGTTTTCAATTACAGGAAAACCTTATGACACCCTTGAAAATGTGATTGGCATCGCTGAGTGCAGTGAAGGCATGGGGACGCTCAAAGAATTTGGGATCAATTATCATGGGATAGATCTTTTATCTGATGGCATGATTAATTTGGAAGAGACTCAGGCCTATTTGGTGGCTCATCCTGAAGTTAAAATGGTTTATCTTCAGCGCAGTGGCGGTTACAGTTGGAGAAAAGCGCTGACCATTGGTGCTTTAGAAGAAGCCATTGCACTCGTAAAAGGCATCAATCCGGAAATTGTGGTCATGGTTGACAATTGTTATGGCGAATTTTTAGCCATGAAGGAGCCAATCGATGTTGGGGCAGATTTAATGGCCGGTTCTTTGATTAAAAACCCAGGTGGCGGACTGGCACTCAGTGGCGGCTATATTGTCGGAAGGAGTAAATGGGTGGAGAAAGTGGCTTATCGCATGACAAGCCCAGGCATTGGCAAAGAATGCGGCTTAACTTTCGGTCAAACAAGAAGTCTTCTTCAAGGCTTTTTTATGGCGCCAACGGTTGTTGCAAGTGCGTTAAAAGGAGCCGTTTTTTGCTCAAAATTATACGAAACATTAGGTTATGACGTATGCCCTAAATGGGATGATGAGCGTTCAGATATCATTCAGTCGGTAAAACTAGGCACAGCCGAAAAGGTCATTGCTTTTTGCGAAGGCATTCAAAGTGCGGCACCCGTCGATGCCTATGTAACCCCAGTGCCTTGGGCTATGCCAGGGTATACGTCTGAAGTCATCATGGCGGCAGGGTCGTTCGTACAAGGTTCTTCGATTGAACTAAGTGCCGATGCGCCAATTCGCGAACCTTTTATTGTGTATTTCCAAGGTGGCTTAACGTATGACCACTCTAAATTTGGGGCACTTAAAAGCCTTAACCGATTGGTTGAGAAGGGGCTTGAAACGCTTTAGGATTTTGGGTTGGGTTTAGTTTTTTGATTAGAAATTATAAGAATTTAAAATAAAAAAGAACAGCTGGCTCTTATAGAAGAGAACAGCTGTTCTTTTTTGTCTTTATTGTCTATTTTGTCTTACTGCATTTTTCTAAAAACGCCCTTAACAATGCCTAGTATAGACACGTCGTCAACATATAGTGGTTGCATGGATTGATTTTCAGGTTGAAGTCTAAAACGTTTTTCTTCTTTAAAGAAACGTTTTACGGTAGCAGAGTCGTCAACCATTGCAACGACAATTTGACCATTAGTGGCGTCACTTTGCTGCTTAACAAGCACAAAGTCACGATCCAAAATGCCTGCCTCAATCATGCTTTCGCCTTTGACTTTCAACATAAAATAGTCTCCATTCGTAACAAAACTTGCCGGAATAGGAAACTCTTCTTCAATATTTTCAACAGCAAGTATAGGTACTCCAGCTGTTACCTGACCAACTACAGGTATGTAAGAAACCTTAGGGTGCATTTCTTCTTCTAAAGTAAGCTCTTCATCATCTTTCAATATTTCAATAGCTCTAGGTTTCGTCAAATCTCTTCTAATAAACCCATTTTCATCAAGCTTGGTCAAGTGTCCATGAACAGTAGACGTCGATTTAAGATTTACCGCTATACAAATTTCTCTGACTGAAGGCGGATAGCCTTTGTCTTTGACTTTCTCTTTTATAAAATCTAAAATTTCTTTTTGTTTTTTGCTGATAGCATTCATTTCGCTCACCTCAACCCCTTAGTGTTACCCCATTATAGCATAGCCTATAAAATTAATCAAACATTTGTTCTATTTTTATTGACACAGAACATATGTTTGTGCATAATTGAATTAGAACAAACGTTCGAATTTAGGAGGGAAGTATATGACAACTATTAAACGTATTGAACAAAAGCACAATCAAAAGAGAAAAAGCCGTTTTATCATTTGGGTTATTCTCGCACTCGTCATACTATTAAGCATTCGTGCTCAAGCTGCACCCAAAACTGAAATCGATGTTCAACAATATACGATCTTAACGGTTTCTGCCGGAGATACCATTTGGGAGCTTGCTGAAGACGTCAATCGTCTTTATTATCAAAATCAACTAGATCTGCATGATCTTGTGAAACATATAAGAGAAGTGAACCATTTAAATTCCGTTGTTATTCGCGAAGGTCAGACGTTGAAAGTGGCTACTAATTTTGAAGAGTAATCGGTTTGATCACTAAAACTTATATGGTGTATAATCAGATCTATGACATGGAGGGAAAAGCCTATGACAACAGACATCTATGTAAATTGTCCCATCTATAAAAATGACTTGATCACTTTAAGACAAACAACCTTGGCAGATGCACCAGAATTACTGCTTTGCTACTCTGACAAAAAAGCAGTCCCTTTTTTTAATGCTGACAATTGCAACGGAGACGATTTTTACTATAAAACACTTGAGCGCATGAAACAGGCTATTGAATTTTGGAATTTTTCATACGTTAACAAATACTTCGTAAGATGGACGGTTATTCTAAATGAGACCCAAGAAACAGTTGGTACAATAGAAATGTTCCACCGAACAGCAGAAGATGAATGCAACCATTTTGGCTTACTACGAATTGATTTAAAAAGTGAGTGCGAAATCCAGTCTGTTATCGACGCCATTTTAGAAATTACTCAAAATAATTTCTTCAGTGCGTTTGATGTTAAAGCCATTCTTACCAAAGCCATTCCTAGTGCAAGTGAAAGAACAGCTTCTTTGCTTAAAATTGGGTATGTGCCGCTTGATAGGAAACTTGGTGTATATGATGATTATTATGTCCATATAGAATAGAACTTGATTTCAGTGAGCCTCTAAAGGATTAAATCTTTAGGGGCTTATTATTATATTTAGAAACTGGTTTAGAAATGGATTGTTGTAATTTGATGGGTTAATTTGGTATGATAGGATATAGGAAATGGGAGCGTTTTGGAATAAGGAGAATTGATTTAATAATATAGCAATTCTGGAGGTCACGATTGAAAAAAATATTAATAGGGGTAGCTCTTATCGCAATGACAGTCTTCATTTTTGGCATCGCCCTAAATAATCAATTGTTCAACCAATCCGTTACAGTTTTAATGCCTTCAAATGAAATTGCAAAATATTTAGAAGAAATGAAAAGTCCCAATGTTTCTCAAGATAAAATGTTCAAGCAATGGATCGGAAAATATTGCTCCGACGTAATCGAAAAATTTGTAAATACAGATCAAAAAGCGATGGCATACGGTTGGATTTTACCCGAAACTATGGCATCTACATACCTTGCAGAAGCAGCCTATCAGCAACCTCTTCGAATTTTGGAATCGCAGCAAGTGATAATTTAATCATTATTTATCTCAATCCGAATAAAAATAACCCTCACGAAAAAGAAAAAATTAAATGGATTTGCGCTCACGAATACGCTCATTTAATGGATTTTAAGATGAAGTTAGAGAACAAGAAGGCACTATATCCAAAAACCCTCTATCAAGATATGATTTTTGAAGGAAAAGCCGTTTGCTTTGCAAACGAAATTGTTGGAGATTTTGGAGAAGCGTACATTTCAAATGGAACACCAGAATACGATTTGGATAAATACAACCCCATACTGCATGACAAACGTTATAAGGTTACTAATTTTCAAGAAATAACGATTGGTTTTTTAAAGAGATTACAATTGAGCTCTAAAACAATACGAACTTCTAAAGAGGATCATTGTATGAACATAATCGTGAGAACTGAGGAAAAAAAAGATTATCTTTTAGTCGAAAAAATCACTAGAGAAGCATTTTCTTAGATCACAGGTTAATCTTCATTTTAAAAATCCATCACTTGAGTATTTCATATTTTGACTTAGTTTATCCACGAGGTTTATTAAGTTTGTCAAAATTGAGATATGTCAGAATAATTGACAAAGTTGTTGTTAAAAGGGGGTGTTTCTCATGGCGAAATATCGAAGACGTTACTTGAATTCTAGCTAATCACTAATAAATGATGAAATTTAAAATAGCCGTAGAATTTAGGTATTAAAATGATGTTGAGAAAGGAGTATGAAGAATGGAGAAATTTTCAATGAAACGTATTTTATCTATGCTACTTGTAATAGTTATTTGGATTGCAACGCCGTCGGCATATGCCACGGGAACTTATTTAAACCTGCCCGATAATTGGACTCCAGATGATGGTGCGGTAAAAATGGCGGGTGACGTTTACGAGGATAATAAGCCGGCGAAGCTTATCCCTTTTAAAAGTGTGAAGGAAGCTCATGCGGTTTACTTCAACTTTGCTCATGATATCATTCAAATTTCGGATAAGACCATCACATATAATATAAGGGATTACGGTAGCACTAGTGTTTCAACAAAAAAAGAAAATAAGAATGTCGCCACCATTAAGTCTGCCAAGCTTGTTAAAGGTAAAGTTGTTTATGTGTGTCTGTTCAAAGGCTACGAGAGCTTAGTTACATTGAGCAAACATGCTGACGGCAGGTATTTATTGGAGGATGCGAATTCCCCTGGTGAATTCGATTATTATGGTAACCTCAGCTTCTTGACGCGTCATAAGACCATGGCAGATTTAGAAAAATATTTAAAGACCGATAAGGTCATAGGGCTTCGTGCTAAACAGGAAGTTGAGTATAGAGACCTTTCTCTGGCATTTGATAAAAAAAAGGCAGAAAAATTGGCTGCCAATCAAGCATTCACTCCCGATTATGCTAAAACGGAAGTAAATGAAAAAGCTCCTTTGCAATTTGAGTACGCGAATAAGGATAATCTGATGAACTTCAAGTTTGAATACATCAAAGGCGAGCCTTATGTGACGATTAAAACAAGCTTTGGAGAGGAAACGGACATTAGCGAAAAATTCATGGTTTCCAAAATTCATTATTCGCCAGTAAGAATGTATTTCATGCTCCAGCCTTTGGAAGGTTCACGGTTTATGGATCAGAAGATGCTTCAGTTGTTTGTCACGGCTAAAGAGAGAGGCAGTCTAACGGATCTTAATTTCATTAAAGATGATGGTAGCTCGATTGCCTCGTGGAATCAGAAAACAGTCGAATTGAAACCGGAATCGGTTGATAAGGAATTGGTTTTGAACTGATTTTGCTTGACGTTATCCCGAAAAGCGCTTGCTCAAAAGGATGGGCAGTATCTCACTATCTCTATGCAGTAAAACAAAACGTTAATAAAAACGCAAAATTGGAGTTCGTCTAGCTTCTAGCTTATTAAAGATAGAAGCTAGACGAAGCCTTCAAAAAATTATCACTAATGCTTTAAAAACTAAAATCGACAGCAAATCTTTGATTTTTCAGAACATTTAGACACAACAAAAACACATGATATTCACACGTTGGACATAGTGATTAAGTTTATCCCAAAATTCCTAATTTTAATTGTTTTGTCACTTTTGACGTGCTAAAATGCTCTTACAATAAGATGGTTTTTATTTAAGGGGGAAATGTTAAAAATGAAAAAGAAAAGAATGAAAGTTCGAATTTCGGTTTTAGTAGTCTCTGCTTTACTTTCCACACAAGTACTCTGTTTTGCAGGCACAAACGCAGAAGTGCCTACACGTTCATCGGTTTCAGAAAAGTACAAATGGAACTTGAGTGAATTGTACCCAACCCGTGCAACTTTTGAAGCTGACCTAACAAAAGTCAAAAAAGAATTGCTTCCAAAAGTAGCGGCTTACAAAGGACAACTTAAAGATCCTGTTCAATTTAAAAGCTTTATGGAATTGGATGAGCAAATTAGCCGAATTGTTTACAAAACAATGGTATATGCAACTTTTTCAGCAGATTTAAATCAATCTGATAATAATGCAACCGAACTCTTAGACTTATCTGATGGCCTTGCTGGAGATTATTCGCAAGCTGTTTCTTTTGTATCGACTGAGCTCACTAAATTATCAGACGAAGATTTTAACAAACTCTACAGCAATGCTTCACTTAAAACATATAAGCGCTACTTTGACAAAGTTACGTTATCAAAAGCACATACACTAAGCGATCCTGAAGAAGCTATTTTAGCAAAACTCAGTGAAGTAGCAGGTGCTCCAAGTTCATTATTTAGCAAGATTACTCTTGCAGATTATAACGCCCCAACGATCAAAGATGCAAAAGGTAAGCTTATCACACTAACAAATGCTAAGTATTCTGAAGTTTTGGAATCTGCTGATCGTGATCTCAGAAAAAGAGCTTATGAAGCAAAAACAAATAGTTACAAGGATCAAATCAATACACTTGCAGCAAATTATGCATCACAAATTAAACTAGATGTGTTTAATGCTTCTACTAGAAAATATACTTCAGCACTAGAATCTTCTTTGACTTCGGAAGAAATTCCTCAAGCAATTTATGACAACTTAGTTACTTCTGTTAATAAGAACTTAAGTTATTTGCACAAATACAATACTGTTAAAAAGAACTATTTTGGTTTTGACAAAATGTATGCATATGACACAAGTTTGCCAATTAGCGGTAACGTAGATACCAAATATACATACGATGAAGCGGTTAAAATGATTGCTAAAGGCTTAGCGCCACTTGGCAATCAATATGTAGCAGACTTCAACAAAGGTATTAATGATCGTTGGGTTGACGTTTATGCAGACGAGAATAAATACACTGGTGGTTATCAGTGGGGCACTTATGACACACACCCATACATTCTTATGAACTTTGACAATTCACTCGATGAATCACTCACTTTAGCACACGAAATGGGACATGCTCTAAATAGCCAATATTCTAATAAAACGCAAGATTACATTAATGCAGATTATCCAATTTTTACAGCTGAAGTTGCTTCAACTGTAAATGAATTATTGGTTATGGACTCACTTATTAAAAACACAAAAAACACAGACGAAAAACTCTATTTAATTGATAAACAAATCGAAAACATCAGAGGTACAATCTTCACACAAGTTATGTATGCTGAATTTGAACAAAAAATTCATGCACTTGCAGAAAGTGATAAAGCATTATCTCCAGACGTTCTCAATAATACTTGGTTAGAACTTGTTAAAAAATACAATGGCAAAGATTTGACTGTTTTAGATCAGTCTAAATATTCTTGGTCAAGAATTTCTCACTTCTATACATCTTTCTATGTTTACAAGTACGCAACTTCAATGTCTGCGGCATATAGCATCGTAAACCAAATGAATGGTAAAGACAGTGAGAAAGCAGTCACTCAATATCTTGCATTCTTAAGCACTGGCGGTACACAACCACCTGTTGAAGCACTCAAACTTGCTGGTGTTGATATGAACAGTTCAGAACCTGTTGATAGCATCTTAAAGTACTTTGGTGGTCTTGTAGATCAATATGAGAAACTTTTAAAAGAGAAGAAGGCTACACAAAAGAAAGCAAGCTAGTTGAATAAATAATGCATAAAAATTATAATTTGTCATATTTTTAATAAAAGAGGGTGTTGGTAGGCATAAATAAATTATGTCTACCAACACCCTCTTTTATTACTATTTGGGTTTTTCTGGGTCTTTGCGTTGTTTGTTATTAGAATCAAATTCATCGATTAACTCATAATTTTTTACAATATCTCTTTTAACATTTTTCTTATGAGCGGCATAAAGTTGGGTGGTGGTGATATTATCATGATCTAATAAATTCTGAACATCATAAATAGAAAAGCCATATTCAATCAAAGAAGAGGCTGCTGTTGCACGCAGTTTATGCGGACTATAACCTTCAGTCCTAGTTGTTCCAAGTGGAATAGAGGTGTACTTTTTAACCAATTGCCTAATAGCTCTATCTGTCATGCGAGTGCCTTGCAATGAAAGGAAGAGGGCGTCATCGTCTTCAGCTATTTTATCTTTTAGAAAGAGGCGTTCTAATTCAATGTATTGCTGAACGCACTGAATAGCCGATTGATTAAGCGGCATATTGACTTCTTTGCCACGTTTTCGATAGATTTTAAACTCACCGCGGTTAAAATTAAAAGAACTTATATTAAGCTGCTGGAGTTCACTTAAACGAAGTCCAAACGTAGTGAAGAGTAGGAGTATGGCCTTATCACGATATTTGGTCTTTTCCCAATATTGCTTTTCCTTTTCAGTAAGACCTTCGCCGCGATCAGCTGCATCTAGCATAATGGCCACTTCATCGATTTCAAGTCGCTTGATGGCGTCCGGCTGGGGTTTTGGCAGTTTGATTGGATTAAAACCGTCTGTTATATTTTTATCAATCGTTTCATCCCGATAAAGGTATTTAAACAGAACGCTCAAACTGGATTTTTTTCTAGAAAGGGAACGGTTGTGATTTTCCATAATATGATCCCAATCTTTGCCTGAAACAAAATATCGGCTACAATATTCGCCTAAATAGCGGTTAATTTCTTTTGCGCGTATTTCATTAAACTGTTCAACAGTAAGTTCATGGAGTTCAGACACGGGAAATAATTTAATTTCATTTACCAAATATCTACAAAAAAAACGGATGTCAGACAAGTAAGCCAGGCGCGTATTGATGCTGACAGCATTTTTAAGGTATATAAAGAAATCATACATAAAGTCAGGTAATTCTAATTCAATTTGAGTGCATTGTTCAATTAATTGGTTTTCATTGAGAACAATATTGTCGGGCTTAGAAGACTTGTTATGAATTTTAATGGGTTTGCGTGGCATAAAAAACCTCCAAGTATAAAGAACGTTAAAAGATGTGCTTAACCAAAGCCTAATAGAGTCCTAATCTAATAGAATGCTAATAAGACGATTGCAATAGCTGATTTAATCATATTATACACCATATTTAAAACCAGTTCAACTATTCCCTAAATAGACATTTCAAGAACAGTTGAATTATTCCCCATCGGCAATAAAATTTTACATAAAGTGGCAATTTAATGGCTACTTATCATGAGCCTTGGGAGATTAATTTTATAAAGACTTATACTGATCGCGAGATTAATGAAAAGAAATTAAAAGTCCTATTTTCAGAAGTCTCTTTTTCTTTTCCTTGTGAATGTCAAATGATTGATTTTTTAAACTATATTTTAAGCAATGGTATTAAATATCATTTATTGAAAATTTTATATTTCGGTGGTGATATTTCAGATATGTATGACCTAACGTAAGTAACTTACCCCCTATTTTAAAGGAGATGTATGTATGATTAATTTGATTGGCGAATTTATGAGTTTTGAGAACAACGTTAATAAAGATACTGGACTTGTGAAAAATTATGTCAAAGTTTTAGACGTGGAAAATTCAGACGTAAAAAGCGTAAAAGTTTCTGACCTTTCCCCATATTTAAAAATGGAACGAGGTCAATCTTTACAAATACCTGTAAAGGTTTCTTGCTTCAAAGATAAAATCTATTTCATGGAGGCTTAACATTCTTAATTTAGACTTGCTTATATATGTAATTTTTTTAATTTTATTATTGGCAATGTTCTTCTATTTTGTGTATCGAACGTTAAGAAATTGAGGTGCTTTATTTATGGCTATTGTTCAAATAATTAGTATTTTAATTATATTGTTTTCAATGGTTGCGTTTTCTGTATTGGGAGATTGGTTATGACACCAGAACAGGTATTACAACAGTTTGAGTATTTGAACACTATAGCAAGTTGCCTATATCTCATTTGCCTATACATAGCAATGCGATTGGTATATAAAGTCATTCGTTGGTTTACTTAATTCCTGAGGAGGAAAATTCATGGACGCTAATTTATTCACAGGTATCACAATTGATGTATCACAAATTGTAACTACACTTGTTGCAGCAGTAAAAATTGGTTTGCCTGCTATGATAGCAGTTGTTGCAATTGAGCGTGGCGTTGGTTTCTTGAAATCAGCAATTAGAGGTTAATCTTCCCCAAAGGGGTCAGAGTCTTAGGCTCTGACTTTTTTTTTATTTAAAATTAAAATTGAGGTGATAATTTTGTTTAAAAAAATTCAAAAATCCATTATCAGTATGGTTTTACTTGTTGCGATGGCAAATACTGTTTTGGTTGGCTCTTTTGCGAATCCTATTGTGATCCCATTAATTGAAGGTGCTCTTGGTCTTTTTACTGCGGTTGCGGTTTCTTTGGGTCTTCAAACTTCGGATTCTTCTGATTTCTCTGAGATATTCGGTAATCTATCTTCTTCTGACCGTCTTAAATTTACTCAAGGTGTTGGTCTTTCTACTTTTGTTTTGTCTAAAACAACTGTTGATTTAGTTAAAACTAAATTAGTTGATTTTGTGCCATCAATTAATGCTAATCATACTTTACCAAAGATTTATAGAGCTGAATCTAAGGGTTATCTTGGTGACGCTCCAGTAACAAAAGTTGGTTTTGAAACTTATACTAGTAAACCTTTACCTGGTGTAGGTTTATTACCTGTTACTGAATTTTTTTCAGTTACTGGACTTAATACTAGTGGATATACTGGTAATCGAACGAAAGCCGTTAAAGTTGATGGTGTTTTTATAAGGCTTATAATGAGTGGTGGTAATATTATTAGTGAAGTTTCATCTGATGGTGTTAATTGGTCTGTTGTTTGGTCTACTTTTGCTAATAATGGATTAACTTTAGCTTTTAATACATCTACACAGGCTTATGATAAAACCTCTTTAAGATTTGGCAAGGATGAAAATCATAATCTAGTTTTGCAAACTTGTGTTTATGGTACTAATCCAGCCGGCTATAAATATATAAATTATACATTGAAAAAAAATGAAGTTACTAAGGCTAATTTTTTAGGTCTTGCAACTGCCGTTGCTATTATGAACGCTACTCGGAGCGTTAACGTTTTACCTGTTGATGAAACTAAATTATATGACAAAACGATTGACGCTACTAAAACATATTCTGATACTGACGTAACATATAACGATGATGAAATTAAGCCGACAAGTTTAACAAGTGTTGACCCAATAACGAAAAGTCCAGCTGGTTCTGGTACGGGAACTGGTACTGCTACTGGTTCAACTACTGTTGATTTAACAGATGTTAAAGCAAATTTATCAAATTTAGTTAATCAAGCAAATGCTTCAAATACTCAAAATTATAATTTTTTTACATGGATAAAGACTTTTTTACAATCTATGCTTACTGCAATTCTTGGTATTTCTAACCCAATAGTAACGGCTATACAAGCAGTAACTTCTCCTATTGTTTCTGCTATACAAGCAGTAACTTCTCCTATTGTTTCGGCTATACAAGACGTAGTTATACCAATTGTAGATGCAGTCAATTCTGTACCAACTAAAATAGTAACTGCTATTCAAGGTATTTCGTCACCTATTGTAACTGCTATACAAGCAATTACTTCCCCTATTATTTCAGCTATTCAATCAGTCGTTACACCAATTGTAAATGCTATTAGTTCTGTACCTTCTACGATAGTAACTGCTATACAAGCTTTACCAACTACAATTGTTACTGCTATACAGGCAATTTCTACGTCTATAATATCAGCAATCACTTCTGTGCCTGGTGCAATCGTTTCTGTATTAAATGCTATGACTCAACCATTGCTTGACATTCGTGATTTTGTCATGGATATGCCTTCCGCAATTTTGACAGGATTACAAAAATTATTTGTTCCCGATATTGCAAAAATAAGTGCTAGTTTTTTAGTTTTACAAGGTGTTTTAACTGCAAAACTTGGTGCATTTATGCAAGCTTATGGCTTATTAGTTCCGATGATTACACAAAATTATGATTTCAAAAAGCCAAAATTTACGATTAAATTAGACCCTCCTTTTGGTGATGGTTCGGTTTATGAAATCATTAATCTCGATAGTTATGAGCAATACAGACCTGGTTACATGTTGTTAGCAAGTTCTTTTATTTGGTTTATGTTTATTCGTAAAATTGCTATGAGTAATCCTTTTCGGGGTGGTGGTGATTCATGATTTTTGATTCAATTTTTACAGGTCTATTCGGATTACTTACATCATTCGTTAATCTGTTCCCAGCAATACCAAACATTCCGAATTTTGATAAAAGTCAAATAGTTAATACAATTGAAATGTGTGGTTACTTACTTCCCATGCAGGCAATGCTTGCAACTTTTGGTATTGGATTAGCAATTAAGAATTGGGAACTTTTCGTTTCAATGGTCAGTTGGATATGGGAACGGATTCCGTTCAATTAAATTAGATAAGGAGAAAATTTATGTTTGACACTACCCTCGTTATATTTCAAATTTTAATTGTGCTTATGTCTCCTTTCCTGGCTGTGATTGGTTTCATTCTTGCAAATGTAATTTTTCAAATTTTGTATAAGTCTATTATTAAAAAACGCCGTATTCCAAAGCGTGGACAATTTAATAATGGCAATGTATTCATTAATGTTTTTTACAAGTTTCCAAATCGTGTTGTACGTGATATTTTTGAAAAGCAAGATTTCGAATTTAGAGAATATGGTCTTCATATGGTTTGCGGTGAGCAAGGCTCGGGTAAAACGACAAATGTGGTATTCCTTCTGAAAAAGTGGAAAAAGTTATATCCTAAAATGAAAATTGCAACCAATATGGATTATGCTAACCAGGACGGAGTACTTGATCACTGGAAACAATTAATAGGTCGCCAAAATGGTGTTTATGGACAAGTTGAAGTTATTGACGAAATTCAAGCCTGGTTTAGTTCAAATCAGAGTAAAGACTTTCCACCCGAAATGCTTACAGAGGTATCCCAACAACGTAAACAGAGAAAAGCTATTGTAGGTACTGCACAAGTATTTTCTCGAATTTCTAAGCCAATTAGAGAGCAAACAAGCTTTGTGCATTTACCATTCACTATTGCTGGAGCCTTAACAATTGTAAGAGTCAGTAAACCTCAATACTGGTCTGAGGATAAACAAACATTTACAAAATATATACGATGGTATTACTTTGTGCATACGCCAGATATACGCAATAGTTTTGATACTTACAAGAAGATTGATAGTTATAAGAAAAATGGATTCAAATCCGATGAAGTGCGTGCTTTACAATCTATTAATAATTAAATGGTTTTGCCCTGTGACTAGGTGTCCCCTCGGGGACATGTCACAGGGCTTTTTTTAATTATGATAAATATAATAAGCTTCACCAGGTGAAGACAATTCTTAAAACAAAGATACGAAGTATCTGACTGCCCATCCCGGCAAGGGATAACTTCCAAATTATGACCGCTTGTATTGAGTGCTGCATGAACTAGGTCAATCATTTTTGAAAGCCATATAAATAAATTACACTCCTCGATGACAAAAAATGGTGTATGATTAATTATTACGTTATGTACTAGTAAAAATATGAGGAGGATAACATCATGGTAAGGTTGACATCTGCTATTTTTAAAATGCGTATTGATGAGGAATTTATAAATCAGTTGGATTACATTATTCAAGCAACTTACGGTACTCAAATTTACAAGACAAATACGGAAATGGTTAAAGAATTAGTAAAAAAAGAGTATGACCGTTTAATATTGAAAAATTTCTCAAATGATACGATTTAATGCTTGCTTTTGTGTGCACAAAAAGTTATATTTATCTGGAGGGTGATAGTAACACCCTCCAAGAGTCTACTGTAGTAAACTGGGGTGATAAAAATTGCAATCTGATAATCTTGATTTAATGATAGATACCATCCGATTTCGGGGCGATTTTCTAAACCTCGATTGTTTACCACAAATTGAATACGAACTTGAAACGTTGACCAAGACAAAGCAAGATGTGACACTTTATGAGTTTACATCGGGTCAATTAAAAGGGTCATATGATAATCGTATATCATTTTCGATTAAAGATATGGACTGGATATACTGCGAAACGTTAGGACGACCAGTTTATCAGTCAGTTCCGCCCTACTTTATCTGTGAGTTATCATTACATAAATTTTTTATAGGACATAACGTTTTCGGATTTGATGATGACTTATCAAGGATCTATACGGTATATGATTTTTTAGAAGTAAATTTTGGAACTGCCTTTATCAAACGTGATACGGTTCAGCTTCTCAGAATCGATTTGGCTGAGGTTTACAAGTATGACACTAAAGAACAAGTGCTTGCAATTTTTCATGGTCTTAAAAACCATCGTCGTTACCGTACGAAGCCAAGCACTTATAAAAACACAGGGATATATTATCCTGGTACTATGACAACTTTTAAAATTTATGATAAGCATGAAGAATTTAAAGCACACGATTTTAAGAAGTTGAAAAAGAACGATTTATTTGAAGCCAATGAGATTTATGAAATGTCGAAAAATGTCGTTAGACTAGAATGTGAAATCCACAAGAAGAAATTAAATGAATTGTACGGTAAGTATGTATTTGTGGAGGATTTGATTATGAGTAAAATAATTGATATTAAGATGGTATATCTCAAAGAAAAGCAAAGATTAGTTTTCGAATCGCATGACGAAGTGGCTATAAAATCAATTTATGATGTTCAAAAATACTTGATTGAAACTTATGGCAATCGCAAAGGATTACCATTATATGGCTTTTGGTCATCTATGGTTTTACATGGCGAAGAACACACTCGAGAAATTTATGCAAAAGCCAGTTTCTATAAGAACAAGAAGGTTTTGAAGGAACTCGGTATTCCCTTTTATGAGTACGGCATTACAGAATTTAAACAGGGTCAAGAGGAACTGTGCTTTAAAAGTAACATTTAAAGAACAGTTTAATAAGACAAATATTAAGAGGGTTTTAGCCCTCTCAATATTACATTTCTATTTATTGGTAATTTTCACGCAATTCAATTTTATACTTTTAATTCAGGCGCTTCTTCAATCAATTCTGAATAAGCATTTATAATTGGATCGATATGCTCTTCAATGAATTCCACAACTTGTTCTGAGCTGCGTCCAATGTACTTGCTTGGATTTAATAAATCGGCTAGAAGTTCTTCAGATAAATTAAAGGCAGGATCTGCTTGAATGCGCTCAATCAAATCGTTATCCAATCCATCTACTTTAACCCGTTTTCCAGCTTCCATTGAATGCACACGAATGAGTTCATGTAATTCTTGTCTGTCTCCGCCTAATCTTACAGCTTCCATAAGAATGTTCTCAGTTACCATAAATGGTAGTTCCGCCATAACATGCTTTGTAATCATTTTCTCATAGACGACAAGTCCAGATACCACGTTATGTGCAATGTCTAAAATCGCATCTACCGCTAAGAAACTCTCAGGTATTGAAATTCTGCGGTTTGCTGAATCGTCTAATGTTCTTTCAAACCACTGTGTACTTGCTGTCATAGCCGGATTCATCACATTTGCCATGACCAAACGGCTAAGTGATGCAATTCGTTCGCTTCTCATCGGATTACGCTTGTAAGCCATTGCCGATGAACCAATTTGATTTTTTTCAAACGGCTCTTCAACTTCTTTTAAATGTTGTAATAATCTTAAATCATTCGTGGTTTTGTGAAGCGACTGTGCAATTTGAGAAAGCAAATTAAGAATTCTTGAATCTGCTTTTCTTGAATAAGTTTGTCCTGTAACAGGCATGCTCGCTTTAAAGCCAAACGCATCAGTTACCATTTTATCGAGCGTTCTACACTTCTCATGATCACCTTCAAACAATGTTAAAAAACTCGCTTGAGTGCCCGTTGTGCCTTTTACGCCACGCATTTTTAACGTATCAATGACAAATTCTAATTCTTCAAAGTCTAAAAGCAATTCATTCATCCAAAGTGTCGCACGCTTACCTACTGTAACAAGCTGCGCTGCTTGGAAATGTGTAAATCCGAGTGTCGGAAGATCTTTATATTCGATTGCAAAATGTTTTAAAGAGGCCAATAAATTGACAAGTTTCTTACGAATAACATACAGACCTTCTCTCATAAGAATAATATCTGTATTATCTCCCACATAAGCACTTGTTGCGCCTAAATGGATAATGCCTCTTGCACTTGGGCAACTATCCGCATAGGTATGAACGTGTGCCATAACATCGTGTCTAAGTTTCTTCTCGTATTCTGCCGCTAAAACATAATCAATTTCGTCTGTATGGCTTTTCATTTCAAGAATTTGGTCATCTGTAATAGGAAGTCCTAACTTCTGTTCTGCTTCTGCTAGAGCAACCCAAAGCTTTCTCCACGTTGTGAATTTTCTGTCGTCTGAAAAAATTTCTGCCATTTCTCGGCTTGCATATCTCTTTATTAAAGGATTTTCATAATATTGACTCATTAGATTCTCTCCTTTTCCGAACATTATTTACTTGATAAGTTATTTCATTCGTATTTATTATACTAAATATATTCAAACTCTTCAAGTCCCACTCACTTAATTATTATGAACCTTTTGACATAAAAAAACCTGCCTAAAGTAAATTAAGCAGGTAAACTATAAAATATTGTTATTTCTGTTGAACAATCAACTTGATTACCGTTCGATCTTCGCCAGCCGTCTCAATATCCGTAAAGGTTGGAATACAAATCAGGTCGAATCCAGTTGGCGATACCATACCTCTTGCTATTGCAATTGCCTTAATCGCTTTGTTGACCGCTTCTGCACCAATTGCTTGGATTTCCGCCTTGCCATGTTCACTAATCACGCCAGCAAGTGCTGCTGCTACAGAATCTGAGTTTGAGTTTGAAGATACTTTTAATATTTCCATAAAAATTACCCCCTTTTGTCTGTCTATAATTATCATAGCCATTATAGGCATTGCCTGTCAATGATTTGTTCCCTGAAATCAATGCAAAAATTCATTATGCACCTAAAATCTATACCAACGATTTTATCCGATTCACAAATAATTCCGCAATTTGTGTATTTTCACCCATCCCCTTAAGGACTGCGCTTGTTTGAATGCCTTCAGATTCCAAAATTGATTTGAACGAATCTTCTTCATCACTTGCCATATCATTGATGGCGTGGTCTCCTGCGACCATCATCAGAGGTATTAACGTCAAATGCTTGAATCGATCCTTGAGATTCTCGAGCACGTCATCAAGTTCAGGATACCCTTCTACATTGGCAATAACAACGTCTCCACGGTTTTCATCGAATAGACGTTGAAGCAGTGAATAAGCCGCATTCGCAAAATGATCGGTGCCATGTCCCATTAATAAATAACCTTTTCCAAAAACTTCTTTGTCAAATTCCGTCTCAAAAGCTTCAATCAATTCTCTGTACGTTGCAATGGTGTCTAGAAGCGGCATTCCCAATTTAATATCAACAGCACGATTGTGCTTCGCTTTTGCGACAGCTTTCTTTACCTTTTCATACTCAAACCCAGGAATTACATGAAGCGGCTGCACAATAATCTCCGTAAATCCGTCTTCAATCATTTCATCAAGCGCTTCATTGGTCGTTAATATATGAACGCCTTGATTTCTCAATTTCTTAATAATCATATTAGAGGTGAACGCCCTTCTCACTTCTAGCGGATCAAACGCATCCTTAATACAATTTTCTACTCGTTCAATATTCTTTTTAAGTGTTTCTTCATAACTGGTGCCAAAACTAACAACTAATATACCCTTTTTCATTTGTAATCTCCTAATTATCAATTAAATTTAAATACTTTTCAAAAATTCGTTTCATCAACTTAGGCGTGTTTGTCTGATATTGAAGCGTCTGTGCCTCCTGAGACAACCCCTCTTTTGGCACATCCGAAACACCTCTAAAGATGGTTATTTGAATCTCATTCAACTTACAAACAAGTGCTACAGCACCACTTTCCCAATCTGCAACAAGAACATTTTCCGGTTGCAATAATTGTTTTACAGCATAATCAATATCTTGATCTGCAGTTGCAACCCTTCCAACATAAGTTTTTTCAGGTAACAGGCTGTCATTAAGCCACTCCAAATTGATTAAGGTTTTAAATGGCTCGCAAAATAATTCTGCTTGAAGCTCTAATCGATCGATACAATCATAAATAACGGTTTCATTCGCAATAATGACATCTAAAGGTTCTAAATAAGGTGCTACGCCCCCACTGCTTCCAGCCACGATGATGTGGCTTAAGTTAAAATGATCAATCATAAATTGTGCAGCGCCCGCCGCCATTACTTTTGAATAGCCACTAAAATAAACAACAGCAGGCTCCTCCCAATGCTCGAATTGATGAATAAAATAAGAGCCATAAGGACTCACTTCACACTTTTTCGGCTGACAGATACTCAACACGCTTTTCCATTCAAGATTGGAACAAATATGAATGCCTTTCATAAGATCCACTCCTTTTGATCTATACAAGTTGAATTAAAGATTCAACTTATTACCTTAATCTAAGCGTTGTGCAAAGTGTTATAATTGTAATGTTTGTCGATGGCTTCAAAGCGACAAACATTACAATTACTTAGTACAACTTATCTATAGAGATTACTCGCCTATAAACATCATTAAAAACCCTGAAAAAGCTGCATTATTGGGCGCTAACGAAACATCCACATGCCCTTTTAATTCATTGATAATGTCTCTATATGCCTTATAAAACTCGTAACTTGGACTAGGATGATATTCTACACCTTCTAATTCCAAGGTTTTGATTATGCCCTTAACAGTTGTTGGCTTAACAAACACTTCCGTATCTGGCCTAAAATATGCCAGACATGCCGTCACTAAAGGCCACTTAGCAAGTCTTTTTTGATAGAGACAATCTGTAAAAAGTTTGAACCCTTCTGCTTCATCGCCATATAGGAGCATTTTTAAAGCCTCAGAAAGCAGTTCTCGTTCTTCATTGGACATGGCATTTATACCGTCTCTAAACTTTGGCTTTTCAAATAGTGAAACCATAGACGATTGACTGACCAACTTAATTAACTGGCTGATCACCATTTCTGGATTCTCAAAAGAGTCATCTTGAAACGATGTTTGAGCCAATGTCACCATTTTGTCCATTTTATGTTTCTTGCCTATTTCAATCATTTCAGGACTATAAAATCCATCTGGATAGCGCATCAAAAACTGACTTTCGAACAATTTAAGTTTTTCAATATTCATACTCTATCCTCCTTGTAATCAAGAACCTAAGCATATTATATCCAATTTCTTAACGCATTACGATGAAAATATATTTTAGAAATTTATCATCATAGAAAAGATACATTTTAAATCCAAATGTTATAATCTAGTACTTTGGGGTAAATATATATTAGTTCCAATCTCATTAATGCCATATTGAAAAGGAGGCATTTCATGTATTTAAGAAGCGAAAAAAACAATCACGACCGGGGTCGAAGCACCCTCAGGGAACGAGCACGAAGTCATTTTTTAAAAGAGAAGAAGGATATGGTACATGAACTCGAAAAAAATCGTGACCAAATCAAAAAACTGATAAACGAAGGGTTTGTCTTTGATTCACAAAAACAATCCGAAAACTTATACCAAGTCTTTTTCGTTCATCCAAAGACTTCAGAAAAAAGAGAATGTGTTTTCAACTTTGAAACTAATTTTAAATGTCTTGAAAGCAGTTGGAATTTAAACGAAAAATCACATAAATCTAAATAAAGTTATTAGAGTTGTCTAAAAGGTACTCATTACCATTTAGACAACTCTTTTTTTATTGAAGAATAAAAAACGCATTATTTTTTATTAAATTTCCTCAAAACTTCTACAAATTTAATTCATTTAGTGATAAGATAACCTAATGTTAATTAAAATCAATTAGAAAACAATGAGAGAGAGGCCAACATGAAAAGAGGATTTGATTCAGAGAAATACTTAGAAGAGCAATCTAAATTTATTCTTGAGCGCGTCAATGACTATGACAAACTCTATCTGGAATTCGGTGGGAAATTGATGCTGGACCTCCACGCAAAACGAGTATTACCAGGCTTTGACGAAAATGCTAAAATCAAATTGCTTCATAAACTTAAAGAAAAAGTGGAAGTAATCATCTGTGTTTATGCAGGCGATATTGAAAGAAATAAGATTAGAGGCGACTTTGGCATCACTTATGACATGGATGTCTTAAAGATGATTGACGATTTAAGATCGTATGAACTTGACGTAAACAGCGTCGTGATCACTCGATATGCCGATCAACCATCTGCAACTGTTTTTATGAACAAACTTGAGCGTCGCGGCATTAAAGTTTATACGCACCGTTCTACAAAAGGCTATCCTTTGGATGTAGATACTATCGTAAGCGATGAAGGTTATGGCAAAAATCCTTATATCGAAACCACTAAGCCAATTGTTGTTATGACTGCTCCAGGACCAGGTAGCGGCAAACTTGCAACATGTCTTAGCCAACTTTATCATGAAAATAAAAGAGGAAAAGCAGCTGGTTACTCTAAATTTGAGACCTTCCCGGTTTGGAACATGCCTCTAAAGCATCCCCTTAATATTGCCTATGAATCGGCAACAGTGGATTTGAAAGATGTTAATATGATTGACTCTTTCCACTTTGACGCTTACAATACAATCGCAGTGAATTACAATAGAGACATTGAGACCTTCCCAGTTCTCAGAAGAATCATCGAAAAAATTACCGGCAAAGAATCTGTCTTCAAATCTCCAACAGACATGGGCGTTAACCGTGTCGGTTATGGCATTATAGACGATGAAGTGATAAAAGAAGCTTCCCGTCAGGAAATCATTCGCAGATACTTCAAAACAGGCTGTGAGTACAAAAAAGGTTATGTAGACCTCGAAACTTACCAACACGCACAGCGCATTATGGAAGAAATCAACCTTAAAGGCGATGACCGCGCAGTTGTTCTTCCTGCTAGACAAAAAGCAATGGAGCTTAAAGCCTGTGCCATTGAAGGCAGTGAAAGTATTTGCCCAGCTATGGCCATTAAACTTCACGATGGCACCATCTTAACAGGAAAATCTTCAGAAGTTCTCAACCCTTCTGCGGCAATTATCCTCAACGCTGTTAAGCACATGGCTAACATTGCGGATGAAATTCACTTAATTTCACCAGTCATTTTAGAGCCAATCATCAATTTAAAATCTAAAACACTAGGCAGCAAAAATCCTGCTCTTGACTGTGAAGAAATATTGATTGCACTCAGCATTTCAGCTGCGACAAATCCGATGGCGCAAGTAGCTATGGATAAATTGCCACAGCTTAAAGGCTGTCAAGCACACTCCACTACTATCCTCAGCGCAGCAGACGAACAAACGCTTCACAAACTTGGTGTAGATGTGACAGCAGACCCTGAATACGCTTCAGCTAGTCTCTACTACAACAACTAACTTATATAGAAAACAAAAGAGAAACAGACATTTGATCTGTTTCTCTTTTGTTTATGTTCTTTAACCCATATACGTTTTTATATTAAATCGAATTCAACTCTCACACACTTACCAATAATCTTAACTTTGCCAATTTCTAAACTTAAATTAGGCTCATCTTTGAGACCTTGGCTGATCA
>JAYVIR010000117.1:0-2900 GCA_043770095.1 Eubacteriales bacterium
AAATATGTTTCCATTTTTTTATCAACGACAGCAATAAGACCAGCCTGCGCACGCTCCCTAGAAGCTGCAAATGGGTAGTTCGGGTGTCCAGGCTCTACCTTGCTTGTCACCTCTACAACAGCATTGAAAAGATTACTATCACCACAGCCATAACTGGTATATTGGGTAAGACCATTTAAACGATAAATAATATCACCACCAACTGAAACATTGTCAGTATAACTGGTGTCCCCTTCTGCATCGATTTGCAGCGACTTTGTGGACACCCTTGGGGTTAAATAAATTTTTGCCTCGTAGTCTTCGTTCACGACTGAAAAGGCAAATAATTTTTCATTTATTTTATAGCCTTTAAGCTCCACTTCTACATTGTTTCCTCCCGCTCCAAATATTCGCAAATTTACAAGGCAATCAGAACTCACCAAAAGCTTTACTGCAGAACTAACAAAGCCCCATTTAAGCTGCAATGATGGGTTATCTTCCTGTAAAGAATAATGCAGAACAATTTTACAACCATCATAAGGCTGTTCAAGTTTAGTGATAGTCTGTTTTCCTATCATTGATGAATCAAGGTAATTGTCGTTGGTATAAAGCTGCCAAGATGAACAAGCACCAATAATTGAAGCTTTTGCTACGCCAAACCCGCCGACAGTAGCAGCACCTTTACCAGTTTTACCGCTTTCGCCAAGAGCAAGAAATTTTTCAAGAATGGTATCTTCATCCATTCCAATCCCTTTGTCCATACAAGTTAAAACAATTTCATCGCTGGTTTGTCTTATTTCAATTTCAACAGGTGTATTAACACCTTTTACTTTCTGTGCGTCATGTGAATTCTGCACCAGCTCTCTCACTGTTATCGGGAACAGCGGTCTAGCTGAATACATGGCAGGTCCCAACAGCTTCCAAATATGCTGTGTGTCGCCAATTTTTATTTCAGCAATTCTTGTCCTGCCATTTGTTTCAATAGGTGCCATTCCGACAGGTGACATGTTATTCATAATTACTTCCTTTGTTTTTTGAAGGTTATGTTATTACTATAACAATGACAATAAAGTTGTCAACTTTTTATTTTTTGTTTGAAATTAAAATGAACTTCTTGGTCTGACCTACGCGTTTTTATTTCGGAACGATAAATAGAAATTTCGCCGATTGGGATATATGCAGGAGCTTTGTCACATTGGCATCTGATAGCTGACCAAATAATTTGAGCTATTGTACTATTCATTATATTTGCAACAGATATAACCTCAAGGTCTAACAGCACATACCATAGCAACTCGTTGGTGTTTTCTTTAATCGCGACATCTACCCTTTTAAGCCATTCATTTAAAAACCAATCAACGTCATCGCCTTTTGGCGATTTGCTGCCTGAATGATTAACAAAGGGGAACTCCCCTTTACGTTTATGTCCACCAATTTGTTCAACTAATTCATATAAAAACTTTTCAACATCTTTCGCGTCTGATAATTGCGGTAAGTCGCTAATGATTTTATCAACAGTTAAACAAAGCGATTTAACATGCCCTTTGGGATGTTCTGGAACAACAACACTATCAGCAGTAAGGCAACTCAAAATCATTTTTTTACGATGAGCATCATATTGCGTGCCGATAGATTTGTAGATTCTATTTATGCTGTAGAACATTATTGTTCAGGTGTAGCACTCCAATGCAATGTACATCTTGGCGCAAACATTAATTCGCCGCCAACCAGTATCGTTCCTTCTGTCTTAACAAGACGTTGTGTGCGGGTCGCTTGACCGCCACAAACTGTGCATTTTGCTTTTTCAAGAAAAATTTTGTCTGCCATGGCCATCAATTCTCCCATAGCACCAAAGGGTTTACCATAACTGTCTTGTGCCAAACCTGCCACGCAAACATGAATGCCTTTTTGCTGCAAAGTTTCAACAAAGGCGATGATAGTTTGTTTTCTAAAAAACTGCGCTTCATCAATAATAACGACTGTGTTGCTTGCCAGCTCGTTTAAGTCATCTTTAAGCAAGCGTTCCATTTCATACTCACCAAGCCAACCCGCTTCATAACGTTTGCCTGAATGAGTAACGATAGCAGGCTCATTTCCTCTACGTGCTCTGTCTTTTTCGTTGCTGTATACTTTTACGCTGTGAAGTGAAACAGCGACTTCGTTCTCGTCGTTTTTACAAACCATTATCTCACCATCATCAAGAAAGCAACCTAAACGAGTTGACTTTCCTGCAAACATTGGACCTGTTACTACTATTAAATTACCACTCATTTCATTCCTCCATCATGTCGTATTCGCGATACGTAGTGCTTAAATCTTCCATGGCTCTATCATAGTATGACTTTGCTATTTCATAGCCGATATAATTTCGTCCATTTTCTTTTGCAACCATTAATGTCGTGCCAGAACCTGCAAATGGGTCTAATACAACGTCACCATGATGTGTCATTGTTTTAATGAACCATTCTGGCAAATAATCAGGATATTTTGCTGGATGTCCAGGATTTCTGCCACAAAATCTTGCGCCATAAATAACATTGCCACTGGCGGCACCTTTAATATTAGGCTTTACGCCAACCCATGTTTGATTGGCTTGCCCTCCTGAACGTTTATGAAGGGTTCTTATGTCGCCAGGTGTATATCGTTTAATTGTGGATTCAGAATAAGGTTGTCGAATCATGTCCCCATTCCATTTATACATTTTTGTGTTTTTTGCGAACCACAAACAATGCTCATAAACCCTGATTGGACGTTTTGTATAGTCGCCTGATGGCAGTGCGTTGCTTTTTGCCCAAATTATATCGTCTATAAGACCGAATCCAAGCTTGCGGCAATCAGCTTTTAAGTTGTCAATGTAAGGGTGAATCTCGCCATCTATGATTTTATCCATTAAAATAATGACCATAGAACCACTTGGTTTC
>JAYVIR010000118.1:0-8146 GCA_043770095.1 Eubacteriales bacterium
GTAGCGTTTAAATATGGCGATCGATTTGTCCTTAGATTCTATTCACCTCTTGAAACACTAGGCGGAGGCTTTGTACTTGATCCGAATGCCATTAAACATAAACGTTTTAATGAAGACGTTATTGAAGGATTTTTACAAAAACAAAATGGCACTCAAGATTCATTTGTTGCAGATGCCTTATATCGACTGAGTCCAAATTTGCCAACGCTTAATGATTTGACTGAGCAGACTGGTATTGTAAAAGAAGAAATTTTGCGTATTATGGCAGAACTCATCGAACAGGGAACTGCTTTAAAACTTGGAGATGTCTATTTGCATATGGCTTTTGCAGAAGAAAAAGAAGAAGAATTGTTAAAAGTTCTCAACGAATTTCACTTAAAAAATCCTTTAAAGATAGGAATGGGTAAAGAAGAGCTTAGAACGAGGATTTTCAAAGCTTCTAAAGTAAAGATTTTCGATGAATTGTTGAATCTTTACATCAAAAAAGATATGATAGGATTAGTGGGACAATTTGTGTCACTAAGTCAATTTGAAATTGAGCTGACAAAAGAGCAACAAAATAAAAAAAATATTCTAATAGAAACTTACCTCAAGGCAGAATTCTCGCCGCTCAATACGATTGAACAGCTATCTAAACTCCAATTTACGAGTAAAGATAAAGACTTAATTGAATATGTTTTGGCAACTGGTGAACTTGTTAAATTGGATGAGAGCCTTATGATCCATTCGAAATGGCTTGAAGAAGCGAAGTCGAAATTAAAAATATACTTTGAATCACATGAAAATGTTGAATTAGGTCCGTTTAGAGATCTTCTTGGCTGCTCAAGAAAGATTGTTGTAATGATTTTGGAATACTTTGACGCAATTAAATTTACAGTCAGATATGAAAATCATCGTCGGTTAAAATAAATTAGGAGAAGGTGCATTTTATGGAAGAGAGAATTCTCGTTGTAGATGATGAACCAATATTATTGAAAGGTTTGAAATTCAGTTTAGAACAGGATGGCTATATTATTGATGTGGCTATGGACGGAAATGAAGCCTACGATAAAATAATGAACAATACGTATAACCTGGTTATTCTTGATTTGATGCTTCCAGGAATGGATGGCTTAGAAGTGTGCCAAAAGGTTAGAGAAACCTCAATGGTGCCGATTATTATCTTAACCGCTAAAGGCGAAGATTCAAGCAAAGTACTTGGACTTGAATTTGGTGCGGACGACTATTTAACGAAGCCGTTTAATATTCTTGAACTTAAAGCAAGAATAAAAGCCATACTCAGAAGGGTCAATGTATCTGACCAAATCAGCACGAGTGTGATTGTTGTTGGAGAGTTTTCAATCAATACACTTGGACGTAAAGTGTCCATTAAAACAAGAGAAATCAATTTAACGGCAAAAGAGTTTGATTTATTGCTCCTTCTCGTGATTAATAAAGATCGAGTATTCTCTAGAGAAGAACTACTTGAAAAAATTTGGGGCTATGAATATTTTGGTGACGTAAGAACAGTAGATGTTCATATAAGAAGACTTAGAGAGAAAATTGAAGAGAACTCTTCTCAACCGGAATTTATTATGACTAAGTGGGGCGTTGGATATTTTTTCAAAGACAAGTAAAAAGAAATTCTTTTCAATCAGGTGGAAACTCGTTTCCACCTATTTATTATTAGTTGTCCTAACCCTGCTGCTCATGACGAGTTTTATGGCCAATACCATTAAAAACTCATCCATCAATGAGCGTTCGGTTTATTTGATGACTCAATCGAATATTCTCTCCAATCAGATTGCGCCAAACTATTATGGCATTCAAAAAGAAAATACGAAAACCTATATAGAAGAACTGATTAAAGGGTTCAGCATGGACATTAACGCAAGGTATTTATTATTAGATATTCGAGGCAATGTTCAAGCGGATGCTTATGATGATCGGATCAATACAAATCTCATTGCGGTGCCTGAAGTGCGAGCCGCTATTTACGGCGAAAACAGCTCAAAAACATACAGGTTGCCTAACGGCGAGCGCGTTATTTATGTTGCCGTTCCAGTAATGGATCGAAATACCGTTATTGGTGTGGTTTTAGCCTCAGACTCAATAGACGATATTGTTGAAAATGTGAATAAAATAATGAGCCGAGTTATATTTTTATCACTTCTAGGCCTTCTTATTACAGGGTTTATTAGTTTTGTATTTGCAGATATCATTTCGAAACCAATCGAACATATGAGAATTTTGGTCAATGATTTTTCAAAAGGAAAATTTGATACTCGCATTCAAATTGATTCTTATGACGAAATGGGTCAGCTTGGGGAAACTTTTAATGACATGGCGGCTCAAATTCAGCAAGTCGATGAAAATCGAAAGCAATTTGTTTCCAATGTGTCTCATGAACTGAGAACGCCGCTTACGTCTTTGAACATCATTTCAGAATCTTTGCTATTACAACCCCACTGGGAAGAAGGCATTTACCGAGAGTTTCTTGGAGATATCGAGAGTGAAGTGAAGCGTCTGAATCAGATTATTGACAGTTTATTATACCTAGTAGATGTTGAAAAGAAAGAACTCAAAATTGACCATCAACTTTGCTATATTAACTATTTGGTTCAAAATGTATTAAAACACCTGAATCCAATAGCCAATAAGAAAGGCGTCACTCTAAACTTTGAAGAATATGAAAAAGTTCAAATTTTAGTAGACCAAGGTAAAATTCAGCAGTGTCTGATTAATATTATCAGTAACGCGATTAACTATACGCCCGAAAATGGACATGTTACTGTAAAATTAATGAGCGATAAAAATGAAATTGTCATCAGTATAAATGATACAGGCATTGGCATACCTGAAGAAGATATTCCGAAAATTTTTGACCGTTTCTACCGAGTAGATCCAGCAAGGGCAAGAACGACAGGTGGTTCTGGTTTAGGACTTTCAATTGTTAAGCAAATTGTAATGCTTCATAATGGCAGCATAAATGTTGAAAGTACTGTTAATGTGGGCACTACTGTATTTATTCACTTACCAAATCGGGTATAATGGAGGGCATATGAAGAAGATTTCTTTAAAATATTCCTTTATTATGACGGTTTTATTCGTTACATTAGCTATAACCGCAATTTCTGGGTATTATATAAACAATACAGATTTTATGTCTACAGAACTTCGCGGCGAACTGGCAGTCTATCCAAAACCGGATAATATGAAGGTAAGATATAAATTCTATTTCCCTTATCAGAATAAGCTCAGAATAGAAGAACGCGTGATTACTGTAAAAGAAGACCGTATCGAACTTGCAGTTATGGAGCAATTGATGAAAGGTCCTAAGAACACCTATTTTTCAACGCCATTTTCTAAAGATACAAAAATATTAGACGTCAATATTAGCAATAATATCTGTTATGTGAGTGTTACTGAGAATTTTTTAAATCAAAAATGGCTCGCAAACGAAGAGAATATGTTATATCTATATTCAATCGTCAATACGTTTACAGAAATTGAAGGGGTTCATAAAGTACAAATCTTAGTGGAAGGTCGAAAAAAGGACGTGAAACTTGGTGACATCAGTTTAAATCAGACATTGTCGCGAAATGAGGATTACATCTTTATTAAGCGAAGATTTCCTTCAGCTGTAGTGGAAGAATTTATGGACTATATCATTGAACTTAGATATGATCAAGCCTATCAGTATTTGTCTAAAGAGAGTCGTGATTTTTATACTTATGACGAGTTTAAAGAAGCGGCAGAAAGCCATTTTGAAAACTATAAGGGCTTTAGAAGAACCATTACCTTCTCAGGCGAACTCGGCGGTGCATGGCATGTCTATGTGAAATATGTCAATTATGACAAGTTGGATCCTCAATTTGTCACAAAAAAATTCGACTTGATAAAAATGGTTGAAGAAGACGGGGAATGGAAAATTAATTTCAAAAAATAGTCAAATGAGATGAGGAGAGTGATCCTATGGGTACTGTTAAAAGAGTAATGGCTAAAGATACGTTGAGAATTCATTTTACTACTGTCGGGAAAATGTATACTGTGCTTGAATTAGATGAAGAGTGCTACAAAATAGAAGATGACAGAGGCCGAGATAACTGGGTACCTCATCGTTATTTTGAAGTAGTAGAAGAGGAAAATAATGAAGTGGATTCTTCAGAGAAATCTGAGTAAATTTAGAAAGAGAACCTCTGTGTGAGGTTCTTTTTCCATATGTGGCTATTGGCTGAAAATTCAAAATGATAACGTTTTGAATTTTATTATAAAAATAATGATAAGTATTTATTGGAGGTTACCAAATGAGTCATAAAAAAAGCAAATTACACAAGTCGATTGTTGACGGCATGTACCTTATACTAGGCTGTTTCTTTTTATCTTTCGCAATAACGGTTATATTAAAACCCAATAATTTGATTACGGGCGGAATTACAGGCTTCTCCATCGTTTTAGAAAAAGTGACTGGGATTCCTTATACTTGGATGTACTATGGTTTCTCAATGTTGGTGCTACTCATTACGTATCTGACGCTCGGCAAGAAAGAGGCGAGAAAGATATTGCTTCTATCAGTACTCTTTCCGATAGTGCTGATCCTATTTGATCACTTCTTTAAAAACACCTCGTTTAATTTAACCAAAGGCGATATGTTTTTGTCTTCCATATATTTTGGTATTATTGGGGGAATGGGTGTTGGGTTCTTCTTTATCCGGGGTTATTCATCTGGCGGCACAGATTCGATCGCAAAAATTCTTCACATCAAGCTGTTTCCATTTATTTCTGTGAGTCAGTTGATGGCGAGTTTGGATATTTTAGTACTTTGCACAGCAGTCTTTGTCTTTGATATTCGCACAGCGCTTTATGCTGTGCTGACACAACTTGTATTTATGAAATCGGTTGAAGCCGTACTTTATGGTTTTTCGAGCAAATTAGTGAAATTAGAAATACTCAGTGAAGAAGTCATTGAAATAGAACAGTACGTTCTCAAAGAAATCGGACGCGGCATAACCAAATATCCGATAGTGGGTGCCTATTCTAACTTGACCCGAACAAAACTAGTGACCATTTGTTCTCAAAGAGAGTCTATGCTGATCAAACAAAAAATTGCTGAAGTCGATCAAAAGGCATTTATCAGTGCAATGGCGGTAAGCTCCGTTTGGGGAATCGGCGTTGGCTTTGATAGTTTGACGAACGAAGGTTAGGCATTATATAAATTGAATCTTTAAGTCAACTTATATAGCTAAAGTCTAGCGTGCCGGGGATTAAATACAGCGAAGCAGTTGAGGCAAAATGGAGGTTGACATGGAAAATCAGATATTCCAATTTTTACAGCAGGTCTGTCTCAGGGAGCCGGGCGTTTTAGAGCCTGAGAGCTTTTTAGGTGAGATAAGCGAAGAGGGTTTCGAAACCGTGGGCAATCGGGTTAACGAAACGGATGAAGTCCTCATTCGCGATTTGCTGATCTATATTTGGAAAGGATTCTATTTGGAGCTGGATTTAGAAGACGAGGAATTGGAGCGGTTGAAGACGATACTAATGATTGAGGATACGAATGAGGCGAATGAATTTACTTTGATAAAATCATGTGCATCTTTAAGCCTGTCATACGCATTAAGCCGAAACTTGCATTATACCGCTGCGCTAGAAATTTTGGAGAAACTATCTGAGAAAAAAGCCTTTTCAAAGTGGACACACTGGGAAAATCATTTAGAGCAAAAAATGAACTATCTTAAGTGTAAATGTCAGCCTCAAATGAACTTGACACTGAAACGGCAGATGCTTTGGAAGCTTATCTATCAGGCCAAGGCAGCCTATGATAACAATGGACAGTGGCAGGCAAGTTTGTGGCATGAAGCTCAGGCACTGCCGCTACTAGCAGAGAGTGGTGCTGTGGCAGATGTGAAATGGCTAGAGACTTCTCTTAGAACACAGGCAAGTTATTATCAGTGGCACGAACTGGATGCCTATATAACGAGGCTTATGGGGCAAAAGCCACCCAAAAGATTGGAAGATTTGATCGAGCAGAGTCAACATTTATTGGATGAAGGTTTGATGAATCAAGATGTCTATTTGGAACTCCTAGGCGCTCTGAAGTCTCTCAATCAGGACGGTGCTGTGGATGAATTCATCGGGCTGAGCAAGATTTTAAGCGAGAATTTGGAGAAGAACGACTGCTATAGAGAGGCGAATGACGTGCTTCACCTATGGCTGGCGCTGTATTAATAGCCTACGATAAAAAGGATAAAGCAAGGGGGTAACCATGAATTTTGTGGCGATTGATTTTGAGACAGCAAACCGATCCGCAGACAGCGCCTGCTCCGTGGGCATGGTCAAAGTGCAAGATGGGCAAATTGTAGAAGAATATTATCGTTTGATCAAGCCGCCGAGGATGAATTTTGAGCCGATGAACATTCAAATTCATGGGATTCGACCGAGTGATGTCGCAAATGAACAAAATTTTGGACAGCTGTGGCAGAAAGAAATGAGAGACTGGATTAAAGGATACCCTCTGGTGGCACATAACGCTTCCTTTGACATGAATGTGCTTCGCGCGCTCATTAAGACATATGATTTAGAGACGGATTCTATGCGCTATGCGTGCACTGTGACGGCGGCTAGGAAAACGTACCCCCATTTAGAAAATCATAAACTGGGAACGGTTTCAGCGCATTTGGGCATTAGCTTGAACCACCATCAGGCGTTAGACGATGCAAGGGCATCTGCTAAGATTATGCTGGATGTTTTCAATGTGTATGCGTGTCAGAGTTTTGATGAGTTGTGCGTTAAGAAGGGCATTTGCCTTAAGATATTTTAGAGAGTTTTTAGAGAAATATTGATTCAACCGATTTTAAGATTCGCTTGTGAAAGCGTTTCTTTTTTTATATACTAATGTTAAAATATAACATTTTTAATATAAAAAGTTATTGGAGGCAGTCATGGTGGTTATTGTAGAAGGTTTAACGGAGTACTTTTTTCATTTTGAATACAATTTGCAGATTATTAAACTGATGAAAATGTTTAAAGGTGCACATTGGAATCCTGAAAATAAGGTGTGGTGCGTTGGGAAAATGTATACATCGGCGTTAGAGATTGAAAAAAAATTTCGGTTTTATGGGTTAGACTATGAGATTCTACCTTATGAACAGTCAGTACTTGAAGCGGAAAAGGTTGTGGTGCTTGGCGAGAAAAGAGAGGCACAGGTTAAGCGGTACAGTGACTATTTGACGATGAAAGGGTATAGCCCGAAGACGAAAAAGAATTATATTGATCACATTCGGCGGCTGATGCGTTACTGTGCAGAACGCGATTTAGACATGGATGACGAGACGGTGAAGGCCTATATTATGTTTTCCTACGATGAGAAGAAATGCTCTAGAAGCTATGTGGCTCAACTGATTAGTGCTTATAAAAGTTTCATGAAGTGCTATGGGGTCAGTAAATCGGTTAGCGAACTGCCGAGACCTAAAAGGACGCTAAGACTGCCAAAAGTGCTCAGCCAGTCAGAAATTATTCGTGTGTTAAGGGCGCCAAGCAACCTCAAGCACAGGGCTATTTTATTCACCATTTATGCCTCAGGACTGAGAGTTTCAGAAGCGGCACAGCTAAAAATAGTCGATGTAGAAGGCGACCGGATGCTGCTCAGAGTCGATTACGGAAAAGGCTCAAAAGACCGATACACCTTGCTCTCAGAGACAGCGCTCGAACTGCTGAAGGTCTATATGGAAAGTTACAGGCCAAAATACTGGCTGTTTGAAGGGCAACAACCCAATACGCATATATCCGAACGCACCATCCAACATATTTTCAAGCAAGCGCTCGTAAAGGCCAAGATCAATAAAGACGTCGGGATTCACGTTATGAGGCATTCGTTCGCCACGCATCTGTTAGAAGGTGGGACTGATATTCGCTACATTCAAGAGCTACTAGGGCATAAAAGTCCAAAAACGACGCAGATTTATACTCATGTGACTGAGAAGCGTTTGGCAAAAATAAAAAGTCCTCTAGATATGATTGATTTGGAAAGTGAGAAAATTAATGGTAAAATAAATGGGAAATAATGAAGGATAAATTTGGTTGTATGGTGAATAGAGATGGGTGAGGGAGTGCGTGGTGATTTTGGAGAATAATAAATGGGTTGTGATGGATGTATAGTTGGTAATAACAT
>JAYVIR010000119.1:0-2381 GCA_043770095.1 Eubacteriales bacterium
AGCATATCAGTTGCGGTTCTTGGTGGTATAGCCTTTCTTGCCAATAAACTTATTGCGAAGCTTAAAAAGAATGATGAGCAGGTAGCAACTCCTAGTGTTTCTGATGCTAAAACAGCGAATATACAGACATCAAAGACTGCTTAATAAATTTTTATAATTAATTTAATTATAATCACATTCAAGCAAGAACGCTTAGGGTTTATAACCCAATAATCTAGAAAGAGGTTTTTCTCATGAAAAAGTCACTCAATATACTGCTTGCTATAGCCATATTGGCGCAGGCTGTTCCAGTAGCGGCTGGTATTGATCAATCAATTTCTAAGTTGTTCGGTTCTTTAGGCTGGTACGAAAATAATATTACAACAACAGCCAAAGCTAAAGTAGATTTAGATGTAGCTGAGCAGGTTTGGTTTGCTGCCGTTGAGGCTACTTATGCTGAGGCTGCTTATGCTAAGGATGCTTATGCTGAGGCTGTTTATGCTGAGGATGTTGCTCAAGCTGCTTATGTTGCTGCTCGTATCACTCTTGAAAATGCCAATAATGAAAAGCTGAAATCCAGTGCGTGGGCATATAGACTTGTAGCTGGCGGTGTATCAGTTGCTATTCTTGGCGGTATAGCAGTTATTGTTTATGCTATCGTTAATAAAGAAAGCCGTCTTCGCAAGCTGACCAATAAACTTATTGCGAAGCTTAAGAAGAACAATGAGCAAGCAGTTAATCCAACTGTCTCTAGTACAAATTAAGAGAACTGGATGCCAGCCGTCGAGAGAAAATAATTTAAAAGACTGGGTTCCCGCCTTTCTCCTTCGCCAAGGCTACGGCGAGACTTTTAGGCGCGGGAATGACAGGGCAGAAGTCACTGGTGTAATTAATCATTTATGAAAAAAGTATAATTAAGATTAATTAAGATCACATAAATAGAGAGCCGCTGCAAAACAGCGGCTCTCTATTTATTGTTATAAGATTTGTAGTATTTGTTGGTTTCATATAAAAATGTTTATGTTTTTATATATGCCAAACGGGTATTTATCATGAAGAAGTTACTAAACATACTTTTTGCTATAACTCTATTGGCGCAGCTTATTCCAGTAACAGCTGCTCCAGATTGGCTTAAAAAAGCTGATAGATCTTTTGCCAATTGCTTTGGTCCTTTAAACTGGTATCAAAACGATATCACAAAAACAGCCATAGCTGCTGATGCCGCTTATATTACGTATCTCCAAGCGGCTGCCAATGCCAATAGCAAGTTTAACTATAAGGGTTGGACGGCTGATTATAGTTCTGCTTATGCTGATTATGAAGCAGCTTTTGATGCAAAGTCTGATGCAGATACTATTTTTGAGAAAGCTATAGATGACTATAAAAATGGAAAACTCAAATCGAATGCCTGGGCGTATAGACTTGCAGCTGGCAGCGTATCGGTTGTTGCTCTCTGTGGTGTCGCATTTATTGCTGATACGATTTTCAACAAAGAAAGTGGTCTTCGCAAGCTGACCAATAAACTTATTATAAAGTTTAAGAAGAACACGACGAAGAAAGCAACCCCAGGTATTTATAAAACAAAAATACCAAATGCAAAGACACCAAAGACCGCTTAATAAAGTTCTATAAAACCCCACCCACACCCTAATGGCGTCAACTTAAGGAAAAACACTTAAAAACCCCTCCCTTTTTTTGGAAGGGGAGGGTATGGGTGGGGTCCTCTAAAAACTACTGGAAGTATTCATAATAGCATCTCTAATGGCTAATTTGACAGCGTCCAATTGCTGGAATATTTCGTTGTTCCAAAAGCGTAAAACTTTATATCCTTTTGCAACTAAGAATTGAGTACGTTCATGATCGTAGGCTGCCTGAGTGATATGCTGACTGCCATCAACTTCTATAATGAGCTTATGACTGAGAGCAACAAAGTCTACAATGTAAGGTCCTATTAAATGCTGACGCCTGAACTTTACACCTTCAATTTGTAGTTTGCGTAATGCTTGCCAACATCTTTGCTCAGTCTCCGTAGGTAGCCTTCTGAGTGTGCGAGCTCTGTCGCGCATGTTAATATCTATTTTTTTCATGACCCCACCCATACCCTCCCCTTCCAAAAAAAGGGAGGGATTTTATACTATAAACTTAGCCTTTCTATCCTGAACTAAAACCAGTAAAGAATAGGAAGGGATTTTATATAAAATTCGCATATTTAAAAACATACTTATTTTGTTTATTTCTTATTTTATTAGACCAGCGATGGCGCTTTAAGAGGCGAAAAGCCTTCAAGAGGCCACGGGTTTTCAAAATCTAAATGCGTATCATTAAAAGGCTTATGGTTCACCAGAAAATAGATGTTCGGTATAGTAATTTGATTATCTCGTAACGTCTTTAAAATACCTTCA
>JAYVIR010000120.1:0-122560 GCA_043770095.1 Eubacteriales bacterium
CGAATAAGCCTCCCATCGCCGTAAAAAATGCACCAAAGACTTTAATGATTTTAACCCTTCACCATTTCACGACAGATCCTTCGCAGGTAACGTCTACCACGATTGAAATGAATCGTTTGGAAAAGCAGATACTGGCCTATCAAAAGGCAGGCTATCAGTTTGTACGCCTTGGAGAAGTGGATACGGTAGAAAAACCGATTATTCTAACCATTGACGATGGCTATGAAAGCGTCTATACCCTCTTTTACCCAATGGCCAAGCGCTTAAATATTCCATTTAACTTTAATGTCATTATGGGCCGTATCGAATCGATGCAAAATACAGAAATCCCAAAATGCCAACCAGCTCAGTTAATGGAAATGAAAAACAGTGGCCTTTGCCAACTTGGCGTCCATAGTTTTAACGCCCATGGTTTTGGACAACGCGAAGGCCTTGTAAAACTTAATGATGAGACTTGGGCAGATTATCAAGATGGTCTTTACAAAGATACGCTCAGCGCAATCAATACCTATAAGCGCTTTTTCAATGAGATTCCGACGATTTACGCTTATCCCTATGGCAATTTTTCCGATCTAACAGAAAGAATGCTCAAGGAAATGGGGTTTGTTTATACGCTTACCAGCATGAGAGGCATCAACTCTTGTAATGAACACTATGCGCTTAAGCGCATTAATCTTAATTAGAACGCATATTGAATCCTCATTATAAAAAATATTTAACTAAGGCCAAAGAATTTTGCCATCCGTATCTCCGAGGTTAATCCCTAAGAGATGCGCGATGCTTGGTCCTAAATCAATCAATTCTAACGCTCCTAATGCTTCTTTTTTTATCTGATTGCCAAAACCAAAGCAAACGCTCTGATACTGCCTTGTCTCAGGATGATATCCATGAGTGGCTTTTAACCAGTGCTCCGTTCCGACAAGTTCCTCTGGAACTGTTTCAATAGCCGCTCCTGTGTAGTCCTCTAAAAAATAAAATCCTTCTTCAGCTTCTATCATCAGTAGCGCATGCGAATCTGCACCTTCAAAACCTGCTTCAGATCCTGTTAAAATCCGTTTAATGCCTTTAAATTCATCGTTATGCCTTTCCAGTGCTCTTTCAATAATTTCTAATTCTTTTCTTAATATAGACCGACTGACACGATGTAAATTGTCATGATAGAGATAAGCCGACCCATCACATGACTTAAAAATATAATCACAGTGGTGTAATTTCCCGTTCTCTTCTACGGATAAAAATCCTTCTTTTTGTAAGATCACATTTGGACGAATTGCTGTATGAACATCCTTTGAACCATGATCTCCAAAGATGATGAGCGACGTGTTTTCCTCCCATCCCATTTGCTTAATGAGTTTAAAATAATCCCCAATACGCTGATCCAAACGCTTAATAGCATCTTTCTGAGCTGTACTGTTGATCCCGTTATGGTGTTTTTGAGTGTCCAGATCCGTGTAATGAACCAAAAGCAAGTCAGGTTCATAACTTTTTAACGTATCCAGTGCGCACGCATGAGCGTAATCGTCTAAAAACGGTTGTTCTAGCCCTTTTCTCAAGTGCCCGTGACGCTCATTCATTAGAATTTGATAACGTTTTCTTCCTGCCATAAGAGAAACGCTGATTTGATTTTGCCACGGTCTATTGGGAAATATTTCAGGCATGTTATAGGCAATTGGAGCTCCAGCCGTGACTGGCCACAGAATCGACGCCACAGTCAAATTTGCTTTTTTGGCTTGAGTTAAAAGGGTCTTTCCATGAATTTCTTTATGATACCAATGCCAATCCGGGCTATTTCTTGTTGGCTGTAATTTTGTATTGCTAACAATGCCATGCTTTCTAGGCAATTTGCCTGTTAAAACGCTTGCATGCGCAGGATAAGTCAAAGAGGGATAGACACTACTGACCTCTTTGCTATAACACCCATTTGAAATAAGTTTATTAAAATTAGGATGCTGCTTTAATGTCGACCAATCTTCTGCACTTAGCGAATCCAAGGAGAGAACAATCACCTTAGGGGTCGTATTTTCCGTTTTCTTTGGTTGAAATTTTAAAGAATCACTTAACAATTGATCGATTTTCATTTTAAATTTACTTTGACGTTTCATTGGCTCACCCGATTTCTTAGAGTTTTACACTGAAGTTGCATCATTTTTACCTGCCATTATTATACTACAGCATCTTTGATAATACACATAAATTTGCTTGACTAGTATACCCTGTGGGGGTATACTAGTCTTATAGATACCCCCACAGGGTATACTTAAAAGAAATTTGCACTCAATAACTCACCTTATAACTTTTTAATAAGAAAGGAATGCCATATGGATACTCAAACTGCAATAAAAGATATTCAAATACCCGTCGAAGGCATGACCTGCGCTGCCTGTAGTCAAACCATCGAGCGCCGTCTGAAAAAAGCGCCGGGCATTTCGCTCATATCGGTAAACCTCACCACCGAAATGGCAAACGTCAGCTATGACCCGCAGCAGATTCGTCTTTCTGAAATCAAGCAGCTCATTACCAAATTGGGCTTCACGCCACTTGAACTGCGAACAGGCCCAATCACCGATGAAGATCAAAATAAAAAACAACTTGAAATCAAACACATGAAACAAAAGTTATGGGTTTCCATCGTTTTCTCACTCCCTCTGCTTTATGTGGCAATGGGCCCGATGCTTTCTTGGCTAAGGTGGCCAGTGCCTGCTTTCATGGCGCCAATGCAGTTTCCGCTCGTCTATGTGTTGGTTCAAATTGCGTTGGTAATCCCAATTGTCATTGCAGGAAAAAAATTCTACCAAGTCGGCTTTAAAAACATCTGGCACTTAAGCCCCAACATGGACTCACTCATTGCCATTGGAACGTCTTCAGCTTTACTATACAGTTTGTTTAGCGCTTGGCAAATTACCACAGGCGATTTCACCGCTGTAAACCATCTGTATTTTGAGACAGCAGGCGTCATCATCACCCTCATTCTTTTGGGCAAAACCCTTGAAACTATTTCAAAAGGAAAAACCTCAGAAGCCATTAAAAAATTAATTGGGCTCGCACCCAAATTTGCTACGGTTGTTCAAAACGGACAGGAAATTCAGCTCCCCGTGGAAGAAATTGAAGTCGGTGATGTCTTGCTCGTTCGCCCAGGTGAAAAAATAGCAGTCGATGGCGTCGTGGTTGAAGGTTATTCTAGCGTAGACGAGTCCATGCTCACAGGCGAAAGCATGCCTGTTGAAAAAGAAGTCGGCGCAAAACTAATCGGTGCTAGTCTCAATAAAACAGGTCTCCTTCACTACAAAGCAGAAAAAGTAGGCGATGAAACGGCACTTGCTCAAATTATCAAATTGGTTGAACAGGCTCAAGGCACGAAGGCCCCTATCGCAAGACTTGCCGACATCATCTCGGGTTATTTTGTTCCCATTGTCATTGGGATTGCGTTACTGGCTTCGATTGCTTGGGCAATCTCGGGTCAGGATTTGGTCTTTTCGCTTAAAATATTCATTGCCATTCTCGTTATTGCTTGTCCTTGCGCCCTTGGTCTTGCAACACCAACTGCGATTATGGTCGGCACGGGCAGAGGCGCTGAACTCGGAATCCTTGTCAAAGGCGGCGAAGCATTAGAAACCGCACACAAAATACAAACGGTCATTTTTGACAAAACAGGCACTTTAACCAAAGGCACGCCAGAAGTCACCGACTGGATTTTATACAATGATCATAACGAAATGGAAACACTCAAATTTGCGGCTTCTGCAGAATATGGCAGCGAGCACCCGCTTGGCGAGGCCATTGTGAGAGCGGCCGAATCCAAAGCTGTTGTCCTTTCTAAAACCCACCACTTTTCAGCTGTCCCAGGGCGCGGTATTTCGGCAGAAATTGACGGCAAGCAAATTTTGATTGGCAATCAAAAGTTCTTGCTTGAAAATCAAGTCGATGAAAGCTTTGCCCTTGAAGACTTCAACCACATTGCCACTCAGGGCAAAACGCCGATGTACCTTTCGATTGACGGCAAATTAGCAGCCCTCATTGGTGCGGCTGACGTATTAAAAGAAACCAGCAAAGCCGCCATTGAGCATCTTCACAAAATGGGCATTCAAACCGTCATGATTACAGGCGACCACAAAGCGACAGCCGAAGCCATTGCTAGAAGCGTTGGCATCGATCAAGTTCTCGCCGAAGTGCTTCCAGCTGACAAAGCAAATGCCGTCAAAAGTTTCCAAAGCCTAGGTCAATGCGTGGCGATGGTCGGCGATGGCATAAACGATGCGCCCGCCCTAGTTCAAGCCGATGTCGGCATTGCCATCGGCTCGGGAACGGATGTTGCAATTGAATCGGCTGACATTGTCCTCATGAAAAGCGATTTAATGGATGTCGTCAAAGCCATTTCGCTTAGCCGCAAAACCATCACCAACATCAAACAAAACTTGTTCTGGGCTTTCTTCTACAACATTATTGGCATACCTGTTGCAGCAGGCTTCCTGTATCTCTTCGGCGGACCGCTTCTGAATCCAATCTTCGCAGCAGCGGCGATGTCCTTTAGCTCTGTATCGGTTGTCACCAATGCGCTCCGACTTAAAACGCTTAAAATATAACATCAATAATACCATAAAACAACTCGCACACGATTCTCAAGGAGGCACACAAAATGGAAGATTTTAAAGTAGTCGCATGTGAAAATTGCGGCGTAGATGCTAACTCACCAAGCTGTTGTCGCACCACGCACCGAGACGAAGCTGAAAGGAAGCTTCTATTTAACCGATGCAGCCGCTTAGAAGGACAAATCAGAGGCATCAAAGGCATGATTGAGAAAGACGCTTACTGCGACGACATCCTTACTCAAATTGCCGCTGCACAGTCCGCACTTCAAGGGCTAAGCAGAGTTATTCTTGAAAATCATATGAAAAGTTGCCTCATCAACCGCATCCAAAGCGGTGAATTAGAAGTCGTCGACGAGTTGCTTGTCACTATCCAGAGAATGATGAAATAGGAGGTTTTACTCATGAAAAACACAAAACAATGGCTTAAAGGTTCTTTTGTACTTGCAACAGCGCTTTTCACAACAGTCTTTATCACAGGGTGTACTTCTACAGATGTCATCGGAAAAGTCGCCGTGTCATCGTTTTCAACGCTTACAACGCTCACTGAAACAAATACAGCACAACTCAGCGAGACTAACTATTGGAAAATCAATACCCCAGATACTCAAGGGCTTTATCTGGCAACCGATTCTAGCAGCAAAGCCGATGCAGTGCTTGAAATCAAAGCGTCTCCATTTATAGAAGCTGGGCTCAAAGTCGATCAAATTAAAGACTGGCAGTATAACGCCGCTAATGACACGCTCACTTGGTCAGCCGACTTAGCTTCAAATCCCTACAGTGCTGATGCTACAAAAAGTGCTTCAGATGCTTTTAAGGCATTGATCAAAAATAGCAGAGAATCCATTGGCTATCATGAAGCACTTGACCACTATGGCATTAAATTAGGAAATGGCAACATGTTTGAGTGGGCGAAAGATGACAAGACCAATGATAAAGACATGGTTCTCGTTTTAAACCCAGAGCCTTTTCTCGCAGCAGGCGTTGATTCAACACTATTAAAAGGCTGGATTTTTACAAAAGTTGACGTACTTGATGATAAAGGCAATCCCATTAAAGTTGATAAATTTTTAAGCCCATACGAACTTTCCAAGTAATTCAATAATGTGGAGGTAGATCCATGAAAATTTTTGAGCTTAAAATTGAAGGCATGACCTGCTCAGGCTGCGAACAGCGCTTGATTAAAAATATACAAAAAATTGATGGCGTTATAAAAGTTGAGGCCAATGCCGTTTCACATACCATGACTCTTCAGACTGAAGATCATTTGGAAGATTTAACGCCCATTCGCACCCGTATTAGCGAAATGGGCTATGAAGTCCTCTCCATTTCTAAACCTAAACAAAGTGACGGCGCCGCTTCCAAAATTAAAATGAGTTCGGCAGTACAATGGGTAGGACTCTTGTCTTTGGTGATATTCATCTGGCTGATCAGCCCTTCTTTAGGACTGACGCGCTTTGCACTTCCAGAAAGCATTGGCTATGTTTCTTTGTTCATTATTGGTTTAACCACATCCGTACACTGCATTGGCATGTGCGGCGGCATTAATATGTCGGTCAGCTTAAGCGCTACGCAACTGCCATCAGCAAATCCTTCAAAAACTTTAATGCAAGCAAATGGCAGCTATCAGCTCGGACGTGTCATTTCCTATACTCTAATTGGAGGCCTTGCAGGGCTTATTGGTTCAAGTTTCAGCATTAGCCCGATGTTTAAAGCAGGGGTAACTATTTTTGCAGGTGTCCTCATGATGCTCATGGGACTTAATTTGCTTGGTCTCTTTGGTGCCTTGTCTAAATATTTGCCCAAACCGCCAAGCGCTTTTATTGGCATTCGTGAACGCGCAAAAAAAATGGGACCATTAGCAGTTGGTCTCGCAAATGGCCTCATTCCTTGTGGCCCGCTACAGGCAATGCAACTCTATGCCCTCAGCACAGCAAACCCCGTTACTGGCGCTCTTTCGATGTTTTTCTTCAGCTTAGGCACCGTGCCTGCGATGTTTGGCTTTGGGATTCTAAGCGGTACTTTTGGAAAACAGCTCAAAGGACCAATCCTTAAATTTAGCGGTTTGCTGGTTATTTTCTTAGGATTGATTGCCATGGAAAGAGGTCTAGCCATGTCTTCAATCAATATGACCCCCGACTTTTCACAGATTACCGGATCTCAAAACCAAACAAATGTTAGCGCCTCAGATGGCGTGGTAGCAACCTTAAAAGACGGCTATCAAGAAGTTGTCATTAATGTCACACCAAGAGGCTATGAACCAATCATCGTCCAAAAAGGCATTCCTGTAAAATGGACGCTTCGTGTCACCGCGGAGAATTTGACAGGCTGCAACGGCGGCATTATTTCCGACGACTTTGGCATTGATAAGACCCTTGGCGTTGGCGACAATCTGGTTGAATTTTTACCAAGCGAATCTGGAAAATTCCGCTATACGTGCTGGATGGGCATGATTAAAAGTAAAATATTTGTTGTGGACGATTTGACAAGCGTTAAGTAACTTCATGATCTACTTCAAAAAAATGGCTTAATCCAACTCATTGGATTAAGCCATTTCAATTTATTCTTTTATCTAAAGGTAGTGCTAACTCAGCTCTACCTTTACTTTACTTCCGCCCAAGCCCGCTTTGGCTGGCGTCAGCACCAGTTTGATCGGCACTCGGTTTTTAATCGATTCAACGTGGCTGATCAGGCCAATGGATAATTTTTCATGGTGCAGTCTTTCAAGCGCTGACATGACTACCTCGAGGGTGTCTTCATCTAAGGTGCCAAAGCCTTCATCCAAGAAGAAGAATTCAAGCGGCGCAGTGCCTTTAAGCTGAATTTGTGCTGACAAGGCGAGTGCCAGTGCCAATGACACCATGAAAGTCTCGCCGCCCGAAAGCGTTGATGGGTCTCGAAGCACGCCGCCATTTTTAAAATCTCTGATCATAAAATTGCCTTCGTCGTCCGTTTCAAGGCCGTAATTTCCGAGCGATATGTCTATCAACTGCTCTGAGGCTTTTCCCGAAATATACTTAAGTTGATTAGCAGCAATGTAAGCGACGAATCGTTTTCCTTGGAAGAGTTTTTCCAAATCGCTGATATAGGCAAGTTGCAAATCCATGGCGCTCTTTTCTAAAATCAGATCTTTCATTAGCAAAAACCGTTGTTTTAATTGTTCTAATCCTGTTTTTAATGCGACACATTGCTCGCTGAGAAGTTGAAGCGCCTCAGTGGCTTGCGCTTTAGAACTCAGAAGCAGCAGATAAACAGATTCCTCGATTTGACGTCCTGCCAGTTTTGACTTTAGCTGTGCAATAACGCCGTTTAAACGTTGAACTTCTTCTTGATAGTTTTGAACTTTACTTTTTAAACGACTGAGTTCACTGGCTTCCAAATAACTTTCTTTTACAGTAGCCGAACTTTCAAACCCTGAAAGTTCAAGCAAATTATTAAGAACAAAGCCCGCTTGCTCAGCATTTTCTTGTTGCAACTTTAAGTGATTGCAAGTCGTTAAATAAGCCTCTTCCAATTTTTTAAGGGTTTCACTCAATTGATTTAATAGGCCTAACTGCTCTTTATGTCGACCGTTTAAATGGCTCATCTCACTCTGAACACTTGCCATTTTTGCCTCTAGCAAAGACAATGAGCCAACGCTCTCTTCCAATTTCACTTTCTTTTCCTGAGCATTTTTGCGAATAACATTGAACTGCGTGCTTAACTCAACCTGTTTTTTTTGACTTTCTTGAAACTGATCTTTTACTTGGTTTAATTTGATTTCTAATATTTTCAACGTGTTTCTAAGCGTGTTTAATGCCGTCTCCAAAATCTCAGCTTGCTGCTCAAAACGCTGCATTTCACTAAATTTTTCTCTAATGTTTTGAGTGCCAAGTTTTTCTTTTCTCCTATTAAGGTCTTTCTCTTCTAATGCAATTGCTATGCCGAGTTCATTCTTTTCTGCCTCGAGACCTTTGTACTCAAGCTCTACCGTCTTAATAATGCTCTCTAATTGACCTAAAGCTTGCTCATATTTACTCAACTGTTCTTGAGACGTACTGCAAACAATTTGCTGTTGTTTTAAATCTTGATGGTAGGCTTTCCAATTCGCTTCAAACTGCTCATAGGCTTCTTCGACGACCGTTAGAGAATGTTCTAAAAACGTCTCGCCAAGCGCCTTCACCTCTCGCTCCCAGTCCATTAATTGAATGTCAAACTGCTTTGCTTTCGTCCGATCTTCAATCTGGCTATTTTCGAGTTCACGGCTGCTAAGTTCCAATTCATGCAGTCTTTTTTGCAATGCGTTTAGCGCCTGTTCATTTTCTCCCGGTTCTGCAAAGGCACTTGAATAGGCATGTACAAACGGGTGCGAAAGAGCGCCACAAACAGGGCAAGCATCACCATCGGCTAATACTTTACGGAGTTGTTCAGCCTTTTCTTCAATGTTTAACACGTCGATGGAAGCCGTCAGCAAACTTTTTTCTAAATTAAGTGCGTCCAAATGTTCTTGATGCTTTTTCATAGTAAGGGTGATCTCTGAAAGAGAGCCTTTTGCCTTTGAAATTTGCTCGGTTAGGGCGCCGTACTGAGTCCATTTGGATTTAACGTCCTGGAATTCTTTTGATTTTTGAACCAAAATTTCTGAATCACCCAGATTATTCTCTTCGAGCGTCTTTAGTTTGAGCTGTTCCTTCGACTGCTGCGAGCGGACTTCTAGCAATTGTTTCTCAGTGGCGTCAAGTTCCATTTGTTTTGTCTTTAAGCTACTCTCAATGGCTTCAATTTTCTCATTTAATTTCGCCGCTTGCTTTTGTTTTTCCTCAAGTTGTTCCAACCCATGGTGGAGCGAAGTCAGTTCACCCTTATAAGAAGCAGGCAGTTTTAATGGTTCTAACTGCTGGGTTTTGATTTGAATCTGCGCATGCGTATTTTTAAGAAGGTCATCATCTGTTTTCATTTGAACTTGCAAGTTGCTCAGCTGAGCAGTCATGTTTTTCAAATCAGTTTCCATATTTTCCAATTCGATTTTAGTGAATTGCAATGCTTTTTTTTCTAAGAGTGCCGCTTCAAATTGTGTTTCTTCTTTTTGCAGACGAGGCATTTTTTCCTCGCGTTCCAGATGAAGCGCTTCAAATTTTTCTGCTTCAATTTGATGTGTATTTCGAAGTTTGACCAGCTTGACTTGTTGCTTTGACTCCGTTTCAGATAATTCTAAGACAGAACTTCTAAGCCGTTCAAACTCGGTTACTTGTGGCATTAAACGACTTGCCGTTTCTGCCTGAAGAATGGTTTTCTCTATCAGCTTATAAGCATCCGTTTCTTCCAACTGTACGTTCATTTTTTCCAATGACGCTACTAATTCCTTTTGGATTTTCCAAATATCTTCCGCCTCGAGAACTTCTTTTTCTAATTTTTTGTAATCTTTTTGAGCAAGTTCCTGTTCTGATAATTTTATAGCAAGCGCCGCTTCGTCAGCTTCTATGGCCTCAACACTCACGTCTGCAAATGCTTTTAGCTGACCGCTAAGTTCGCTTTCTTGCTGTCTGACTTTTTTGGCGCGCACCGACATTTTGGCAGTCAATTCATCGCCGTATTGCTGCAAATTAAAAAGGCGTTCAAGCATCTCGCCTCGTTCCTTATTTTTAAGCTTCAAAAAGTCGCTGAACTTGCCCTGCGGAAGGACGACGGTTCTGGTAAAGTCCTCTTTTGTAAGGCCGATGATGCTCTCGCACTGCTCATCTACCTTTGCTGGGCGATCTTCCACAACGATTGCCTCACCATTTTCATAGGTCAAAATTCTGGCGTTTTTTGTGGTAATGCCGCCGCTTTTACTGCGTCTAAACTCTCGTTCGACTCTGTATCTTTGAGAGACAGAACCAGAAATGACAAATTCAAAACTGACAAAAGCCGCCTCTTCGTTGGCATTGATGAACTCTTTGGTGCTCCTTGAAATGTCTCCATAAAGACTGAGCGTAATGCCGTCTAAAATGGTTGTTTTCCCACTGCCTGTGGGACCAAAAATACCAAATAACCCTCTTGAAGTCAATTTTTCAAAATCGATGATTTGTTCCTCAACAAAACTGTTGAGTCCCTTAATTTTTAGCGCGATTGGTCTCACTCGCTCACCTCCTCAAGAATGGTCAAAAGATAATGCACTAAGTCTTCGGTTGGCGCGAGCCCTCTTTCTTTTAAATAAAAATCTTGGAAATGCTCTGGGAACGTCTTTTCTGCAAAAGCTTGCATTTGCTCCGCTTCAGCAGTAGAGGTGACCGTCGTCAAAATCGGCAAAATTTCCAAAACGTCTTTTTTAAGCGACTTGATTTGCTTGATTTCGTCTTCCCTAATATACACATCGGTTTCAATTTCTAAATAGACCCAGCATGAACGTTCGCTGTTTAGCGCCACCATAGCAATGGCTTCTGCCACGCCCTTGCACTTCCAAATTTCAATGGGTTTGTAAATAGGAATTGGAAGTTCGGTCACTTTAGCGACAGCACCCGGCGTCAGTTCTACAAGCAGGCACTGTTTAGCCGATGAAATCTCTTTTTTGTTGTAGTGAAGTGGCGACCCTGAATATCTGGCACGTTTATCTGTTCCTGGAACGAATTGCGGTTTGTGGACATGTCCGAGCGCTATATACTGCGCTTCTTTTGGGAAACAGCTGCCATCGATAATGTAACTGCCGCCAAGCTGGATGCTCCGCTCCGAACCCGCCTCCACACTGCCCATGGCAAATAGATGGCTCACCACTAGGTTAATGGTGTCCACTCTAAAATGTGCTCCCAAGGTTTGAAACAATTCCGTTATCCGATCCGTGTAGCTTGTGAGGCGCTCTGCATCCGAATCGCCATCTTTATAAAGAATTTCGTTCAGGCGCTTTTCGCTTGGATACGGCACCGTTAAAATAACCGCTCGCTCACCGTTTATTTCCACCTCAATAAACCCTTCGCCAGAAGCGATGATTTCATTTTGTCCGTATTTGCCTGTTTCAATCACTGTTTTAGGCGTCCCTACCATGACAATGCCATGGTCTCTCGCCAGTGGCCCTGCCGCAACAAGCCGCTCGGGACTGTCATGATTTCCCGAAACAACGATGGTCATTCTTTCGCCGTCTTTGGACAGCGCTTTTAGCGTATCGTAAAACAAGGCTTCTGCCTTAGACGGCGGATTGCTCGCATCATAGACGTCCCCTGCAATAATAATCAAATCTATTTTTTGGTCCTGCGTCAAGGCAATAAAATCGGCTAAAAAAGCCTCTTGCTCTTCTAGGCGACTCGCACCGTCAAGGTGTTTTCCCAAGTGCCAATCTGCGGTATGTAAAATTCTCACGGTTTCAGCCCCTCTTCTTTTGTCTTAAGTGCTTCATTTGCTGATGATTGTTGTTCACGTAGTGTTTTACTGAAAATTGCTCATGTTCCAAGGTGACTTTATGCAGATGGTAGTGCTCAGAAAATTTAGGAAAATGGACATCTCCTTCATGATCTCCATAGACTTCTGATAGAAATAAGTCTTCGCAGTGCTCAAGCATTTGCTTATAAAGGGTTGCACCGCCGCAGACCCAGCCTTCTCCGCTTAAACTCAGGCTATCCAGTTCGCTCAGATCTCGAATGATTGTCACATCCTGTCCCTCAAAATCTTTAGGATCGAGGCTCTTGCTGAGAACGATGTAATGGCTCCCCTCTGGACGTCTTCTGATGCTTTCGAAGGTCTTTCTGCCCATGAGCATCAATTGCCCGTCGGTTTGACTTTGATACCACGCTATATCTTCAGGAATGCGCCAAGGCAAACGGTCGTTAAGACCAATCACGCCCTTTTCATTCATGGCAACGATCATTTTCCATTTCATAGGTTTAATCCTCTCTCTTGTAAATCAAATTGAATTTTTCAATACTTGTATGGTAATTTTTGTTTGGTGTTGTATGGTAATTTTGCTTAGTACTTTATACAAATTATATATGATTTGAACGGCACTTTGTAGCATAATGATTGCGATATTATTTTTAACGACTTAAAATTTATGCTTGACAAAAGCTTTTTCAATGTGGTACGATTCAGAAAATTACAAACAGACAAGCGAATCAAACGTTTTGCTTGCCAAAAAAATTCAAGGAGGCGTCTTATTATGTGCACTGCTAAAAAATCCAATTTAACCGTAAGACAATTCCATCATCATCACTGGAGAGTTTGTAACTAGAGGACCGAAACTTCGGCCACCACTAGCAGCAAGCTCTATTTGCAGTTTTTAGAGCTTGCAGTCAGTGGTGGTTTTTTTATTTTAAGACCCCGTCTGACGCTTATGTGTCCGACGGGGTCTTTTTTATGTAAATTTTGTATGCCGTTGTCAATGTTGAAACTGAAAACCCTATGAGGTGACCTTATGAAAAAATCAATGTCGATCCAATCTAAAAAGCTTAGAAAGCTTAAAATCACGCCAAAAGCAAATCTGGACAAGCCAAACCCTGAACTTTGGGCGGTTTATGGCGATATAAAACCTAACCTTTGGTCTTGCATGAGCATTCACTAGGTTAAACGTTAAAAACTGATCCCTATTATAAAAAAGCCTAACGAGGAGGTGCCTTACATGATTCGAATTGCCGTTTCCAAAGGACGAGTGGCCAAACAGGCACTTGAACAGCTTAAAGCTTTTGGCTACACATTTTCAACTTTTCCAGAAAGACAGTTATGGGCAGTCGATGACCTGGATCAACTTGAACTCATCTTTCTCAAAGCGCAAGACGTGCCACTTTATGTAGAAAAAGGGGTCGCTGACTTAGGGATTGTCGGTGAAGACGTCCTTAGAGAAAATCCATTAACGTTATACTCACTTTTAAATTTAAACATCGGTCATTGTCAGATGTGTTTGGCAGGTAGCCCCGATGTCATTCCAGATGATATTCCCTATCTGAGACTTGCCTCGAAATATCCAAACATCGCAAGGGCTTACCTCGAGGATCAGGCTCAATCGGGTGCTGTGATGACACTTCAAGGGTCAGTCGAACTAGCGCCACTGCTTGGCATTAGTGATTTGATTGTCGACTTGGTGGAGAGTGGTCAAACCCTTGCTGCCCATGACCTTGTTGTCCATAAAGTACTCTTTGAAGTCTCTGCAACGCTCATTGCCAATCAAAACTTATATGCGCTTAAAAGGCATCTTTTAGAACCCTTTATCAACGCTTGGTCATACCACATTTCAGAAAAGGAGCAAGCCTATGAAACTCTATGATTTTACACAGCAAACCTCATCAGAAAACCCAAATATGCTAAGAAAACAAGTGGCAGAGGTGTTGAAACCCTCAAAAAAAGTTGCCGATTCCGACGCCGAAATCCAAGAATCATCCGATTTAGAACTGGTAAACGCTATTATTAAGCAAGTTCGCCTAGAGGGCGATGTTGCGCTAAAGCGCCTGAGTGTCCAATATGACGGCTACTCCAAAGATTCATTTCTGGTTAGCGAGGACGACTTTGACGCCGCAGAGCTATTTGTAACGGAGTCTTTAAAAACCGTCATTGAAGAAGCCAAAGCCAATATTGAAGCGTATCACAAGCACCAAGTCACTGCGGATTGGTCCTTCTCCCCCAAAGAGGGCGTTTGTCTTGGACAGCGCATTAAGCCTATTCGAAGGGTTGGTCTTTACATCCCTGGCGGAAAAGCCGCCTACCCTTCTACAGTTTTAATGAATGGCATTCCGGCGCTCATTGCCGGCGTCGAAGAAATTGCGATTTTCACACCACCCAGTGCGGATGGCAAGGTCAATCCACTTGTTTTATACGCTGCCAGACAGCTTGGCATTTCAGAAGTTTATGCTCTTGGAGGCGCTCAGGCCATTGCGGCGGCTGCCTATGGAACGGATGAAATCCCCGCAGTCGATAAAATTGTCGGCCCGGGTAACCGCTACGTCACATTGGCAAAAAAACTGGTCTTTGGCGATGTGGCGATTGATATGATTGCAGGCCCAAGTGAAGTGCTGATTGTCGCCGACTTAGGCGCAAATCCGAAGTGGATTGCCGCAGACCTGTTGGCACAAGCCGAGCACGATGAAGATGCGGCTCTGTACTTGGTCACGACGGCTCAGAACTTGCCCCTTCAAGTGGCAAACGCACTGGAAAATCAGCTTAAAACGCTTCCAAAAGCCAATATCGCCCGAAAAGCCATCCAAAACAACTGCCACGTTTTTCTCGTAGACACGTTGGAGAAGGGACTCAAAATTGCCAATTGTATTGCACCCGAACACTTAGAACTCATGGTTGAAAATCCGCAGTTGGCGCTTGAATCCATTGAACAAGCAGGCTCTGTTTTCCTCGGCGCCTATACCCCAGAAGCCCTCGGCGACTACATTGCGGGCACCAATCACACGCTCCCGACGAGTGGCACGGCAAGATTCTCATCGCCACTAGGGGTTTACGACTTTATCAAACGCCCTAGTTTTTTATCTTATTCCAAAGAAGCACTTATAGCAGCGGCAAACGCAGTCACCACCTTTGCTGAAGCAGAAGGCTTAGAGGCACACAAACGCTCGGTGGAAATCCGACTATATAAGTTGAATTAAAGATTCAACTTATTACCTTAATGAAAGTGTTGTGCAAAGCGCTCTAATTGTTCGACTTATATAAACGAAGGAGGTTCACAATGACAGCACTTATCCGATTAAACATTAACGAACTGCCTTGGTCGCTCGGAGACGGGCCTGACGGCGGTGCTGAAGGTTTATTTGAAAACACTTCTCAGCCGAATCCGTCACCCTTTTCAATCGACTTAAACCAGCTCTCCCTAAACCGATACCCTGACCCCGATTACATGTCACTTCGTAGCGGCCTCGCCGAGGCTTACGGACTCGACCCCAATCAAGTCACTTTAGCCAACGGCTCTGACGAACTGATTTGGCTGAGCCTTTCGGTTCTGCTTCAAGCAGGCGATGCGCTTGTGACGCACGCACCCACTTTTGCCGAATACGAACGCATTGCAACGCTCAGAGGCGCTAAAACCGTTTACGCCCCAATTGAAAATGACTTAAGTACCTCTTTGACAAACCTACTCACCATCGCCAGACGATGTGGTGCAAAACTCGTCGTGATCTGCCGTCCCAACAACCCCACGGGCGAACTCTTGCCACTGCCTGAATTAAAGGCTTTCCTAGATGCTTATGAAGGCTATGTGCTCCTAGATGAGGCCTACATTGAGTTTTCGGGAGAAGCGGCACTGCCATCGAATTTGCTCCTTGCCTATCCCAACTTAATTGTACTGAGAACCTTTTCCAAAGCCTACGGACTTGCCGGCATTCGACTGGGCTACAGCTTTGCCTCAAAGGCGATTACCGCACTGTTTAATGCCCAAAGACCGCCTTATAACATCAATGCGATGACCGCCTACATCGGCGAAAAAGCCCTAGGTAATATACCATATTTTGAAACACGCATAACGGCTATCATCAAAGAACGAGATCGAATCGAAGCAAAACTTGCAGCGCTAGGCATTTCATTCATCCCCTCCTTTGCCAATTTTATTTTGCTGACCAGTTTGTCAAATGGCGCTGCTTTATCGGGAACAAATGCAGCAGGGCTTTTGAAGCTCAAAGGTTTTATCGTAAGGGCTTTCACAGAAGAATGCCTGAGCCACTGCATCCGCTTTTCCATTGGGACACCTACTGAGAACGATGCATTTTTGGAGGTGCTTCAAACCTTATGAGCATTGAAACGGAAAATACTGCCACACTGAGCCGAAAAACAAAAGAAACGGATATTCAAATGTGCCTGAACTTATTTGGAGAAGGCAATTTAACAGGGCAGACCGGCATTGGTTTTTTTGACCACATGCTGAGCGTCCTCAGTTTTTACAGCCAAATGGACATTGATTTTACGCTCAACGGCGATTTTCAAGTGGATCAGCACCACAGTCTGGAAGACTTAGGCATGGTACTTGGCCTGACTTTCAAGAATATACTCAACAACACGTCTCACCTGCGCAGAACTCGTTATGCACACTGCTATTTGCCAATGGATGAATGCTTGGTGCGCGTGGTCACTGACCTTAGCGGAAGACCGTATTTCCTCTATAAAATGCCCCCGCTCACAGAACGGGTGGGCACTTTCGAAACACAGTGTCTCAAAGAATTTCTTCGTGCCTTTTCTCATGCCGCTCAAATGACTTTACACATTGAAGGGCTTTATGGAGAGAACAGTCACCATTTGATTGAAGCAATTTTCAAAGGTCTGGGACTATGCCTCAAAGAAGCGCTCAAAGTCGATGGTAAAGCGCTTGGGGTCAACTCTAGCAAAGGTTCCATCGATTAACCCTATTTGAAAAGGAGGCTTTATGATTGCCATTCTCAATTATCAAGCGGGTAATTTAAAAAGCCTGCTCAATGCCCTTTCTCGCCACGGCGTGCAGGCCGAAGTGACTTCAAATCCGGAACTGTTGTTGTCTGCCGAACTGGTTATTCTTCCAGGTGTAGGTGCTTTTGCAGATGCTGCAGGTGCACTGGAAACATCGGGATTAGGGGCTGTTCTAAATGAACGTCACCTTAGTGGAAAACCGATTTTGGGCATTTGCCTAGGCATGCAGCTATTTTACGAAGATTCCAGCGAAGGCGTGATGACAAAAGGGCTCGGGTTCATGCAAGGTCAGATTCGCAAACTCGCGCCAAATAATGCCGCTTTAAAAGTGCCGCATATGGGATGGAACCTGTTGGAGGCTTATGATTTCGATTCCACTTTAGATAAAAATTCCACTGACGCAAACACCCTTGCCAATCAACTTTGCGCGAGCGAAGTCTATTTTGTTCACAGCTACGGCCTTGTGGGGGAAGACCCTTCTCAAGTGCTATTTTATACCAACCACGGTCAGCGCATTCCAGCGCTTGTCTATCAAGCCGCTTCCGTCTTACCTACTCGTGGGCCGCTTATCGGATTTCAATTCCACCCAGAAAAGAGCGGCCCTTTAGGGGAAAAGATGCTCATCACTGCCATAAAAAACGAGGTGAATTTGCCATGATACTCTATCCAGCAATGGACTTTATAGAAGGAAAATGTGTGAGACTCTACCAAGGCGAACTGGATCAACGTGAATATTTTGACCAATCGGCGCTCGTATGGGCAAAGTCCTCCGAAAAATCAGGCGCCAAACAGCTCCATATGATTGATTTAGATGGCGCTTTTACTGGCACCTCTCAAAATTTGAACTTACTGCGATTGGTTAAATCGGCTGTCACAATTCCCATTCAAATCGGTGGCGGCATTCGCAGCGCTGAGCAGGCACGCCTTTTAATAGAAGAAGGTTTTCAAGTCATTTTGGGCACTATGCTGCTGAGAAATTTAGAGTCGTGCGCGGCACTTGTCAAGCAATACCCAGACAACCTTGTGGCTTCAGTGGATTGCAAAGACGGCATGGTCACGCTTGAAGGCTGGACAGAAATTTCTGCCGTGAGCGGTCTGACCTTTGTCAAAACCTTGGCTCAAATGGGTTTTAAAAGAATTGTCTATACCGATATTTCAAAAGACGGCACGCTAGATGGCCCTAATTATAATGACCTTGCAGCACTGCTCGCACTTCGCTCCAATCATAGGCTAAACTTCGAACTCGTTGCCTCTGGAGGCGTTGGTTCTTTGGAAGACTTAAATCGATTAAAAACTCTTGGTGTGGACGCCGTTATTGTTGGAAGAGCTCTTTTAAATGGTGATATCACTCTAAAACAAGCACTGGAGGTCTGTGATGCTGACTAAACGCATAATCCCATGCCTAGACGTTTATAACGGACGAGTGGTCAAAGGGGTTCAATTTTCAAATGTTAAAGATTTGGCCGACCCCGTCGAGCTAGGTACTTACTACGCCAACGAAGGCGCCGATGAACTGGTATTTTATGATATTGGCGCATGCAATGATGCCAGAGGCATTAACAGTGCGTTGGTTGAGGCAATCGCCTCTCACCTCTCCATACCGTTTACCGTCGGCGGCGGCATCCGCACGCTTGAAGATTTCTATACAGTGCTCGGCGCTGGCGCTGACAAAGTTTCTATCAATTCTGCGGCAGTGCAAAACCCAGCGCTCATTACCGAAGGCGCAAAGCGATTTGGCAGCCAATGCGTCGTCGTGTCACTGGACATTAAGAAAGAAGCAGACGGCACATGGCGCATTTACACCCATGGTGGCAGGGTTAGAACGCTACTTGAAGCCTTAAGTTGGGCACGCGAAGTTGAGTGTCTCGGCGCTGGCGAACTGGTCATTAACGCCATTCACACAGACGGCATGAAGTTCGGTTTTGACTTGGAACTGACACGCTCAATTGCTGAACTGGTGAGCATTCCTGTCGTTGCCTCTGGTGGCGCTGGAAAGCCAAGCGATTTTTATGAAGTTCTCAGCCTTGGTAAAGCAGACGCCGCACTTGCCGCCTCAGTCTTTCATAAAAAAGAAATTCTCATTCCTTCTTTAAAACAACTATTAAAACAACAGGGTCTTCCCATTCGCTTATGAGCGTCTGCGTTTGATCCGTAAAAAGGAGCCCCAATAATGGAAAATTTATTTGAGAAAACCACGCTGATCCCCTGCATTGTTCAATCTTCCCTATCTAATGAAGTTCTTATGCTCGCCTACATGAACGCCGAAGCGTTTAAACATACCATGGACACGCAAATTCTCACCTTTTATTCTCGCTCTAGAGCCAAGCTTTGGATCAAAGGTGAAACCTCTGGCAATCGACTAAAATTAATATCGCTTAAATTAGATTGCGATGGTGACACCCTCCTCGCTAGCGTCATTCCTTCAGGCCCAGTCTGCCATACTGGAATGATAACCTGTTTTGACCGTGAAACCTTGCTTTACTTGGAACGACCACTCCGTCTGAGAGTATTCTAAGCCGCCTCTTCGAACGCATTTTGGACAGAAAAAAAGAACCCAAAGAAGGTTCTTATACGCAGTATTTGTTTGATCAAGGCATCGATAAAATTCTCAAGAAAATCGGCGAAGAGGCTAGTGAAGTGATTATTGCCGCTAAAAACCCTTCAAATGGAGCTATTTTAGAAGAATCTGCGGATCTGCTCTACCACTTGTGGGTGCTACTGGCTGAGCGTGAGCTTACGCCAAAAGACCTCTATCAAGTACTGGAAAAACGTCATCAATAACCGTTCAAATAAATTTATCCATCATTTTATGGACAGCTACAACCTCAAGTGTTAGAGTATAGATTATACTAAGAAGCGAGGTTTATATTATGAAATATCTCAAGTACCTATTTGTCTTTATCCCAATCTCTTTTTTACTCGAATTTATGCACATGGCGCCGCTTTGGATTTTTATCACCGCTTGCCTATCCATTATTCCGCTTGCAGGGCTTATGGGTGAAGCGACTGAAGAAATTGCCATTTACAGCGGTCCAAAAGTGGGCGGACTACTCAATGCCACTTTTGGAAATGCCACCGAACTTATTATTTCCATTTTCGCCTTAAAGGCAGGTTTGTTTGAAGTCGTCAAAGCATCACTCGCCGGGGCCGTCATTGGCAATATTCTATTGGTGATGGGTGCCAGCATGTTGGTTGGCGGCGCTAAATTTAAGATTCAAACATTCAATAAAAAAGCGGTTGGCATTTCATCAAGCATGCTTTTATTTGCAGTAATAGGCCTAAGCATCCCCGCTATTTTTACCCATACCGTCAGGCCGGACCTTCTCAATACACAATATGAAGGCTTGAGCATTGCTGTAGCTGTTATCATGTTTGCGATTTACATTCTGAGTATTTTCTTCTCTTTCTTTACACACAAAGATGTTTTTGGAACGGATCACGAAGAAGTCAGTGAAGGTAAATGGAGCTTCAATAAAGCCATTGGAGTTTTAGTGCTTTCAACCGTCTTCATCGCAGTTGAAAGTGAATTCCTTGTGGGTTCGATTGAATCTGTTACCGAGACATTTGGATTAAGCCAACTCTTCGTCGGTATCATCATCATTGCCATTATTGGTAATGCCGCAGAACACAGTACTGCCATTATCATGGCCGCTAAAAACAAAATGGACATTGCCGTTGAAATTTCTATTGGCTCAAGTCTGCAAATCATCTTATTTGTCCTACCAGTTCTTGTTTTCATCAGCTTATTCTTCACGCCGATGAGCATCGTGTTCAACGACTTTGAATTATTTGCCATGTTCTTTGCCGCCATTATTGCCAATCAAGTGGCAAGCGACGGTGAATCCAACTGGCTTGAAGGGGTTCAGCTGATTGCGGTCTACGTGATTATTGCCATATCCTTCTTCTTTATCTAAACTTGGTCGTCACCCACTTTATTTAAACTTGGGCATAGTCCCCGATCACATAACTGGTCATTGACATACTGCCCATCTCACAGCTTCTGTTAAAAACTTCTACCTTTTCACCGGCTTCTGCCGCACCGAGAATGTAGATTAAGGGCGCAAAATGTTCGAGGGTTTGGAATGCCTTATGGTAGTTCAAGCCCTCTTTTTCATAGTGAATGACCTGTTCATATTGACTTTCAATAATGCTATTATAAATATAGGTATCAAAGGCGTCTGCCCAATCGTGCCCAGTGCTCATCTTAAAGTCGATGTATTTGAAGCTATGCACCACATTGCCGCTTCCGACAATCAAAATACCTTCTTCCTTTAAAGGTTTCAGCAGTGCGCCCAGTTCAAAACACGCTTCCATGCTCAGAGACTGATCAATGCTGAGTTGAACAATCGGCACATCCGCATCTGGGTACATGGCTCTAAGGACAGACCAAGTGCCGTGATCTATGCCCCAACTGTTGTCTACAGTCGCTTTGCCTTTAAGCAACTGTTCAAGGCGACTGGTCAAGGTTAAATCGCCTTTAACGGGGTATTTAACTTCATACAGCTCTTTTGGAAATCCATAGAAATCGTAGATCAATTGAGGGTTTTCATCGGATTGAAAATGCGTGCCTTTGGTGTACCAATGCGCTGAAATGGCTAAGATTGCCTTTGGTTTGGGAAGTTTCTTTCCTAAGGCGCTCCAAGCTTCGCTGAACTTGTTACTTTCGATAGCGTTCATCGGCGAACCGTGACCTGCAAATACGACTGGCATTCTTGAGTTTGTCATTTGATTTCCTCCCATTATTGAAATTATTTAAGTTTCACTGCAATCATACTATGATTATAAACCATAATCCGTCGAAGAACCGCTCAATTGTTTAAACAGAAAGGGGTACTCAGATGAATAAATCACTACTATTGGCCTCACTCGCTCTGTCCGTTCTCGTTGCGCTTACAGGTTGCGCCTCAACACCAAAAGAACAAAGCCTTAACATTGGCTCAATGCCGACTCAGACGGCTTCCATCTATGCTGTAGGGATTGAAAAAGGCATATTTAAAAAGCACAATTTAAACGTCAATTTGACTATTTTTTCTTCTGCCATTGAGCGGGACGCAGCAGCTACCGCAGGTACTCTTGATGGTTTTCTCACCGACATTATGGGCGTCGTCAATTTAAATGAGAATAATTATCCTTATAAAATAACATCCTCTGAATATGAGAATTTTTGCGTCCTTGCAGGCAAAATGCAGGCCGCTAAAACAACCGACCAACTTACAGGTTTCAAAGTGGGTGTTGCAAACAACACGGTTACTGAATACATGGCAGATACTTTATTAAAAGGCATTAACGTCGAAAAAATAAATCTCCTTAAAGTGCCTGAACGCTTTGCCGCCCTTATGTCAGGTGACATTCAAATAGGTGTTTTCCCAGAGCCTTTTGTCTCTATGATCAAAGCCAAAGGCGGTTATGTAATCGTTTCTGGCGCTGAAAACAACCTTCAGCCCGTCGTCTTTGTTTTTTCTGAGAAAGCCTTAAAAGAAAAAACGCAAATTAAAAACTTTTACAGTGCTTACAACGAAATAACAGCCTATATGAAAGATACCCCCTACGGCGATTATAAAGACGTTTTGCTCAAATATAAATTAATCAGCCCTGAATTGGTGGATCAAATCAAATTGCCGCTTGAACAATACGGTGACGCTAAAATGGTTTCCAAACAGGACGTTGAGAATGTTCTTTCATGGATGAACGAAAAGAAAATGATAAAAAACACCTATCCCTTTGAATCGCTTATCGATCAAGGAGCCCTGAACTAATGATTGAATCTAGAGACTTAAGCGTTTATTTTGGGACTTACCACGCTTTAAAAAACATTAATATTAACATCCCTTCTGGAAGCACCTGCGCCATTATTGGACGTTCAGGTTCTGGAAAAACGACGCTTCTTCACGCCATGGCGGGTCTTAAAAAACCTGACCAAGGTGCGGTTTATATTGGCGGCAATCAGATTACCGCTGTTAGAAAAGGGACTTCTGTCGTCCTTCAAGGGGCAAGCCTTTTTCCATGGAAAACGGTGCGCCAAAACTTAATGCTCGCACTTGACTTATCCGTCATTGACCCTGAAAAACGCATTCAAAAGGTTTTAGAAGAACTTGAAATTCTAAAGCACATTGACAAATTTCCATATGAACTCAGTGAAGGTGAACGCCAACGCGTTGCCATCGCAAGAGCCATAGTCTGCGAGCCCGATGTTTTGATTATGGATGAGCCAACCGCTTCTTTAGATGCCATCACCAAAGAGGTCATTCAAGAACAGATTCTTAAACTTCACAAAACCCATGGCATGGCTTTAATTCTCGTCACGCACGATATTGAAGAGGCCGTCTTTCTCGGACGCCAAATTTTCATTATAAAAGAAGGTCAAATTACCAACACCATCGACAACACACTTTTCGGCAGTTTTGAACTCAAAAAACAGCTGCCTTTTTATGAGCGCTGCATTGCGTTAAGAGAGGTGCTTTAAGCCATGAAACCTCAAAAATTGCTTTCTCAAGTCTACGGCTTTGGCGTCGTTCTAATACTTTGGCAGGTGCTTCACCTGTTTAGCCGCTCAGAAGCCGTACCGTCTCCGGTTGCCACTTTGATGAACTGTTTTCACCTACTAGGCAGCTCAGAGATTTGGATTCATATGGGCTTTAGTCTTGGGCGTCTACTCCTTGCGATGGGATTCTCGTTACTGATTGGCATTTCTGTCGGTCTTTTTATGGGCATGAACCCTTTGGCTGACCAACTGCTTGCACCTGTTCTCTATATTTTATTCCCTATTCCAAAAGTGGCGCTATTGCCCGTTTTATTCATCTTTTTGGGTCTAGGAGAAATGACTAAAATCACTTTGATTCTGCTGATTGTGGTCTTCCAAATCACAATCATGGTTCGCGATACCATCAAGACCATTCCCCACAGCATTCTATTATCGGCACAAGCTATGGGCTTAGAAGGGTTTACACTCTACCGTGAGGTGATTTTGCCGTGTATTTTTAAAACGGTTCTTTCTAGCACCCGAATCAGCATCGGCACAGGGATTGCGGTCTTATTCTTTGCCGAGAATTATGCCACGGCTTATGGGCTTGGCTTCTTTATTATGAACAGTTGGTCAATGATTGATTACTTAAATTTATACAGCGGGATTGTATTTTTAAGCCTTATGGGCGCACTGCTCTTTTCGCTGATTGACCAGTTGGAACAGCGTTATTGTCAGTGGCATTATTAAAAAGGTCGATTAACAATAAACACATTGTTAATCGACCTTATATTTTTTTACCTACAACCCAATTTCCTCAGACACTTCACGCAGGGCTAAAATGGTATGGTGAATCACATCGTCTAATTCCCACCCAAGCATGGCAACGCCTTCTTCTATCGTATCTCTAGAAACGCCCGCTGCGAAATTTAATGTTTTGAATTTCTTCTTGACGGATTTTGGCTCTAAGTCCATAACGCTCTTAGACGGTCTCATAATGGCGCAAGCGTGAATCAGGCCGCAGAGTTCATCTGTCGCATAAAGCACCTTCTCCATGACATGCTCAGGCTTCACGTCCACCGTGTGTTTATAACCGTGGCTGACAATAGAACGAATGATGGCTTCATCGACTTGACGCTCTCTTAAAATTTCGGATACTTTAATGCAGTGCTGGTCAGGATACATATCATAGTCAAGATCGTGCAGCAGTCCCACAAGAGCCCATTTTTCTGCATCTTCTTCTTTCAAATAATGTGCATAGTAGCGCATGACGCCTTCGACAGCTTGTGCGTGTTTTAGCAAATATTCCGTTTTGGTGTACTCATTTAGTAGCGCCCAAGCTTCTTCTCTTGTAGGTCTGATTGACATATGAATCCCTTCCCTTCATAATTTTATCGTTTTTAAAAAACATTCTTTAATTTTCTAATGCTTAATATTTAAACTTGCTCACCACAGTGTTCAAATTATCAGCCAAAGTGTTCATCGCATTGATGTTGGCAGAAACTTCTTGGAAGGAAGCCATTTGCTCTTCAACAGCCGAAGCCACGTCCTGCGTGTTGCTCGAATTGCTAATTGACACAGCCTTCATACTTTCTGCCGAATTATTAATGACATCGAATGAACCCTGAACGGCTTGAACAATGCTCATAATCACTTTAGATTCTTCTAACGACACGTGGGATCTGTCTAAAATTTGTTTGAGTTGAAGCGCTAAATCACCCATAGACGTTTCTTGAAGGTAAATTTTTTCAACCAAAACGTCCATTGTATCTTTGACGCCAACCGTTCTTGTGCCTATCGTTTGTGCCAATTCACTAATTTGTTTTGCAGACGCCGCTGACTCCTCAGCCAATTTTCTAATTTCTTCTGCCACAACTGAGAAACCACGTCCATGTTCACCCGCTCTTGCCGCTTCAATAGACGCATTCAATGCCAACAAATTGGTCTGACTAGAAATGCCCTGAATAAAGTCAACCATCGATTTAATGCTCTCAGAAGTGTCATTGAGCTCTTTAACCACGAGTGATGCCTCTTCAATGTCTTTAATAAACGCTTTCAGTTCGAGCGCTTGCTTAGAAACCTGAGTATCACCACTGCGAGCTGCTTTTTCTGTATCCGTTGAATGGCCTAAAGTCATTTCAGTTTTAGCCGTTACTTGTGACATCTCACCTGATAATTGCACGACCAATTGTCCCAAATCCATTAAGCGATGATTTTGATCGATCGATCCTTCCGAAACCTCTTGAGCAGAATAAGCGATGACTTCTGTCGCTTTTGTCAATTCTTCTGTCGTGTTAGAAACAGAATCCAATTCATGCGCAATGGTTTCAGAGACATGTGCAATATCTTTTACAATTGCTTGTATGTCTGAAATAAATTGATTGAATAAATTCGTTAATTCGCCGAGTTCGTCATTGCTTTTAACCTGAATACGTTTGGTTAAATCACCATCGCCTTCAGCCAACGACTTCAGGTCTTTGATCATCACATTTATAGGATTCACAATACCTCTGTTAATGACAATGAGTGCGCCAAGTCCAAAGATCAAAGCAACCACCATTAATCCACCATTTATAAGTCTTGCGCGGTCTACTTTTCCCTTAGAAAACTCAGAATATCCAGTTACCAGTTCGTCTAAAGAAACAACATAGGCATCTACGGAAGTCGTAATGACTTCAAGAGATTTAGGATCTTTACTACCTAAAACAGCTTCATAAGCTGGTTTAAGCACTTCATTCCACTCTTTTTTTACTTCTGAAATTTTTGTAAGTGTCTCAGCGTGCGTTGGTTTAGACAAACCCTTTTCAGCATCGCCTTCTTCAACTGATTTTAGGATCCCTTCAAAAAGAGTCATCCGTTCCTTTAAATTCGTTGTCGACTGGGTATCTCCTTGATGAACAACCAAACTAGCCAGCTGAGCCATTTTAAAACTATTGGCTCTGAGTCTGCCCGATGTGTTAATAAAATTGGAATCGGATTCAAGCGCTGTATACGTTAAGAAATTCATGCCTACTGTGCTGATGATAAAAATAATGAGTATTGAAAACGATATTCCGAGTTTGTACTTGATTTTCATAGTCTGCCTCCTGTTGCTTAACAAATAAACGATTACATATCTATAATCATTATAACCTTTTTCTTCAGTTTTGCTACTTTAACGTTATTCATATTATCTTTCATATTATCTGACCAAAAATAATATAATCATTAGTAAGACGAGCACTGAAGCTACAAAAAGAACCGTATAGTTGATGCTGCTCACATTAAAGTAAAACCTTACAAATGACTCTTTTAAATTATGCGTTTTCTTTTGAAGGGTTAAATCATCATGGATTTCATAGTTTTCCAAATTGGTGGATTGATCTATGATTCGACGATCCCATTCCAGTTTTTTTAAGAGTTGTGAGTCGATATTTATGATGTACACATAAAAATATTTAACGGTAATCGTTACTTTAAGCATCCACGAATCCACAAAATCGAATATTTTCGTAAACCACTTAAAACTAAAATTTAAGACAGGCTTATAAAGGTCGTCTTCTATGCTAAACCAGTTCAGGGTGTGATTAAGATAAACACGTTCCCCGTCTTCTTCTCGAACAAGTAGCGTCCTAATATAAACGACGTACAGAACCATCCCAGCAAATAAAATAGCCATAGAAGATCCGATTGTTTCCATCGTATAAAAGTGTGGCATTTCATGAAGTGCATGCCCGTTTGACTTGGCATATGCCAATAAAGGCGTAATCAGCTTCTCAGGGAAAAGCCCTATCGCTACAACTGCCATTGAAAGCAAGACCACGGGTAAAGTACCTTTAAAGCTCAGTTCTTTTTTAGGACGCGATTCAAAGACTTTATTTTTAGATACAAAAAGTGCAATGTATATTTTGAGCATGTAGGCAACGGTCATGGTACTTGCCAAATAATAACAGCTCTCAAGTGCCATGAAGAAGTTTGAATTTAAGCCTTCTCGAGCCTCTATAATAGCTTCATGAAGCAGTGTTTTAGAGGTAAACCCATTAAACCCGGGGAATCCGATCGTGCCTAAGACGCCTATTAAAAATAATATTTTTAGAAATGTTTGTTTTCTGCCAAAGCCCCAAATATGGGTTAAGCTAAGTTCCTTTATCCAGTAAACAATAACGCCAATGACGAGGAATAGCAATACCTTTGCCACCGCATGGTTAAGCATAAAGAGTACCGTTGCAATAAATGCTATCCCTGATTGGTCTTTAAGCAAGCCAATAAGGCCGATCCCAACAATCATAAATCCCGCCTGACTCATGCTGCTATAGGCAATAATTCGTTTAACATTTCTTTGATTCATGGCTAAAAAACCGCCGAGCAGCATATTGATACTGCCTAGTACAATAACAGCGTAGCTGATCATCGGATCTGCAATCAAGACCGTTGAGGCGACAAACATCCCATATAGACCTGTTTTTAACAGGACGCCGCTTATGACTGCAGTTGCAGGCGTTGGCGCTGCCACATACGCTTTTGACAGCCAAGTGTGGAGTGGAAACATACTTGATTTCACGCCAAATCCAAAGACAATTAGACCTCCAATAAGCCGTTGAATGCCAATATCCAGCGTTTTAATTTTCACTGCCACCTCGCTAATAAGCAAGGTGTTCGTGTAGTCAAAGGCTACTAAAATACCCATAAGCATGACAAGTCCGCCGGTAATGGCCATTGCCAAGTAGGACAAACCCGCTTGATGCGAAAAATCATCTTCATCGTGTATGATCAAAATGTAAGACGAAAAAGTCATCGCTTCAAAGAAGGTGAATAAATTTAGAAGATTTTCTGACATAAAAATGCCAAAGGTAAAACTACACGTCAGCAAGTAACAAAAATAATATCGATTACGGTTTCTATGCTTGGTCAGGTAAAAAGTTGAATAGAGCATCACAACAGACCAAATTACCGCCGTTAAGGCAATCAGGTAAAACTGAAGCATCTCAACTTTAAGGTATAGTCCTGTCCCCATCACATTTGGCAAATAATATTCAACGGGTCCCTTTATGACATCTGGATAAAGCGCGCCAATCCATACCAACATAAAAAGTGTCAAGATCATATTAAACACATCTCTGAGCCATTCTTTCACAGTACCAAGATATAAGCTGATAAAAGCGCCTATAAAGGGAATCAAAAGCAGTACTAATATCGACATAGAATCCCTCCTAAAAGACTTCTGTAACAATCACTTGAATAAATTCAATGACCGGATTAGGGTAAAGACCTAATAATACAGTCATGCCTGTCAGTATAAATATAGGAATCATCATCATTTTAGGCGGGTCAAGCTGAACGTCATCAACAGTAACCTTGTCTTTGCTATTTGTGAAAAAGGCCATGACAATAATGGGCAGTAAGTATGAGGCTGTTAAAAGTGCCCCAAATAGCAAAATCATCGCATAGCCGATGTTTCCAGATTTTAATGCGCCTAGCCCAAGGAACCACTTACTTACAAAGCCATTCGTTGGTGGTATGCCTATGAGTGAGATGGCGGCTATTGAAAAACAGATAAACGTCATCGGCATTTTTTTGCCGAGACCTCCAATTTGACGCACATATTTTTTCTCTGTCATATAGGTAATAGCGCCTACGCCAAAGAACAAATTAATTTTAATTACTGCGTGATTGATCATGTGTAAAAGAGCGCCTAAGAGGGCATAGGGGTTTAACATCAGTATTCCCAGAGTGATATAACCTAGCTGGGCAATGGTTGAATACGCCAGACGACGTTTTAAATGGTACTGACTCATGGCAATCAAGGAACCCATGACAATACTTAGAATCGCAAACGGTATGAGAATTTGGTCCGCATGAACCGCCTTTACCACTTCGCTTCCATAAATGTAATAAGTGATTCTGGTGAGCGCAAAAATGCCCGACTTAACAACCGCTACAGCATGTAGCAGCGCACTTACTGGGGTTGGCGCAATCATCGAGGCTGGCAACCATGCATGCAGTGGAACAACTGCCGCTTTAACGCCAAAACCGATAAACATGGACAGATAACTAAATAGAAGCAGTTGCTCATTAGGGTAGTTCAGTAGCCCATCAATACCGCCGCCATAAAATTTGGTACTGCCTGTTGCGCTGTATAAAAGCACCATGCCAATCATGACAAAAGCTGCGCCTACAAAGGAGTACGTAATATATTTACGCCCTATTTGAAGGGCGACTTCTGTGTTAAGGTGAATAACCAAAGGGAAAGTGGTCAAGGTAATCAACTCATAGAAGAAATAGAGCGTCAGTAAATTACCAGAATAGGACAACCCGATAATCATGGATAGCGTCATTATGTAAAAGGTAAAGAAGCGGCGTTCGCGTCCTTCATGCTTCATATATTCAAATGAATAAAAAGAAGCTATGACCCAAAGAACGGATGCCATATAAGAAAACAAACGTCCGAATTGGTCTAATTTAAGAAATATATCAATAAACTGATTCACGCGAAACAGGTGTAAGAATTCTCCGCCCGCATAGAGATTGGCCGCTGTCACCAATCCTAAATTGGTAAAAACCATAATGGCAACAGCGGGCTTCACCCACTTTTCTGGCATTATTTTAGGTGACGCAATACACAGTGAACCAATCAGTGGCAATAAAATCGGTGCCAATAATAAAATAAAATCCATAATCAGTCCTCCGATTTGCTATTTAAGGGTAAAGAAATCTTTTTGAATCAACTCTATCAAAGTACCCGAGAAAAGTCCTACTATAAAAATAGCAAAAGCTAAAACAAAAAGCGGTGCCAATTCGCGCACATTCTTGCTCTTGGTATCAAAAACAGTGGCATCTAATTTACTTTCGCCGAAATAACCATTGATGATGATTGGGAAATAATAAGTGGCATTAAGTAAACTGCTGGCAAGTATAATAATCAGAAGACCTAACTTACCCATTTGAATTGAGGCAATGGCAAGGTTCCACTTATTGATGAAGCCCGGAAGTACTGGAATGCCAACCATCGATAAGCCGCAGAGCGTGAAAATAGCAAGCGTAATGGGCATTTTTTTACCAATACCTTTTATGTCTTCAATCGTTTTGAAGCCCGTTTTTTCAATAATGGCACCCACGGTTAAAAATAACGTTGATTTTGTCAAACTATGGGCAAAGATCTGATAAATTGCCATGGTCAGTCCAAGTGCATTGCCCAGCCCTATTCCTAGGAAAATATAGCCCATTTGTGCGACGCTTGAGTAGGCAATCATTCGTTTAAGCTCCTTTTGCGTTCTGGCAAAAAGTGAACCCATGATCATTGCAATTGCACCCATCGTTAATAATACAGGCAAAATATGAGATGCTTGTATTATTTTAAAGCCGTAGACCATATAGAATATTTTTATAAGGAAAAAAATAGGTGCCTTATTCACAATACTGGATAAAATCGCGCTGGTGGTCGTTGGCGCACTTGTGTATGCATCGGGTAGCCAAACATGCAGTGGAAATAACGCCGCTTTGATGGCCACGCCAAATGTAAATAAAATAATGCTGATCAGCACCAAATTTTGATGCGAACTCGCTTGAATGACTAACTGCTCATGTATAAACGGTATGCTCAAATGCCCTGTAATGGCATATAAAAAAGCAATCCCCAGAAGCACCAATCCAGATGAAAGGCTGCTTAAAATCATGTATTTAAGTGTTGCCTTAATACTTTCCTTTGTATCTTTTATCGCAATAAGTCCGCAGGATGCCAAGGTGTTGACTTCAAGGAAAACAAACCCCGTAAAAATATCATAGGTATAGACAATACCAAGTAGCGATGCAAGAAGCAACGTTGACAACGTGTAGTAAGTGCTGATTTTGCTTTCAGAAATTTCATGCGCCAAATTGGTTGTAGAATGCCAAATAATTGAGCCGTAGACAAAAGAAAATAGTACGGCAATCAGTGCTTCAATGCTGCCAATTCGAAAAGCAATGCCAATCGGCTGATAATAATGTCCAATATCAAAGACATAGCTGCCATTTTGAGCGACAAAATAAAGTGAAACCGCACTCATAATAAAGACCATCGCAGCAACGATTAGATTATTTCTATAAACCATCTTTTTGCGTTTGTACAAAGGGAGCGTAAAAGCGTGGAACATGAGTATCAGTATGGATAAAAGCGGCAATAGCTGATAATGCATTTATTCACCCCTTAATTTTTGAATTTCATCTATTTCGATGGTGCCATATTTTTCATATAATTTGATGGTCAGCGCCAGCATAAAAGCTGTGGTACTCACTGCAACAACGATGCCTGTTAGCATTAATCCTGCTGGAACCGGATTTACATAACCTCTTGGATCCATCACACCGCCGATAATAATGGGGGCTGCCTTCCCCCTAATATACCCAGTGGCTAAAAAAAGTAAAAAAATAGACGTATCCATAATGTTCAGTCCAATATTTTTTTTAATCAGATTATTGCTCAGTAAGAGAATCATGAACCCTATTCCAAAGAGTATGATGGCGCCAACGTATAGATAATTATCGATTAGTAGATTCATCCAACTCACCCTCTTCAAATAATATGACCATTAAGTAAAACGTAATGCTGACGATGATGCCTACCAAAATATTTAATGGTAAAATAAATCCGCCACTTAGCATAGAGCCAGGAGTGCCTTTAAGCACTTCAAATATTTCTAAGTGATAAAAATCTAAAACAAAAACGGTTCCTTTGATTGCGCCATAACATACGAGTGATAGGCTCGCTATTACTTTAAGGACGGAATAAGGAAATCTTTGGTTGGCAGCTTCTCTTCCATAGACGTATCGATACATGATAAAACTTGCGCCGAGAATACTACCACCTGAGAAACCGCCACCTGGCGATATATGTCCAAATAGCATGACATAAACCGCAAACACTTGAATAAAAGGGATGACCATTTTGCAGACATTGACCAGTATGCTAGTCCTCATATTTAGTCCCACCTCTCTTTAAGACGCCAATCACCGCTATGAGTGAAGTGAAAATAACACTTGACTCAATAAACGTATCAAAAGCCCTGTAATCAAGGATCATTGAAGCCACCATATTGACAGCCCCTGTCGCTTCCATAGAATCATAAATATATGTTTTTGCAACTTCATTGTAGGCTAAGTTATCGGGTGAACCAAACGTCGGAAATTCAAGGACGCCGAGCATCAAAAAACCAATAAAAATAATGGTGACACTAGTTGCCAGAATTTTTTTCATTTTGCGCCTCCTTCATTTTTTGAAGCGTGAGGACAAATAAGATCGTTGTGATTCCAGCACCAACCGCTGCCTCAGTGATGGCTAAATCTGGCGCATTGAGTTCTTCCCATAAAATTGCCATCATGAGCGAATACACCATAAAGATAATGACTGCAGCAAGCAGATTTTTAGTATTTGCGGCAGCTATTGCAGCAATAATCATGACGACAATCAATAGTAAACTAAATAACTCCATCCTATCACCTCTATTTTTTATATGTATTGTTAGTATTACGATCCGTCTTGCTGTTATTGCTAATCGCCTTTGCCAAAACATGCGTTCCAGTAGGGTTTGTACTCCAAAGAAAGGCGACCACTAGTATTAATTTTATGCTGGTAAAATTCCACCCACTATAGATACAAAGCCCTGTGAGGCAAAGGACAGCGCCTAAAGTATCACATTTGGCTGCACCATGCGCTCTCGTTAACGCATCTGGAAATCTTAAAACGCCTACAGTACCTATCAAAAAGAAAAAAAGTCCCATACTAATCAGCGCTATTACCATAATATTAATCATCCCGCTCACGCCCCCCGCTGGTTTCGTTGATTTCTCTTGCGATGACAAATGAACCAATGAAACTGATCAATGCATAAACGAGCACCACATCAATAAAAAAACTTTCTTTAAGAAGAGCAGCGATAATGGCAATCAGCACAATTGTTTTCGTGCCAATGACATTAATGCCAATGATTCGATCGCCTAGCGTTGGACCCACAATCACTCGAATCAAACAGAGCAGTGTGGTGACACCTAAAAAGAAGGATGCAAATAGAAAAAATTTATCCATGTGTGCCTCCTTCAATTCTGAGTAAAATACGTTCAATATGACTGCCTTCAAGTCCCTGTGCATAACTTTCATTCAAACAATGAATTTTCATTTTTTGGCGGTCTATGTCAACCGTCATCGTTCCAGGAGTGAGTGTAATGGCATTGGCATAGACGGTTAGAAGAAATTCGTCTTTCAATCGACTTTGATAATCCACCATATGTGGCGCAATATCCATTCTCCGGCTGAGTACAATTTTTGCCACTTGCACGTTAGAAACCACAACCTCTTTAATTAAAATGACAACAAACCAAACCCACAATGGCATTTTCTTAAGATTAAAACTTGCTATATTAGGCCACTGGTTCTTATTTAAAGCGACAATTAAACTGGAAACCACTATACCAGTGACCGTATTAAGCACTGTCAATTTTTCCGTAAGGACGATGAAGAACATTGTTAATATCACAACTAATTTAACAGGATACACCACTTCACCTCCATCCTCTAAAAAAACTTTTTTACTAGAGTTACCCTTATAGAATATATTATAACAAAAAAATACCTTAGCACCAGATTTTACTCTGCTACTAAGGCAATTTGAAAGGGGAATAAATTAGTAACCGTATCTTGTAAACTGAATTGTTTTTGAAGCAGCGCTTGAAGTGTAACCTTCTAAAGTTGTTTCTGCTTTAATTGTGAAAGTCCCAAGAGCTGTGCTTGTAGAAGAAGCAGTTACATTTGTAGCAATACCAGAAGCATTTGTTACTTTATTAGTTGTAAAAGTAGTGCCGTTTGGTCTTGTGATTGTAATTGCCACGTTAGCATTTGCAACTGGAGAACCATCTTGATCAAGTACTTTTACAGTTGTTGTAATAGAGTCGCCTCTTTTGTATATTTCTTTGTTTGTTGTCACTGAAGTTTTTGTAGCATATTCTGTAGGAGGATCAACGATTTGGCCACCAGCTGCTTTTACTGCTGCATAAGCATCAACAATACCAAAACCGTATTCATTTGCAGTGCCAGCATTAACAGCAGTGCTTGTTAAAATACTTCTTACTAGAACAGCTGTAAGGCCTTTGTTTACAGATCTGATTAATCCTGAAACGCCAACAACATGAGGTGTTGCCATTGAAGTACCGCTGTAAGCATCATAAAGATTGTTTGGAACTGTGCTGTAAATGTCAGTGCCTGGAGCCATTACAGATAAGCCTGTGCCATATTGCGAGAAGCTTGCGCGTCTTTTATTTTGATCTACTGCACCAACAGCAATAACGCTGCTATAAGCTGCAGGATAAGAAATGGTGCTAGTACCGCTATTTCCAGCAGCAGCAATAACGACTACACCTGCATTAGTAGCTGTTTGACAAGCTTCATCCATACCTTGAGAATATCCGCCGCCGCCTAAAGACATGTTGATAACGTCAGCTTTAATACTTGAAGCATAAAGGATTCCTTGTTGAATGCCATAAGTAGAGCCAGAACCATCATCGCCAAGAACTTTAACTGGAACGAGTGAAGTATTTTGCATAACGCCTGAAACATCACCATAACTAGCAATTGTGCCAGCAAATTGTGTGCCGTGCTTTTGAACGTCCATAGTAGTGCCACCTACAAAGCTTTTTGCCAAACTCATGTCAACAAAATTTTGAAGGTTTTGATGATTGTTGTCTATGCCAGTATCAAGAACAGCAATTTTAACATTGCTAGAACCATTTGTAACTGTCCAAGCTTGTGGCGCTTTGATCATGTTATAGTGCCATTCTTGGCTAGGGTTCATTGCAAATGCATACATTGTGTAGTTTGGCTCAATGTATCTTACAGAAAGACCTTTAGCTTTAAGTTCTGCTTTAAGTGTCTCATCAACGCTTTGAGTAGTCATTCTGCCATCTACTTGTGTAGAAGAGTCAAGAAGACTATCCACTACATTTAAACCCGCTGCTTCGAGAACCGACATTTGATTGCCGATGGCTGAATCAGTTGACTGAATTGAATATCCTTTAGGCGCTTCAACCGATATGATTAACTGACCTTCAGAAAATGCAGTTTCACCGTCTGTAGCATTGCCTTGAACCATATTGCTTGGATTGCTACTTGCAAAAGCGGAGCCAGTCACCATAGAGAATGTTAACATTAAAACTAAAAATAATTTCGCGGTTTGATTCTTATTCTTCTTAAATAATCCATTCATTTGATCTACCACCCTATTCATTATTTTTTGAGTGAAAAGCTAACTGGCAAACGAATTACATTTGCGCTTCTACTGAACCAATTCTTCCAACATCATCTCTTTCAGCAAATCCTGCCATTGTTGGAACCAATAATGCCATAGCCACCACCGCAAATATAACGAGTTTTTTCATGTTTTTACCTCCTCCTTTTATGTAAATTAATCGAATATTGTGTCTTTTGTAGTTCTATCATAAATCATTTGAAAACAAAAAAATGCCGAAGTAATTCGGCATTTTTGATTTATAATGTGGATAGGCTACACTAAGTTAGACAGAAAAGATAAGGTCTAGTATGCTTAGATAAAACCTAAAGGAGCATAACTGATGACTAAAAGACCTAGACGTCAATTTACTCTTGAATTTAAAGAACAAATAGTTAAGCTATTTCTAAATGGTAAGCCACGAAAAGATATTCTAGCAGAATATGATCTAACGGCATCCACTTTTGATAAATGGATCAAGCAACATCAAAGTAGTGGTTCTTTTAAAGAGAAAGACAACAAGTCTTCTGAGTAGCTCGAACTTGAGCAGATGCGCAAAGAGCTCCAACGTCTTCGTATGGAGAATGATATTTTAAAGCAAGCCGCTCAAAAGTTTATTTCATAAACCACCTTCGGTGCCGGTGTCTACCGGTTATCACTGATAATGGGACGAAAGTAAGAGTGATTCATGCAAACCGTCACAAATACTCGATATCAGCAATGTGTGCCGTCCTACAACCGCCTCGCAGCACTTACTATTACGAGAGTTGCACCATTCAAGAAGAGGACGAAATAACGCCACTCGTGCTAGAAATTTTCAGACAAAGCAAGAATAATTACGGCACTAGAAAAATAAAGAAAGCCATTGATAAAACAGAATATATTGTTTCACGCCGAAGAATTGGACGTATTATGAAAGAAAATGGTCTTGTTTCTAATTATACAATAGCTCAGTTTAAGGTCTATAAAGCGCCTTGTAATGAGTCAGTTGTTGGTAATGAAGTTAATCGTGACTTCAATAACCGCAAGCCTTCAGAAGTTGTTGTAAGTGATTTGACATACGTTCGAGTTGCAGGCAAATGGAATTATGTATGCTTCATTCTTGATCTGTATAACCGAGAAATTATCGGTTACAGTGCTGGTCAAAAGAAAGATGCAGCACTTGTGTATCAAGCTTTTTCAAGTGTTAAAAGAAATTTGAAAGATATTCCATAAGGTACGGTCAACTGAAACAAGCAATCCCCAATATAAGCCACAAGATACTTTCTCAAGAACTGAAAAACTTGGAGATGGACAGTCTTATCGAAAGAATTGCTTATGCCACAATTCCACCTAAGGTCGAATATATGCCAACAGACAGAGGCAAATCCTTGGAAAGTTTATTGAGTGAACTGCGCCTTTGGAGTAAAGAATATATGTAATTTTTATTAATAAGTTTTGTATGACAAAAAAGACTCGCACCCCCGAACCACTTGGTCGGGGGTGCGAAAAGTTTATATTCAGCTTTTAAAAAACATATATAGGGCAAAAGTGGTTAAAACAAAAAAACACTGTAATCCTCTTTCGAGAATCCAGTGTTTTAAGTACTTTATGGTGCATCCAGAGGGATTCGAACCCCCGACCAAGTGGTTCGAAGCCACCTACTCTATCCAGCTGAGCTATGAATGCTTATTAAAATCTTATGTATTTACATTACATCATTATAGGACTCATTTCAAGCCTTATAAAATTTAACTTCACCAAATTCATTAAAAAGGTAACAATCTTACAAAAGTAACAACCTTCAAAAAATGAAAATGGTGACCCATCCGCGACTCGAACGCGGGACACCCTGATTAAAAGTCAGATGCTCTACCAACTGAGCTAATGGATCACAAATATATGGCTGGGGATGCAGGACTCGAACCTGCGGATGACGGAGTCAAAGTCCGTTGCCTTACCGACTTGGCTAATCCCCAATGCTAGAAAAAAATAAAAAAAAATAATGGGGCGGCTGATGGGAGTCGAACCCACGCATGCAGGAACCACAATCCTGAGTCTTTACCACTTGACGACAACCGCCACGAATTTCAAATACTTATGGTGCGTCAGAAGGGATTCGAACCCCTGACCCATGCCTTAGAAGGGCATTGCTCTATCCAACTGAGCTACTAACGCATTGTAAAAAAAATGGAGCGGGCGAAGGGTATCGAACCCTCGCAGCCGGCTTGGAAGGCCGGAACTCTACCACTGAGCTACGCCCGCAGGTTTAATAATAAAAATTGTAAATGGTCGGGGCGGCAGGATTTGAACCCGCGGCCCTCTGGTCCCAAACCAGATGCGCTACCAAGCTGCGCTACACCCCGAACTGACAAGATTGATTATACAACAAGGGTTTGGCCTCGTCAACACCTTTTGTGAATTTTTTTGTCAAAAGTTAATAATCGTGCAATTCGGAATTTTATGTTCAATTTCAATAAGCCCATAACTTGGGCTTTGACGGTTCTTAGGAAGCGATACGCTTCCCGGATTCATCAGTATTAACCCTTCCTTTTGAACGACCTGAGCAATATGTGTATGCCCAAAAAGACATAAATCGACCTCTAACTCAAGACCTCTATAAAACAAGCCCTGGAGGTCGTGTTTAACGTCATAGCGGTGTCCATGCGTTACAAATATAGATAGCCCGCCAATTTCTATACGTTGCTCAACTGGCGCACTTCTTATAAAATCAACATTGCCGCAAACACCTTTATAAATGACGTCTGTGCCTTTTAAAACTTGAACCAAATCTTCATAAAAATCACCACAGTGTATTGCTAATTCTAATTTTCCTGCATGTTCAACCGCAATCCTAAGCGACTCCAAGTCTCCATGGCTATCACTAAAAACGCCAATTCGAATCATTTTCTTATCCTCTTTCTTTTAGCATTGCTTGTAACTTTATGAGTGCATTGGCCCGATGACTAATTTGATTTTTTTCTTCTGAGCTTAGTTCTGCAAACGTTTTGTTCTTTTCAGGGACTACAAATAATGGGTCATATCCAAAGCCATTATCGCCTTTGAGTGTTTCGCTAATATAACCATGAACCTCGCCTCTCGCGACAACAATATCTTCTGGTGAAAACATCAGCGTGATCACCGTCACAAATTTTGCACTGCGCTTCTCTTTTGGCACACCATCTAAATTTCTTAAGAGTTTTTCATTATTTGCTTGATAGTTCTTATCCTCGCCGCTATATCGCGCTGAAAAGACCCCTGGCTCGCCACCTAAGTAATCCACCATTAATCCCGAATCATCGCCTATTGCAGGCATTTTAGTCGCCTCATAGACCGTTTTCGCCTTAATGAGCGAATTGGCCTCAAACGTATCACCATCTTCTATAATTTCCATATCCTCAAGGCCTACTGCCTTCATGCTGAGAATTTTATAATCAAGCGTTTTTAAAATTGCATAAATTTCTTCAATTTTATGTGGGTTAGATGAAGCCAGTACCAATTCTTTCATCAGATTAAGCCTCCTCAATTATTTGCTTTTGAATGGCTAAAAGTTCTTTAATGCCCTTTTCGCCGTAGCTTAAAAGTTGGTTTAACTCTTCTTTATCAAATGGTCTTTCTTCGCCAGTGCCCTGAATTTCGATGAACTTCCCAGACCCTGTCATGACAAGATTCATATCGACTGCTGCTTTTGAATCCTCTTCATAGCATAAATCTAAAACAACTTCTCCATTTACAACGCCAACACTTACAGCTGCTACATAATCTGTAATTGGCGCTTCAGTCAAAATACCCGCCGCAATTAATTTATTAAAAGCACACATGAGTGCAACAAAGCTCCCTGTAATGGCTGCCGTTCTGGTGCCCCCATCCGCTTGAATGACATCGCAGTCAATCCAAATAGTTCTCTCTCCTAACTTCTTCAAATCCACCACTGAGCGAAGTGCGCGTCCAATAAGGCGTTGAATTTCATGTGATCTTCCATCGATTTTACCTTTACTTGAGTCTCTTATTTTCCGTGTATTGGTAGATGCTGGCAGCATCCCGTATTCAGCAGTAATCCATCCTTTTCCTTGTCCTTTTAAAAACGGAGGCACTTTTTCTTCTATCATAGCCGTACAAATAACCTTGGTATTACCCATTTCAATCAATACCGATCCTTGTGGGTGCATGATATAATCCTTGGTCATTTTTACCGGTCTAAGCTGATTGGTTTCTCTTGCGTCAAATCTCATAATTACCTCCTAATCGAAAACAAAACAGGCGCTAAATGCCGCCTGCCCTTTTAGCTCTATAACTATATAAATTGTTATAGGTCATTTTTATTTTATTTTTAACATCATCAATGCCACATCGTCTGTAAATGTCGCTTCGCTATCATTTACTTTGTGCTGCAACTGGAAATAGTACTTAATTTCTTCTAAAAACAGCTCAGGATCAGACTTAATTAAGCTCCTAAACTCTCTAGAAAATTTATAAACTTTTTCCCAATTCACAAAATCAGATTTTTGACCAGAACTGAACAAACCATCGGTATATAAAAATATGGTATCTCCCTCTGATAAGGTCAGACAAAATTGTTCGTATACTGCAAAATCAAACATGCCAATTGGCGTTCCTGGTTGATCCAGTTTAAGCACATTGTCCAAACTTTTCTGATAGACAAGAGGATATGGCTGTCCCGCATTGCAATAACTCAGCGTATGATCTTCTATGCACCCAATAAAAGCGGTGAAAACGATGAAAGAAAACTTATCCGCTAAATCAAACGTGTCAAAAATCCACTTATTCATGCGAGCCAAAACACCGCTAGGGCGTATATTGCCTTTTTCCACATACATCCTGAACATAACCTTGATCATCGAAGAGGCCATACCTGCCGCAATGCCGTGTCCAGTTACATCTGCAATCATAAACCACGTTTTATTGCCTACTGAAACACAGTCGAAAAAATCGCCGCCAATGCCTAAAGATGGGTGATACTTGATATGCAAATTAATGGCTTGCATACTCCCAGTTTTGGGCAACATGATGTTTTGAAAATCATGGGCGTTTTTAAGTTCTTCATTAATGGATTTGTTCAGGTCATTGATAATTTTATTCTGTTCATACAGCATGAGTGCGTTTTTTGCTTTTAGCGGCAATACAATCTCGCGATCTTCTTGAGAAAGTGGTTTCATAAAGTAGTCCACAGCGCCTTCTTCAAGCGTGTCACGGATACTTTTTTTATCTGTCATTGCAGAATTTACGATGACAGGGATATGGGTAAATCTAGAATCGGCTTTTATCTTAATCAATACTTCATGACCATCCATATTAGGCATAATCAAATCCAGCATGATTAAAGAAATGTCGTAATTTTCTAAATATTCCATAACTTCTAACCCATTTGTTGCCTCAAGAAAAACTGCTCCCGAAAACCAATTTGCAAGAACATCTATAAGCAATCTTCGATTCATCTTGACATCATCTGCGACAATAATATGATGCACCATAACAACGCCTCCGATAGAGACTAATGCTTTCTAGTCTTCTAAATCAATAAACTCGTCCAATTTCATAAGTTTAAACAATTGTCTAATATCACTATTGCTACCAGAAACTCTAAAATTCTTACCTTCACGAATAACATTTTTATAAAGACTCACAACAAATGTTACGCCAATTGAGTCAATATTTTCACAATTTGAAAGGTCGAGAACCATTTCTTCCATATCAATAGAATCTAATTCAAGCATATAACCTGCAATAGACGTTTCAAAATTTTTAACATTTGGTGCAATAAGATCTTCTTTGAGCGTAAGTGTCATAACACTGCCATTAATACTTTTAATCATATAATTCACCTCTTCTTAATATATTGAGTTCACCTCATAAGGCAAATGCATTTGCACTTGCACTACTTGACCAATAACTTCAATTTCAAAACCAAATTCTTTAATCAGGAAAATACCACGATTCCGTACTCTTAAATAGTGATCAGGAACCTGTTCTAAAATCTGTAACGTAAAGCCATTTCCCTGATCTTGAACTTTAAAGTTCATGTTATTCTCATCCACTTCAACGATAATATGAATAAATTTTTCTTCGTCGAACTGATTGCCGTGCTCAACTGCATTATTAATAATTTCTCTTAACATGAAACTAATTCTAAAAATTACAGCTTTGTCTAATTGGTATTTTTCTTGAAGCAGAGCCGTTATTTGATCAACGGTTGCTGCGACCAATTCGAATGTCGATTTTATTTTTTGATCGAATACTATCATGGGCAGCCCTCGCTTCTTTTAAAGATTACTTTCTTAAAAATACCCTGTAAGACATGATTAAATCATTATTTTACTGATTTTGCAAATACAACTTTACCCCTTGGACAATTGCTTTAATTTGCACTGCTAAATAATCACTATTCTGCAATTTAATTTCTTCGTCTCGATTGCTTACAAATCCCATTTCAACAAGAGCTGACGGCATTTTGGTTTCTCTTGGCACGACCAATAATGGTCGCTTGACAACGCCTCTTGGGTTAGCACCAGTCGCAGAAGCCAGTTGGGTGAAAAGTGATTTTGCAAATTTATATTTTAAACCTGCCGGATCAGGATAATATAAAACTTCTATGCCATTAACCACCGTATTGTCCACCGAGTTATAATGGATGCTGATGAATAAATCCGCATTCACCTCATTGGCATAATCTGTTCGTTGCAATAACTGTACCTTAGAATCATTTGTTCTTGTCAAACCAACTTCATATCCATTTTTTTCAAGCTCAGTCTTTAGCTCGTAAACCGCTTTAAGTGCCAAGTCTTTCTCTTTAACACCAGTAAATTTGCCAATTGTTCCCGGATCTGGCCCACCATGACCTGCATCGAGTACTATCAGTGTTTTTTTATTGACAGAATCACTAATCAACTTATTAATAAAGGCGATAGAAATCATTCTAGAATCAGAATTGTCATAAATAACTGTACCAGGTGCCAATTTAACAGTAACAAGATAATTAGCTGGATCAAGCGAATCGTTTACATCTAAATATTGAATGATATTGTCTTGATAATCCCGATAAATCGTATCAAGTGCAATTGCTGTTTTAGGAATTGTAAGTGTATACTCTGAAGTCGTTTCGTTGAGATATTTGCTCACAAACGTCTCTTCAGCAAATTTAAATTCTAATTGAGATACTGATCCAGAAACTTTCTGATAATTAACGCCCTTGTCAGGATCTCCCTCTATATAGATTTGAACGCCTTCTTTTATTTCTTTCACAAATGCCTTTTCTTGCTGATTGCCATCTGCAAAATTAAGAACAACCCGAGAAATCAACTCACCCTTCTCATATTCAAACTGAGGATCAAACTGAGTATATGCCACATTGATTAACCCTGAGCTTAAAATTGACTTCTCGCCTTCTGAACCATTGTTATACACTAATTTGGTGTTTTTAAAATCCAATACCAATTTGCCTTGAAGTTTTTTCACCAGCAATTCTGGTTTAATACCAGTTTTCAATGTCAATACGTGGTAATCGCCTATCTTTTCAAACTGAATGTCTTTTAATGAATTAACAATTTGAACGACTTGTTCTTTTTTCGCTTTGTCATAATAGGTATAGAATCCATTTGGTGTATTTAATTCAATTTCTAGACGTACTTTTGGTGGTACTTTTTTGGGGTTGATCAAATCAATGCGATTGATTTCAGGATCTTTAATCGGCATAGTGCAAATAGTCCCTGGTTGAATTAATGCATTTTGAAACTCAAGAATAATTTTACTTTTTGCGCCATACTCTGTACCATCGATTGAATAACTGGTAGTACTAATTTCAGTACTTGTGCTAATGCGAATTTCTTTATATTTGCCTAGCGCATTATAACGCATGCCCTTAACTTTCGCCAAGGCTTCGCTGATATTAATGGTTCTAATTTCCGGTTGGTATTTAAACTCCATTCCCATTTGAGAGGCAATCACGCTTACAGGTACCATCGTTCTATCAGTTCCTGCATATCTCATTAATTTAATGACTTTCTTATCTTGTATAGGGATTTTTTTCCCGTTGACAGTTACATAATTTTTTCCGATATCAAACAAATACGTTTTTTTATCTTGTTTGATTGTCAATCGTTTGGATTTTTCGCTCCAAGAAACGCCAGCCCCAAGTGATCGATAAATACTACTCACAGGGACATATATTGTTTCTTTCCCTTTTTCGCTCACTATATAACCTGGAACATCTGTCTCCAACTCATTCCCATTTACTAACGTATTTACAATTTTATAATTTGCAACTGTCTTGGATATGGAATCCAATAAGTTGATATTGTCCTTTTCTGTTGTGCCACCAAAAACAGCACCCAAGCTTAAAATGGATATGAGAACAATCCCTACAAGCGTATTACAAATTTTCATTTAAACCTCCCTGAAACGCAACGACTTCTTGCTTTCAACTTGTTATATCATTAATGAACAAGAGGCGCAACCGCTTCAGATGCTTTGTAACACTACTGAAAAACTTTATAAAGTTCGTCTACTTCAGGCGCTTCCATATCGCTACAATCTGTTCCATTTATAACTCTAATACAACCTTTTTCACTTACTGTTCCAATTGCTGACAGCAATATCCCTTTTGTCTTGGCTTCTGCCTGACAATTCAAGAAATCTGACTTTGTCATTGCCATTAGCATTGATCCGCTTGATATAAGTTTATACGGATTTAACCCAAATACTTCACAGAGCATTTTCGTTTCTTTTAATAGAGGAATAGAATTCAATTCAATTTCAGCTCCTAATCCTGATGCTTTGCACATTTCCCAAATAGCACCGTAAATTCCGCCTTCGGTAACGTCGTGCATTGCATGCACACTGTGCTTTGCGCCTATGATGCCTTCAGGCACCACTGATAAATAATCCAACATAGAAACAGCTTTGTCTATCTGAAGTGCGCTCATTCCACCTGCCAACAAAACATCTGCCTTCTCATTCGCTATAATGGCTGTACCTTCAAGTCCAGCCCATTTACTCATAACCAGTACATCTCCAGCTTTAGCACCAGAAGTAGCTGCTAAAAGTCTTTTATCTCCTTTTCCGATTGCTGTCACAGAAACCACTGAGCGAATAACTGCACTTGTAAATTCAGTATGACCTCCGATTATCGCGACATTCATTTCTGAAGCCGTCTCGTGCGCCTGCTTCATAATTGTCCGAGCATCTTCCTCTGAAGCTTCTAATGGCATAAGGAGCGTTATCAGGATGGCGATTGGCATTAACCCTGATGACGCAATATCGTTGCAAGAAATATGTATGGCAATTTTTCCAATGTCCTTTGTTGCACCTGTAATGGGATCAGTGCTTAAAACACACGCCAAATCCCCAAATTCAATCGCTGCACAGTCCTCTCCAATACCAGGACCTATCAATATGTCATCTCGTTGATGGCTTAGCTGATTAAGAATTGCATCTTGTAGCAGGTCGTTACTCATTTTTCCTTCTTTCATTATATCCACATCCTTATCTCATTATCGAAATGCATTACATTGTCGCATTTCTAGGACAACTGAAATTGACAATCTATGTTGTATCTTTAATTCAACATAAGTATCTGCCTTTATTTTAACTCACGCAGACACTTTATAACAGAAAAAAAGAGTTGTCCGAAGACAACTCTTTTAAATAAACTTTTTTTGAGACTTAACTTTGCTTATTCAGCAATGTCAGCTCTACCGAAGTACCAAGTACTTCTAGTTGTACATTCCCAACCTTTGATTTTTTCTTTAACCATAATTGGGTGAGTGTAGTAGTAAAGAGGAATCATAGGCATTTCTTCCATCATGATTTTATCCGCTTCATAAAGTTTAGCAAAACGATCAGAACCAGTCATAGTTCTTGAAGCTTTGATTAACTCGTCGTATTTAGGGTTTGCCCATTCACCGTAGTTCATAGTCGCACCGCTTAAGAACATACCGAAGTATGTCATAGGATCTGAGTAGTCACCAACCCAACCAGATCTTGCGATTTGGAAGTCATGGTTTTGTCTAGTGTCTTGGAATACAGCCCACTCTTGGTTAGCAAGTTTGATGCTAATACCAAGGTTTTGTTTCCACATTTCTTGTACTGCTTCAGCAATTGCCTTGTGACCTTCACTTGTGTTATAAAGGAACTCTAATTCAGGGAAACCTTTACCATCTGGGAAGCCTGCTTCAGCAAGTAATTTTTTTGCTTCAGCTACTGCAGATCCATCTTCAGCAATGCCATAGTTGCCAGATTTAACGTTGAATACGTTACCATCAGCATCTAAAGTTGTGCCTGGGATAAGTGAATGGGCAGGTACTTGACCAGCTTTTGTTACAGTTTCAACAATCGCTTTTCTGTCAAGAGCAAGTGAAAGAGCTTTTCTTACTTTAACGTTATCAAGAGGTTTAACCTTAAGATTAAGCGCGAAGTAGTAAGTAGCATCTTGTGGCAACACCATGAATGTAGGATCTTCTGCCATTAATCTTGGAATTTCTGTTGCAGGTACATTATCGATAACATCGATTTTGCCACCTTCGTAAGCAGTTAAAGAAGTATTACCATCGTCGATCAAAAGACCTTCGATTTTACCAATTTTAACTTCATCAGCTCTCCAATAATTATCGTTTTTAACAAGAATCATTTTGTCGCCTTGTGTATAGCTTTCAAGTTTGTAAGGACCGTTTACGATAGATGCAGCTGGATCGAATGCCCAAGCGCCATCTGCGCCTTTTGTAACTGCGTCTTCTCTAACTGGGAAGAAAGAATAGAATGCAGTTAAGCCAAGGAAGTATGCTGTAGGTGCTTTGAGTTTAACTTCGAAAGTCATGTCGTCAGTAGCTTTAAAGCTCTCAACGTTAGCTTCTTCGAAAATCCAAGCATACTCTGAAGCAGTTGCAGGATCGATTACTCTCTTCCAAGAATACTCGAAATCTTTAGCTGTTACAGCTTTACCATCAGACCATTTTACATCTGGTCTAATTTTAAAGACATAATTTAAGCCATCTTCACTAACTGTAAAGCTTTCAGCCATTGCTGGCTCGTATTTGCCGTTAATCTCTCTTGTGAGACCTTCGAACATATTGTTAATTACGTTACCACCATCAGAAGCAGCATTCAAACCTGGGTCGATTGTTTTCGGACCAGATGAACCTACGTTCCAAATAAGCGTTTTGCTTGCAGCAGCATCAGTAGCGGCTTTATCAGCTGCGCCAGTATCTGCAGCTTTTTTGCCACAACCAGTAAACAGACCTGTTACTAGTATCAAGGCGAGTGCGAGTGACAATTGTTTCTTAAACAAATAAATCCCCTCCATTATGTCTAAGTTTCTTTTATTTATTACAACCTATTTTTTCTGCCTCACCTCTATGATGAATGCAAATTAATAGTTTATAACCGCTTGGTTTTTTAAATCTAAATTCATTACCATAAAAATATTTTTTGAATATTGTGAATTTTTGTACGAAATAAAAAATCTCTTAAATTCACTATACCACTTTCCAACACTTTATTACAATTAATTACTATATGTTTTGTTTGATTAGGTTATTAATTATCATAAAGTAAAAACTGCAATTTATCAATCCGTTCAAATAAAACTTTATTTAACATTTCGTAACATTTGAAAGAAAATATGTCGAATGTTACACCAAATATTAAATTTTGGTTATAATATGAACAGAATTAATTTAATGTAATTTACGAGTTGTGCTGATTGCACAACTCGTAAATCAAATGTACATTATTTTTTTACAGGACCATATTTATCATCCATCAAATGACAAGCTACCATATGACCGCCGCCTAAATCTCTAAGTGCTGGCTCTTCTGCCGCACAACGCTCTGTCGCATAACGACATCTCGTTCTGAAGTGACAACCAGAAGGCGGATTAATCGGGCTCGGTACATCGCCTTCAAGGATAATTCTTTTCTTAGCTTTTGTCACTTCAGGATCTGGAATTGGAATAGAAGACAATAGTGATTGTGTATATGGATGTTCTGGATTTTCATAAAGTTCATTGCCATCCGCAAGCTCAACCATTTTACCCAAATACATAACGCCAATTCTGTCTGAAATATGCTTAACCATTGAAAGGTCATGCGCAATAAAGAGGTATGTGAGTCCTAGTTCGTTTTGAAGGTCTTCAAGCATATTAACAACCTGTGCTTGAATAGACACGTCTAAAGCTGAAATTGGCTCATCACAAATGATAAACTCAGGCTTTACTGCAAGCGCTCTTGCAATACCAATCCGTTGTCTTTGTCCGCCAGAAAACTCATGCGGGTATCTGCTTGAGTGATCTTTGTTAAGACCAACCCGGTCGAGAAGCTCTTGAATAATTCTTCCACGCTCATCACCAGAAGCAAGACCATGAATGTCCAAAGCTTCACCGATAATGTCTCCAACAGTCATTCTCGAGTTGAGAGAAGCATATGGATCTTGGAAGATCATTTGCATTTTTTTACGGTAAGGTTTTAATTCTGATTCAGACATTTTGCTAATGTCTACGCCATCATAAATAACTTCGCCGCTTGTTGGTTCATATAGTTTGATTATGGTCCGTCCAGTTGTTGATTTACCACAACCAGACTCACCTACCAAACCTAAAGTTTCGCCTCTTCTAATGAAGAAACTAACATCATCTACCGCTTGAACATATTTCTTGCTTTTAGCAAAGAATCCGTGATTAACAGTGAAATATTTTTTTAAATTTCTAACTTCAATCAGGATTTCATTTTTTGACTTATCTTCTCTAGCCATTATACGGTCACCCTCCTTACGCCTGTTTCCAATTGTACTTTAGGCGCATCTTTGTGATGTACCCAGCACATTGCACGGTGTCCTGGAGCCGATTCATAGTACTCCGGAAGATTTTCCATACAAACTCTCATTGTATAAGGGCATCTTGCCGCAAACGGACAACCAAGTGGTGGTTTGATTAAGTCAGGCGGTGATCCCGGAATTGGAACAAGTCTTTGCTTGTGTCCAAGGTCAAGTCTAGGAATAGATTTCAAAAGACCCATTGTATACGGATGCATTGGGTTATAGAAGATTTCTTCAGCACTGCCTTCTTCCATAATCAATCCGCCGTACATAACGATTACTCTTGAACAAACATCTGCAACAACGCCTAGGTCATGCGTAATCAAGATAATTGCAGTATTCACTTTATCTTTAAGTTCTTTTAACAGTTCGAGAATCTGAGCTTGAATGGTAACGTCAAGTGCTGTCGTTGGCTCATCTGCAATAAGAAGGTCTGGTTGACAAGAAAGGGCGATAGCGATCATTGCTCTTTGTCTCATACCACCTGAAAACTCATGCGGGTAATTGTCAACACGTGAATCTGGTGAAGGAATACCAACCAAACGGAGCATTTCAATTGCTTTTTCTCTTGCTTCTTTCTTAGAAAGACCTTGATGTCTGATAACCGCTTCCATAATTTGATCGCCAATCGTGTAAACAGGATTAAGCGAAGTCATAGGATCTTGGAAGATCATCGCAATTTGATTGCCACGAACAGCCATCATTTCATTTTTACTCTTTTTAAGGAGGTCTTCGCCTTTAAACATGACTTGGCCTTCTTTAATAGTGCCTGGATACTGAAGCAATTGCATGATTGACATCGCTGTAATAGATTTGCCTGAACCAGACTCTCCTACGATACCGATCGCTTGTCCTTTATCTACTGAAAAGCTTACGCCTCTAACCGCTTGAACCTCGCCCAAATGGGTAAAGAAGGAAGTTTTCATGTGTTTAACTTCTAATATTTTTTCAGCCATTATTCTGTTACCCCTTTCTATTTTCTGAGTCTTGGGTCGAGTGCATCTCTAAGTCCATCACCAAGGAAGTTGAATGACAATACGGTCATACTGATGAAGAATGATGGGATGAACAATTGATATGGATAGGTTCTAAGACCAGCCATTGCATCATTTGCCAATGTACCCCAAGAAGCCTGTGGTGCAGAAACACCTAGACCAACAAATGAAAGGAATGCCTCTGAGAAAATTGCACTTGGAACCATCATAGCAAGTGAAACGATGATTGGACCCATTGCATTCGGAATTAAATGTTTAACCATGATTCTCCATGAGCTAGCCCCTAAGGTTCTTGCTGCAAGAACGAATTCATTTTCTTTGATACTGAGAACTTGACCACGCACAAGTCGTGCCATGAGTACCCAGTAGACGGAGCCCAGTGCAACCATGATGGTTACAAGTCCCGCTCCCATTACTACCATTAGTAGAATAACATAAAGCAACAATGGAATTGAGTTGATTAAGTCAACGATACGCATCATCAAGTTATCAACTGCGCCACCAACATAACCCGAAATACCGCCATATACAACGCCTATGAAGAATTGTACCAATGTAGCCATTAAAGCAATGGTAAGTGAGATTCTAGCACCGTAAATATTTCTTACAAAGATATCACGGCCTAAAGTGTCTGTTCCAAACCAGTAAGTTTTATTCCATACTTTTTTAGAGTTTTCTATTTTGTATGGCGCATTATCGATAGACAATTCATATTTGGCCAAAGAAGAATCATTCTTAGCTTTTGCAGCCATAGAGTAATCCACTTTAAATGTATGACCATTAATTTCGTAAGTTCTAAACTTTAAAATTTTATTATCTTCTTTTGGTGTAAACCCTGAAATAGTTTCACCTTTTTGAGTGAATTCAATAATTTTATATTCTTTGTGGATGTTGTAGTATTTACCGTCATATTCGAAAATTTCGACGGTTGGAGGAATATTTGCCATTTTAAGATCTTGATCTGAATAGGCAAATTTTGAAATGAAAGGTCCGCCAACTGCTAAAACAATCATAAATACAATGATGACAAGTCCGATAATAGAAAGCGTGTTGTGTTTCAAACGACGCCATACGTCTTCCCAATAGGTAAGACTTTTACGAACGATTTTATCTTTAATAACCTCTTCACGTGGGACAAGTTCCCACATTTCTGGGGTGATTTTTAATTGTTCCGCCATATGATCCTCCTATTCGCCCAAATTGATTCTTGGATCGATAAATCCGTACAAGATGTCAACGATAAAAATCATGGTGATTGAGAATGTCGCATAGAAAATTGTCGTTCCCATCAATACTGTATAGTCACGATTACCAACGCTCTCTATAAAGTATTTACCCATACCAGGAATTGCAAAGATTTTTTCGATGACAAATGAACCAGTCATAATAGAAGCAATCATAGGACCCAAGTAAGTAACAACTGGAATTAAAGCATTTTTAAGTGCATGTTTTACGATAACGACAATTTCAGGAAGACCTTTTGCTCTCGCCGTTCTAATGTAGTCTTGTTGCATAACTTCGAGTAAGCTTGATCTTGTTAAACGAGATACAAACGCTAATGAATAACCACTCAACGCAATAACGGGTCCAACAAAATGCTTCCATGTGCCAATACCGAACGGTGGTAACCATCCAAGTTTTGAACTAAACACGAAGAGTATGAGTGCACCAAGTACAAAACTCGGTACAGCTACGCCTAATGTTGCTAAAATAGTAACCAAATAATCTTGCCATTTGTTCTGCTTAAGTGCCGAGACGATACCTGCTGGAATTCCCAGGAATACGATGACCAGCGTTGCTGCAAAACCTAATGTAGCTGAAATTGGGAAACCTGCAATAATAAGATCGTTTACAGTTACCCCTACGCGTTTGAATGATGGACCTAGATCGAAAGTAAGAACGCCTTTCATGTAATCGAGGTACTGCATCCAAAGTGGATCATTGAAATGGTACTTTTCGTTTAATGCTTGAAGAACAGCTTCAGGTAACGCTTTCTCGGCAGTAAACGGCCCTCCTGGTATAGCTCTCATTAAGAAGAACGTTAATGTAGCTACAAACAACAGGGTGATAAACATTGAGATTAATCTTCTAAAAATGTACTTTCCCAAGATATCAACTCCTTTCAAAAGTTAGTCTGAGAGTTTTGTTCTTTTCAAGATTTGAAATGCCCCCTTCTGCAATTTTGCAGTTTTAGATTTCAAATTTTGAAAAAATGTCATAAAAACATGCAGAGACCATAAAAAATATTTCCTAACTGGTTTTAACATATAAAACCCGTTGTTTGTATTAATATTAATAATAAGCGTTAAATAGTTAAAACACAAGCAAATGGAGCTTGTCGGAGTTTAAGGTTTTGTAACAATTGGACGCTCTATTTTTTAAAATCGATATTTTGTATCTAACAACTTAATCTTTTTTAAGAAATTGTCACATTCTAATTGTTACAAATTGATTTCTTTCTTGCATTTTTAAAATTAGAACTTGCATTTATTTATCTTTTCAAACGTTTCTGCCATATAGGTTTTTCAATCCATTATCATTACACATTTTGCAAAAACAATTTTCTGACAATATGAAAGGAGCAACTTCAGTAATAACCGAAGTTGCTCCTTTTCATATTTTAATAAAGTGATAAAACTTACTATTTTACTCGGATATAAGATTGTGATTTTTGAGGAGCGTCTCAAAAGATTGTTCATCTAACGTTGTCACACCAAGGGTTATAGCTTTTTCAAGTTTTGACCCAGCTTCATCTCCATAAACCACATAATGCGTTTTTTTGCTAACACTGCCAGAAACTTTGCCCCCAAGGGATTCAATTAAGGTTTTAATGGCATCTCTGCTATAATTTTCAAGCGTCCCCGTAACAACGAAGGTCATTCCTTTGAAAATTTGGCTTTCTTCACTTGGTTTCTCTTTTAAGTAGCGTGTATTAACCCCTAAAGCGATCATTTTATCTACTTTTGAGCGGTTCACAGGATTTTCAAAGAAAGCAATCACACTCTCAGCCATTTTTTGTCCCACTTCTTCAGCAAGGATCAATTCTTCCTTTGTCGCTGCTAAAAGAGCCTCCAATGAGCCAAAATGCTTTGCAAGCGTCTCCGATGCCTTTGCGCCAACCAGTGGAATGCCAAGGCCGCTGAGTAATTTTCCTAAGTCGTTGTTTTTTGACTTTTCAATGGCTTCAAGCATATTGTCAACCGATTTCACACCTAGTCGTTCTAACTGTACAAGCTGCTCGTAATAGTCTTTTAAAGAATACAAATCGCTATAGTCTAATAGAAGTCCTTCTTTAAGAAGGAGTTCTATCACCGCTTCTCCAACGCCGTCAATATTCATTGCCGGTCGTGAGACAAAATGGGATATGCCTCTGCTCGTCTTCGCAGGACATTCTGGATTCTGACACCGCAGCGCCACTTCGCCTTCTTGTCTAGCTGTTTCACCGCTGCAAACAGGGCAAATGTCAGGCAATCGATAGGCCACAGTGCCTTCAGGTCTCTTTTCAAGCACCACATTTACCACTGCCGGAATAACATCTCCCGCTTTTTGGATCATGACGTAGTCGCCAATGCGAATGTCTTTTTCGTCGATAAAGTCTTGATTGTGAAGCGTTGCATAGGTTACGACCGAACCTGCGACAGTAACCGGCTCAAATTGAGCTTTGGGGGTAACGACGCCCGTTCGTCCCACCTGAATAATAATGTCTTTGATTACCGTCTCTTTTTCCTCTGCCGGAAATTTATAGGCAATCGCCCACCTTGGACTTTTAGCCTTGATTCCCAATTGGTCACGAAGGTGAAACTCATTGATTTTCACGACCATGCCATCAATATCAAAGCCAAGCTCATGTCTTTGAGTGACGATACTAGAGCACATTGGTATGATTGCTTCCATATTCGAAAAAGTTTTCGTTTCGCTTACCTTAAAACCCAATCCTTTCAATCGATTTAACGCCTTGTCGTGATCGCCGATGTTCAAATTGCCTTCCAAAATGTCAAACACAAAAATATCCAAGGCTCTCGATGCGGTAATTTTAGAATCTAGTTGCCGCAAGCTGCCTGCCGCCGCATTTCTAGGGTTTGCAAATGCCTGAAGACCCGCTAATTCTTGAGCTTCATTTAAAGCGACAAAACCTTGTTTTGAGAGGAAAACTTCACCTCTGACAATGACATCTACTGGTTCTGTGAGTCTGAGCGGTATGCTCTTAATGGTCTTTAAATTTTCAGTAACATCTTCCCCAATGGTGCCATCGCCTCGGGTCGCCCCACAGACAAAGAGACCTTCTTTGTAGGTAAGCGCTACGCTCAGCCCGTCAATTTTATATTCCACCACGTAGCTCGGTTGCTGTGAAAGTTCTTGAACGGCGCGCTTTTCGAAGTTCATAAGGTCAAGTTCATTGTACGCATTGTCCAAACTGAGCAGTCTAACCGCATGATTTACTTGTTTAAAGGCACTCAGAGGCTTTCCGCCCACGCGCTGACTCGGTGAATCCATTCTTTTAATGCCCTCATTCTCAGTTTCCATGCGAATGAGTTCTTGAATCAATTTGTCATACTCATGATCGCTTAATTTCGGCTGATCCAAATTGTAATACAGATGGTTGTGCTTTTCGATTTCTTCTATGAGTTTATTGTATTTTTCAACTACCTTATCATATGGTGCCTTTTCTAATAGGTTCACTCTTCTATCTCCTATATAAGTTGAACAAAGTAATTATAATATTTGTCAATTTGAAGCCAGCGACAAATATCACAATTAGAGCGCTTTGCACAACGCTTTCATTAAGGTAATAAGTTCAATCTTTAATTCAACTTATATATTATTCTATAATTTCTAAGGGTGCAATGTTGAGATCCAACTGTTTGATGCCTTTGTTTTTAAAAGCAATGGTTGCCACAGAGCTTCCAGAGTCCTTTTTTATGGTGATGATGGTGCCTTCGCCAAAGATTTTATGCTTGACCTTAGAACCCATAGTGAGCTCGCTCGGACTGGTCATCGGTTTGGTGGTTGGCTGATTTGAAGAAGTGCCTATACCACCTCTTCCAGGGAAAGGTTTGCTATAATCGGCGTTATGGCCTTCGTATAAATCATCGCTAAAGCGATTGTATTTTCTTTGATAGCCAGACGGCTTATCTTCATTTAAAGGCATTAGCAGTTCGCTCGGAATCTCAGCAATAAAGCGAGACGGCGCATTGGCGCTTGTTCGTCCGTAAAGCATGCGAGCATGTGCATTTGTGATATAAAGTATTTCCTCAGCCCGTGTTATGCCCACATAGGCGAGACGCCTTTCTTCTTCCAAGTCTCCATCGCCATCTATGGCCCTTGCAGTTGGGAATATTTGTTCCTCAAGGCCAACCAAAAATACAATTGGATATTCCAGACCTTTTGCACTATGGAGGGTCATGAGGGTAACCAAATCTCCATTTTCCTTAAGCCCGTCTATGTCTGACATTAAGCTGACCTCAGAAAGAAAGGCTTCAAGGCTTTGGTCTTCTGCCCTAACCTCAAACTGCTGAGCAACGGTTAACAATTCTTTGATATTTTCAAGTCTCGTGGTCGATTCGATGGTGTTCTCAGCCTTGAGTTCAGCCACATACCCCATTTTTTCGCCAATGGTTTCAATAATTTCAGAAACTTTGAGATCTTCTTTGTCCTGTATAAACGGCATAAGCCCAGTCACAAAACTGAGAACGCCTTGCGCCGCTTTTGCAGAGACTAATTTCTCGTCCACCGCAACCATGGCCGCTTGAAGCGTATTGATGTTCCTGCTGATGCACAGATCTAAAATCGTCTCAATGGATTTTGCGCCAATGCCCCTCTTTGGGACGTTGATCATGCGCGTAAAACTGACTTCATCTCTAGGATTCTGTACCAATCTTAAATAGGCCATAATATTTTTAATTTCAAGGCGTTCGTAGAATTTATGACCGCCAACGATATTATAACCGATGCCAGCCTTAAGTAGACCCTCCTCAATCGCACGAGACTGTGCATTGGTTCGGTAAAGGACGGCGAAGTCGCTATAATTGCGTTTTTGTCCGTTGACAAGGCGTTCGATTTCTTCTGCGACAAAACGCGCTTCATCGTACTCTGATGCCGCACGATAGTATTTTATCGTTTCGCCCTCAGATTTCAGCGTCCATAGTGTCTTGTCTTTTCGCTCTGAGTTGTTTTCGATAACGCCATTGGCAGCATCTAGAATCACTTGCGTCGATCTATAATTCTGTTCAAGCTTAATAAAAGTTGCATTGTTGAAATCTTTTTCAAAGTCGCGTATATTGCGAATATCCGCACCTCTCCACCCGTAAATGGACTGATCGATGTCGCCAACCACGCAGATGTTGCCGTGATGAGAAGCGAGCATTTTGATCATTTTATACTGAACTTTATTGGTATCTTGATACTCGTCTACATGAATATATTGGAATTTACGCTGATAATAAGCTCTAATCTCAGGGTTCTTCTCGAGAAGATGAATCACCTGAATAAGCAAATCGTCGAAGTCCATGGCGTTATTTCTGACCAAAGTTTCTTGATACGTCTTATATACCTTTGCCACAGCAAGCGTAATGTAGTCTTTGCCCGTTTGAGCCGCATATTCCTCTGGACTTTGCATTTCATTTTTTGCTTGGCTGATTTGAGCTTGAATGGCCCTTGGCGGTAAGCGTTTATCGTCTATTTCATTTTTTTTAATGGCTTGGCGGATCACGGTCATTTGGTCGTCTCCGTCGTAAATGATAAAATCCTTGCTATAGCCAATTTGATCGGCATCTCTTCTGAGCATTTTTACGGCTATGCTATGGAAGGTACCCATCCACATAGCGCCAGAAATAGGGCCAATAATTCGCTCTACACGGCTAATCATTTCCTTGGAAGATTTGTTGGTAAACGTAAATGCCAAGATGTTGCTTGGAAAAACATTTTTATCTTCTATTAAGTGCGCGATTCGATGGGTCAACACTCTTGTCTTCCCAGAACCCGCTCCTGCCAAAATCAGCACAGGACCCTCTGTCGTCATTACAGCCAGGCGCTGTTCTTCATTGAGCATTGACAAATCCATATAAAAATCCTCCTAGATATACGTGGTTCAGCGTTTTTTAAGAACGTACGTTCCTCTTATTTTATCACAAAAACGCAAAAAGGTCATCTCTGCTGAAACGACCTTTTGCCTACCTTTATTATTTTAGTCACGATCATTAACTTGAATCTTTAGTGCACAGGAATGCTTAAAAACCAATTTTAATCGTTACCGGCTGATGGTCTGAATTTTCATAGCCGAGTTTCGTGCCTTTAATTTCTAATACCTTTACATTTGGAGAAACCAAAAACCCATCAATGATTGTTTCGAACGATTCACCTTCAACATAAGATTTTTGAAGAGATCTTACGGTATTTACATTTTCATCGAAAATCATTTTAAAGCCTGTTTCTTTGAGTATGGTCGAAGGAAGAATAGCTACCCACGACGGCATTTTACCGATGATTTTAGATTCTAATTTTTCAGATAAAATATGATTCCAGTCACCGCCGACAACCACATAATTATCCTCTTTTTTATACAAACCCTGCAAATGTTTGCTCAGCCAGTCAATTTGCTTTGCTCGAATCTCGCCGCCTTTATCAAAAGCTGACAAATGGATGTTAATAAGAATTAACTGCTTCCCATTACTCAGTTGATAAGTATTTTGCATCACACATCGCTTCAAATCAAAATATCGCTTAGGAATGGGTTCATCTCCCGGTAGCGTGTAACGGATTGAACTCTCATAATCCGCTTTGCTCAAAGTCAGAATACCACTTTTAACGGTTCCCATTGGTTTAAGTAACGGCACAGGCACCCAGTTGGCTCTATAATTGTAGGCAAAACTTGCATTATATCCGAGGAGAGCATTCGTCACTTTGTCAATTTCATCTATTTCATAGCTTCTGTCCGCCCACCTGTCGACTTCTTGAAGCAAATAGACATCTGATTTTTTTGCCTTTAAAAACGTCATAATCGCATTCAAATTTTCAGTAGTCTTCTCTTTACTAAGCGATCGCGATGAAGTGCCGCCATCCATAAAGAAATTCTGTCCCTTGTCTAAGCCCGCATAGCCGATATTATAAGTCGTAATTTCAAGCGGCTTAGAAATATTCAAAACTTTTCCATTTCTAATGAGTGAGATGCTATCTTCAACTTCCGCAGGCCGATAATCCGTTACAACGCTATATAAAAGGAAAAGGACCACAATTAACAGAGGCAATAGAATGAATAATAATAACCATTTGAGGTATTTCATATAACCCTCCCAAAAGTATCTTTTCCTCTATTATAGCGTTTCTATAGACTTGCGCCTATACCCGCTTCACAAAATTTTATAATAAGAAAATGTTTTCTAACACACACGCCTCATGTATTTCATCTGACCAGATAGACGATTGAACTTCGCCGATATGGGCTTTTTTGAGGAAAAACATACAAATTCTTGACTGTCCAATCCCGCCGCCAATCGTATAAGGCAGTTCCTTTTGAGCAACCATTTTATGGAATGGGTATTCCATGCGCTCTGGACATTTTGCTTTCTCTAATTGACTCGCAAGCGCCTTTTCATCGACTCGAATGCCCATTGAAGAGAGTTCAAACGCCATTTCAAGCGTTGAGTTCCAAAATAAGATGTCACCGTTTAACGACCAATCGTCATAGTCAGGCGCTCTGCCATCGTGTGGCTCTCCGTGGCTGAGTTGATCGCCTATTTTCATGAGGAACACAGCACCTTTATCTTTTGTAATCATGTTTTCACGCTCTTTGGCAGTTTTATCTGGATAGAGTGCTAGAAGTTCCTCTGAGGTAATGAAGAATATTTTTTCTGGAAGTTCTGGCGTCATCATAGGATATAAAGCGTGTACGTGCGCTTCAGTTGTTTTGAAAACACTGTATATACGTGTCACAATATCTCTTAACTTTGCTTCATGTCTGTCTTCCCTTGCGATGATTTTTTCCCAATCCCATTGATCCACATATATTGAATGAAGCTGATCCATATCTTCATCTCTGCGGATGGCGTTCATATCTGTATAGAGACCTTCGCTGAGTTTAAATCCATATCTATGAAGTGCCATACGTTTCCACTTTGCTAACGAATGGACAATTTCTGCGTTTTTACCAATGGCTTTGACATCAAAACTAACGGGTCTCTCAACACCGTTTAGGTTGTCGTTTAGTCCGGTTTCAGGTCTTACAAAAAGTGGCGCTGATACGCGAGTGAGGTTGAGGGCTTTAGCCAAGTTGGTTTCAAAGCAATCTTTTAATTGTTTGATGGCAATTTCAGTTTCTAAGATGCTCAGTGGTGATTGGTAAGGTTTCTTCATCATTTTCATTGATTTTACAGCGCTCATATTTAAGCCCTCCTCATAATATATGGTCACGGGTTTTCCCCAACCGTTGACTTGATTTGACTAACTTTGACTTCATTCAAAAACAAAAAAGACCTCTCATCCCTCTCCAATTGGAGAAAAGGGACGAAAGGTCTAAACTTTCGCGGTACCACCCTTGTTAATTAGCCTAAAGGCTAACTCACTTCCGTCTAGTACAAATCTAGTCCATTGCTTCGAAGCACACACGCGCTCAATGTCTAATCGATACCAGCCCCTCGCTAACGGTTGGGTTCCGTTCAAGTCTACTCAGCAACTGCCTTTCGGTTGAAAGCTCAAGGATGTTCTTCATAAAAACGTATGTACTGGACTTTCACCGCCGCCAGCTCTCTAAGACACAATATTTTTACTACTCTTCCCGTCAAAGCCATTTCAAATATGAATGATTTGTAACAACTATACCCTCGACAGACTATTCTGTCAAGACTAAATTTGAATTTTGGTATACAAGTTTTTCTATAGATACAAACTGATCATCAAACCTTTAAGTTCTCCGACTTTGCTCAAAATACTGATGTGTTTAGATTCTTTTTGAAGCACCAAATCTGTGAGTTGTAATAATTTTTCATCAATATTTTCAACCGTTCTTAAAACCTTTGTGCGCCCTGCACGTCCATAACCACGCTTTTCAGCCACCTTAAGACCAAAATCAACGGCTTCTTCAATAAAAGATTTCACCAAATTCTTATAGGCAAACAAAGATTCAACCGTCCGATTTTCAACCAAATCTCTACCTTTTCGATCGACTTCATCCAACAATTCTTGAAGCAATTGCCTGCGGCGTTCGTCGTCATTTTCACCTGCAAGAACTTCCTGAAACGTGATTCTGCCTATAGCTGGCGTCTCAGTCTTCACCGTTGTTCGGCTTGTCTGTCCCATCCCAGATGCCTTTTTCACTTTCAAATTACTACTCACACTAGCAGCCCCTTTATCGTTTGGAGTCTTCTTCAACTTTTTCAATTAAACGCACTAAAGATGATACGACGGCGAACATTTGAGGTGGCATTTTATGTCTCAAATCTGAGCCCACCAAGCCTTTCACAGTCGATTTTTCCTGTAGCGGTTCACATTGTTCCTGCGCTCTTTCAATTAACTCATCTACAAGTGCATCTGGTTGACTTAATTCTGTTTTCTCATAATTGGCTTGTTCTGTCAAATAAGCATTTAGACCTCTGTCTCTAGTCATATTCTGAGTTCAAACCCCTTTCTCGATGTTAAATTGTCATTATTAATGTCCAAAGTATCTTCTTTTGATGCTTTAACGTCAACTTTAGGCAGTTCGCTCGGCACTTGCTTGATATTGTCAAAAGGCACATAGCGAATATCGCCAGGATTGTATCCGATTTCTTTTAATTCTTCTAAAATTTCTTGTGCGAAAGGTTCAATAACCTTCATAATTTGATCCGATTCATTGCTAACGCTAATTGAGAGTTGCTTTTGATTGGATTGAATGCGGATGCCCGTTTCACCATATTGCTTCAAATCAATCAAAAAATACATGCTGCAATTTTCCCAGTCCATTTTTTGAACATCTTTTCTAGCCTTTACATAAAGCTTCATCTGGTTTAAATCTTCTCCTAATTTAATAGGCAAATTGAAAAACAAACTTTGGCTGTCACTTTGCACTTCGGGTTTGTTCAGCAGTTGCTGTCCTGTCAATTGGCTGAGTCCTTTTTCAATCGATTTTATCAGGTGCTGATTGTCCTCTTGATTCTCTGCGGATAATTTGAGCAAAATTTGTTTGAGGTTTGACTTCGTGTCGTCATTTTTAACAACAGATTCTGTTGAAAACACAGCGTCCATTAATTCAACTTCATGATTAAGCCCCATGCTCCTCATCAGATCAAGTACGCCTTTGGCGCCCGAGCCCATTTTAGAAGCTTTTTGCATTAGGTCATTTTGCTCAACGCCTACAGCACTCTGAGCTTTTTCTTTTAAAAGCACTTGTACTTTTTCTTTGGAAGGCTCAAACAGCAATTTGTCCATTTTTTTCTTAATATCCTTCAAACATTGAATGGCTTCATCGGGATTCGTTTTTGCCAGTTGACCCACCTTCTGCAAATCGGACGAGAGACCCACTAGTTTGCGCTCTGTTTTCATATCCGTATATAAAGTCAAATCTGATTGCATGATCAAGTGATCTAATTTTTCTGCAACTTTTACAGCAATTTCTGCAAGGTTTCGAGCGCTAGGTTTTTCAAGTGTGTTGTTAATCGCGTCTAACGTCTCTTTTTTAAATTGATCAAAGGTTTTTTTCACCTCAACCATACGCACCGTTACTTCAGTGACCAAATACGTTTTGAGGCTATGCGATTCAAAAAGTGTTTGAACGTCCGCTTGCCCATAGGCACTCATAAGACCCGATAATGCATCTTCCAGCACTGATTCCAATTGGTTTAAAAAGTCCGTAGGGCTACTTAAATTTTGAGCCTCATCACTTTTAACTACTTCAGCAGAATCATCTTTTGAAGTCGCTTCTTGTGCTGCATCTTCTAAATTAGTCTTTTGTACCACATCTTGCGAAACAATACTTTCAGGCGTCTTCATATTCGCTGTTTTTTCTGATCCTTGATTATTGATAGGCAGCGTATTTTTCAACACGTTCCCAAGGGTTCCATCGCTTATGGGTTGTTCACTGAAACGCTGAGATTTGCCTTTTTCAGCGCTTGCTTTTTTACCGCTATCAGATGCCCAAGAAAGTTCTTTGGTTAATTCCACCAAATTTTCAAGACCTTCGACAGGCGTTTGCACATTCATTTTAATTTTAACAAGACTTATTTTAATTTTGCCTTCTAAAACCATAAGCGTTTCTAGTAAATTTTGTGGCGCCGTTGCATTTTTTTCGCTGAGCTTCTTAAGCACGTCGCTGGTGAATTTAGTGATTTCTTTGCCTTGCTGCTCTGACAAGATTGACCCGACAGATTGTCCTGAAAGGAGCTTATTACCAATTTCTACAGATTCTTCTTCTGTAAAACCCATTTCTTTTATGGCCGCATAGACTTGTTTTTTAAGTGCCTCAGGCAATTTTTTAATGGCTTCGGAGACCTCTTCAGAAATGACTTTAGAAACAACTTCTGGAGCAGCATCTTCACTCACTTTAATGCCCTCTGCCTCGGAATACTCTTCGCCTAACAAGGACGCCATTGCCATGGTTTCATTGCCCTGGTCGTTGAGTGCGTTGTGAATGTCCGTCAGATTAGATTCTGTAATTTCAACGCCTTTAGCGCTTGCAACTTGAACCGTCAACAATTTATTTTCAGCACTGCCAGACATTTTCTCCAAAAAACTTTGAGTCTGCTGCATCGTCGTTTTCGTTGGTTCATTTTGAGAACTTTTATAAATGCGATAGGCTGCTTGCATTTCTGCACTCGAAGAAACGCCCATCTCTTTTAATTGACTGCTATAGCCATTAGATTGGGCGCTCAACATTTTTTCGTTTTTTGCAGACGATGCCTCGCCATTTATTTTATTTATATTTTGTAAATACGGATTGATTTTCATGAACCTCACCTCACTGACTTTATCGGTAAATTCGAAAAAAGCTTGAGGTATTTCGGTTATTTTATTCGCTAAGTTCCAGTAAAAATTGATAAAGAGACTCCGCAACAACTTCATCAGGACATTCAATCGTAAGCTGAGTGCCTTTGGTGACGCCCATGCTCATAAGCCCCATAATGCTCTTTGCGTTATACGGAACGCCCTCTTTGACCAAGTAAACTTCTCCTGCCACATCCTTGACCATATTCATAATTTGACTGCACGGCCTTGCATGAAGACCGCTTTCATTTTGAATGATGACTGTTTTCATAGTGCCCCCTATTGATACTGTTCCTCTGTCATCATAAGTTTGACAAACCCAATACCTAGAAAGACAATCGCCATGCTCATCAATACCACTAGAAGCGGTAATACCGATGTTAGGCTTTCACCTCTGCTTAACTTCGTCATGGCTTTCACGGCATAGGTGTGCGGAATTACTTTGCTAAGACCAATCAAGACTGGGTTAGTCACCAAATCGATTGGCCATAAGCAACCGCCAAGCATACCAAAAGCTGTGAGTGCAACCGATGTCAGAGCGCTAACTTGTTGCATGCTCTTTGCCACTGCTGATAGAAAGATTCCAAATCCAGACATCGCCAGACAGAAAATGGTGCCTGCTAAAAACATGGTCATTTCATTTCCGCCAAAGTCGACTTTAAAGAGATACGCGCCTGCAAACAAGACAAGCGCCATTTGCACCATGCCCAAAATCCAAGAGACTAATAGATTTCCAATGATCATGCCCAATTTTGACGACGGTGAAATGAGCAACCGCTGCCAGGTGTTTAACTTGCGTTCTTCAAGAATGTCCGCTGCGCCAAATACGGCCGAATAAGAGACGAAAAAGATGATAAAGCCGATCACACTGTGCATTAATGCCTCATTTTTATTGGCCTTGCTCTGATCTTCTGAAGCTTTAAGCGAAATCGCTATTTTAGTTTCACTATTATGCCTGAGTTTATCATAAGTCTCTTGGTAAACCTTCTCAAAATTTTGCCCCTTTGCCACTGCCTGTTTGGAAACCGTCTCGCTGATGAGATGCCAATCCTTCATTTGATTGTACCTGTTGAGAATCAATGGCTTCAAAACTATAATCTCTGCATCGGACTTAACGCTCATTAGGCTTAGGAGAGGCTCTGCGTCCGTTTTTACACGTTCTTCAAAGCCCTTTTCAATGGTCAGCATCGCGAGGCTCTTGCCTTCTTTGACCATTTCCTTGCCTTTATCAACTTCCATTAATTGATACTGGTGACTCTTATCACTTTCTAATGCACTGACAATTTTTTTCGAAAGCGGGCTTTGGTCTAAGTCGCTTATCAGCACTTGTGGTTTATAACTGCCTCCAAAGCCGCCAAAGGCAAAGATCATCATGAGTGAAATACCCGACATGACCAGCATCATTTTAAGACTGTTACGCTGCATCCAAAGTTTTCGTTTGAGTATGTGCCACATCTGATTTCACCTCCTTCATAAAGAACAAGCCAACTGCGAGGCCTATAAAGACCAAACCATTTATGCCAATAGTCATCAAATACGGCATGAGTTGATCCAAACTATAACCCATCATGTTGAATAGATATGCTTTTAAAATGACGCCGTTGATCACGAATTGGCTGATGTCTTGAATAATCTGCGGCAACTGGCTCACCGGTAGATAGGAACCACCAAACAATGCCAATACTTGAATGAGGCCACTTTCGAATATTCTGGAGATTTGGTAACTCTTAGTTACTAATCCGATGATACAAAGGAGTATCCCCAGACTGCCAATCGCAAATACTGCCATAATCGAAATAAGAAGCACGTTTAAGACATTGCCCCACTCGACACCGAATGCGACTTTGCTATAAAGAATCATAATGCCAATTTGCATAGATGCCACTGCCCAAATGACAGACATTTTACCAACAACCAATTTGAGCGGGCTAATCCCTGCCATTAAGTGACGGTCGTAGGTAAAGAGGTCTTTTTCCTCAATCATCATCGAACCACCCATAGCGGCAACAAACATGAGAAACATCGCAAGCATGGCAATTGAATAATAGGCCTTTGAATCGATTGGATTGGTCCCATTAATGGTCTGTGATTTAAGCGCTGCGCCGTTACTGTCACTCGTTTTTGTGGCTTCGCCAATCTTAGAAAAGTCCAAACTGAGGTCGTATTTGATTTGCTGCTCGATGCTCACATTTTTTTGATTGATCACGGCATTCATTTGCTCCACAAAGCCGCCGATCAGGGCTTTTAAAATCATGCTGCTCATGGTCATATTGTTATTGGGAAGAAGCTCAATGGCAACTTCATTTCTCATAGGCGTTAGGAGATTGAGCGTCATATCCTTCGTAAAACTTTCGGATAAAATAACAATCCCGGCAACCTCATCTGCCTTCATCGCTTTGTCAGCTTCAACTCTGCTCATTTTTTGATAACTGACAAGCTTGCTGATGTCTTTGCTGCCTAAAAAATCTTTAAAAAATATTTTTCTTGGGCTGAGTTTCGTATAGTTCTCATCGATGATTTTCATCATATCGCCTTGCAGCATGCCTGCGCCCATTGGGCTTGCGAGCAGATCAGCTTTGAACATCGCTGCGCTATAACCAGCCTGATCTTCATCGACCAGCGCAAATTTAACTTGCTCTATCGCATCCGAGTCACCGCCCATTGAGAACATTGACTGAAGTGCCAATCCCAAAATAGTGGTAATAACAATCGGCATTGCGATTAAGGTGATGAGGGCACTTCTGTCTCTAAAGAACCGCCGCAGGTCCTTAACCATTAACTGAATGATCATTTTGAACCTCCTTAATCTCTGAGCGCCTTCCCTGTTAATTTCAAGAAGACCGACTCCAAATTTGGTTTTTTGACTTCGAATGCGCTAACGGTCAGTCTCATCAAAGCCATTTCCTTGAGCAGTTCCGACACCACCGATCCACCAGAATCCACCTTGAGTTCGAGGTGCAAATCTTGAGCGACTAGCGACTGAACGAGAGAATGTTTCTTAAGCGTTTCGATGGTTTTGTCTTCCAAACTTTCAAAACTGATTTTTAATACCTGATGATCCGAGACCATCTCCGTAAGCGTCTGCTGATCGCCCTGAGCGATGACTTTGCCTTCGTCCATAATATAAATCTGACGACACAAATACTCGACTTCTTCCATATAGTGACTGGTGTAAATAATGCTCATGCCCGCCTGATTGAGCGCCTTAACTGTACTCAAAATGTGATTGCGCGACTGAGGGTCTATACCAACCGTTGGCTCGTCCATAATCAGCAGTTCAGGCTCGTGCAGCAGTGCAGCTCCAATATTGATACGTCGTTGCATGCCACCCGAATAATTTTTAACCGGGTCTTTGAGGCGATCTTCAATGCCGATGATTTCAGAAACTTCTTGGATGCGCTTCTTTAGCTGACTGCCGCTAAGACCATAGACCATGCCCCAGTATTTTAAGTTTTCAATACCTGTAAGGTCCTTATATAAGGCAATATTTTGAGGCACAATGCCCATTTTTCGTTGAATAAATTTCTGTGATTTTAAGGTGCTTACGCCGTTAAAAAATATTTCTCCTGAGCTCGGTCTCACCAATGTAGAGATCATACTGATTGTCGTTGACTTGCCAGCACCGTTTGGACCTAATAGCCCAATCACTTGCCCTTTTTCTATCTCGATGGAAACCCCATTTACCGCTGTGAAATTCCCAAATTTTTTAACAATCTCTTTGGTTTGTAGTAGCATGTGACTTCCCCCTTACTGAATCAGGTCTTTGAAGACCGCTGGCATTTCCTTATTGAGCTCCTCGTCAGAAAAAATCTGATCTGGCGATATTTGCGGAAACTGAAGCTCGACTTTTTGGTCAAGTTGACTGTAAACCGTTCCTAAGTGGAAATTAGTCTTCTTCAATTGGCTGTTCTTTCCAAACCCGCTCATGACGATGTTCACTTCGTCTTTTACCAAATAACCGTCCGCATCTACATAATCCGAGATTTCAAAAGACTCGATTGTGAGCGCATCTACATCCATATTGAGAGTGCCAACCGTTTCTTCTCCAGATTTACTGGCTAAGCCTTGAAGCGACGCTTGAAGACTTTGGTCATTTTTGATGACGTTAAAGCTATCAATAATAGCTTGCCTAACTTCTTCATTTGAAGCATTTACCGTTAAATGCTTTGCCTTTACATCACCCTCAGACGTACTCACAAGAATCTCTTCAGCGACTTTGACATTAGTCTTATTCGCTAGTTGCTTCCAAATTTGAGATAATTGTTTCTGAGTCGCTTCGCTGATGACATTTTTTCCATCGGCTGACGCGGTCATATTGGGGTTGATTTTAATGTATTTTTTTAACACGGGGTATTTAATGTAACTTTCATCCCCATTGCCATAATAGGTGAAGTCAAAACCAATCCCACCAATGCTCATCCAAGCTTCGCTGATGACGGCATTCTTCGTTTGATCCACCGTATTTTTTCCCTTAAAAGCAATCTGTTTCATATAGTTAACGCCTTTAAGTTGCTCCTCTGTCATTTTGCTGGTATCAAATTGATTTTCTAGGCGCACTTCAATGTCATACACACCTGTTTTAGCTTCACTTGTTTTTAATTCTGCTTTTTGATAAAGGTCGTATCCGCTTGCGCTGCAACCCGTTAGAGTAAGCAGAGCCAAAGTGACAGTACCTGCAATCACGCCTATTTTAATAAAATTATTTCTACTGAACATATGCATCGCCTCCATAAACCCACTATAAGCTTTCCTGTTATTTTTTACATCTCACTTAAGGCATGTATTTACACCCCTGCCATAGTGACTTAAGTCATGTTTCAAAAAAGAGACTTCTCAATTACCGAGAAGTCTCTTTTATCAGTGGCATATTATTTATAGGTCTCTATTTTTTGCTAAAATCCTAACTTATATTCAATCTTAAAATCATCCAACTCTTCTTCTGATAGTTCGACACATTTCATAATCAAATTCACATCAATGCCAATACGCACCATATTAATGGCAATTTCACGACGCGCTTCTACATATCCAGCTTCGACGCCCTTCAAATAATCCTCCGAGCGATTTTCATCTTCCGCGGAATCTGTCATCATTTTTAAGGCACTAAGTCGCTCAGCAATTGTTTCGTCTGTTTCTTCGATCGAATAGCCCTCTTGAACATTGTCCCCTTTATTTAAAAGGTCTTTACCTTGAGAGTCATTTGTGTGAATTTTAGAAAAATCCATTGGCAATTTAACGATTTCTGCCAACAACTTTTCTGGCTTAATCGGCTTTACTAAGAAGCTTCGCGCACCCGCTTTGATCGCTTCCATAACATTTGCCTTTTGACCTTGTAGAGAACAGATGATAATGTTTGCCTGTGAGTCAAATACTTTAATCAATTTCACCGCTTCAATACCATCCATGACAGGCATTGAGATATCCATAATCACCAAATTTGGTCTTATAATTTTATACTTAGTCAAAGCTTCAAGTCCGTCTTCAGCTTCATAAATTTCGTGCTGATTTTGTTCTTCTAAAATTCTTCTGATGGTTCTTCTCATAAATGTCGTATCATCAACGATTAAAACCTTCATCTTACCGTCCCCCAAAAAATTATAGCTTCATAAGATCTGCCACATCCAAAATATGAGCAAGACCACCACTTCCTAAAATACTGACGCCAGAGATGCCTCTGAGTTCACCAAAAATCTTATCTTTTCCAACAAAATCTGCCATAGATTTAATGACAATCTCCTGCTCACCTAATATCTCTTCAACAACAATGGCTGTTCTCTTTTCGCCAATACCTAGGACAATAATAAATAATTTATCACTAACTTGAGGCAATTTATTGAGTTCAAATATTTGATTTAAGTGGTGCAGCGGAATGGTAAATTCACGCCAATGCAGAATTTCGCTGTACCCCGTATTGTGAATTCGTTCACTAATTTCTGTATTTGTAAGCCTAATCACTTCTACAATTGCAGATACCGGAATAGCAAACGTGCAATCATCCTCTTTAATAAGCATAGCTTTGATAATCGCTAATGTCAAAGGTAACTTAATCGTAAATTTAGTGCCTTTTCCAGGAGTTGTTTCCACTTCAATCTGTCCATTTAATTTACTGATGTTCGACTTGACAACATCCAATCCAACGCCCCGACCCGAAATGTCGCTTACCTCTGTCGTCGTTGTAAACCCTGGCATGAAAATATAGTTCATCCAATCGTCAGCGCTTAAGTATTCGGATTCTTCAATTGAAATAAATCCTTTTTGGATGGCTTTTTTTTGAATACTGCCCACATCCATCCCTTGTCCATCATCCATGACGACAATGATGACATGATTATCGCCCTGACTAGCAGACAACTTCAAAGTCCCTGCAACTGGCTTTCCCATTTTAACCCTCGTCCATTCATCTTCAAAACCATGATCGACCGCATTTCGAATTAAATGTGTGAGCGGATCCATTAGAGACTCTATCATACCGCGATCGATGCTATGCTCTTTTCCTTCCACAACGAAATGAATGTTTTTATGACACGTTATCGCTAAATCTCGCACCATTCTTGGAAACTTACAAAATATCGTATCTAGCGGCAAAAGCCGAGTCGACAAAACGATTTCTTGAAGCTCTGACCCAATATAATCCAAGTGGTTGAACACGTCTAGCAATCGATTAATATTTTTGTCTTTTTTATAAGAAGATTTCAACGTTTTCGTGATGGCATGCAGGCTTTCTTTGTCAATAATCAATTCACCTACCAAGTTAATCAGTTGGTCAATCTTTTGTATGTTTACCTTGACTGTTGTTTTTTCAAAATTGCTGCCATGCTCATCTTGTTTTCTTTGAGTGGATTCTTTTTCTTTAGGTTTTTCCTTGGGCAATAAAATAATTTTGTTAAGCTCCGTAATGCCTGCAAGTGTTTTTTCAATAAGACTTTGCGGTGCATCCGTGTTTAGTTCAACCTCCAAAAAGTCTCCAAACAAATCATCTTCAATTGTTTCATAGTCTATGGGACTGACCGATAATACGTCACCATGCTCTGCCAACGCATTAATCACTATATAGGCTTTTAATCCAAGCATTTCTGCTTCCTTGTCAAAATAAACCTGGATGATTAAGGGCTCTATTTGTTTAACAGCCGAAAGTGTTGAAGCATCCTCAGCACTTTCGATTGCGGTTAAAATACCCGACTCGTTTCTTTCTTTCGATTGGTTGATGAAAGCCTCTATCTTATCTATGATGCCACTAATATCATGACTCTCCTCGTCAGACCTTACCAGATTTTCGTGTATGACTTTTACGAGATCTATACCTTCTAAAAGGAGGTTCATGACTTCGCTATCCAATGAGACTTGTCGCTTTTTCACCAATGATATTAAACTTTCAATCACATGAGTCAATGCTGTTAAATCTTTGATATTTAAGGTGGATGATCCTCCTTTAATAGAATGTGCCATTCTAAAAATCCGATTAACTGTCTCTTCATTAAAAGTACCTGCCTCAATTTGAAGCAGTTCTTGCTCAATTACCACAATTTGGTCGCGTGCTTCCTCCCAAAACAGCATATGATATGAATCTTTAAGATCCAGTCTTGCCATAGTGTTCCTCCCGCATTAGAACAATCTATCTAAATCCAGTACAAAATACGTCTCGTGTTCTTTTTTTACAATAGCCTTTATATAAGGTGTGTCGATTGCCATCAAATCTGTAGGTGATAAAGCCTCGCTACTCTCTACCTGACGGTGACCCTCAATAAAATCTACCAATAATCCAAAATAGGCTTGCTTTGAATAGACCACAATCAATTTTTGAGGACATTCTTCAGAATCACTTGTCAGTCCAAATCGCTCTTTCAAATGAATGATTGGTACAATATCTCCGCGCAAATTAATAATGCCCTTAATAAATTTAGGTGTCAGGGGAACCTTGTTCATGCTAATGTCTTTTATCCGTTCAATTTCTTTTATTTTATTGGATTCAATGGCGTAGGATTCATTGCCAAGTTTAAAGACAATATAATGCTCAACCGACATAACCAGACACCACCTATAATTTGAATTTTGAAACAAGACTGATTAAATCTTTGGATTGTCCGTTTAATTCAGATGCAATTTTTTCAACTTCTTCGCTCATTGCCGAAACATCGAGAGTCATTTCATTAAGAGACAAACTCGTTGCAGACAATTCTTCACTGTTCGCAGCCTGAACCGTACTACTTTGTGAAGCCTCTTGAGTGAGTGCATTAACCCGTTCGGTTGTGCTGATAATTTCCTCAATCGTTGCCAATTGCTGCTGACTTGAAGCGGAAACGTGCATGGTTAGCTCATTGACATTAACAGTCGCTTCCATGATTACTTTGCTGGCTAACGATTGTTCTTCAGTTGACTTTGCAATTTCCTGAATAAGTTGAGTCGTTTCTTCTATAGCATCATAAATATTGGTAAATGCCACTTCCGTATGAGAAACCAAGCTAACACCATTCTCAATACCTAAAACTGTTTTTTCAGTGGCCAACACCGCACTTCTGACGATGATTTGAATTTGTTTGATCAGACGTTCAATATCTTTTGTGGAGTCACTTGATTTTTCTGACAAGCGTCCGATTGCAGATGCGACTACCGCGAAACCTCTTCCGTGTTCACCTGCTCTTGCCGCTTCAATAGAAGCATTTAATGACAGCAAATTGGTCTGCTCGCTAATATCGTCAATCACTTCAACGATTTCCCCTATTTGTTCGGCCGCATCTCCCAGATCTGTAATAATCTTAGAAAGTTCATTCATCGTCTGATTGATTTGCGCCATTTCGTTCATGGTATTATGAATTACCATTTTTCCCTCTTGAACAATTGCCACAGAGTGATTGCCTTGCAAATTAGCACTTTTGGCATTAGAGCTAATGCGTTCAATGGACAGCTCAAATTCCCTGAGAGACTGAACCACGTCACTAATTGAAGAGGCCGTTTCAACGGTGTTTTCTGCCACATCCGCTGCCGCTTTTCCCATATCTTGCATGGTCAACATGGTGACGTCCATACTTTTTGCAATTTCAGTCATATTTGTTGTTACATCAACGATCGACAAACTCATGTCGTCAATCGATTTTGAAAGTTCGCCCATCGCAAAGGATTGTGTTTGAGCTGTTTCTGAGGATTGTTTGGCTATAATACTTGTCTGTTCAGAAGAACCATTTAATTTTGTAGCAGTCACTAAAACTTGAATCAGCATATCACGCTGACCTAGAATCATGTGGTTAAATGATCTATGAAGCTTACCAATCTCATCGTTGCTTCTATAATCGCTCGAAAGTGTCAAATCTCCGTACTCAGCCTCAGACATAAGATGTGTGAGGTTTTTAATTGGTTTTATTATTATCCAGCGAATGTATATAAGCATCGCTATTATGGCTAAAAAACTCCATAGTGCAACATAGATCAGCACACGAATCATCAAATCATTAAGGGGCTTAAGTTCAGAAATAAGTTCTGTTTTAGGAATAATGCCAATCACTTTCCAACCTGTTTTTTTATCTGTTAAAAAACTGATAACCATTTCTTTGTCATCCAATTTATATGTATAAGACCCAGATTCTTTACTGTATATCGTACGCGTCCATTCAAGCGTTCTAATGTCTTTTCCAAGCAACGTTTCATCTGGCCCAGCAATGCCTAGACCATTTCCAGCCGCTATCATGAGATAACCCTTTTCACCTAATCCAACTTCTTGTAAAATATTAGATAAGTCTCTTAGTTTAACATCCGCAGCCAACACCCCCACGACATTTCCCAATTTATCCTTAACTTGCTTGCCCACACTAATGTTAAATTCATTGGTGCTGGCATCTTGATAAGGTTGAGTCCAGATCATCTGACCGCTCGCCTTAATGGCGTCTTGATACCACGGCCTTGTTCTTGGATCAAAATTTTTCGGTAAACTAGAAGGCGGTATCTGATACATTTCACCTTTTTCAGTACCAACGAAAACAGAAGTCACTTCAGGATATCCAAGCAGTACTTTTTTCCATTCATTGGCATATTTTGCCTTAACGCGCTTATCCTTAAAAATCAGTTCAAGATCAGTCTGCTTTGACCACAGATCAAGGAATATGCTAAGATTGCCATTAAATTGTTCCAGATAGAACGCATCAAAATATTTGACGCTCTTCCAGTTGGCATCTGTCAATCGCTCTTCCACCAAATTGCTGCTCTTCTCGAAAAATACCATCCCCAGAGCCCCTAGTGGCAAGACTATAAACAAAATAAAGCCCAGTATTATTTTATTAGACAAACTGATTCCTTTGCCTACATTGACTCTAGTACTTTTGTCTAATGCCATCACCATGTCTGTGTCAACAGTCTTTTTTTTCATGAACAGTCCCCTCCACAATCGAGCAGTGTTAATTCTCAACTTAAAAATACAAATAATAACTTTTTCATTCATTATAACCTATTTCTTAACAACTTTGTGACATTCGTTTAACATTTATTTTTTGAAAAATTCACCCATCATCCAACCTTTTCCAATTGCGTTTCCTGTCGTCATATATTGTTTGCATCCCATTTCAAACAGAATTGAACTCACTTTTTCAAACGCAATCTGTCCTTCCTCATTTAAATAGTCAGATTCGACATAAGTATGAATCGGTCTCACTATAAAATTGTCATGGGTCATTGTTTCATAAATATCTTCCACGATGCAAGCCATTGCAACTGGGGCTGTTTCAATTAAAGGTGCGTTTTCCAATTCGCTAAAATAATAAGGAAATACGCCTGATTTATCCACTGTTTTTCCAGAATACAAGCCTACATAATCTGCAGCTTCAATAAGCGCTTTATTCACAATATTGATTGAGCACGTCTTATTGGCCTTTATGCCCTTGTTAGAATAATGCGTCTTACCCATACTGATCATGATCTGATCAAGTCCTACAATGCCAACATGAACAATATTAATCCAATTAACCCGACCATCAACAACCGTTCCAACGACCGTTACAGGTGTTGGGTATAACCCAACTACAGCCCCTATATTTTTCTTCATATCGAATACCTCCAGAAGTTCATAAGCATCACGGTTAATTACACCCTGCCTGTTATATACCCTAATTCTAGAGAATACATTCACTTATGAATAGCATCAAAAGAAGGCTCCTCCATATTGATGGAGAAGCCAAATCACTTTACATAAATTTCTTTGCAATCGCCACGACTGGCTTAAACCAAAACTTCTCCATGTCTTTTGCAACTTCTGTCATTTTATCGCTAATAGCAATACTTTGAGGGCAATGTTGTTCGCACTTTTTACAATGAACACACTTAGAGGCATTTCCAGGTTTTGAAGTGGATGCGCCTGTCAGCTGGAGATATTGGAAGTTTGCCATTTTGCTTGGCGTCATGTATTTTTCATTATAAGAAGAGAAACACGTTGGAATGTCTACACCCGCAGGGCAAGGCATACAGTATCCGCAAGACGTGCAATTGACCTTGGTCTTTTGGCTGAGAATTTCCTTCGCTTTTGCAAACAAAGTAAGATCTGCCTCCGTCAAAGTATTGGCTTCCATTTCAGAAGCAATGAGAATGTTTTCTTCAAGTTGTTCCTCAGTGTTCATGCCAGAAAGCACTACCATCGCTTCTGGGTGATTCCAGACCCATCTGAGTGCCCAATTGGCAATACTTCTAGCCGGTTTTGCCGATGTCCAGATGGCATTAACTTCTTTTGGGAGACCGTTTACAATTTTGCCGCCGCGCAGCGGTTCCATGATGATCACAGGAACGTCTTTTGAAGTGGCATAGTGCATGCCGTTTTTTGTCGCTTGATTGAACTCATCTAAGTAATTATATTGAATTTGGCAGAAATCCCAATCATAAGCATCCATGACGTTAATAAATTCCGTTCTGCCACCATGATATGAAAAACCGCAATTGATAATCTGTCCTTTTTGCTTCTTTTCAGCAATCCATTCAATAATGCCAAGTGATTTTAATCGCTCCCATGTTGCCACATCTGAAAGCATGTGAATCAAGTAGTAATCAATGCGATCTGTTTGCAATCGACTGAGCTGAGTATCAAAAATTTTATCCAAATCCGATGCTTTTTTCACCATAAAAGGTGGCATCTTTGTTGCTATTTTAACCTGATCCCGATACCCCTTTGCCAAGGCCATGCCCAAAATGGTTTCACTCTTGCCGTTTGAGTAAATATAAGCCGTGTCAAAATAATTGACGCCCTGATCAATGGCCGTAATAATTTGCGCAATTGCACGTTCCTCATCAATGCCGCTGCCCTTTTTAGGAAGACGCATGCAACCAAAACCTAGAATGGATAAGTCATCTCCATTTTTAATGTTTTTTCTGTATTTCAAAGTCCTCACTCCTCATCATTATCGTATTTTCATAGTATGCTAAATAATAGAAATCATCAATTTTTAAGCATCTAACGTCGCTACTGTCGTCTCAAAATTCATGATATACACCGAAGCGATGATGAGACCACCACCGATAAGTTGCATCGGACTTAGCGTTTCACCTAACCAGAAATAACTAAGAATAACGGTTACGACGGGAATTAAGTTGATATAAATAGAAGATTCGCTGATGCCTAAATAGTCTAAGCCCTTCAAATAGAGGTAAAAACCAAGTGCAGAAGCAAAGGCGGCTAAGAAAAAGACATGCATAAAAATATTGCCCGTCAAAATTTGATCCCACTGATTATTCTCAAACGGAATAAAAGGGATAAAGAAAATAAGACCAATCAAAGATTGATAGAATGTGATTACACCTTGATCATAACGTTTAAATAAAGGCTTATTGGCAATGCTATAAATAATCCAAGAGATGACTGCACCGAACATCATCAGGTATCCGATGATTGAGCCGCCGTTCTTAAGATCCTGAAGATCAAGTCCGACGATCATGCCAACGCCGACAACCGAAAGCAGCACGCTTGCAATTAATATTTTCGTAATTTTCTTCTTATAAATAATGCTTTCTGCTATAACTGAAAATACTGGAATTGCGCCAATAATAATGGAGGCAATCGATGCAGATGTATATTTTACCCCATTATTTTCAAAATAGAAATAGACCGTAATACCAATACCTGCCGCTACCACGAATAAGGGAATGTCTTTTTTATGAATGGTTAAATCCACTTTCAAAACTTTCATGATCACAAACAGAATGATCGTTGCCATCAAAAATCGTAGGCCACCGAGCGTCATCGCACCCATAACGCCCATTGCAATACGGATATTAATAAAAGAAATGCCCCATACAAATACTGCCACCAACATGGCGATGATGCCTTTTTGCCTCTTTGTCATTTTAGTTCTCCCTTATCACGAATGTTGTTTCAACCAAAAGATGGCTAATTGCGTCCGATCTCTAAGTTCTGTTTTCTGTAAAATACGTGTCAAATTGTTTTTTACGGTGCCTTCTGTCAAAAAAAGCTGCTCACTTATTTCAACATTGCTAAGCCCCTTCGCCACTAGCGCCACGATTTCCATTTCTCTTTGAGTAAAGTCTGCCAAAACAGCCAATTCTTCTGGCATTTTAGAGTCTTGCTGATTGGCCAAGTGGGTAAATTGTTTGAGCATTTTTGCGGCAATATTGGGTTGAATCAGCGCCCCGCCACTATGAATGACACGTAGTGCTGATGCAATTTCTTTTGGAGATGCATCTTTTAACAGGTAGCCCGAAGCGCCATTTTTTATCCCTTCAAAAATGTATTCATCGTCTGAAAACGTTGTTAAAATAAGACAATGTACTTGGGGGTATTTTATTTTAATGTGTTTAATGGCTTCAACGCCATTCATCACTGGCATTTGAATGTCAATTAGGAGCACATCCGGCTTATAATCGCCCACTAAACGGATTGCCTCTTCACCATTTTCCCCAATAGCAAGCACTTCAATGTCACTTTCTTGAGATAGGAGCAATTTAAGACCTTCCGCTAAAATTCTTTGATCATCTACAATGACAAGTTTCATTTACAAACCCCTCTCTACTCGAAATTGAATGCTCAAACAAAATCCATCTAAAACCTCATACTTAAACAACCCGCCAAGTTCCTCCACACGAGCTCTCATACCATTAAGTCCATAGCCTTCATGAATTTTAGCCCCAGTTAACAATGCGTTTCCATCGTCTTTAATATTTAGAATAAAATATGGGCCTTCAAGTTTCAATTCAATCCAAAGATGTTTCGCATTAGAATGTTTCATACAATTGGTTATACCTTCTTGAATAGCCCGATACACAACGTGCGTCTGTTCTACCGCAAGGCTTTCAAGTGAATTTTGACCTTCTATGCGAATCTGGATGTGGGCTATTTGATCCACTTTTTTAATCAATTGAATGAGGTCCCCAGCGCTCCTGCGGTCATTCGTGAGCGTTTCAACCACTTGCCTCGTCGATTTTAAAGCATTTCGGCTGTCCTGAATGCCTTCCTCTAATAATAGGTGCCCCTGATCTTGATTCTGTGTAAAATAGTATTTGCTGAGTTCCAATTTCATGGTCAGCGCTGTCAGCTCATGCCCCACCGCATCATGAATTTCTCGAGCCAGCCGCTGCCGTTCTTTAAAAATCGTTAATGTTTCCACTTCTTGCATGAGTGTTTCCAAGCGCTGATTTGCCAGTGTCAAAACATCTTGGCGATCTTCCAAAGTTTGGTTAAGCACCTCCATTTCCAGTTGTTTCTTATATAACTTGAGTGTTAACCACAAGGTAATCGCCACTAAAAAGTATAAACTAATGCCTACAATGACTTGTGGCAGCTTAAATAGCGATGGCGAGACCATGGCGATATAAACATATTTCCAACTAAGCGCAAGTCCGCCCAAGACAGCTATGCCTCGAAAGCGATTTATTTCCTTGGCTTGATATAAATTCAATAAAATCACAAAATACAGCATATGAAAAAAATCATTGATACTGTACTTTGATAATTTTTCTAAGAACAGCAAAGTCGTAGGTGCCATAATCCATAACAAAGTGCTTATTCTTCGTCTTGATTCAATGGTGCTACGTTGGGTAAACGACATGGCAAAAAAACACAACAAACCCAATCCAATGAGTGAAGTCAAGCGCTCGGCGGATGGATTTTCCACCCAAACACCTAAACTAAAAACTAGCCAGTAGATGCCTATTAAGCCTTTTCCCAAGTCATCACCCCTCTCTTAAAACAGTATAACATTCTAAATGAACACTTATTTATTATTTAACGTATTCATACGCAAATCTTGAGAGCCGGTTGAATCAACGGGCACTGGTGGCAGCGTTTGATCTATAGGTACCGTTTGATCTATAGGTACTGTTGGTACAGTTGGATCTAACACTACCGTTGGTACTGTTGGATCTATCGGCACCGCTGGCACTGTAGGGTCTATGACCTGTAGTGTGACATCTTTTGGCCCCGTTACAGTGTCTTGAATTTCAACCTCAAGCACTACTTCCACCGGTTTTGGAGGTTCCAAAGTCCCCTTTACTCTTTGAGCGACTGCTTTAGCATATGCTTCATTTACAAATTTTTTATACAGGCTTTCTTTAACGTAAACAGGAATTGTTTTTACTTGGTCTGCCTTCAATGCATTTAGCATTTCAAGCGGTGCATATTTAACAATATTGAAAGTGCTCGCATATCTGCCAATAGAAGTCGGAAGTGTTGATACAGTGGTTTCTAGCGTAATCGCAGGGTTAAAAGTTGCATTCGCAAAATAATCCCCTAAATATCCATATGCTGTAAGGGCATAATTAGGCTTCATCACTTTATACCCAGTGATTTTGCCCATTAAGTTGCCATACTTAAGCGCGCGCGCATTATACTCCTTTCCAAGGTGCATTCTGTCATAATAAATAATATTGCCTTGCGAATGTAAAGATAATAACCCCTCAAGACTTGTGGTATCGATATATTTAGATAAGGCTTGAGTCTCAGGCTCAGAAGCTTCAACCTTTCCGCCAAAAAATTCTGATGAAGGTTTGTAAGCCATCTGTATCGTTTTTTTAGAACTGCCCCAAGGATTAGACCAAACCCTTTTAGCAAGGTCGTAAAATTGACTTGCAAAGTTCCTATTAATATCTACACCCGTTGCAGATGCCTTATACTTAGCATAATCTTTATTTGAAATTTTACTTAAAAGTTCAGAAACTTTTTTTGTCACAATCGACTTAGGTCCTTGCGTTACTAAATCATAGCCATCAGGGTTGGTCAAAATACTGGTATGAATAGCTGCATTTTGTAAAATACTTCCCATATTATACGATGGTATAACTGCTTCATTTGTAAAATCTTTACAATATAATTCTAACATGTTTAATGTGATATAAGGATTCACCGTTTCTCTAGAATGTGTTCCACTTTCTAACAACAAACTGGTTTGGGGTTTAATTAGACTTTGCTCATTACTGAGTATGACAATATAAAGTGGTTTTTGATCGGCAGACTTGCCAATCGAAACTTTATCAAGTAAGTCTGGATATCTTTCTATTAATTGATCAACCATTTTTTCAATTTTAACCGAAGAAGTTGCCTTAAATTGATCGATTGAAACAATATCGATTGTTGCTGTTGCGCTAAAAGTACCCCCCGATGTACACAGGAGCACTCCGATTGTGGCAATAGCCACCCATTTACTTTTAATATTTTTCATTACTACCTCCATACCTTCTCGCAACTAGGTTGTAGTAAACAGTCTTGTTTTGCCTTAATTATTTAAATGACTATAATTGCTCACTATCTTATTTCTTTTTGAATCAAATCGGTTACTTCGCTAATAAAACTTTCGCCTATGCTTTGAGTTGTCCCTTCGGTCAATATGACCAATATAAAAGGTGCGTCCTTTTTATACACAATCCCTGCATCCGAATAAACGCCTTCTTGTGAGGAGCTACCCGTTGGCAGAAGTTCGGCGTAGATTTTAGTGTCTATAATACCCAGTTTTACAAGACGTTCATTAATCGTTTTTATCCCGACCTCTCTTAAAATAACATTAAAAGCATCATTATCTGAAACAATAATCATCCGTTTCAACGTTGACTGCCAGTTAAATGTTTTATTCGTGAGTGAATCTAAAATAGGTTTTTCAATCTTCAGTTCACCCTTTGAAAGCATGTCAGATACGACGTAAGCCTCAAAAAGTTTGATAATCGACGCTCCATAAAAAGAAGCTTCAAGTCGATTATTATGCGCTTTGTCTTTTCGTGTGAGGTTTTCAATGGCTTGATCCAATTTAATTTCTTTTGGTATTTCAGCATTTATCTGCTTAGCAGTTTTCAATTCAACAGCTTTATTTAAATAGGTTGATATCCCTTTGGCAAAAATATCTGCCAACCTTTGCTGATTAATGCCTTTTTTGATAAATTCAGCATCTTTAGCATTAGACAGAAAGACCATTTCAACCAATGCCACAGGTACTTGGCTGTAGATTGAACCCGTTAATGCGCCTTGTTGACTGCCAATATAAGTATCGGCATCCGTTTTTACGCCGTTATTAGGCAATTCTTTTTTGATCAGCTCAAATTCTTTGCCAATCGCCTGGGCTATCAGCGCACTTTCCTCTATCACCATTTTACTGGGACCTTTAGTGCCATTTTTAACCGTCCCTTGTTTAGCCGGATAGAATACTGCAATGCCACGCTTTTTACCACTCGTTTCACTGTCGCAGTGAAGACGTATGGCCACGTCTGCTTTTGCCTCATTTGCAATTTCTGCACGCCTTTTATTGGTCACATTCTCAGAAATTTTAGATTTGGTCATAACCACAGTTGCGCCATATTTTTCTTCTAAAGTCTTTTTGAGCTTAAGGGCAACTTCCCAGTTCATTAAGACCTCAGTCGTGCCATTTTGCTTTCCGCTTCCCGCGCTAACTTCCGATGGATGTCCAGGATCAATGCAGATTACTTTCCCCTCGAGCGGTAACGGTGAGGCCGTTACTAGCGGTAACGGTGAGGCCGTTACTAGCAGTAACGGCTTCACCGTTGCATAACTAGGTAAAAAAATGGAAATCATCGATAGAATCAGTATACCGAAAATTGTTTTTTTTACTTTTATAGCCATATTACACCTATTCCCTTTGCTACATATATCATTTTTAGATGACTTTAATATCCACTTTCCAATGTAGAAATACTACATATATTATACCCAATTTTTAGAATTCTCCTACATATTTGAATTGAATTAAAAAATCACTTCCTAAGAATCACCATCAAATTAAATAGACAGTTGTTAGCACTCTTTTGCGTTGAGTGCTAACTTTCTATTGACTTTTTCACCGCTCAGTCGTAAGATAAATTTGAAGCAACACAATTCTATTATCGAAAGGGGTATTCCAATGTCATTAGAAAAGGGCAGTTTGTCCATCCATAGCGAAAATATTTTTCCTATTATAAAAAAATGGCTTTATTCAGATCACGATATTTTTATCCGAGAGTTAATTTCCAACTCATGTGACGCCATAACCAAAGCGAAGCAACTCAGCTCACTCGGAGAAGCGGATTTAGGCGATGATCGTGATTTTGCCGTTAAAGTTATTTATGACCCAGAAGCTAAAACCATTACCGTTTCTGATAACGGCATAGGCATGACTGAAGAAGAAGTCAAAAAATACATCAACCAAATCGCATTCTCTGGCGCTGAAGACTTTATTGAAAAATATAAAGACAAAGGTGATCAAGACCAAATTATTGGTCATTTCGGCCTTGGATTCTACTCTTCTTTCATGGTAGCCGACCATGTAAAGCTCCACACAAAATCTTTCCAAGCGGATGCGCCTGCGGTTCGTTGGGCGTGTGACGGCGGTACTGAATTTGAAATGACTGATGGCGATCGTAAGGCTCGCGGCACAGACATCGTTCTTTATTTAGGCGAAGACGGCAAGTCATTTGAATCTGAGCATATGATTCGCAGCACCATTGAAAAATATTGCTCATTCATGCCTTACCCAATCTATCTTGAAGTGATTAAGCCTGCACCTGTAACGACAGAGACTGAGGCTGATGCTATAAAAGAAGCCCCAATCGATGGTTTAGAAGACCTCAGTGCTTTAGATGCTGATTCTGAATTTGACTTTGACGAAAACGAGTTAGACGCTGACGCAAATGAAAATAAAGCGCCACAGCCTCTAAACGACGTGACACCTCTTTACACACTTCAACCAAGCAATTGCACAGATGAAGATTATAAAAAATTCTATCAGAAGACGTTCAATGACTACAAAGAGCCGCTCTTCTGGATTCACCTCAATATGGACTATCCATTCAACCTCAAAGGGATTCTTTACTTCCCTAAACTCAGCAACGAGTTTAATGACATGGAAGGCCGCATCAAACTTTACAACAACCAAGTTTTCGTTGCCGACAATGTTAAAGAAGTCATTCCTGAGTTCTTGCTTCTCCTTAAAGGGGTTATCGACTGCCCTGACTTGCCGCTCAACGTTTCAAGAAGCTTCCTCCAAAACGATGGATTCGCTAAGAAAATCTCTGATTACATCGCTAAAAAAGTGGCCGACAAACTTGCTGGCATGTTCAAAACGCAACGCGAAACTTATGAAGGCTTCTGGGATGACCTCCACCCGTTCATCAAATTTGGCGCTTTAAAAGATCAAAAATTCAAAGAAAAAATGATCGACCACATGCTTCTCAAAACAGTCAAAGGAGAATATCTCTCAGTTGGCGAGTACAAAGAAAAGCACCAAGCGATTATTCCTGAAAAAGTGTACTACACAAGCGACAAAGTTCAGCAAGCCCAGTACATTCAGTTGCTTGAAGCGCATCAAGTGGATACGGTTATTTTAGACCATAGCATCGACAATCCTTTCATCAGCATGCTTGAATCTGAAAAAGAGCATACTCAATTCGTGAGAGTTGATGGCGATTTAACGGATTTGCTTAAAGAAACAACTGATGAGAGTGAAGAAACGCAAAAATCTGACGAAGAAAAACTTACTGGCGCTTTTAGAAAGGCGCTTGAGCAAGAGGCTTTAAAAGTACAAGTTGAAAACCTTAAAAACGAAGATGTGGCTGGCATGATCATTCTCAACGAGAGCAACCGTCGTATGCAAGAAATGATGAAACAATATGGCATGATCGGTATGGATCCAAGCATGTTCCCATCTGAAGAAACATTGGTTCTCAACAAAAAACACCCGCTCATTAAATTTATTTTGAACAGCGAAACCAATGATTCTGAGCTTCAAAAAATGGTGATGGCGCAAGTCTACGATCTTGCTGTCATGAGCCACAAAACAATGACACCAGAAGCTATGAGCGCCTTTATCAAGCGCAGCAACGAACTTATGAAACAAATGGTTTCAAAGTAGATAAAGCACCTTAAAGAGAAACGCAAAAGAGCACCCTTATTCGATTGTCAGTGATGACTCGAAGGCAGGGTGCTCTTTTTTATTCTTAGGTTCTAAAATATGATTTAGAATTATTTAGCCTTTAGCGCTAGATTGAGGATAATTTCTCCACCATCAAACAGCATTGGGATTCTAATTGTCGGGCCGCCGGATAAAGAGATGTGTTCTCCTTCAATTAAAGTCGGAGGGGTAATGTCTATGATCATTTCCAATTTATTGGCAAGTAGTGTTGCAAAAGTGCCCATAGTCATATTGCAAAGCTCTTGTAGGGCGGACTTGGTCAGTTCGTCTAATAAACCAGATCCCATGCCCTGCATCATAACGCCAGCAATATAAATACCACTTTCTCTTGTCATTGATATCGTTACCTGACCCCGTTGTTCTCCCGTGATGCCAACAATTATACAAATTGGTTCTTCATACACCGGTGCGCTACAAAGAGAGGGCTTGCCCGTTTTAAGCACGATCCCTGTTGTCATTTCCATAACATTGTTTGTTGCAGATATTAAAGCGTTCATTACATTTACATCCATGATGACTCCTTTGAATAGACTAAGGCAACCCTTGAGGCTTCACAGTTTAACCTATTTTCTCATTTTATTTATTATAACATATAATATTCTATTCTTACCCCTTAATACTTAATCCTCATCAAATACCGTTTCACACCAAGCCAAATAAAACCTTTACAACATTCTTCGACAGTTTTCTTCGGTATCTTTTCACCTAATTTGATCAATTTTTCAATATTATAGGTCTTTAAAAGCCATTTTTTCATTGACGGGGGCTTCTATCGCTTTTTGAGGACAAGTGTAATAGCATTTTAAACAAAGAAGACATTCATCGCCAAATACCGGCTTTTCAGATGGCACCATACTAATATTGTTCGTTGGACATAAATCTGCACAGCAACCGCAATGAGTACACTGATCATTTACGACAAAGAGCTTATTGCCTCTGTTGGCAACTTTTCGCTCCCATCTGGAAATAGGTTCAAGCCAAATAGAACTGATTTTAATCCGATCCCTTCTTACAACGCCGTTGTCTAAATCTTGAAGCAAATCCTGTATTTTGAGTGGCAGTTGCTGCATGATATGAGAAACAAGATCAGGTTCTGTTTCCACCAGCATGTTGGGTGGCATAACGAGCATCCGCTCATAGACGACTGCGTAGCCTTTTTCAATGAGTATTTGTATTGTTTTTTGCCTACATGAAGTGTTTGGCCAGATTTCTCCGCCGCCAGAAACAGAAAGGACAACCGCCATCGTCCCATTTCCCTCAGGCAATATGTTAAGCCACTTATAAACGATTTCAGGGGCATTAAAAGCATGGACAGGATATAGGACATATAAAAAATCAGCAGGTATTGGTGCAGATTCTAACGTTTTAAGATAATGGCCATTCAAACATTCCGTCATTGTCATAGAAATATTGATATTGCTTTGATGCAAAAGTTGCTTTGATAAATTTTTAGACACATGCTGGACGCCACCCGTTCCGCTAAACCAAACTATTTTTGAAATCGGGCTTAAAGCCAATAGATCGCTTAGTGACCAATAAAAAATATCGGTTTCTAGCAGCTTTCCGCCTGGTGTTTGGAGAATCGTCTCAATAACAGTGCCGCCTAAATGCCGGTAAAATTCATTAGACTTTAAAAGCCGCCAATTATACAAAAGCAAGCCACTGACACCTATTTCTTTATATTTTGCTGCAATAGCCTGCATCAATTTTTTCCCGACGTGAAGCCCTCTAGCCTTTTCGCTTACAAATAGGTAATTGAGTTCCACATCATTCAAGTGCCCCTCTATGTCAGCCATGCTTGCAATGGCTGCGCCAACAGGCATTTGATCTATGTAATACAAATAGCCCATTCTAAAATCCTCAGTGATTTCAAATAGCCAAATAGCAATTTCGTTCAAGTCCGCTTCAAAATCGTATTGATCAATATTTTCTTGAGGCAAAACATCTTGGTAATCCTTCGTATATGATTGTGCTCTTATTTCAATTGCTTTCCTAATATTGTCTTTGGTGATCAGTTCAATCCGGTGCTTCCCATTTTTCTTCATCACGCTACACCTTCCTATCAATACCCAATATATCACAAAAAACCTCAGTTTGTTTCACTGAGGTTTTTTAAAAGTTCAGATTATTTTTTTTCGAAATTAACCACTTTTTTATTGCAACAATTTTTGTCAGGTCCGCAGCCTGCACAAGCGCCACTCACAGCTTCTTTCTTAATCGCCTTAAAAAAGAGGCCTAATCCGACACCAAAAATAAGAATGGCCAGTAAAACAGTAATTGCAGTTCCCATAAAATCCACCTCTTCTACGCAAGACCGAGTAAAAGTCCCACACGATATACAATAAAGGCTACAACCCATGCGACGCCAAATTGATAAATGACTGAAAAGAACGTCCATTTCCATGAGTTGGTCTCACGTTTAATGACACCAATAACGCCTACGCATGGCGTATACAACAACACGAATACCATAAACGCATACGCCGTAAGCTGATTGAAACTTTTACCCATTGTGAAAGCAAAATCTGTTGCACTCGCCACATCAGATAGTCCATAAACGATAAACATATTGGCAACAACGATTTCTTTTGCGACAATGCCCGTAATCAATGAAAGCGCCGCTTGCCATGTGCCAAAACCTAGCGGTGCAAAGATTGGTGCCATAAATCCACCAAAAGATGCGCCAAAACTTTCCGTTACAGGAACCATTCCCGTTTGATTGAAATTAAGAATGAGCCATAAGATAATTGAAGCGCCTAAAATAATCGTCCCCGCTTTCATTAAATACCCTTGAACACGCTCCCAAACATGAATAAATAACGATTTAAGGCTAGGGATTCTAAATGGAGGAAACTCCATTAGAAAAAGTGTATCTTCCCCTTTAAACAACGTTCGTCTAAATATAAAGGCAGAAATCAATGCCATCAATATGCCGAGCAAATATAATGAGAATGTCACCAGCGTTTCTTGTCCAGGGAAGAACGCACCTGCAAACAAGACGTACACGGGAAATCTAGCGCTGCAACTCATAAAAGGATTTACCAAGATGGTAATAAGTCGATCATTTTCATTTTCTACCGTTCTTGTACTCATGATGGCTGGTACATTACAGCCAAAGCCTAAAATCATTGGAATAAAGCTTTTTCCGTTTAGTCCTACTTTGCTCATCCAAAAGTCCATCAAATAAGCGACCCTTGCCATGTAGCCACTGTCTTCTAAAATGGATATGATGGCAAACAAGATAGCAATATTAGGTACAAAGGTTAAAATACCACCCACGCCGCCGACAATGCCGTCTACAATCAATGATTGCATCCAACTGGCAACGCCGACAGATTCTAAACTTGTTGCTAGAAATGGGCTTAACATTTGTGAGAAGAAGACATCGATTAAATCTGCAAACACGCCTCCTACATTGAATGTCAGGTAAAACATCGTCCACATAATCAATCCGAAAACTGGCAATCCTATCAATTTATTCAGCAAAATCTTATCAAACAAATCGGTTAAACGATCTTTTTTGATGGCAGTATTGTCTACTGATTCTGCTATAATTTCTGAAATTTTCTCATATCTCATGTCCGAAAGGATCATTTCTCCATTTTCTGGTGCACTGTCAACGCTTAGACCAACTAATTCTGCGACGTCTTCATCTTTTTCAAAAATTTTCAGTGCCGCCCATCGCTTAGAACCAGAAAAGGCTTCAGAAATCAGTGCTTCTGTCTTTGTCGCAAAGGTTTCAATCTGTTCATTATACTCAATTTTTTTTGCGACATAATCGTTTTTGTGATGGTGCATTTCCACCACTGAAGCAAGCAATTCACTAACGCCCTGTTTTTTTAGCGCTGAAATCGGAATCACGGGAATGCCCAAATTTTGAGACAGTTTTTCCACATCGATTTTAATGTTCTTCTTAGCCGCTTCATCCATCATATTGAGTGCAAGAACAACTGGCTTGCCCATTTCAATAAGCTGCAAGGTCAGATAAAGATTTCTTTCTAGATAGGAACTGTCCACAATATTTAAAACAAGATCTGCTTCATCTTCCAACAAATAATTTCGAGATACTTTTTCTTCTAACGAAAAAGGCGATAGACTGTATATTCCAGGCAAATCAACTATCTCTAATAGATGGTTATCAAAGGACACACGTCCAACTTTCTTTTCAACCGTTACGCCCGCCCAATTGCCGACGTAGTGATTGCTGCCTGTCAGGCTGTTAAACAGTGTCGTTTTTCCACTGTTCGGGTTGCCGACAAGTGCAATTTTAAATTGATCCATGACCTTCTCCTCTCACTTATACGAGTGCTTCAGCTACTTGAATATTTGTCGCTATCCCTTTCCCGAGTGCTACTCGAGTGCCTCTTACATCTACAACGAGAGGGCCTAAAAGTGATCTAGAAACTACATTGAGCTTGACACCGGGGGTTAGTCCCATGTCTTGTAGTCTTCTTCTTAACTTGATATTAAAATCAATGCTCTTAATCACGACAGATTGACCTATTTTTATTGTTGATAATGGCATAAACATCGCCTCCATATATAAGAATTAAATAAAGTTGATATTGATTATCACTTACAATTCAATTCTACCGGAAATGATATTCAATGTCAATTAAAATAAATAAACTTTTAACAATTGGAACGAATACAAAATTACTTTGAAATCATTTTTGCCTTTATATCATTTATAGCGAGCACTGCTGATGAAAATGCCCATTGTATATTATAGCCACCCGTATCACCGTCGATATTGATGACTTCTCCAGCAAAGTAAAGGCCTTCAACTTGTTTAGATGCCATATTTTTCGCTTTGATTTCTTTAAGGTCTACACCGCCTGCGGTTACCATAGCAATTTGTCGTCCACCAATCTGCTCAATAGTCACTTCAAATTGAGTTAAATAACTAACAACTTTTTGACGCAAAACTTTACTGATTTGAGCGAAGGTTACTTGTTCATTTATCTCTAGAGCTGTCAGAAGTTGATCTGCAATGGATTTACTATAGCAAATCTCTCTTAAATAGGATTTCACGCTCGTCTTCCCCTGCTTTTCAATTTTTTCGGCAAATGCTTTTGCTAAAGCATCCGCACTCATTGCCGTGAACGCAAGTTTTAACACATCACCCTCTAAAAAATCTCTACTGTTATTGAGAATCACCGGACCGCTTAGACCCCTGTGAGTAAAGAGCAAATCTCCAGTAAGCGTTTTGAGTGTTTTCCCCTCACGGCAAAGTGTCAATTTTGCCTCTGGAATAGAGACGCCTGAAAGTTCCTTAAGCATATTGTCACTGTGATAAATCGGCGTAAGAGCCGGTCTAGGCATTTCTATAGGGTGCCCCAGAGCCTTTGCCAGTTTGTATCCATCGCCGTCTGAACCCGTTACCGCATAGGTAAACCCACCCGTCGTGATCAGCAGGTTCTTTGCATAATAAGTACTTGCGCTTGTCGCCTCATTCGTTTTCACTTCAAATACTTCCTGCCAAGCAATACTCTCAACCGTCTGCTTAAAATGAATGGTTACGCCTTTGTTGAGCGCCTCATCAAGCATTGTCTGCACCAAATCGCCTGCGCTTAAACTTTCCGGAAAGACTTTTCCATTATCCATCACGACACTTTCAACACCACGCTCTCGAAACCACTGTCTTGTCATTTCAGGCGTCATTTTTCCTAATGCATGTTTGACGAAGTTTTTGTGTTCTCCAAAATGCTCAACAAATTCGTTAAGCTTCTCATCGTGCGTAAAGTTGCATTGACCTTTGCCTGAAATGAGCACTTTTTTGCCTGCTGATGCATTTTTTTCAAGCACCAACGTTTCAAGTCCGTCGCTCTCAGCTGCCGCCATTAAGCCTGCCGCTCCATATCCCACAATAATTAGATCGTATATTTTATCCATCATTTTTGACACTCCTTTAAGTATAATTATTCACAATATTCAGTTTGTTTCGTTTTTTGCCGATAATATAGATAAGAAATCCGTTTATATAAACATGAATCGATTTAGCACCCTTAACAATATAGCACACGGAGGTGTTATAAATGAAAGTACTAAATAGCACTGTTTCCATGGAAGGTTACAGCAGTCACGTTTCAGAACAAAGTCAAATTTCTTCGCTTCGGATTTGGGACAATAAATCTGAAGACAAAAAGCTTTCTCTACCCGGAAACTCTAATTTAGGTGATCACATGACCCTTTCTGCGATTGGTCTCTCTTTTGCTCAAAGCCAAGAATACAGCTTGAGTGAGCAACTGGTTTCCGCTACCACTGTGAATATCGATGTTGACCCACTCTCAGCCAATAGTAATTCTGAAAAATCTTCAATGGAATCGCTTATGACCGAAGAAGATTTTCTGAAAATCAAACTTCTCGAACGACTTCTTGAAGGCTTGACCGGAAAAAAATTCAAATTCAAATATTATGCACTAAAAGACTTTGAAAAAGCACTTGCTGGCAAAGACATGCCCATCCAAAGACTGAGTGCATTGACATCTGCTGTCATTAAACAGCCGCCCTCAGAGCAACCTGCCTCTGTCGGATGGGGCGTTCATTTCCAACAAGAAACGACTCAGCACCAAAAAGAAACTGTAGACTTTAATTCAAAAGGATCTGTGCAGACCGCCGACGGCCGATCAATCAATTTCCAACTCAACTACCATTTCAGCCAAGAATTTTGGCGTTCCACAAAAATTGATTTTAAAGCAGGTGATGCTTTAATTGACCCTTTGGTAATACGACTTGATGAAGCGCCTATGCAGTTTTCTGATAAGCCTATTGTATTTGACTTAGACATAGATGGCACTAAAGAAGCTTTTAAATTCCCTATTAATAATGCTGGTCTGCTATTTCTAGATCAAAATGGAAACCATATCGCAGACGATGGCAGTGAACTTTTTGGACCAAAAACAGGACATGGTTTTGACGAACTAAAAGCTCTGGACACCGATCAAAACGGTTGGATTGATGAGTCAGATTCCAACTTTAACGACTTGCGTATTTGGATTCGCAGCAGTGATGGCAGCGATCAATTTCTAGGACTCTTAGAATCAGGCATTGGCGCTTTGTTTGTAAGTTCCGTTAATACACAAACAAATCTTTATGCTCAAAATGCCTCTCAAGTGGGGCAAATGAAAATGTCTGGTCTTTATCTAAAAGAAAATGGACAGCCAGGGCTCATACATGAGTTGGACTTCAAAGTTTAAAAATCAAATGATAAGCAAGAGGGTCTAGTGAGTATTACGCTCATTAGACCCTCTTATCACGTGTTTCAAACTACATCTTAGACATCAAATGACTATTTTCGTTAAACGTCTTATGAATGACTTTTTCTATTTGAACCAGATTATACGGTTTAAAAATATATTCATCTGCGCCTAATTCTAAACCATCAAATATTTGGCGCCTTCTCGTTTCATCGCCCACCAAAATGACCTTTGCATCTGCATAGGTTTCTTTGATGCGCCTCATAGAGCTAATGCCATCCATCATCGGCATATCCAGCGCTAAGAAAATGATATTGGGCTTATAAATGCGATATTCATTATAAGCTTGAACGCCGTTACGAGATTCTGAAAGCACATCTAAACCAATTTTTTCTAACATCCCCCTTAACTGCTTTCGATCAAGGAGCACGCCATCTGCTACTATGGCTTGTATCATTCGCAAATCTCCTCCAAAGGAATTCGTACTGTAAATTTGCAATAACTTTGATAATTCGATTTCACGTCAATGGTACCATTGATGCATGCAAGCGCCTCTTTAACGCGCCATAACCCATCTCCAATGCCATCGTATTCATTATCAGACTCTTTATAATAGACGCCCTGACTAAATATAAAAGGCAAAACTTCTTCCTCCGACGCACTGACAATTTCTTTGAAACTCATTAAGTCTAATTTATACATACTGTCTTTTAGAGTGTTGATGTTAATTCCCGCACCATCATCTTGGATGTCAATCACTAAATGGGTCAAAGTTGTGTGTATTTGAACTTCTATATGTGCGGTTAATGGCTTATTTGCTCTCTTGCGTTCATCAACGTATTCAATATTGTGAACAATGATGGCATCAAAAATACGAGAAAGTTCTCTCAAAATCGGGCCCATTTTTCGAAGCGGCAAATGGATGTTTTGACCTTCAATTTTCAGAGGTTCAACAGTCTTGCCATAACGGTCTATCAACACTTTGCAATAAGGCTGAAGAATTTCAAACATTTCAAAAATCCCTTGAGACTGGTTTTCTATTTCTTCTAATTCTTTTTTGGTTGCTCTGATCTCCTTACCAATATAATGACTCAGAACCTGTTGATCTTCTAGATCAAAATCTCCAATCTTTCTGGACTCAACCATTTGAACCATTTTTTCGAAAGTTATTGGCACATTATCATTTGACAAGTCTTTGAGATCAAAAATAAACTTTCTAAATTCACCGTAAGTATGATCAAAGCCCATTGCCTCGTACCATATAGCAAATCGTTCTAACGAAATCGAAAGTATTTGAGAAAGTTCGTTTACATTTTGAGCTTTTTTAATAATTTCAGGCAAATTTAACGTAACAAATTGTTCGGTTCTGAATATTAAATATTTTAATTCTTTTTCAAATTTAATATGCGCTTTTAACATCTTCACTTCATTTTGCGACTTTTGACTTTGTTCCTTTGTTACGATCAGCTTGCTAACATCATTGATCATTAAAACGAACTGTTTGTTTTCTTCATTTGCGCTTTCAATCAAGCTTACTGTTATTTTGTACCATCTACCTTGTTTATAAATCAACTTTGGCAATAAAGACAAATAAGTAATCGCTCTTTCAGGATTCTTCAATTGTGCCACTCTCAACATGATATCAGTAAAAAGCTGACCCAAGTCACTTGATTCTCCAAAAAAATATTTCACGAATTTTTCGCCACTAAAATGCGTACCAAAGTGTTTTTCCATATCATGTCCATAAATAGACACAATCTTGAGCTGACTGTCTAAAATGACAAGAGTCACCTCAATATCTCTAACCACTTCTTTCAAAGCATCTAAATGCAACTCTTTTTCTTGAAGCAGATCCTTAAATTCACTTTGAATATCAAAAATATTTTCTTCAAAACCTTGATTGCTTTGAATCATTTTTTTCTCTAAAACATCGTATTCAAACGTTAGGTTTTCAAGACGGTCTACGGATCTTGAATAGAACTTCGAAACCATAAACGTCACATAACAAATGAAAAATGTAATCCCTGCAAGGTAATAATTTCGAATTTCATAATACCCAAGAATATATAAACTGTCTAAAATAAAGATTACAACCATCAAGCTAAAAGCAACCAATTCTATTTTCAACCACGCTGCACCTATTCTAGCCATCCTCACCATATGCAAAGTCAGAAGAAGAAGGATTGTTACAAAATAGGCATAATATAAAGGCACTAATCTAGCATAGATGTTTTCTCCGAGCATTAACACCATCAAGCCAAAAAACATAATGACGTAGAGGCTTATTTGTTTAATAAACGGTGGCAGCATGTCTTTTCTTACTTCGCAGGCAAATAAAATAAATATTGGCAGCAACAAATAATAAGACCAGTAATTCAACTTGTTAAATAATTCTCCTGGGATTTTCGGTATCAAGTAGAGCAAATACTGATCACCTGAATTGATGATTCTCACAAGCATAATCGCAACAAGCATGGCAAAATAAAGCGCTAACCATTCTTTACTCTTACGACTATTTACTCTGAGGAAAAACCCCATATTAAAAATAGCAAGAATAAGCATCAGACTGAAAAGGAAAGTATCTATGATTAGCCATTTCACAATGTAATCTTGAACTTGCTCTGATAACCCTAAAATCACATTGCCGTAACCACTTCCGTAGTGATTACTTCGTGTAAAGTTGATGATCAACTCAACATTTTCAGACTGAGGAACAAATGAAATCAACAGATTGGGCGTAATTCGGTTTGCAAAACTACTGCGCTGAACGATCTCTTTGTCTTTTGTGAGTTGATGTCCATCTGCATAGACTTCTGTATCCATATAAAAAAGGGTACTTCTAATGGCAAGTTTTTGTCCAATATACTGACTCGGTATTTTGATAATCGTTCTTAAGGTACCATAGTTGCTTTTATATTGTTCTTCAAATTTTTGTTGATTATAAAAAGCACCTGGAACTGAAATCAGATGCATAATGCCTAAATTATTCTGCTTTTTGAAATCTTCATGAAGAATGATTCTATTCGGATAAAATTCCCAATTTTCTTTAAGACTATAAATGCCATCTGATTCAAATTCCCAATTTGTTAAATTGATAACACTAGGTTCATATTTAGACTTAGTCTCAGTGCAATAATTACTGACGTCCGTCAAACTTACTATAAAAATAAGCATAAAGGCAATTGTCCATCTCTTAAAATGCTTTTTCATAGATCCTCCAACCTAAATTGACTTAAGCCCTGACTCATAACAAAATCGAACCATTTTTTGCAATGATAAAGGTTTGTTAATCGCCCCATCCACACCCAAATCTAATAGATGTTCCATTTCACCTTCACTAAAAGAACTCAACACACAAATTTTAGTCATGATATGGGTCTTTTTAATCCAACGAACCACCTCATCACCATCCAACTTAGGCAAATGCAGATCTAACATCACTAAATCTGGTTTCAAATTAAGAACCATTTCTAGCCCCGCAATGCCATCCTCGGCTTCTCCTATTGTCTCAATCTCCAATTGAAGAAGAATTTGTTTGATCATATGCCTTATGACTTTCGAATCCTCAACAATCACAGCATTCATGCCAAATCCTCCTTTTATGATTCTCACTTCACATTTAAAATAACCGTTCAACATTCATCTTCTCTCACTATACCAATAATCGAGTCATTTGCCTATACAATAGACTTGTTTCAACTGTAAATTAGGACTATAATTTCAACTAAAGACTCAATTAATCTACGGTCTTAAAGAAACTTTGGAGGATACGATTATGGAACTTAATCAATTTATTAAAGGAATAAAACTAGACGATCAACAACGTATCATTGTCTCAATTCATGATTTTTTGGAAGGATACTTAGCATCACCCGAAAATAGAAAAATGCTTAAAGATGGTCTTGTTCAAATGCTTGGAGAGGATTTTAAGCAACTTGAAATCGCAAAAAATATGTGTCGCGTCACGGTGACAGAAGGTTCTGAGCAAGCTAACTTGGTAAAACTAGAAACAGAACTTAAATCTGCCATTGAATTGGCGCTCTCTTTTATGACCAACCCACCTCATAATCCAAATTTAAAGAATTAATTTTATGCAAAAAAACTGCTCCCCTTAATGGCTGAGCAGTTTTTTGTAATTATTCGTAATCATTCTAATGTCTTTTAATTAATGGATTTGATTAAAGGTGATACACGTTTATACAAAGCCATCGTGAAGATTGTTACCACAATGCCTTTTAGAATATTAAACGGTATAATCGCATATAGAATTAAAGTAAAGGTGTCCTTTATCGCAGGATTCACTGCTGAACCAAGTCCGATGATGGCTTCCATTGGCATAAAGTTTTGATAAAACGGCAATAAGATAAAGTAATTTGCGAGACCGCCAACAAGTCCCATGAGCAAAATGCCACCCACCATACTCATTATGAGCAGCTTCTTGTTCTGATTTTTCTTGTAAATAATGCTTGAAGGCAGAATGAGTGCTACTCCTACAAGGAAGTTCGCAAGTTCGCCGACACCGCCAGTTGAAGTTCTGAGTAAATGGAGCACGTTCTTTAACAACTCCACGAGAATTCCAGCGACAGGGCCAAGTGCCAAACCTGTAATCAATGCTGGCAAATCACTGAGATCTACTTTTAAAAATTCTGGAAAAATGGGTAACGGCATTTCTAAAAACATAATGATGAATGAGATGACGGCCATCAGCGTGATGGTAAGAAGTTGCTTTAATTTGAATCCTTTTAACATGTTAACGCCTCCTATGACTTTAGTCTCAAACTTCTGGGCAATCAAAAAAACCCTAGATGTATAGCAATCCAGGGTATAATGACAAAAACGTAGCATCTTCTTTCATCCAGACTTTACTGTCGGCTCAGGAGTTAAACCTGATCTGCCTTTCGGCTCGCGGGCTGTACCGCCGGTAGGGAGTTGCACCCTGCCCTGAAGATTGACCTATTAAGTTAAAATTATCGTATCACAGAAACCTTTGATACACAATGATTTTTTTAGAATTTTTCGCCTTTTAACATGCGAATCAATCGATCATGTTTCATAATAAGTTGCTTAAACACCGGTACGCCAATCAAGGTTACCACAACAAATTCTCCAGCAAAGACAAAGCCTATCGCTGTCCATATGCCCAAACTTTTTGGCACAAATCCCAGCACATAAATCATCGAACCGATGATGATGCCATTGATGATTGCCGGCCATAAAGAAGCAATCCAAATGTTTTTAGAGCGACTCACCAAAAATACGCTGATAAATGTCGCTAAGGTGCCAAAGACCATATCCGCCGCGCCTAATTGAGAAGCGATATTGGCAATCAGTGTCCCCAGCGTGAGCCCTGCAATATAAATAGGATTGATAAAAGCCAATAAAGTCATGACTTCAGACAATCTAAATTGAATCATGCCATAGCTAATTGGTGCCATCGATAAGGTCAATACCGCATATAAAGAAGCCACAATGGCCGTTCGAACCATAAAATCTACACTTTTTTTTGAATTCATTTTTTTCACCTCATAACTTTTTTGTTTGAAACAGTAAGAAAAAGGTTATCACATAAGAGAGACACTGTCAAACCTCATAAGTGGGACAAATTGTTGTACCACATACACTGCCCAATAAGGAGCGTAAAAAATGTCAACATTAAAAATACAGAGCAAATTCAAACCTGAAAAAGAAAAAACCATTGCAGAACTTGCAGATAAAATGGGTCTCAAAATCAAACTGCCCTGCGATGGAAAAGGTAAATGCGGAAAATGTTTGATTAAAGTCATTAAAGGCGAGGTCAACGACCCCACCAAAGATGAAGAAAAACAATTAAAAAAGTCTGAATTAGAAGATGGTATTAGATTGGCCTGCTGCGTCATCCCTAAAGGAGATGTCTCAATTAGCCTAGATCTCAAAGATAGTAAATAAAGACTTCATTGAATTTACTATCTTTATGTAATGCTTTTGCCAACGCTAAAAATTTCCAATGTTTTTCCATAAAACTCAGCGAATTCTTTAGCAAATTCTTCAGTGGACTGTTTTTCCAAATCTGTATTTTCATCTGAAAGAATTGAAAGTTTAACGGTGGATGCATCTGCATCCACTTTTAAGTTTTTGACCACCTGAGATTCACTGCGGTCTAACTTTTCTGCCATTCTAAGAAAGAGTGAGAGTTTCTTTAAACGTTCAATTTTAGCCTTATCTACCACTAGTTTATAAGGTTCGATGTCTTCTTTAAATTTGGCCTCACGATGCATTGCAACAACAAAAGCTGCCATAATGGTTTCTTCGTTATTGAGTCCGTAGACCCTAGAGTTAAGGGTCAAGTAGAATCCATGACGGTGGTGGTTGTAATATTCGATGTGCATCCCAATGTCGTGAAGCATTGAACCTACATATAGAATTTTCCGATCTTGCTCATCAAACATATGCAGTTCCAACAACTCGTCAAAAAGTTTAATGCTGAGCATTGCAACGTGTTTACTGTGAGGATTGTCTATTTGATAACGCTTCATCACATTAAGCAAACTGTGCTCAAGAACATTGTCTAAAATCAAATGCTCCCCTCTGAGTTGAAAATAAGTTTCAAAAAATAACCCATCCCTTAGACCATTACCACTGACGATGAATTTTTCGGATTTTATATGTTCCATTAATATTTTAAGCGGAACGACCCCAGGCCCTAAAATATCCGCTCGATCCTTACTAGTCCCAGGGATCTGAGCTATTTCTTGAGGTTGAGACTCCGCCAGACGCTTGATCATTTGGAAAGTTTCTTTTCGGCTAATTTGATAATTGTGCAAACTTACTGCGGGAAATTTCTTTTTTTGCTTATCAATTTTTCCGAGTGTACGCACCACGCCACCCATGCCCACAACAGGATAACCGATAGCTTTTTTTAGCCAGGGCAACGTTTTAATGGCTGAGTGAACATAAGCTTCTGCTTTTGTTATGCCCATTTTTCGATCATCTGTATCCATAAAGACCTCTGTTAAAATAACAGAACCGAAAGGGAGAGAAATGGATTCTTTCAACTGCCGATTTTCAATTAAGGCAATCTCCGTACTTCCGCCACCGATGTCAATCATCACGTAATTGTCTAAATCAAGTGTATTGACAGCACCTAGATAGTCGTAATAAGCCTCTTCGTGGCCGCTAATAATTTGAAATTCAATTTCTGTTTCTTCCTTCAATCGCTTAAGAAATAATTCTCCATTCGCAGCCATTCGCACTGCAGCTGTTGCCACTGCAATCACACATTTTACCTCATGCGCATTCAATAGTTTTTTAAACAATTTAACAGCATGAATGGTTCTTTCCATTGGCTCTGCCTTCAACTGACAGTCGCCTTGTAAATTTTCTGACAGACGCACCATTACTTTTGCTTGATCCAAAAGATTGTAAGCACCATTATCATAAACCTGTACAATATTAAGTCTCACAGAGTTTGAGCCCAAGTCAATGACACCAAATCTTTCCACAGTTAAATGCACCACCCTTTTTATCTTTAATGCTTCACTTTTAATTCAATGGATTAATCAAAAAAGAAATTTTTCTTTTCAATTTCCAATTGATTTTGGAAGCTTTTCTTTGCCATATCTTCAAACATTTTTTGTGCGTTAATGCGCTCTGAGTTGTCCTCTTTAAAAAGATAACTCCCATCAGATTGCATGAACCTTGCTTTTACGTTGTCTTTTAAATAAATTTCTAAAATTTCTATCAACCTTTTTTTACTGGCGGGATGTGTCACCGGAATGAGCAGTTCGACCCGTCTGTCCAAGTTTCTTTCCATAAAATCCGCACTGGTGATGTATATTTCCTTTTGACCATCGTTTTCAAAGAAACAAATTCGGCTATGTTCCAAATAAGTGCCAACAATGCTTATGACTTGAACATTTTCACTCAGTTCGGGTAAATTCGGAATGAGGCAACATACGCCGCGGACAATTAATTTTACATCTACACCCGCTTGTGAGGCTTCATATATCTTTTGAACCATTTCAGGGTCAACCAGAGAATTCACTTTAATAATCATTTGCGCGAATTTGCCCTCATAGGCATGTCTGATTTCACGATCCATCAAATCAATGAGTTTTTTTCTAAGCGCATAAGGTGCGACCGTCAATTTGTACATATCCAGCGGGTCTGAGTATCCAGAGAGGGTATTGAAAAACTCAGTTGTATCCTCCGCAAGCTCTTGATCGCAAGTGAATATGCCGATATCGGTATAGAATTTAGCAGTGATATCGTTGTAATTGCCCGTGCTAAAATGCACATACCTACGAATTTTACCGCCTTCTCTTCGCACCACCATACAAACTTTGGCATGCGTTTTAAGACCTTCAAACCCATAAATGATATGACAGCCCGCTTGCTCTAGGCGTTTTGCCCAACTGATGTTATTTTCTTCATCAAACCTGGCTCTAATTTCTACAAGCGCCGTTACTTGTTTTCCCAATTCTGCCGCATCGCCTAAAGCTTTTAAAATAGGCGAATTCCCACTAACTCGGTACAAGGTTTGCTTGATTGCCAGTACGTCAGGATCTTGAGCGGCTTGGCGAATGAAGTCTACCACAGGGTCAAAACTTTCATAAGGTAAATGGATCATCAAATCTTGCGCCTGAATCGCTTCAAAAAGATTCTCCTTACCGTAAAAATCCGCCGCAGGATACTTCAACTGCTTTTTTGGCATCAAATGGTCGAACTTAGTTTGCTCGCTGAGCCAATTGGCAAATGTCAAATCAATAGGGCCATTTATCACATAAATATCGGTTGACTTGATGCTCAGCGCCTCTTTGAGGACTCTTAACATTTTGGCGTCCGTACTTTTTGACACTTCTAAGCGCACAACCGATCCCCAACGCCGTTGTCTTAAAGACTTCTCAATGACAAGCAATAAATCCTCTGCATCATCATCCGAAACAGATAAATCGGCGTTTCTGGTAATCCGGTACACATGAGAACTCATCACGCGCTTGCCATAAAACAATTTGTGAATATTTTTTTGTATCAATTCTTCCAAGAATACATAAACGCTAACGCCTTTTTTTCGACTTCGAATTTTAACTAGACGCGATAATTTTTGAGGCACTTGTACCGTCGCAAAAAACGTTTCATCCGCCTTGCTTGGGTCTTCTATAAAGGCGCAGATATTCAAACTACGATTAGAAATAAGTGGGAACGGTCTGCTAAAATCAACCGCCATCGGCGTTAAAACAGGATAGACCATCTCATCAAAATAGCGCTCTGCTTCAAGATGTTCCTCTTCTGTCAGGTCATCATACTGCGTCAAAACAATATCATTAGAAATCAGTTCAGGAACAATGCTATCACGATAGGTTTCATATAATAGATCAACCAATTCATGAGTCTTCTTAGAAATCATTTTAAGCTGACGCTGTGGCGGAACACCTGAGGCATCCTCTTCTACAAAGCCAAGCGCCACTTGATCCTTGATTGCCGCCACACGAACCATGTAAAATTCGTCTAAATTTGAACTGAAAATACTGATATATTTAAAACGTTCAAGAATAGGGAGAGTCAGATCCATTCCCTCTTGAAGCACTCGATAATTAAATTCTAACCAACTCATTTCTCTGTTGATATAGTTGCGCTGCGACAAATATGGCACGATTTTCCCTCCAATTAAATAGACATAACCATTGAATCTTTAATTCAGCTTGTATGGCTTAGTAATGCCCTTCCGCTGGTACGATGCAGATAAATTTTAGAGGCGTGCTGCCCGTATTTCTAAATTGGTGCAACTCATTTGAAGGCACATATGCGTACCCGCCAGCTTTAATGGCATTTTCTTCGCCATTTAAAAACAAATAACCCTCTCCTTCAATGATGTAATTGATATGCGGCCAAGGATGTGCATGTCTTGGCGTGTGACCGCCAGCTTCAACTTCAATGACGCGCATGACGTGGCTGTCCCAACCTTCTGTAGGCGATACCAAGACTTTCATTGCAGCCCCTTTTACCTCTGGATTCATCATTGTCGTTCCTAATAATTGATCTACGTTTCCTAATGCCATGTGATTGTCCTCCTATTGAATATCATTTCTATAAAAAACAGTTATTAATCGTCTATGCCTATTGATGATAGGCGGTGAGGCTCAATAAAAGACCTCACATCTATTGTATACCCAACCTAGCAAAACTATATAACAATTATAAAATATTTTACGCCTTTTTATGTTAAATCAAATCTAAATCGAGCATTATTATTTTTTACAAAAAGTATTTCGTTAAACTAAATAATTGCCACACTAAAACTTTTAATGTTATAATAATTTTATTGTTACACATTGTTGCGAAGTAAATATTAATTTTAAAACATCATTGTGTTTATTTTATGGAGGTTGCATATGGATCCTGCACAAACAAGGAAAACGATACTCTCTGAAAGTCTCTGGAAAGCGGTCATTACGCTTGCTTTGCCTGTTATGGCGACCAACCTTATTCAGACCATTTACAATTTAGTAGACACTTTCTTTATTGGAAAACTTGGCACCAGTCAAGTTGCAAGTGTCCAGTTATCTTGGCCAGTGAATTTTTTACTGCTATCACTTGGTGCTGGTCTCTCCATTGCAACCACTTCAATGATTGCGCAGCATATGGGCGCCGGACATCATGAAAAAGCAAAAAAAGTGGCGGGGCAAGTCCTTTTGGTCAATTTATTGCTGTCCGTTGTCATAGCCGCCATCGCCATTCCTTTTTTAGGACAGATTGTGAGCATGCTACAGGTCACTGGCGACCTTTATAAATATACTTATGACTATTTGATTGTCAATTTTTTAGGCCTCCCCACCATGTTTTTAATGTTTGCCTATAACGGCATTAAAACAGGCAGCGGCGACACGGTCAGCCCCTTATTTTTAAACACTGCGGGCGTTATCTTGACCATCATTCTCGACCCAATTTTTATTTTCAGCATGCACATGGGTGTCGCTGGCGGCGCTTGGGCAATGGTCGTTTCAAGAGGTATTTTTGCAACTTACGCCATTTACCGCATGTTCGTAAAGCCTTCTGACATGCAACTTAAACTATCCGATTTAAAGCCTGACTTTGATCTGATCAAACATATTTTCAAAATTGCAGTGCCCTCTTCCGTGGGTCAATCGATGGAAGCGCTTGGATTCCTCGTTATGAACATTTTCATCGTTGAACTTGGTGAAGCCACGCTGACTGCCTTCTCAATTGGCAACCGCGTCAACGGCCTTATCTTAATGCCAGCCATGGGCATCGGTGCGGCACTGGCCACCATTGTCGGTCAAAATATTGGTGCCAATCAACTCCCTAGAGCTAAAGAAGCGGTCAAAATCAGCGCCATCATTTCGACCGCCGTTTTAACCCTCGGCGGCATTCCAATGATTATTTGGGCGACGCCAGTCATACACGCCTTTTCTTCCGACCCCTTAGTGGTCAGTCAAGGGGCTCATTACCTTATTTTAATCACGCTTTCCATTCCACTTATGGGCTTTTTTAATGTCTTTATCGGTACTTTTCAAGGGGCAGGACATACGAAACTGGTCATGTTCATGCAACTCGGCAGGCTCTGGGGGCTTCGGATACCCCTCATTATTCTCCTAATGCGCCTCATGCCAGGAAACCCCGCGGCCATATGGTACAGCATGATTCTAAGCAACTTCCTCACCTGTGTCTTCGGTCTGATTTTATATAAATCCGAAGGTTGGCAAAAAAAGGTTGTCTAAATATTCAATCTATGTTATTATGAACTTGAATATAATTCTATTTATACGTATTGAATATAAATTCGACGTGTAACGTACTTTTTAAGATAGTTTAGAATTCCCCGTGGCGGGTTACCCATAAATAACTTGGTCAGAGACCGAAGCTTTTGAAAGGAGAGATTTATTATGACAACTCAATTATTGGTAGGTGCAGTTCAATAATTTCATATTCCCTTTCGGAGCAACAAAATAAAACTGTAAGAGTTTTACAATTTTTTTCAATTGTGCAACTCGTATAAACACGCTTTATTTCTGAGGCGTGTTTTTTTGCGCCCAGAATTCAGCTCCGAACCACTTTTAACGCGCCTAATGAGGCATTAGCCAAGGCGCACATTCATATGGAGGCTACAATTTGACAACTTTTAACACAGAAATGAACACAACTAATTTCCTTAAAACATACGGCTGGGACGAGGCACGTGAAGCGTCACTAAAAAGCTTAAACTTGGTGAATGCCACCCCTGCCCGAATCTTATATCGCAATCGAAACGTTTATCAGCTCATGACTGCGTACGGTTTGCTACAAGGCGCCTTAAGCGGCAAATATCAACACGAACATGAACTCTCTGAATATCCGGTCGTTGGCGACTGGGTCTTAATCGACCATAAAGGCGACTTAGGCGTCATTCACACCCTTCTGCCTCGAAAAGGCAAATTTTCGCGAAAAGAAGCTGGAACACTCACCAATGAGCAAGTTCTCGCCGCCAATGTCGATTATATTTTTATCGTCACAGGCTTAGACAGCAACTTTAACCTGTCCAGGATCCAGCGCTATCGCACCGTTGTTATTGAAGGTGGCGCTCAGCCAATCATCGTCCTCAACAAAGTCGATCTTTGCGATCATCTCGATGAAAAAATTGCCGCTCTAAGGAACATCATTCCAGAAGATCCAATTCACGCAGTCAGCACATTCACAGGCGAAGGCTTAGAATCGCTTGAGGGCTATTTAAAACCTGGGATTACCGTTGCCTTTTTCGGATCGTCAGGCGTTGGCAAGTCTAGCCTTACCAATGCGCTTACCAAAGAAAGCCACATGACAACCAGCGCTGTTGGCGCAACTCACGGAAAAGGCAGACATACCACCTCTACCGCAGAAATGTTTGCCCTGGCATCAGGCGGCATACTCATTGACACCCCAGGGATTCGAGAAATTCAAATTTGGTGCCACGAAGACGCCGTTGAAATCGGTTTTGAAGATATTGCTCAGCTCGGCGCTCAGTGCCGATTTGAAAATTGCAGCCATAAAGCAGAGCCCGGCTGTGCCATCAAACTTGCGTTAAAAACGGGCGCACTCTCAGAGCGTCACTTTGACAACTACAACAATATGAAGCGTGAAGCCAAACACATTGAGTTCAAACAACGACAAAAAGAGCGCATTAGCAACAAGCCTGAGAGAAAGAACAGACCACGACAGAAGTCTTTTGAGTCTACGGCGGATTAACTTAAAAAACTGGCGGATTTCTTCAAATGCCATTTATCCTTTTAAGAGTGGTGACGGCGTTCATTTTTTAAGATTAGCGCCATCCGATGAAAAGGACGCCACTCAAATTAGAGCAGAGTTAGAATTTTTGAATTATCTAAAAGGCAAAAAATATCCAGCAGTTGAACCCGTTATTTCCAAAAACGGGATACAACTTGAAGTCGCCGATACGCCTTGGGGCATATTCTACGCCACAACGTTTAAAGAAGTTCCTGGAAAGTCACTGGAAGATCAGAATTTGGATGAGCAAAAAATTTATAAATGGAGAAAATCCTTAGGTCAACTACACACTCACAGCCAACAATTTAAACCAACTGAAGCCAAACGAATGGATTGCTTGGAGTTTCTAAATTGGGTTGAAGGTGTCTTGACGGTATTTTTAGAGCAAGAAAATGCACTGGAGGAACTAAAAATTCTAAAAGAATATTTCTCGCAGTTAGAAATAACAGAGCACAATTATGGGTTAATTCATTATGATTTCGACGATGCGATGTATCATTGGTATGGCATGGACATTGAACAGGCTCTTGAAAGCATGAGAGACTGCGAAGAAATTGAAAACTTCGACGACGCTAGAACTGCGTTTATAGAGGGTTATCGTTCTGAAAGGCCTTTGACGAATGACGCGTTTAAAACCGCTAAGATGTTCAGGCGGTTCGCTAATCTTTATGGGTATACGAGAGTCCTAAGATCGGTTGAAGAACAATTGGAAGAAGAATCTGAGCGGATGCTTACACTACGGAGTCGCTTGGCTCAAACTTTAGAGAAAAGATCGACATTCTTTGGACATGACATTGATGAAACATTAGGAGGGAACCAAATGAATTTATTTTTCGAAGTACATAAGGACATACCAAGAGAAGGTCCTGGAACAAACGAGTCTACAAAAAAAGCTTTCAATATGCTTGGACCACTTCCACTAGGAGCAAAAGCGCTAGACATCGGCTGCGGCCCCGGCATGCAAACCATTGAACTTGCAAGGCATTTAGACGGGCATATTGTTGCTATTGACCCTCACGAACCTTTTCTGGATAAATTAAAAGAGAACGCCTCCAAAGAAGGGGTTCTCTCTAAAATAACTGTTCAAAACGGCTCCATGTTTGACCTTCAATTTGATGAAGACCATTTTGATTTGATTTGGTCAGAAGGCGCTATTTTCATTATCGGGTTTGATGAAGGCATTAAGGCTTGGAGAAAGTATCTGAAAACCGATGGCTATTTAGTGGTTTCAGAAATTTCATGGCTTAGAAATGACGCCCCTAAAGAAGCAATAGAGTTTTGGGAAGCGGATTATCCATCTATCAAAGGCATCGGCGACAATATCAACCTTATTCAAAAGGCTGGCTATTCTCCCGTTGGGCATTTTGTTCTGCCTGAGATCGGTTGGTGGGAAAATTATTACAATCCCTTAATCGAGCGCATTAACCTTTTAAGAGTAAAATATCAAGGCAACCAAGAAGCCAACGAGGCACTGGATAACACGATGAAAGAGATAGACTTATACCGCAAATACTCAGATTACTTTGGCTATGTTTTTTATCTGATGAAGAAAATATAGCCTACAGGCAATCGCGCCGCCAGTAAGGCGAGGCTGTCATCCCACCTATAACACCTTAGACAAAAATAGCTTCGTGCGCTCCTCGGCAGGGTTTTCGAAAAGCACTATTGGGCACTTGTCCTCTACCACACGGCCTTCATCCATAAAAATGACACGGTCTGCCACTTCTTTGGCAAAACCCATTTCGTGGGTGACAATAATCATGTTCATGCCCTCTTCAGCAAGCGTTTTCATCAGTTCTAACACTTCCTTGACCATTTCTGGGTCAAGCGCTGAGGTCGGTTCGTCAAAAAGCATCCACTCAGGCTCCATTGCGAGCGCACGTGCTATGGCAATACGCTGTTTTTGTCCCCCCGAAAGCTGGCTTGGATAAGCATCTTTTTTATCTGAAAGCCCTACTTTTTCAAGAAGACTCAGAGCCCTCATCTTAACGATGTCAGGGCTTTCTTTTTTGACTTGAATCGGTGCCAAAGTTAAATTTTCTAGGATTGACTTATGGGGAAACAGATTGAAGGATTGAAATACAAATCCCATTTTCTCACGGGTGTGATCAAGTGCTCTCTCTGTAATGCCAAGTGCCTCGCCCTCTACAATGACCTGCCCTTTCGTGGGCTTTTCAAGACCGTTGAGACATCTGAGCAAGGTGCTTTTTCCAGAACCGCTGGGCCCGATGATGACGGTGACCTGCCCTTTTTCAAATGTGATGTTTAAATCTTTTAAAACCGCTAAAGTGCCAAAGTTTTTTTGTAAGTTTTTAACCTCAATCACTGACTTTCAACCTCCCTTCAAGTTGTTGCAAAGCTTTCGACAAGCTATAAGTAAGAACAAAATAAATGCTCGCCACCACAATTAATGGTTCAAACGGTTTAAAGGTAATGCCCCTTACCGTGTCAGCGTTGTACATTAAATCATGAACGCCAATAACGGAAACGATTGCCGACTCTTTGATGAGGACAATAAATTCATTTCCAAGCGCGGGCAAGATATTCTTAAAAGCTTGCGGCAATATGACATTTTTCATGGTCAGTCCGCTCGACATGCCAAGGCTTCTCGCCGCTTCCCACTGTCCTTTATCAACCGCTTCAATTCCTGCACGGATAATCTCGGAAATATAGGCTGCGCTGTTAAAGGTCATGGCCAGTACCGCCGCCACGAGCATTGGCATATTTTGCAGTCCATAATACACAATATACAGTTGCAGGATCAGTGGCGTGCCCCTGACAATTGCCACGTAGGCATCTCCCAATTTGGCAAGCGGTCTTATTTTTGAGCGCCTCACCAGCGTTAAAAGGGTGCCAACAATGAGACCAAACAAAACGGCCATGAGCGAAAGCCCTACCGTATAAGCGGTTCCATTAATAAAATACTGTCCATAGGTTGATAGAAATTCAAAGCTCATTATTTTTCACCATATTGCAACGCGCCTTTTTTTGAGGGTTGATGCACCTTTCTATTTGAATTCAAAACTTGTTTTATTATACAAATAAATGTATAAATAGTCAAGCGGGTGAATGTATATTCTTTTCAAAAAATAAAAACCGCGACACTCTGGGAAAATGTCACGGTTTTTTGTTTGGGTAATATCATTTAATTTTACTCATTTATTCATCGTTACCAACGCATTCAACCAACGCCCTACAGCTGCGTCTTACCCGTAAATTTAAAGTCTTTGACCTTCAGCGCGGGCATGTAATTATTGCCACCAAAGCCTTCCACTGCATGACGGTCTTTCGAAATCAGTTCTACATTGCTGAAAATGCGTTCGATGCTGTCGGTGAAGCGCAGGTTGTAGACAGGTGCAACGACTTTTCCATCTTCAATCAAATACAAGCCGTCTCTTGTGAGTGCCGTCAAAACACCGTCTCTAGGGCTGACGATGTTCATATAATGGAAGCGTGTTACCAAAAGACCTCTTTTAGTCGATTGAATCATCTCCTGCATAGACGAACTTCCCGCATCCATGACCATATTGAGTGGTATGCCGCCTTGTCCAGTGCCGATTGAATGTCCTGTTGTTTTGGTGCCTGCTTTGATTGCCATAGACTGGTCATATGCAATTTGACCAATCACGCCATTTTCGACGAGGTTTAACGGCTGTCTTTCAATGCCTTCGAAGTCAAATGGCCTGAACATGGTTTTGTCATTGGTATAGTCGTCACGAATGGTAATGTTCTCGCCAAGACATTTTACGCCGAGTTTGCCTGAGAAACAGCTCATGTCCATTTGGTGGAACATAGAAGAAAATCCAAGATACCCAGTATAATTAGCAAGTTCGCCCACTGCAAGCGGTTCAAGGATAACATCGTAACTGCCAGGCTCTACTGAAATCGGATTAAGTGCTTTTTGAGCCTTTTCATATAATGTGGCAAGTTCTTTCACTACGTCAAGTTCGTCTGCGTTTGACACGGACTTACTCATGTAAGAAGAAGCGCCGCTGTCGTGCATGACCATACCCGTCATTTTCACGTCCGTGTAGTTTGCATAACGTCTAACCTTGCGATTATTTCCCCAAACGATGGCTGTATTGATGAGCGACAATGAGCCTGCAGCAATATATTCAGGGCCAATATTGGCAATGCCCGCTTTAAGGAGCGCCGCTCTCTGTTCAATGCTAAAAGCAGCATTCAACGTTTCGCAGTAGCTCATATGTTCAATTTCCGCTTGATTTTCAAGTTCTGGAAGTTCAAGTTCTCCTTCTGGAAGAAATGCTAAAATAGACTCGGCTTTTCTGAGGGCTTCCAAAATGGACGCTTCATCGCATACATTCGTGACGACCGATGCCGTTTTTTTATTTGACGTCACATGGATTTGAATTTGAGTGTCCTGATTGTAAACATTTTGATGAATTTGGGAATTGGCATAACGCGTGAGGCCTTCTTCTTTAAAATCCATCATGACGGTCGTATAATATTTAGCTTGAGTTTCGATCAGGTCAATGATTTGATATGCTGTTTTTTTATTTAACATCGCTCACACCTACCTTTACGTTTCTGAATCTTGCCGGTGAAGCACCGTGGGCAACGTGTGCCTCTTGACCGGGTTCGCCTTTTCCGCAGTTTGGCGTGCCATAAACGCGCCAGTAGTTTTCATTGGCAATACCGTCGCAACTTCCCCAGAACTCTGGGGTAATGCCTGAATAAATGGGGTTTTTATATATTTTGCCCGTTAATTGTCCCGCTTTTATTTCGTAGGCAATTTCAGTTCCAAATTGGAAATTCACGCGTTTGTCGTCTATTGACCAACTCCTATTTGTTTTTAAAAATAAGCCATTTTCAACGCCTGATACCAATTCGTCAAGTTCAAAATTACCTGGCATCAAATTGATATTGGTCATTCTGACGATCGGAATGTTCTGCCATCCGTCTGCCCGATTGGTGCCGTTAGACGCTTGACCGATTTTCCAAGCCGTGTCTCTTGATGAAATAAAGTTTTTGAGAATGCCTTTGTCAATAATAGTCGTTTTTTGCGCTTTTACGCCATCATCGTCATAGCCAAAAGTGCCAAGCGCCTCTGGAAGTGTGCCGTCTGCGACAACGGTCACATGTTCTGAGCCGTATTTGAACCCTTCTTCGATCATGCCCGTATGCACAAAACTCATCCCTGCATAAGCCGCCTCAGAACCAAAAATGCGATCGAGTTCCACAGGATGGCCAATGCTTTCATGAATTTGAAGTTGAAGCTGATCGGAGTCTATAATGACGTCGAAATGACCGCTTGGGCATTCTTCCGCTCTTACAAGCTCAGTGGCTTCCGTGCCGATTCTTGCCGCATTTCCTATGAGGTCCATTTTTTCGATAAACTCATAGCCTGCCGAACCCACATTGCCTCCAAAGCAATTCGGATAGCTTCTTTGTTGTGTATCGGCTTCATGCGTGGCATAAGCAATAATGCCGCCGCCAGATTCGTACAGTTCTTGTGTGATGTAGCTGCCTTCGGTGTCAGCAAATATTTTATCAATACGCTGGAAATTCAAGTTGCCCCACGTTCTCGACAAGTCGCCGCTTGCTCTCATGGTTTCTTCCGCACTCATGAGCAGTTGAATTTTTTCTGCCATCGGCACTGCAAATGGGTCTTTTTCAATGGGGGTTTTATAATGATCGACAATTATATCTTTTGGCGATAATATGATTTTTTCAGTTTGAAGTTCACGACTTGATTTCGCAATTAAAAGTGCTTTTACAGCGGTGTCTTGAATCAAATCAAAATCTTGAGAACTTGCAAATCCAAGCGATCCGTCAAAGATAACCCGTATCCCGTAACCTTTGCTTCTTGAATTTTGAATTTTTTCAACGGTTAAATTATTGGTGCTGATGTCTTCATATTGTTTATCCACAATTCGAATATCTGCATAATCCACCGATTGACCATTTAGCCAATTTAAAACCTTAGAAATTTGATCTTTCAATTTGCCTCACCTCCTCCAAAATAGAGAATCTTTTCATCGTAAACGCAAAAATTATTTCATTACGCAAAAAAACCTCTTCATTAAAAATATTAATACATTAAACAAAATTAAACAACACTATTTTGTGAATAGCCTGACTTTTCGCAAAATTAGTTTAGATTTTTAAGTACCCCTCCGCCTCAATCCGCTTTAAAAGTTTCACGCACTCTTCAAGATAACTGGTCATTGCCAACTCAGTTAACTGCGGATAGTAGGTTTTGATGAAAGCCATCAGCGCCTCATTGACTTCAAAGAGATCAAAACTTTGAGCGCTTAGCATTTTTCTCGAAACACTGTCGGTTCTAATAAAATAATGATATTTGGGCGTCGGGTTATAGGCAATCCCACGACTGGCATGAATCAAGCGATAGGTGGTCGCTTTGTCTTCCATGGTTTTCCCATTTGGATAGCGAATTTTGGTAAACAGTTCACGCCTAAAAAGCTTATTGCAGGCTGAGTAGCGCATTTGATCTTTTTCAAACATATTTTCAAGCGCTTCCAGTGGCGTATAAAAAGAGGTCTGTTTTTGGTCACTGCTAAATTTTAAAGCCTCTCGCTGTTCTATTTTCACGAACCCGCAGGCGGCAAGGTCAACGCCTTCATGAGACAGCATCTGGTCAAGCTGCTCGTAAAAGTCAGGTTCAATCCAGTCATCGCCATCTATAAATCCGATGAATTTACCCCTTGCTCTTTCAATGCCCAAATTTCTAGCGCAAGCACTGCCGCTGTTTATGGTATGAAAAACCCGTACTCTCTTGTCACTCAACTTGTATGCATCGCAAATAAGCCCAGAGTCGTCGGTTGAGCCATCATCGACTAGAAGGACTTCCAGATCCGAAAAGGTTTGGCTCAGAATGGCGTCCACGCAGTCTTTTAAATAGGGTGCCACATTGTAAACAGGAAGAATCACGCTGATTTTTGGCGCTTGCCTCATAAAACCCACCCGCCTTTTATTTTTGGATTGCTGAAAACTTTGTATATATCTTCCACACATTCGGGTACAATAAGAGAACACTTACAAATATCTTAAGTCACTTATTTTGCTAAAAACTAACCTTTTAACCGATGGAGGCATCAGTCCTATGAGTCGTATTTTACACATTTTATCTCAAATACCCTCTCAAACGGGCAGCGGCGTATTTTTTGACAACATCAGCGCTCAGGCAAGACTTCTCGGCTATGAACAGGCCGCTGTAATTGGTCTGCCTTTGTCCTTTAAAGATTACCCCATTGAAGGGTTTTCAAATAGCGAAGTTTATAAAATTTTATTTGACTCAGATGTTTTGCCGTTTAAAATCCCTGGCATGAGCGATGTTATGCCCTATGAAAGCACTCGTTTTTCTGATATGAGCCTCACTGAAATTGAAGCCTATAAGCAGCAATTTCGTCTGACGCTTCGCAGTGCCATAGAGACCTTTAAGCCTGATTTTATTTTATCCAATCACCTATGGGTTGCGACTGCAGTAGCAGGGGAATTATTGTCTGAAATCTCTGCTGAGTCTTCTTGTATTCTTGACCCTGCACGCAAACGGCCTCGTCTTTACGGCATCTGCCACGGCACTGACCTTCGCCAAATGCAGCTGAGTCCTCAGATTAAACCTTATGTGTTAAAGGGGTGCAAGCACGTCGATGGGGTATTTGCACTGCATCAGGCGCAACTTGAAGAAATTCAGCGCCGCTATGACCTGCCGAAAGAAAAGCTTCATTTAATTGGAAATGGCTATAACCCAGCGATTTTTCATTTGGAAAATCACGAGAAATTTCATAGAAACGCCAAAATAGAATTGATTTACGTAGGAAAATTGGCTTACTCAAAAGGCGTCATGGCGCTCATTGAAGCCGTGTCTGCCTTAGACGCCCAGCAATATCGGCTGACACTGGTTGGAAAAGGCAGCGGCGCTGAAGCAGAAAGCATTTTAGAGGCCATTTCTCACACAAATGCCGACATTCGCTATTTAGGGTATTTGACTCAAATAGAACTAGCAGAGGTCTTTAAGGACTCTGATATTTTTATGCTGCCTTCTTTTTATGAGGGACTCCCACTGGTTGTCATTGAAGCTTTGGCATCGGGATTAAAAGTGGTTGTCAACGACCTTCCTGGGCTTCGTGAGTGGCTTGGACGCGACATTAACGACTCTGGTCACATTTTTTACGTGCCAATGCCCGAACTTGAAGGGCTGGATCTTTGCAAAAAAACAGCTGAGGCGCCTTATATCAAGACACTCTCAGCTGCTATTCTCAACTGTGCAAATTTAATTTATGCCAACCCTCATGCCATTTGTCGCCATTACAGCGTCATTGAGGAGAGGTCTTGGGAAAAGGTATTCGAAAAAATGGAAACGGTATTTCTGTCGTGCGGGTCAAAAGCTCTGTAACCCTTCTGTGTGTATACGGCAGGCGTTGTAATGCCTGTTTTGACGGCCTCAATAAAGTCTTGGGTATCTCTGATAATGCCAGGAAAAATGGTTGCATACTGGCCAATTTTCTCGGCAATATGAGCGTCTCCAGCACCAAATACAGGAATGCCAAGCTCTTTTGCCAAATGATACGCCGTCATATTGTGATGGTGTGGCGTACTGCCATTAAAGGCTTCAATGCCAGAGAGTCCTCGCACGCTGCGAAGGTGATTGCCCATCCCACGGTTGTTTTGTCTAAACGGATGCGCGCTCATGGCAACGCCGCCCACTTTTAAAGTCAGGTCAATCAGCTGCTGAGCATGCAGTTTTTGAGTCGGCAAATGCTCTAGTCCAAAGACCGTGATGTCGCCTTCGTGGGTCAAAATTTCAGCACCGACAATAATCAGGAAACCTGTTTCTTTTGAATAGTGACGCGCTCGCTCGGTAAGGCCATTGCTTTCATGGTCAGTGATGCAAACGCCACTGAGTCCAATTTCTTTGGCTCTTGCTACAATCATTTCAAGCGAGAGAAAACTGTCGTCTGAAAACGTGCGTTCGTGCATGTGGGTATCGATAATCATCTATTTTACCTCAATTAAAGTCCTTCTATTTTTCGACTTGGTTTCCCAAATCTATCTTTAGGGTTAGGGTTCTATAAGACGATTATATAATAGCTTGCCCTTCAAAAACGATAGAAAATTTCTATAGTTTTTGTTTTATCATCACAATTTTCTATCATCAGGAGGTATTCCTATGAAACATATCCCCAATATCTTAACCATCATTCGCATGTGCCTGATCCCCGTCTTTGTGATGTTCTTTTTTTCAGACAGCCCAAACGGACAGAGTTACGCCTTGCTCATCTTTCTAATAGCAGGGATTACGGACGTGCTTGATGGGCAGATTGCCCGCCGCTACAACCTTGTCTCCGCCATCGGAACCGTGCTTGATCCGTTAGCAGACAAGTTAATGCTCCTCACAGCACTTATTTGCTTGGCTCTCGTTGGCATTCTCCCAGTATGGGCGTTAGTGATTGTCTACCTTAAAGAATTTTTCATGATCATCAGCGGCAGTTTGCTTTTCTTTAGGCGCGAGAAGTTTGTCATCCCCGCCAATCAATTTGGAAAACTGGCTACGGTAAGCTTCACACTTGCGGTCATTTTGCTGATTTTACTCCCTAATAGTCCCTTCTCCTTTGCGGCTTTGCTTGCAGCGATTGCTTTAAAATTCGTGGCGCTCTTTTCTTATGTGTTTGGCTATTTGAAATTTCATAGGAAAAATAAAAATCCTATGAAAAATTAAAATTACATTATTTCACAAAAATACTTGCCATTTTCACAGCTATAGTTTCATCATCGACAGAGAGGTACCCTATGGACACAACTGCACTACGCAAAAACATTCGAAAAAATTACCTGTTTTCATTTCTAATTTCCATGTCTCTAACAGAGTCTATTTGGATGCTGTTCCTCGCCTACCGAGGCATGTCACTCCTCCAAATTGGGCTTTTAGAATCGATATACCACATTTTTTCACTGACTTTCGAAATGCCGACTGGTATGATTGCCGACCGCTTTGGCAGAAAATTTTCGAGAGTGCTCGGACGGGTCATGACGCTGCTTTCCACACTCTTAATGCTCAGTGCGCATTCATTTCCAGCCTTTGCTTTGGCGTTTTTGTTTACAGCACTTGGAAATAACTTAGAATCTGGCGCCGGCGATGCGCTCATCTATGATACTCTGCTTGAAATAGACAGCGAAACAGAGTATATGAAAATCAAAGGGCGCCAAGAAGCCTTTTATCAAACTGCAAAATTATTAAGCCTTGTCATTGGCGGTTGGGTGGCTACGCACAGCTACGAAATTGCCTATGGCATCACTGCGCTGACACACTTCGTCAGCATTCTGCAGGCACTTCGATTTACAGAGCCTAGCATTGGCAAAAGAGATGTCCAATCCGCTTCTTTAAACAAGCATTTTAAAGAAAGTCTTTTGGCCATTTGGAACAATCGGCACGTCTTCAGGTTCATGCTTTTCATGGAATCCTTTGCTTTGTTCTATGCCACGCTATTTTTCTACATGCAAAATTACATGAAATTTCAAGGCAATAACGAATTTTTCATCGGCATTGTCCTAGCGAGTACGTCGCTTCTTGGATTGATTTTTTCCGCGCTCGCCCATAAAATCGAACCCCTTCTAGGGCAGAAACGCTTGATTGGCGCCGCATCCTTTGCAATCCTTCTTTGCCTCTTCGGCATTGCGTTCACGCCATTTGTCATTCCATTCTTCTTAGGCATGGCAATACTTGACGGCATTTTATTCGTCGTTTTTTCAGATTATATCAATCAGCTCATCCCTTCAGACTACCGAGCAACCCTGCTTTCCTTCCAGTCGATGCTCTTTAGCGTGATGATGATCATCTTGTTCCCTATTATTGGCTGGATTGCAGAGACTTACAGTTTTGAAATGAGCTTTAAGATCCTGTTTGCACTTGGCATTCCCATAATGGCTTATGCGCTGCTTGGGCTCAGACGAAAAATTAATAACGTCGATTAGATCGCTAAATTATTCCTTGTAACAGGTCTTTTCTTATTTAGAAGTTATTTCGCAACAGCCCATTTTTGGGGGGATACCTATTTTAGCGTGCTCATATAGTCTTTCAATATAAAGTACGACGGTTTTAACCGCTCGTGATAAGTAGGTAGTGTCCACGTTTTCCATGCATAAGAGTCCATATTGATCGTCGGAATTTTACTTTGATTCAATTTGACAATGGATGCCCCCATATTGAATTCGCTAACTTTCTCGGCTTTAAAACCTTTATTTTTATATAAATTTCCCATAATACTTTTAGTGGACGGATCCATGACATTGAGCAATTGCCACGGAATTCTAATTTCAACGGTTTCACCTTTGATATAAAAATCTGCAAGTGAATTATAAGCCTTATGGGTTGGGTTCGCATCGCCAAAGGTCAATTTACCCGTTTCATGCTTTGTGAATGGAATTATGCGCTGATCCTCTGGCAAGATCATCTCACGAGAAAGGCACTGATACATTGGGTTAAACAGACCACTGTCTTTACTATGGTACTCTGGGTGAGTAGGTATCATTTTCAGCTGTTCGCCATATTGATAATAGAAGGCATCATAGCTTGCATCGACTAATATTTTCGACTCCCCCGTACCCTTAATTTGTATTAGAAATTCAGTTGGCTTTTGAAAAGTAAGTTTTGAATTCACTGATTTACTGTTGCCCTGATTTTTAAGCGTATCCACGGGAATATAAAGCGTGTCTTTCTTAGAGTCAAATCCTTTTACTTGAGCCATTATATAAACATATTTCTCGTCTGAATTGACATAGAGTTTTAGTGCGCTGTTAGTGTTTAATGGTTTGATATTTTTCCAATCTGCTAGATCGCCATCTACATTGCAAACACTTTGTGTCTTACCAGGATCAAAAGCCATTAATCCGAAAGCCTGTTCACAAGTTTGCGCATTTGACCAAAATGGTCTCATATCTGACAAATCTAAATCCATAGTGTTCCACGTTCTTTTAAACCATTCATCTTGCCAAGCAAATACCAGCGCTCCAAAGTACCCTTCAGCATGAATATCTTTCAAGAGACTCACAATTAGGTTGCCCTGCTGCTGCTCATCGGTGAACCCTTGGTTGAATCCAGAGGGAACACTTTCATGAGTGAGCCCCCGAGAAGCAGGAATTCCAAACTCTGCAACGAGGACCGGCGTGGTATGATGAGCAAACAATTCTTTGAGGTATGCTCGGTATGTGTTTATTCTTCCAGAATCGTCCTTAAAGGATGCATACTCCTTCTGGTAATTTATAAATTCTGGGTAATAAGGATATACGTGATACGAAGCAAACATACCAGGAGAAAAACTCTCTGTCGCCTTTATATGTTCTGTATCCACAGACACCAGGTCCTCATTGTGATAGGGCTCGTTGATATGAGCAAGTGGATCGGTCGTCAGCCAATTGGTAAAACTAACAGGTCTTGCCATCCGATAAGTATTCGCCTCATAAATGCTGATTGAATCTCCACTTTCCGCTAAAAAAATTTCAAATGCAGACCCTGAGTCAACTTTTAAATACGTGCCACTATAACTTATTTTCTCTGGATTATTTTTATTAGTGCCAACGACGAATGAAGGATCCCATTCAATCCCATAAATCCAACCAATCACGTATGGCGAAACATCACTTTTGTAGATTCCGCTAGCAAATCCTTGTCGTATGGGGAGTTTGGCCTTTCCATGAATAATGTCCACGAGGTTTTTCCCATCTTCTATAAAATTTGTTTTAATTTTTCCGTTTTCTGCATACGCATCGTTTAACCGACCAATATCATTTTCATTGATCCAAACCCCTTGCATCAGATAAAGTGGTTTTTTTGAGCTTCTATTAAACTCATATAGAGCATCATAAAATGCAGGCTTCATGGTGGTGTATACCCTAATGACATCTGCATTCATATCTCTAATGTATTTAAACCACCTTAGATATTCAGCTTTTGTGATTGCGAGTTCACCAGGAAATGTTCCTGGTTTTGCAGCACCAATATTAACACCGTTAAGAAATGTTTTTTTCCATTCCCCATTTGATTCAATTAAAAAATCACGACCTTCAATCTTAGCTATATACTTTAACTCTTTTGCGGGCGTATCCGCATTTGCTGCTACTATCACAAATGCTAAGATACATAAACTCATCAAACACATGTATTTTTTTAATCGAATAGCCATGATTGATCCTCCAAAGTGAATTTTTTTATCATTTACTTAATCAACGTCCAACCTGATATCCCGCCAAAATCATAAATCTGGGTGTAACCCATTTCAACCAATTTGTCTGCCGCCTGCTTGCTTCTGTTGCCACTTCTACAATAGACGAGTATGGTGGCATTTTTGTCGGGCAAAATTGCTGGAGGCTCAGTATTAATTGTTTCATTGGGAATGAGTATGGCGCCCTGAATATGCCCCGTGTTAAATTCTTCTTCCGTTCGCACGTCTAGGATTATCAGCGCATCACCACTGTCCATTTTTTGCTTGGCTTCCTCCGCAGATAGTTTATGATAGATTGCAGCCTCTGAAATGACAGCAGTTGCAGGCTCTGTATTTGTTTCTGTAGTTGCCACCTTTCCATTGCTACAACCTGTGAAGATTAGCACTGTACTTAACGTCAGCAGAAAAGGTACTTTCTTAGCAAGTTTTTTCATCAGGATAAACCTCCTTTTATTATAGTATACTTCTCTATTACTTATGCCCTTTTTCAAAATTTTAAAGCGCATTAAAAATGCCAAGTTGATTAATAAAAAAGTTTTTTTACGTTCATATATTTAAGCCATTTTTAAGTTTTTATATGTTAAACTAATATTGTGAAAATTATATAACAACCCAACCTCTCAGATTAAAAGGAGATCAGCTATGTATAAATTTCCAGAAAATCTCTATGTTGACGTCCGTTTAGAAGAAACATTTGACACCAAAATCAGTTTCAAGAAACTGATTTTACAGGAGCAAAAAATCCGAAACAACAAAGGTGCTTTCATTCGTGTATTCGATGGCAACCGCTGGTATTACAGTTCTACAACCGATATTTCAGATGTGCAGACACAAATTGATTTGCTTGCAGACATGGCAACGCCTAACCCAGACATCCTAAACCACCCTATCGTAAAACGATTTGAAGTTCATAACGAAACCCTTTTGCAGTATGAAGAAGAATCCATCACTAGTACCCCTGTTTCTGAGAAACAAGCACTGCTAGAAAATTATCTCAAACTCGTAAGCGATGAAAGCATTGTGCATTTTACGTCTTTCTATGTGGACAATAAGACAGTCAAATCCATCTATTCCTCAAAAGGCACTGCGGTCACCTTTGACAAGCAAACTTGCGGACTGCGCATCGGTCTTGAACTCGCCTTTGGTGAGAACAAAGACCAAAGCAGCATTTCAAGATCGGCTATCTATTTTGAAGAACTTGGCATGATCGGCGATTATTTTAAAGATGAAATTGAAAAAACAGTCGACTTTAATAAAAACGCCGTTTCGGTTGAACCAGGCGAATACACCGTTCTCATGTCACCGCTTGCAACAGGTGTGTTTACGCATGAAAGCTTCGGTCACAAAAGTGAGTCTGACTTTATGGTCGGTGACGAAACCATGAAAGCAGAATGGGCAATCGGCAAAGAAGTGGCGAATTCTGTTGTCACGATTATAGACGATGGACTTGTCACGGGTAACGGCTATGTGCCATTTGACGACGAAGGCACCAAAGGCAAGAAAACCATGATCATCACAGATGGCATTCTCACGGGGCGCCTTCATAGCACTGCAACTGCAGCGATTCTTGAAGAAGAACTCACAGGCAACGCCAGATCGACGACTTTTGAATTTGAACCTATTGTCAGAATGACAACCACTTATATTGAAAAAGGGACACGTCCTTTAGCCGATATTATCGCTGAAATTAAAAATGGTATTTATATAGACACCATCAAGCACGGTTCTGGCATGACAACCTTTACCATCGCCCCTTCTAGGGCCTATAAAATTGAGAATGGCCAGATCACGACCCCTGTCAAAATTTCTGTTGTCTCAGGCAATGTCTTTAAAACCCTCAGCGAAGTGGATGCTGTCAGCAGCGAATTTGAACTGCTTAGCTTCGTAGGCGGCGGTTGTGGGAAAATGGAACAATTCCCGCTTCCAGTTGGCTTTGGTGGCCCATATACACGTGTGAGAAAACTCAACGTTCAATAACTAATCTTGAAGCAAATTAGGAGGCCGTGTTATGATCAGTGAATTGTTAAAAATTAGGCAAATTGAAACTGCCGTTAGAGTTTCGAATACGAAGGTTGAAGCGGTTCGAATAAAAGACATTGTTAAAAAAGGCGTTCGCATCTATGATGGCTCGCATATTGGTATTTCAGGCGCCATTGGAGATGTATCTGACGATGCGCTCATCCAGAAGGCAACCGAGAACCTCACCACACACATTGTCTATCCTTATCCAGTTGAAAGTGGCACAAAAGACCATCGGTTATTCGACCAAAATATTATCAGTCCTAAAGCGCTTCTCGCACACGCTGAAAATATTTTAGGCGCTCTACGGACTGAATTCCCAGAATTCGATTTTAGCGAAAAATTATCCACCAATCAAACCGAATATACGTTAAGCAATTCTAAAGGTCTTGATTTGCTCTACAAAGATTCTTTTGTCAGCATTGAGCTCATCCTAAAAGAAAAAAGTTCAGCCAACCTTTTTGATGGTTTCATCGGTTATATGGGTCGTTTGTTTGATGAAGCTAAGTTCTTAGCTTTTAACCGAACATATTTGGAAGCGTACAAAACCAAAGTTGAACTTCCCGAAGGCGAGCGACTTCCTGTCTTTACGCTTCAATTTCATGAACTTTCAGGCTTCCTCAATAAAAGCTTGAACGGTGAACGCTATGCGACTGGCAGTTCCCTATTTAGCGGTCAATTAAACGAAACCGTATTCAATGACGCCATCACAATCAATCAAAACTTCAACAGCGAAGAAACCTACACGCCATTTTTCGACCATGAGGGGTGCAGGCTTGAAAACAACAAGCGTCCACTCATTAAAAACGGCAAATTGGTCAGCGTCTTCACCGATAAAAAAGTGGCAGACACCTACAATTTGCCGCATACTGGCGCAGCTTCAGGAGATTATGACGGCGCACCGCTGCTTGGCTTCACCAATCTTAGATTTGAAGTGGATCATGTAGACGCTAAAAAAGCGTTAAACGGTCAATTGGCTATTTTAGTCATCGTTGCAGGTGGCGGAGACTTCACATCGGATGGACAGTTTGCTTCTCCTGTTCAAATCAGTTTCCTCTTTGACGGCGAAAAGGTGCTTGGCAAATTGCCAGAATTCCAAATTCGTTCGCAGCTTAAGAATATGCTAGGCGATGATTATATTGGTACTTTTGAAACACCGCTTTACTTTGGCGACCATGAACGCATTCAAGGGTACTATATGGATATTGTTCGGTAGTGTGAAATTTTAAAAACCTTTAAAAAAGTTAGACAACGTCTCAAACCCTGATTTAGGGCTGATGTAATACTCTGGTACTTCCCATGTGCGGTAACGCCACTTTAGCGAAACCGCCGGCTCATTTATCACAGAGACTTGCATGAGCATTTCCTGCGAAGTTGTCGTTTTGAGTTGATCTTGAAGTGGCAAGGCTACAGGGTTTGCATCGCTTAACACCTTCTTTGAAGAGGGATCTGTTATCCCCAAAAGCGTATATGGCAAGCGAATTTTAAGCTGAGTGCCCTGCCTCTCTAGCATGGCCGTGGACTGAGAAAAATGGCTGATGTTTAATTGACTTAAATCAATAAATTTAGCCGGTATTTTGCCAGTGTTTTTTACAAGGGCTTCTTTATTGGTTAGTTGCAGCATATGTTCGAATGTACTTAGTGGCATGTCACTGCTGTCATGTTTTCCTTTTGTAAAGTTATAGCTTGGGTTTACCAGTAGGGTTGCAGTGTTATTTGCGACTTTAAGCTGATACTCCCAAGCTTCTTTTTTATCCACTTGGGCATAGGAGCTAATCAAAAGATCCAACGGCTGACTGGCAGCGACTTGATCTTTGAAACTCAGCGTCATTTCCAGATAGGTTTCATTTTGCCCCATTTCGAATTTGGTTAAAGAAGAAGCCCCTTGAGTTGACGACACTGCTTGAGCAGACTTAATATCATAAAGACTTTCCATTTTAGGCGCTATTGAACGAACGCCCATAAGACCGTAATTTTGCTCTGGATCCATGGCATTGTGCCATAATGGGTGGCGGCTATAAGGAATCATATAGGGTTCTGTCGTCCATGTTTTCTTCGCCCATTCGTCCATCCATTCGAAAATGACAGCGCCTGCGTAGCCTTCTTTTTTGATGGCTTTGCTCATTCTGATAATGTCACGTGCCTGCTCCGTTTCAGTCAATCCACCGTGGTTAAGGCCATCAGGGCTAATGTGTGCGGTACTCATGCTGGTCGAAATGCCATATTCTGCTACAATGGCAGGATAATTGACCTGCGTCTTCATAAACGCATTCAAATAACCACCGTAGCGAAACGTCCCTTGGTCATCTTGATAATTGGCGTAGGCAGGGTCGTTGTTGATGAAATCTGGGTAATTGGGGTAGATGTGGTAAGCACCGAAAAATCCGACTTTGGTCTCGGGGTGAATCAAAATATGATTGATGTCCACGACTGCTTTATCGTTAAACTGCTTGGACTTATCCCCTTCCAAATTCCACTCGCTATCATGTTCAAGTGGGTCTAACGTCGGCCAATTGACTATGCCAACCAGAGGTTTGCTCCCAAAATTCTTCTCCTCTAGCGAAAGAACATACTCGCACGACTCTGCAAGCCACGCTTCAGTAGCACTGGCATTTGGGGTTGTATAGAGATATTTTCCGTTGAATTGATAATTGAGATTTAATGAATCCGTCGCCATGACTTCCTCTGGCTCCATTTCGCGACCAACCAAGTACCCTAATAGATAAGGCGAAACGTCATAGGCATATGCGCCATAGGCTCTATACTGTCGAATGGGAATATTAATTTTCCCATGAATGGCGTCTGTCACATATGCCATCTCTTGTTGGTATGTTTCATTGTAGTTTTTCCCAAGATAATTTTGCTCTGGGGGTTTCTCTTCAGGCCAAATTTCTTGAATGAGGTACAGTTTTTCTTCATGGCTGATATTGAAATCGTACAGTGCTTTATAAAATGCCGGCGGCAAAAGTGTGTATACGCGAATGGTATTCACATGTAACGTTGCCATCTGATTTAGCCACACGCTGTACTGAGCCACGCTCTTTGGAAACTCAGTAAAGTTCTTGCCAGGAAGTGTAGCACCTAAATTGACGCCTTTAATAAAAAAGGGCGATTTTGTGCCATTACGCTCTGTCTTTATAAAGGTTTTCCCTTTAATTTCAAAAGAATTTGAAACGCTAGTGATTGCTAAAGGCTGTTTGATTTGAGCTTCTTCCAACATGCCTTTTAATTTTTTCATATACCATTTCCAAAACGATTTTTCATTTGAATTGCGCTCATACAGACTTTTATTTGCCATATAAGTGTCAATATCCTTTGCGAAAAATGGCACACCAACAGCCATCTGATTAAATTCACCCGTTGCATAGTAACCTTTATATAAAGGCGTTGAACAGGCAACCAAGGCTGGAAATTGAGCTGTCAATCCCAGTTGCTTCAACTTTCTTAAACCCTCGCTGCTTGCTGAAATGCGGTATGAAGCCTCCACTGGGCGGTCGGTTTGAACCACTTCAAAGTAACTGTAATATGGTTGCTGAACCGTTTTGCTTTCAAGCTGCAAATCACCCTTAAAATCTTTTCCTTCTAGAAGAACAATGACTTGAGTTTCATTTGACAACACAATCCCTTTACCATTAAAATGCCATTTTTGACTGGCATTCTTTTCATAAAGGTCTTTTACCATTTTGGGCACTTCATTTGGATTGGACAATTCAGTCACCATTTTGCCGACAATTTTTGTATTCTTAATGTCAAACAACATCTCGATGGTTTGGTATTGTTCATCTGAAAGCACTTGATCCATAAAGAGACTCTCAGCAAAAATAACATTCTGATTTACTTTTCCAAGCAAATTATCATCCAAATCCTTGCCATCTGCAATCCAGAGCAGATCCGGCGTTTCGTTGTCTAAGGCATCGGTTAATTTCAAATGTGCTTTCATCCAATCCAGGCTTGGACTTTTATGAGTTGAATCGGCAATTAAAATGGTTTGAGCCGTTGGCTGAGTCTGTAAAAATTTAATGATTGGGAGCGTAAAAAACAATACAATGCCTAGGGTAACAGCGCCCATTAAAAGTCTGATTATTAAAATCCACTGTTTGCGATTAAAACGCATCATTTAACCCCCTTTCTTTTGATATGTCCCCAACTCTGAGCGCCTGTCATGACTTTAAATTGACCTATGATTCTATAGAAACTGAACAGTTGACGAGGGCCAAAGTTTT
>JAYVIR010000121.1:0-17127 GCA_043770095.1 Eubacteriales bacterium
ACGATATTGACCGTTATTTCAGGCGTGAACTATATTGTCAAAAATAAAGAAGTCTTAGAGGCGTAGGTGAGATTATGAAAGCAGCTATTATATGTGTTGGAACGGAATTGTTGATGGGCAGTACCCTTAACACCCATAGTCAATATCTTTCACTAAAATTGAGTGAAGCTGGGATACCTATTTACTATCATGGCGTCGTAGGAGACAATCCAGAGCGGCTTAAAGAAATGCTTCATCATTATTATCAAACGGTAGATTTGATTATTCTTTGCGGCGGTCTAGGCCCTACTGAAGACGATTTAACCAAAGAAATTGTTTGTGAGTACATGGATATTCCTTTGGTTTTTTCAGAGACGCTTCACGAAAATTTAATTGAGCGATTTAAAAAATATGGCACTCGCACTATGACGCAAAATAATTTAAAACAATGCAACATTCCTCAGGATGGCATTGTTTTAGCCAATCCAAATGGCACAGCACCTGGTTGCATCGTTACCAAAAATGGGAAAACAGCCATTTTACTTCCTGGACCACCCAATGAATTAATTCCGATGGTGGAAAATGAGCTACTAGCGTATTTAATGCAGTATACTCAAGGCGTGCTGGTTTCTAAATACATTAGAATGTTTGGTATCGGGGAATCTGCATGCGAAACAGAGATATTAGACCTTATTGGCCTCACCAATCCAACGCTGGCTACTTACGCCAAGCAAGGAGAGGTAATGCTTCGAATTACTGCTTTTGGAGATTCTTCAGATGAAGCTTTAGCCACGCTGGAGCCGATTCTCAAAGACGTTGAAAATCGTTTAGGACAGTACATTTACGCGTTTGATAATGAAGATTTAGAAATGGTCTTGGTAAAAGCTTTAAAAGCTGAAGGCAAAACCATCGCATTTGCTGAATCCTGCACAGGTGGGTTGTTAAGCTCAAAATTAGTGAACGTCTCAGGTTCTTCAGCGGTATTTGGAACGGGAATTGTTGCTTATTCCAATGAGACTAAGACAAAATTACTAGGCGTCTCAGAAGAGCTTCTCGAAGTTCAGGGTGCAGTTAGTGAAGAAGTTGCTCAGGCGATGAGCGAAGGTCTTTTGGCGCTTTCTGGCGCGGATCTTTGTGTGTCGGTTACAGGCATTGCAGGTCCAGATGGCGGTACGTTTGAAAAGCCTGTTGGATTGGTCTATTTAGACCTTTACATGAATGGGCATCACGAAACCCATAAGCTTCAATTAACAGGTGATCGTGAGCGTATCCGCAATATTACAGCACTTCATGCCATGCACAAATCTCTTTTGAAAATATGGGGCGAATAAGCTTGACATCTTATATGGATTCGATATAATGAGTATAGAACACACGTTCTAATTGAAGGGATGGTGCAATTATATGGCAGCGGCAGATAAAAAAGAAGTAAAAGAACAAAAGGAACAGACAGAAAAAATGAAGGCGCTTGAAAGCGTATTAAATAACATTGAAAAACAATTTGGAAAAGGTTCTATCATGCGTTTAGGCGATGAAGGCGCAAGATTCAACGTTGAAAGCATACCAACCGGTTCTTTGGAATTGGATATTGCTCTTGGCATTGGCGGCGTACCGCAAGGTAGAATCATTGAAATATATGGACCAGAGTCTTCAGGTAAGACAACTGTTTCGCTTCACATCATTGCAGAGTGTCAAAAAACAGGTGGTATTGCTGCCTTTATTGATGCAGAGCATGCATTAGACCCTGTTTATGCAAAAAGCATAGGCGTAGATATAGACAATTTGATTCTTTCTCAGCCAGATACGGGTGAGCAAGCCTTGGAAATTGTAGATGCACTTGTTCGTTCTGGCGCAATCAGCATCATTGTTGTTGACTCAGTAGCGGCACTTGTTCCAAAAGCAGAAATTAGTGGCGAAATGGGCGATAGCCATATGGGACTTCAAGCAAGATTGATGTCTCAGGCGCTTCGAAAATTGACTGGTATCATCAGTAAATCCAATACATCGGTTATTTTCATTAACCAATTGCGTATGAAAATTGGCGTGATGTTTGGCAATCCGGAAACCACTACGGGTGGTAATGCGCTTAAATTCTACGCATCGGTAAGAATGGACGTTCGTAAAATTGACTCTATTAAACAAGAAAATGAAATAGTGGGTAATAGAACGAGGGTTAAGATTGTAAAGAACAAAGTAGCACCACCATTCAAACAAGCTGAATTTGACATTATGTATGGCACTGGTATTTCTAAAGAAGGCAGTGTTCTAGATGCAGCGGTTACGGCGAATATCGTTAATAAAGCAGGCGCTTGGTTTAGTTATAATGGCGAAAAACTTGGACAAGGTCGCGAAAATGCGAAGAAGCTGTTTATGGAGAACCCAGCATTGATGTTAGAAATCGAAATAAAGGTAAGAGAGCATTTTAAACTTGAAGGCTGCCACTCAAAAGTGACAGATACAGATGATGAGATTTTTTCTGAAGATGAGACAGAATTAGCAGCAGAATAATGCTTAAATAAATTTATAAAACAATTATAGAAAAATAACCTTACGATATACTCGTAAGGTTATTTTTTAATTCATCAATTGATTGTTCCAACATAGAGTCGTTGCCCATAAATGAAGCAAATAGTTTCATCTGTTTGGAATTGTTTTTTAATTTTTTGGCGAGGTATTTTAAACTTTTAGGACGGATTGGTAAATATTTAAAGACATCTTTGACAAATGGTCTTGTAAAAGCGCGCTCGTTATCTAATATGGCAAAGAATAATAGAAGGCGAGTGTTCTTAGAAATCACGAGAGGCAGATCAAATTCTGACTGTGGGTTTAGTTTGCGAAGCCGATCCATTAAATGGTCTAAAAATCCGTTCATTTTTATTAGTAAGGGGTCTAGTGAATAATGACCTTTTAATTGAGAAAATAAGGTGAAATGGTGTGCCTCAAAATCTGTCTTAGTGTCTTGAAGATCATCACACAATTGGAGTATCGCGCCAAACCCATAACAAAACTGTTGAAATTCAAGGGTCATATTTGGGTCAACCAATAGACCGTCGGCTAGAAGAGAGGTACCACCTTTTTGAAAACATTTTCCAAGCAAATCAATTTCATATGGCATTAGATTGGATTGCTGCTGATCAAGGCTGCTAAGCTGCGCTTCGTGAATTGCCAGCAAACCCATTTGGACAGTTGGAAAGTCTTCAATCGGGTACTCGGCATAAATTTTATCCACCAGCTCAAAAATTCTGATCTCATCTGAGGTACGACCCTTTTGCAGGTTGCCATGCAACTTAGCGGTTAAACGTTTGCAAAACGCTACTTTTTCAGATTTATCACTTGTTAGGCTATCCATTAAATTATCTGAGTAGGGATAAAGTAGACTGTAGCCATAGAGCGGCTCAGTGTTTTGAATTGTTTTGCCGAAACAGGCCTGTAGTAAATTCGCAATCCAAAAATTTCGCATTGCTTGACCTAAATTCTCAATGCTAAGCTTACCATCTTCTGCTAAAAATTGATTTAAAAATGCTTTTGATGCCTCAAGCTGAGTTGAACTGGAGAGATATTCTTTTTCTGGCGCCATCAGAAATGGGCAGTCAATTATGGCTTCTATGAAAAACGATTCTAATTGAATCTGAATTGCAGTCGATGAGAAGTCATCTGGAGTAAGCGGTCGAAGCAAGTTCAATAACTGGTCAACGACGTCGTTAAGATATTTTTCATTTTGACGTTTATGCCAATAATCAAAAGTTTGTAAATGTGTCCATTGGCTATTTTGTTTAGAAGATTCCCAGTCGCAAATGGCTTGTTCTTTTAAAAAAATGAAATCACGCGTAAGATTAATAGACATCAATAACAACTCCTAATTAAATATAATTCAGTATGTCTCTATATTACACGAGCTGTATTAATCAATGCTGATGAGAACATTGTCATATAATATATACTCATAGATTCTTTAATAAATATAATATATAAATATTAAGTAGTAATTAATATAGTATTAATTATATAAGATATAAGATCAAACCCTTTAGCCGTGAAATTCAAAAGAGAAAGAACCCTCATTTACACGAAGGTTCTTTTTTGTTTCTGCTTAAATTTCGATTTATTACTTAAATACTACGTATCCAAGTAGTTTATTACTGTCATCAAACAACTGTAAACAATATATTTTCTTCCCATCAGGAATCGTAAACAACCCAGTACTGTCTGTATAAATATATTTAGCTGTTTTACCCATACCCAAATTCGTAAATGATTTGTCTATACCATAAGTATCTTCTGCACTTGTTGAATTTAAACATGTCTTAGTAAACTTCTGCATTTCTTTTGGTAATTTAGTTCTGTCAATTTTCATGATTGGTTTTTTATATTTATTTTCTGTTAGTTGAACTGCTTTGGCATCAAATGATGTGTAGTTTGTTCTTGCTAACTTTATGTCGTCAAGTGGATTTACTGAAATTAATTCTTTTACACTAGTATGCTCAAACTTACCATTTTTATATATACAATCTGAATACCCTAATATTTCATTTGAATTTCCAACGAATACTGATACTATATGATTTTCTTTTATACCACCACCTACCATACCTGCTGATGATTTAGATGGATATTTTATACCCCAAGACTCTGAAATTGATGCACTAGATAAAGATATGTTTATGTTTATGCCCCTATCATATTCATTTAATGGAATTTTATTGTACATGTATGTACATACCTTACTTAAGTCAGTAAAATCTGTCGACAATTTTTCCATATTTAGCTTAATGTGTACCCACAGCTCATTATTTTTAGCATACTCTCCAAATACATCTAGAGGTTCATCTAGCTCAAATGTAACATATTCATCACTAAATTCTTTTACATTTGAAATATCATATTTAATTTTATCTGTCTCTTTAGTATACTCAACAGTCTTACCACTATCATTCACACACACATAATAGTATATTACCTTGTCACTCTCGTCTGTAAGACTAACTACCATTACCCTATTTGTACTATTTTCCCAACCCGTAATGGTTCTGTTAGTTAAACTCCACCCTTTTTTAGAATTGATAGTAGATTTATCAAAAGCTATTTTTAAAAATTTATCACTGTATTCAGCAATGTTAGCCGACTCCATAGACGCATTCTTAAACTTCAAATCTTTAAAATTAAAAACATAAGTACCATTATTATTTGTAATCTCCAACTGGTCACTTGTTAATTTAGTTGGCATAACAAGTGCAGGTTCTTTCTTGTCTAACTCACCTGCTCTGTATTGTGCTGTTAGATCTGTTACATTTTTTATCTTTGGTGCTACCACATTAACTACAGGCTTAGCTACTACAACTGGTTTCTTTACCACTACTGTTTGTTTAGTTACCGCTGGAATATTAGTTACACCAGCAAATCCACCTACAGTACTTGACATAACAAGCATGAATGCTAATACTACCGATAATATCTTTTTCATTATTTATCCATCCTCTCGACTATGTTACATTGTATTGTGACATTACTTCTGATTATTGACTACTGGGCATTAGTTTATCATAAATTCCAACAATTGTTTAAATTTTATAAAGTTAACTGCTTAGTTCTTGTAGGAAACTAAAGTATGTGAAGTCACACATTAAAGGTTCAAATATTCAAAGCGAATGGTGTATTAATCAATGCTGATGATACTATTAAAATTCTATTAATAACCATCACCATTTACCAAATCATTGTAAAAACAAAAGAATTTTTAGCGCCGTACAAGGAATCCTTTCTAAAGTCCTTCCAGTGGTTGACATTGGCGGCAAAACAAAATATAATGAAATGGGAATAGGGTCATTAACTATTCATCTAATTGCTTTGATAAATAGGTCTAAAGACCTCATAACGGCACGAGGAGGTGAACGATATCAATTCAATTATTATTACTGTAATAATCGCATTAATTGCTTTGGCACTCGGATCCGGAATCGGTTACCTCGCCCGAAAGAAAACAGCGGAAAAAGCGATAGTTTCTGCTGAGGCTAAAGCTCAGGAGATTATTCTTGATGCTCAAAAAGGCGCAGAATCTGTGAAAAAAGAGAAGCTAGTTGAAGCAAAAGACGAGGTTCATCAATTGCGTAGTGAACTTGACAAAGAAGTTCGTGAAAGACGAAATGAAGTTCAGAGAAATGAAAAACGTGTTCTTCAAAAAGAGGAAACACTTGATCGTAAATCTGATAACCTTGAGAAAAAAGAAGAGCAGCTCAGTAAGAAATTAAAAGAGAGCTCTGACAAACAAGTTGAAATTGAAAAGCTTTATGACACTCAGGTACAAGAACTTGAAAGAATTTCAGGTTTAACAATCGAAGAAGCAAAGAGCCAGCTCCTTGCAGACATCGAGAAAGATGTAAAACACGATGCTGTCGTCATGATCAAAGACATCGAAAGTAGAGCAAAAGAAGATGGCACAAAGAAAGCAAGAGAAATCATTGCATACGCTATTCAGAAATGCGCAGCGGACTATGTAGCTGAATCAACTGTATCGGTTGTAAATCTTCCTAACGACGAAATGAAAGGTAGAATCATTGGTCGTGAAGGTAGAAACATCAGAGCACTTGAAACAATGACAGGTGTAGATTTAATTATTGATGATACGCCAGAAGCTGTAATCTTGTCCTCATTTGATCCTATTCGAAGAGAAGTTGCTAGACTTGCATTAGAAAAACTAATCGTAGATGGCAGAATCCATCCAGCGAGAATTGAAGAAATGGTTGAAAAAGCAAAGAAAGAAATTGATCAACAAATCAAGGAAGAAGGCGAAAATGCTTGTTTCGATGCAGGCGTACATAACCTCCATCCAGAGCTTGTAAAATTGCTAGGTCGATTGAAATATAGAACTAGCTATGGTCAAAATGTTCTAAGACATTCAATCGAGGTTTCTTATTTAGCAGGTATTATGGCAGCTGAACTTGGCGCAGATGTAAAAATTGCAAAACGTGCAGGTCTTGTCCATGATATTGGCAAAGCAGTAGACCACGAAGTTGAAGGAACGCATATCGAAATTGGTATGAATCTTCTTAAAAAATTCAAAGAATCAGGCGAAGTTGTTCATGCTATGAGTACACATCATGGCGATTACGAGCCAGAGACTTTAGAAGCAGTACTTGTAACAGCTGCAGATGCAATTTCTGCTGCTAGACCAGGCGCTAGAAGAGAAACTTTAGAAACGTACATTAAACGACTCGAAGCCCTTGAATCGATTGCAAACACTTATGAAGGTGTTGAAAAATCATTCGCAATTCAAGCTGGTAGAGAAATTCGTGTTATGGTACTTCCAGAACAAGTGAGCGATGATAATATGTTCTTGGTAGCAAGAGAAATTAGAAAACGCATTGAAGCAGAACTGGATTACCCTGGACAGATCAAAGTGAGTATCATTAGAGAAACTAGAGCTGTCGAATACGCTAAGTAATTTAAAAATTGAAAGTAGAAGCCCTTGGGAAACCAAGGGCTTTTATAATGCGCGAAAATGAATTATTATTAAAAGTATAGAATATATAAGGGTAGTTAGATCGGATATATGGGTATGTATACTATGAAAATATTGATATCAAATTAAGAAAGGGGTAATTCTATGCAAAGATTAAGAGATGATGGGGCGTTGTTTGCAATATTCATAGAAGACCTTTTAGAACAGCTGTCTTATCTGGATGCCTGTCTACTTAATGTTGAAAGAAATGGCGAAGATATGGAAGCTATCAATATGCTGTTTCGCGTTTTTCATAGCTTGAAGGGTTTATTTTACACTATGGAGTATCAGGAATTAGGAGATTTTTTCCATCGGCTTGAGGATGAAGTTCAAAAGCAAAAAAATAAAAATATGCCACTTAAGCAAAATTTGATTGATCTTACAATTGATCTAAGAGAGTATGCCGGAAATTGTATTTTTAGTCTTCAAAATAATCATGAGTTAGAGATTGACCTAAAAGAATATGTTCAGAAAATGGAAATTATTGAGTTGGATGAATCAGGTGATATTCTTGATCCAATAGAATTGAAGAAACCCATTCCTCCAAGACAATTGCTCTATGAAAGTTTAAAACATACAGAAATTGTGTATTTGCAAATGATTGATAGTGAAAAGAAAATAATTGATCCACAAACGTTGATTCTGCCCTTTGAGTCATGTCTTCAAATTGCTTCAAAATTGGCAGATGAGCACTTAAAAAAACTATTTCAATGTGCCTATAATTTCTTGCACTATTATGTTCAATTAAATGCTCAGTTAGATCATTTAGCAGAGGGTCTCATTATGGAAACCTTTGATTGGGCAATGAAACTTATGGATGTTACTAAAAGATTAACGCCTGAGGATGAACGTAAACTAATGGTTCATATGGATATGATGCAGGCGCAGCGCATTATATATTTGCAACAATTGTCCGAAGATACATTTCAATCTTCTGAAACAGAGAGTCGTAAGTTAGGTGAGATTCTTGTTAGGCAAGGAAAACTTAAAATAGGCGATATAGAGGCGGTCATAAAAAGACAAAAGGACAGTGGAACACTGTTAAAACTTGGAGAAGCTTTGGTTTCAGAAAATATGGTTAAAGTTAAAGACATAGCCAATGCCTTAGAGTTTCAAAATCAAATCCGAAAAGAAACCGATACGTATACGTTTATCAGAATACCAGAACATAAAGTTGATGTTTTGGTTGAAGGCATGGAAGAGCTTATGATCATGCAAACACAGCTGAAAGAAAAACTGAAAAGACGTTGGCTAGGTGATGATTTAGGTGCAAAACTGCAACTTGACAGGATTGATAAAATGCTCATATTGCTACAACATCAAGCCATTAGTTTTAGGCTTCAAAGCTTAGAAACAACTTTAAAAAAAGTTGAACTCATTGGTAGAAGCGCGGCGAAAGATTTGGGAAAAGAAATTGAGTTTAAGCTTGAAGGTTTAGAGGTAGAAGTTAATAGAAGTATTATTGAACACCTTCAAAATCCTATCATGCATTTGATTCGAAATGCTATTTATCACGGTATTGAAATGCCAAATGTTCGCGAGAAATTTGGGAAGCCGAGACGGGGTTTGCTACAAGTGCAAGGTGAAATTGATCGAAATTACTTGAATATTACCATTAGTGATGATGGGAAAGGTTTAGACCTTACAGGTATTCTCAATAAAGCAGTTTCTTTAGGTGTAGCCGAGTCAAGTCGCAATTATGCAGAATGGGAAATTATTGATTTTATCTTTGAATCAAGTTTTACAACATTAGATCAAGTTGATAATATTTCAGGTAGAGGCCTTGGGATGAATATTGTAGAAACGGAAATAAAAGCACTGGGCGGGCATATTGAAATTCAAAATAGACCCAACTTTGGTGTTGCGTTTGTGTTAAAAATTCCGCTTCATATGGAGAATTTTTTAGGAACGCTTGTCTCAATAGGCGATGAAAAAATAATCGTTCCTTCAGATTACATTGTGGAAATCTATCAAGGAAATGCTGTTGAATGGAACATTATTGGTGAAGCTTGCAAAAAAGTAACGGTTGGGGGTGAAGCAATAGAATTGATTCCTATTGGATCGTTACTTGAACAAAGCATTGAGTTAGATGAGCTAATGCGATCCATGATAGTGGTTATTGAATATAGAGGCATAAAAAAAGGATTGCCAGTTTCAATGACTTACAAGGAGATGGGCGTTGTTGTAAGTTCATTAGATGAAATCAGCAATAATCTGGGTATTTTCCAAGGTGTTGCTGTTATTAATGAACGTGAGTTTGCATTGATTTTAGATGTTAAAAAATTACTTGATATGAATTGAAATTAAAAAACGTATTATTATATGAAACATCAGCAAAAAACATATTGACTCACTTGTTAGGATATTGTAAGATGGTTTACAATATCTTACTGGGGGGTCATGACGTGGAATCAACAAAGAGAACGACAAAGCATTCTTTAAACCATAATATCAAAATGTACTTTGGATACAGTACATTTTCCAATTTGCTCATTTTAGGCCCGATTCTAACGTTATATTACTTAGAAAAGGGTCTAAGTTTTACCCAAATTATGTTTATCAGTTCTGTTTCTGCTATTGGAACGGTCATTTTTGAAGTGCCTACAGGCATAATGGCAGACCGAATGGGTCGTAAATATAGTTTGATGTTGAACTCTCTGTTTTGGGCGCTTACTTGTTTGATTTATGCAATTAGCAATAATTTTTACGTCTTTTTAATTGGAGAAATTTTCTTTAGTCTAGGCGCTGCATTTGGATCAGGTGCGGATTCGGCACTTCTTTATGACGCATTAAAATCAGAAGAACGCCAGGATGAGTATCAAAAAATTGAAGGAAGAGCCATGTCTTATGTTTTTAATAGTCAGGCCGTAGGAGCAGTTTTAGCAGGGTATTTGTATAAAGTTGATAGCCGATTGCCTTTCGTTGTCTCTTTATTTTTTGTATTAATCTCTATAGTATTTGCATATAAATTTATTGAAGATCCTATACCTTCAGGCAGCGAAAAAAATGGCGGGCATAATATGAAATCATATTTCAAGCAGTTCAATGCTGGCTTTGATGTGATTAAATCAAACCCTAAACTTTTGAGCACGGTGATAACGATTGCAGTTTTATCTATATGCTTTAGGGGTTCTTTTCCTATGTATCAGCCATATATGAAAGCAGTTGATATAGACGTGGTTTATTTTGGCTGGTTATTTTTTATTTTTAATATAGTTGCGGCTCAATCGTCAAAATTTGCCCATCGTGTGATGAAGTGGACAAAATCTTGGACGTTAGTGGGAATGGGTTTAATCATTGTTGCTTCTTATCTGTCGATGGGGGTTGTAAAAACGTCTATCGGTGTCTTCCTCATTTGTATTCAACAACTCTACAGAGGGATGAGCAGACCAATTTTTTATAAATATTATAATAAGAGAATTCCATCAGAGCTAAGAGCAACCGTTCTTTCGACCATCAGTTTAATGATTAATCTTGGCATTGCAGCCATGATGCCACTGCAAGGAATGTTAATGGATCGCGTTAATATTTTTGAGGCGCATCTGGTACTTGGCGTTTTGTTATTAATATTATTGATTCCGCTTGAAATGTGGATGCGTGTCACTCATAAAGGATAATTTATGTTATAATGAACGTAATTAATTATTAAGTGAGGACTTATATGAGAATAGTGGCAGACAGCAGTTGTGACTTAACAGTAGAAATGAAAGAGAAATATGACATCACTATTGTTCCATTAACCATTTCAATAGACGATCGGCATTACAAAGATGATGATACCCTGGACATTAATCAAATGCTAGATGATATTAAGAACAGTCCTGGAGTGCCAAAGTCCGCTTGTCCATCACCACAAGACTTTATAGAGGCATTTCTTGCTCAAGGCTCAGTGTTTGTCATTACTTTAACAGCAGCGCTGAGTGGTACTTATAATAGCGCTGTCGTTGCAAGAGATTTATTCATTCAAGACTATCATCAGAAGTTTATTCATGTATTCGATTCAAAAGGTTCATCGGTACGGGAAACATTAATTGCCATTAAGATTGATGAATTGATTAAAAAAGGAATGAATGAATCTGATATTGTAGAACAAGTGGATGATTATATCGAAAAAATGAAGTATATTTTCCAATTAGGTTCTTTGGATACGATGATTAAGAATGGGCGAATCTCCAAGTTAAAAGGCTTGATTGCAAATGTTTTAAATATCAGACCCATTCTCTATGCCAATGAAATTGGAGAAGCGGAACTTTTTGAGAATGTAAGAACTGAGAAAAAATCAATTCAGCGTTTGGTTGAAATCGTTGGTGAACAGTGTATTGATTTTCCTGATCGAATTTTAGGAATTTCGCACTGTGACGCTTTAGAAAAGGCTGAAAAATTGAAAGCGGAAATCGAGAAAAATTATAACTTTAAGGAAGTTTTCATCGTTCAAATGAAAGGTCTTTCGAGTTTGTATACCAATCGCGGCGGTATTACGATTGGATTTTAGTCCTATGTGATTTTAATTATTTTAAGAGACTGAGCGTATTTTGCTTAGTCTCTTTCTTATTTTTGAAACTTATATAAGGCGGCGATTTAAATGAAGTTTAAAAGGGTATTGATTTGTGTAAGCAGAGCGGTTTAATTTATTGGACTGATGTCTGTTATTGTAGAAGGCTATTGTCACCCCGCAAAAGACAACTAAACACCACTGGAGGTTGAAGCATGAGTTTAACACATTTTAATCAGGAAGGCTTTGCGCAAATGGTATCAGTAAATGAAAAACTAGAAACACTTCGAATTGCAGTGGCGAGAGGTTCTATATATGTGAATGCGGAAACTTTTGAACGCATTAAATCAGGAGGGATTCATAAAGGCGATGTCATAACAGTAGCTCAGATAGCAGGCCTTATGGGCGCAAAGAAAACCAGTGAACTAATACCAATGTGTCATCCGCTTTATATTACAGGAGCAGATTTGAAATTTGATTTGGATGAAGTGCATCATCAGATTAAGATTGAAGCCACTGTGAAGACAATTGCAAAAACAGGTGTCGAAATGGAAGCATTGACGGCCGTTTCTGTGGCTGCACTCACTATTTATGATATGTGTAAGGCAATGGACAAAGCGATGGTCATTGGGCCAATATTTTTAGAAGAAAAACAAGGTGGGACAAGTGGCCACTATAAGAGAGGGGAGCATCACGAAGGTTAAATTTACGTGCTAAATCAAAATTATGTGGTGAATCTACCCTAAAGTATCATATAATTAAAGGGCAAAAGATTAACCTGTAATTTTGGAGGCTTATATGAAAACGTATAAACAATTAATTTTTGATGCAGATGACACACTTTTCGACTTTCAAATAGCTGAAAAAATTGCTTTGGAAATGACCTTGAAAGCTTTTGAAGTCGAGTATAATGATCAAATTTATCAACTGTATAAAGGGATTAGCAAAAGACTTTGGAATAATCTTGAACTTGGACTTGTGACTCAAGAAGTGTTAAAATATCAACGTTTTAAAGAATTATTTGAAATGGTTGGTATTGAGAGAAATGTTAATAGAGTAGCTGATCGTTATTTAGAAAATCTATCGGAACAAGGTATTTTGTTTGAAGGCGCGCTTGAATTGGTTCGTGAACTCAGTGTTCATTATGACCTTTATATATTGACCAATGGGATTAATGCGGTTCAAAAAGGACGTTTTCAACATTCACCTATCATGAGTTTTATAAAAGGGATTATTATTTCTGAGGAAGCTGGCGTAAATAAACCCTCAGAAGGCATTTTTAAATATTTTGATGAGAAATTTGGGCCTTTCAATAAGCCTGATTTGCTGATGATTGGTGATTCCTTAACCTCCGATATTCAAGGGGGAATCAACTATGGCATTGATACTTGCTGGTACAATCCTAACGGAGAGGTTTCAGAGTGCTTAGTTCCAACTTATGAAATTAAATTGTTGGAGGCGTTATACGATTTATTATTGCAAAGCAATGCGACTAAATAAATGTTTTTCATAAAAAAAAGGATATGCTAAATCGCATATCCTTTTTTTATGAAGTTTTCTTTATGTAATCTAAAAAAATGTTGAATGGCAGCGGTTTTGAAAAAAGATAACCTTGCATTTCGGTACAGTCAAGTGATAATAAAACTTCCTTTTGAACCTCAGTTTCAACGCCTTCAGCAATGGTCTTGAAATTATGCGTTTTAGCAATTGCCATTATTGCTGAGACCAACTCTTTTTCATTGGGAAGACCTAGCGGATCAACAAAAGCTTTATCAATTTTAAGGTAATCAATATCGAAACTTCCGATATAACTCATTGATGAGTAACCTTTTCCGAAATCATCGATGGCAATTTCGTGACCAAGTGCCTTAAGCTCATCTAGAACGTATTTGGTTTGATTGATATCCTTTAAAAAGAGATTTTCAGTTAGTTCAAATTGTATTTGGTGAGGCTTAACCTTAAAAATATCTAATATATTAGAAACTTCTTTGATTAAATCTTTGTGTTCTAATTGTTTGACTGAAAGATTGACGCCGATTGGGAATTCAATGCCTTCCTGCTGTAATAAATTTGAGAACCGGCATGCTTCCTCAAGTACCCATTTCCCAATTGGGTGTATTAGTCCTGTTTCTTCAGCGAGGCCAATGAACTGATCAGGCGGAATCATAATGCCTTCACTATTGCGCCAACGAATGAGCGCTTCTGCCCCAGAAACTTTGGTAGTACCATTGATGATGCACACCTTGGGTTGTAGATACAGCTCAAATTGTTCTAAAGAAATAGCTTCACGAAGGCTGGACTCCATTTCTAGCATCTCTTGATTTCTAAGTTCAATCTCAAGAGAAGAAAAACAAGTTTTTCCGCGACCTGTTTCTTTAGCCATATACATGGCAGCGTCTGCTTTTCTCATAAGACCATCTGCACTTGTATCATCGTCTGGAAACATTGCGATGCCAATGCTGGCACCAACATTAACCATGCGATCATTTGTTGATATAGGCTGATTCACGAGTTGGATAAGGTCATCGGCTATTTTTTTCGCATTTACCATATGGGTAATGTCTTCAAGGATAATGGTAAATTCATCGCCACCAAGTCGAGAAACGGTATCAGATTCTCTAATGCGATCTTTAAGCCTTTTTGAAATTTCGATGAGGACTTCATCGCCAACAGCATGTCCTAATGTGTCGTTGATGATTTTAAAGCGATCAAGATCGATAAAGAGTAACGCGGTAGTCTTTTCAAGTCTTAAAGTGCGTTTGAGTGCTTGATTTAATCGGTCATAGAACAAATCGCGATTAGGAAGCCCTGTTAAGGTGTCGTAATAAGCAAGCTGTTCTAGTACCTGTTCTGTTTCTTTAATTTGTGAGATGTCTGAGGTGACGCCAACGTAATGAGTGATGGTATTGTATTCATCCTTGATGGCATTGATTGACAATAAATTCGGAAAAAAAGTGCCATCTTTACGAGCACCCCAAAATTCTCCTGACCAGCGGAAATATTGTTGTAGGTCAGCCCAAACGTTTTGATAATAATGGGGGTTGTGATGATTGGATTTGAAAAGAAGTGGGTGCTTGCCAAGCAGTTCATCACGTTCGTATTGAGTCATTTTTAAAAAAGCATCATTGACGCGTATAATATTCATATTGGCATCGGTAATCAGTATGCCTTCGCTGGTTTCACTAAGAATGGTATCTGAAAGTTTTAAAGAGTCGTTTGCGATTAGCAAATCCTTTGTTCTTTCAACAACTTTTGCGTCTAAGTATTTGTTTAACGTCAGAATTTCATTGTGCTTTGCAATTACTAATTGTTCCATCGACTGAATGCTTTGCGCTAAATTACCAATTTCATCTGTGCGAAGCATTAAATCTTCGCTTAAAGTAAGTTCGTCAATTTTAAAATTAAAAGAGGCGACCAGTTTCGTTAATTTTTTTAATGGCTCAATGATGACCTGCCTAAAGTAGAGTATCAATAAAGTCGCAATAATCAACCCGCAAGCAGCCAAAGAACTTATTGAAAAGTAATTGAATTTTTTGCCTAGCACTGTGATGCTTTTATCTGTAAATGTTTGCAGCAGTAATATTTTTTGGTTTTTTAAATCCGTTATGAATGTATAACCCGAAAGGGTCTTTTCGTTTAAAGACAGGAGGGCGAATTGATTTTTTCCTGAAGTAAACCGTTTGGCGCTTGCATCTTTGCCATCTAACAGAGACTGAGCATACGGTACAATTGTTGGCGGATTATTTTGTACAGAGAAAAGTTCAATGCGCAAATTCAAACTTTGAAGAAGTTCTTCGCTGAGTGCGGTGCTAATAGGTCTGCCAAAAATAATAAGTCCATTCATGGGGCCGGTACCGTCGGAGTGCATAATGGGATGAATGGACAATAAATAGGTTTCCTGATTAAGATTTAGGAGACCATACTGTTGAGCAGTTTCAGTATCGATGATTGATTTAATGGGTGAGTAGTCCGTCTCAAGTAGCGGACGCCACTTGTTAGAATTTGGAGCCCATTTTCCATAAACCAATTCGTGGTTGGGATTAAAGATTGCTACAAATGAAATTTTTGCATTTGTCATTGCAGAATCAGGAATGTTTTCTTCAATATAGGATCTGTTTTTGTCATTAATAAATGAATAGCTGGCATCCCAAACGGCATAATCTTGCGTTAAAATACTAAGATTTACAAGTTCGCGATTGATTGCATCAATACTTTTGACAACGTCTTTTTGCGCCAAACCTTCGCTAATATTATTAAATTCAGGTTTAAGATAGTTGTATTGTAAGAAAATCGAAATCAGACCATAACCAAGGACTGACGAAACGACAATTGCAAAAATTTTATTTTGTATTTTCATAGGCAACCCCATTTCCATTTAGTAATAGCAAATTACAAATATAACCAAAGTTAGGATATATATGTTGCATTTATACCCAAAATTTAAGTGCTTACGCCTAAAAGATTGGTTTACTGAGGTGATTTATAATTGAGGCTATCATTTTAGTCAATCAGATAGTAAAATGAGTCATAGTAGTACATCCATTATAACCATAATTGAAGAGGTGACGTATGAATCCAATCGCATTAAAAATCAGAGAAGCAAGAATTAAGGCAAATATGAGCGAAAAAGAACTCGCAAAAAAATGCGCTGTAGCCCCCAATTATATTATTCAAATTGAATCTGGGAAAAAAATTATAAACGAAAAAACAGCTGAGACGATTTTAGCGGTATTTGGAGAGAAAGTTGGTTTCGATTTCTTTGACAGTATCGTAGAAGAAGAGGAAAAGAAGGTTGAAGTAAAGAAAGAGGTTGTAAAGCCTGATTTTTATGACGTGGAGCCTAATGAACAATGGGCAGGCGCTTTGGCAAATATTATCAAAAAATTTCCAATTCATGAGATCTCTACGGATAAGATTGTAGGGTATCGAGAACTGCCGATTCTTGGCAGGAAAGTTGAAGGCATCCAGTGGGAAAGAGTACTCTTTGTAAAAGCGGCGGATAGCGATATGGCGGCGGTGAGAATTAAAAAGGGCGATACCATTTTGGTGAACCTTTTAAAAGAGATTCAGGGAAAGGGCATTTATTTGATTGAAATTAATCAAAAGAGAATGATTAGAATGGTATATAAGGAAACTGGCAACAAACTTGTGATCAGCCAAG
>JAYVIR010000122.1:0-6177 GCA_043770095.1 Eubacteriales bacterium
CCCGTCACAACCGATATTTTGGAACTCGACATTCGATTGACCCCTTCTGAAAATGCACAGCGCTACTATAAAAAATACAACAAATCTAAAATTGCGCAGATCGAAATTGCTAAGCAACTGGCAGAAACAGAACTAGAAATTGCCTATTTAGAGCAGGTGCTCACAGCCATCGACAATAGTGCGGATACGGAGAACCTTAACGAAATCAGGTTAGAACTTGTCGAACAGGGCTATCTCAAACGCAAAGTGGCTTCTTATAAAGCTAAGAAAATTCAGCTGAAATACCTACGCTTTGAAAGTTCCGACGGGTTTGAAATGCTTGTGGGCAAGAACAATTATCAAAATGACTATTTGACCTTAAAACTGGCTTCGAATAAAGACTTGTGGCTTCACACCAAGATCATTCCAGGTTCTCACGTGATTGTCAGAACCAATGGCGCAGATGTTCCCGAGAAAACGCTTTACGAAGCGGCGCTTCTTGCGGCTTATCATTCCAAAGCCCGACTTTCGAGCCAAGTGCCCGTCGACTACACGCTGGTTAAAAATGTCTCTAAGCCAAGCGGCGCTAAGCCTGGCATGGTCATTTATCAAACGAATAAAACCCTATATGTCACGCCGGATGAAGCGGAGATTTTGGGGATTAAGCGGTTGTAGGCATCGATAAAATTTAAAACGAATTAAAAGAATCCAGACCTTCGAATAATATTTCCTTGTGACTGGATTCTTTGTTTTGTTTACTCAAATCAAACTAATTAACAGATTCCACTACATCGTCTGACCCATCTTCGTTTAAGGCGTGAATGGCATTGCTATCAATCAACTTGCACATAACCTGCACTATCACTGGATCGAATTGAACGCCACTATATTTTGTGAATTCGCTCAGTATTGTTTCATGAGGGAGCGCATCTCTGTAAGGGCGCTTCGTGCCCATTGCATCATAGGCATCTGCAACGGCAATAATCCTAGCATTAAATGGGATAGTCTGTCCATTGAGACCAAAAATATAGCCGCTACCGTCAAACTTCTCATGGTGATACAGCGCACCTTCTGACAATCCTTGAATGCTATCAAAATCCTTAAGAATTTCATTGCCCTTTGTGACGTGATGCTTGATGAGTTCAAATTCATTTTGACTCAAATGAGTCGATTTGTTAAGCACATCGTCTGGAACGCCAATCTTTCCGATATCATGAAGCAGCGCCGAGTAGTAAAGGGCTTCCAAATCTTCTTCACTCAATCTAAGCGCTGTCCCAATGATAACGCTGTAATTAGCAACACGCTGCGAATGCCCACTTGTATAATGGTCTTTTGCGTCAACCGTTCTTGAAATGGCTTCAATGGCTTGATTGGTAATTGCTTTATATTCTTTTTGTTTGCTTAACAATTTCTCTTCTTTTGCCTTAAAGAAATAGCTAGAAATCAAGTACGTTAAAATAATGAGCAGTAAAACGATGATTACATAGGTTAATTGGTACTCAAATATTCCTAAATTTTTATCAATGCGAAGTGTATTTTCTTGCCCATTCATAATTCCGTCAGAATTGAAACCACTGAGTTGGAACCTATATGCCCCACCCTCGAGATTGGTATACGTAATATCGTTTAAATTTTCTATTTTTTGAACAATAGGAGCTTCATCAAATCCAATCAACTGATATTTAACGGCATTGTTCTTAGAATCACTAAAGCTGAGAACAGAAACATCTAAGGTAATTCTGCTTGCTGCTTTATCAATTTGAATTTCACTGATATTTTCAAATAAAACGCCGTCCACGCTTATGAAATTTATTTTGCATTTTGGCGCCATGCTATTTTTAAATATGTTCAAAATATTAATCCGATATACCCCTTCTCCACCACAAATGTATAGCTCCCCTTCTGGCGTTAGCTCATTCCACGAATTAGCAATAGGAAACGAATTGAGACCATCATACTTATCATAGACCTCAAAAGTGGGTGAGTCTTCGGCTAAGAACTGTGAAACGGTGCTCAGATAAAGTCCATTTGAAGTGATCAAAATCAATTTATCGCCTGATATTTTAATATCAAAAATATTGCCTTTTATTTGCAGATTTTCATAACTTTGAATTGGTTCTCCTTTTTTCCAAATATTCAACCGCCCACCTGAACTAATGAAAAACAATTTATTACTTGCATCATATGCCATCCTAAGAACGATTCCAGAGGACAAACCTTCTTTTTCTGAATAATTTTCTACTTTGTCCCCATCAATCTTAAAAATCCCGCCGCCATCGCTACCAGCGTATATTGCCCCTTCTTCATCTTCACAAAGTGACAAAATATAAGGATTGCTAAGGCCATCCTTACTGGTGTATGATTTAATAATTTGATTGTTTTTGATAACACTAATCCCTTCCGTAGTAGCAACATAAATGTTACCATTTTTTGCTTCCCACACCGTTCTGACTTTGTTCTTGTTCAGACCATTATCTTCGTTCCAATTTTTAATCGAGTGATTTTTGTCATATTTGACCACACCAAGAGCGCTGTAAGTAGATGCCCACAAGTTGCCCTGCTTGTCTTTGTTGAGAGAGCGAATTCGTACGTCCCTCAAATAATTTGTCAATTCATTTTGAAGCTTCCCACTCGATCCGATGATGGTGAGTCCTTTGTCAGTGCCCACATACAGGTTATTTTCCCATAGCAAAGTTGTATTAATGCTGGTTGGGTCAATATTGTTTTCTAAAAACAAATTTAGAAATTTACTTCTTGTCATTTTTAAGATGCCTTGTTTTGAAGACGCTATCCAATAATTGCCTTCATAGTCTTGATAAATGCTTTCTATAAAGCCTTCTAGATAGGTTCCTTTTACATTAATGAATTTAAAATCATTTTCAAGATACCCAAAGCCACCTTCGCCGCCGATCCAAATTTTTCTCGCGTGATCTTCAAATATGCTGGTCGTTTTTACGACGCCATTAAGAGGATAAAGTGTAAAATCGTTTTGCAGATTACCACCTTCAAGTACCAATAAAGAGTCATTGGTCGTGCCAATTAGCACCCTATTTTGGCTGTCCACAAAAACAAAAGAGGCACTTTGCTTTCGAAGTGCTTCTACAGAGTATGACTTTACAAGTTTACTGTCTTTGAGCACGAAAACATTGCCACCATCGGCAACCAACCACATATTATTACTTTGATCCATTGCACCACTTATTAAAAATTCTGAAGAAAATCCTTCACATTCAACAACTTCTAACTCACCATTCGTTACTTTAGCCAACCCGTTTGTGGTTGTTATGTAAATGTCTCCTTTTGAGTCTTCAAAAATACTGCGCACGGAATTGGATAATTTTTGCGTAGGGTCTTTTATGGGTGTAAAAATGCCTTCTTTATAGGAGAAGAGTCCTTCGTCGTTGCTTGCTATGTATAGAGTATGCGCCTTTGACTCATATAAGTTTCTAATGCTATTTGCTGTAAAATTCGGATGAGATTGTTTGTCAATTTTTATAAATTTTTTACCATCATATTTCAATAATCCGTTATATCCGCCAAACCAAATATAGCCGTCCTCGGTTTGAATAACTGCGTTGGCTTCATTTGCTAACAAACTGTTCTCATCGTTATAAAGTGTCTGAATTCTTTCCGCAATAAATGACTGTTTTTCTTTAACTGTCTCTGCATAGAATTTTGACTGCATTGTAATATTCAGCATGCTTATACAAATTAGCATCAAACAAATTCGGGTGATTCTTTTAAAATTTAATATTTTTTTCAATCTGTATCACCTCCGATTACTAAATATATTTTTACCCCTTTTAGGCCGATTTATGCGTTAAGAAAGCGTTAAACAAATGCCTATTCTTCTCAAAAAATAAAAAAAGGCCATAAATTTACGCCTTATTAGATATTTCTACAGAATTATGTAAGTTAACTTAACAATGTGAATAAGAAAACTTTTGGAGGTATCAAGTGAAGAATAACATTAAAGTGTTTCGCGAGAAGCACCGAATCACGCAAGATCAATTGGCTACCATGACCAATGTGTCTCGCCAAACCATTATTTCACTAGAAAAATCCAAGTACATCGCTTCACTTCAGTTGGCGTGGAAGCTATCAAAAGTGTTTGACGTTTCCATAAAAGATCTTTTCTATTTTGATGAGGAGGAATAAAATTTATGAAGAAATATCTAAGTGAAAATAGTTTTATTAATGAAAATAGAGACCTATTGCTCATCAGCCTATTTACTATTTCCATTATTGTAGATGTTATTTTTCAAACAAAGATTGTTTTTTATCTTGCCATATTTTTATCATGTGTTGGTTTCTTGATTGTTATTCAACCGTCTATTTCAGGAAGTATTCTCGACGAAAGAGACAAGTTTATCAATTACAAATGCTGTTGCACATACTTCTAGTTTTCTTATACATGACTTACCTCATCGTTTATGCGATATTGAAGAGGCTTTATTAAGCATTTTACAATCCTCTAAACCCTAGTCATTCCAATAAAAACATAATCTTCGTCAGCAGCTCGCTTTCAGCCATTCAAGCCATCATTGCCTCATACGTCGGTTCATTTCACTGTAAGGCCTTTTGCATAGGCTACGGCCTTCTTAACCACAGGAATAAAATTTGCTAATATTTCTCTCCTACCTGGAATCTTCACTATGCTCTATTCTCCATCCGGCTGCCTGCCCCTCTTTGTGCTCTCATTATCTTTCTTCAGCCATTCATAATTCTATGCGTTTTACCAATAAAAAAATGAATTTACAAAAGTCATCATCCAATGGTAATACTCTGAATTTATCTTATCAGCTTTTTCTGATATAACGCCAGTTTCATCATACCAAATTAAACCACTACGAAAACAATTTACTTATAACTTTACTAAATAAGAAGACCTCCAAAGAGTAATCTTCAGAGGTCTTCTTGTATGTTATCAGTAATTTCTATACATCAAAATGCCAATCCTGCAATCTTTGTCACCCATCACTTAACTGCCAAAGCCACCGCTTTATAAGCCCCATCGTAAACACCATTTTTATGGGCTTCTAAAATATGTTCGCTGAACTTTCGCATGACTGTTTTTTCACTGAGAATTATTTCTAGCATCTGTATAGCGTAGTCGCTTGTGGCACATTCGATTGTGCCGTCTCCAATTTCTGCCGAGCGGATTGCGCCCCATGCCTCGTGCCCGCCAACTCTTTTAACGAGGAGCTTTGGCACTGGATAAAAGGACAATTCACTCGGTTTTGTAATCATCAAATCTGTCCTGCGCATGAGTAAATTAGTGGCATAAACGGCTGCAAAAATATCTTCATGATAAAAAATATGCACGCCCTCTAATGTCCCATCCAACTGCTCAGCAATCCTCTGAGTCTCCTGCCAATTGTCAAAATGGCATTGTCCAAGTATAATCAGTTCTGGAATATCTTGAATCAAATTCTCCCAGACACTTTTATAATCCCCCACATTGATCAGCAGGACAACTCGCTTTTCTTTGACCTCTGGCAACAGTTTTTTTATGATTTGCCCAAACAATTCACGTTGAGCACCTGCACCGCCAATCGTCAACAAAATTCGTTTAGGTTCATTATTTTCTATGCGATGTAACCTTTTTTTGCAATCTGCTTCCAAATTGAAGACCAATTCGTGATCAATATAATGCCCAACCTCACAAATGGCCTCTTCTGGCATGTGCTTTAAAGGCTTGTCTCCATCCATTCCATGAAGGGTTTTATAGCCCAAGTAGGATGAAAAACTTTGAACCGTATGAATGGAACCTTCCGCCAAATGCAGTGCCATAGGCCAATTGTCTGGAATGACGTTGACCACTTTTTGCATTTTGGCATGTACCGCCGCTTGGGCTGGCCACACATGCGTTGCTATGAAAGGCATATCCTTTGGCAAATTCCTATAAACAGGCGTCATCAGTTCGCTGATTTTCTGATCCGTTGCATTGTAGGTCAATTTGCGAAAGCCTTCGCTGTTTAGAGGCTCCCAGTAAAATCGATTAAACATGGGGTACTTCTGAGACCATCTTGACCCCATCGAATAGAGGCTGTTTAAGTGCCTGATGACTTTTCCACCTGTTGTTTGCTCATAGGCATTAAGGTCAAACCAGTATGGCGTGTAACCCATTGAATAGGCGGCGGAGGCTATTGCCATTGAGATTCGGTAATGCCCATAGCCCATGCGAATATTGCCGAC
>JAYVIR010000123.1:0-22661 GCA_043770095.1 Eubacteriales bacterium
CAGCAACGCTTTGACCTCAAAGTGGCATCGCTTATGAAGGACCTAACCGGCCTAAATTATAAAGTCAGTTTTTTATACGATGAAAAAAAATGTGCAGAACAGGCGAAAGTGTTAAACGAACTGCAAGAAGTCGCCCTTCAAAAAATGATTAGAACGGTTGAAAAGGAAGGCAACAATGAAGGTAGAAGCCCCGCGAGCTCTAGTGCAAAAGGAAATGGCAATAGCGGGGGCTATAATGGCAATTCGGGTGGATTTAACGGAAACTCAGGCGGTGGTGGCGAAGGTTACAGAAGACAAGCCAAAGAGGTTGACGAAACCTGTCTCTACAGAAATAAAATTCGCCGAGAAGTCACTAAAATCAACGACGGCATGGAAGAAGAAGGTCTGTTTTGTTTTGAAGCCGAAGTCTTTGAAGTTAATTCAAGGGATTTAAGAACAGGCAAGTGTCTGGTATCGTTCTCAATTTCAGATGGAAGCAATTCCATCGGCGTTAAAATCTTTACAAAAGATAGTGCCGAACGTGATGATTTGTTAAATAAAGTAAAAAAAGGCGAATGGTATAAATTTGAGGGTTCAGTAAGGTATGATACTTTCGAGAAAGAACTTGCCCTCTATGCCATGAATATTAACATAGGAAGAGGACCGGAAAAGCGCAAAGATGATGCGGACTTAAAACGCATAGAACTGCACTGTCATACGACCATGTCTGATATGGATGGCATGTCTTCTGCAAAAGCAATTGTAAAACGAGCAATGAGTTGGGGTCATAAAGCAATTGCCATTACTGACCACGGCGTTCTGCAAGCGTTTCCTGAAGCCATGGAAACTGTAAGAGGGACGGATATGAAAATTATTTATGGTGTTGAAGGTTACCTCATGGATGACAATTCAGAAGCGGTTGTTAACCCTAAGGAACAAACTTTTGATGATGAATATGTTATTTTTGATATAGAAACAACTGGTTTGTCATTTAAAAATCATAAAATTACAGAAATTGGCGCCGTCAAAATTAGAAACGGCGAAGTAGTGGATCATTTTTCAGCCCTTATAGATCCGCAGACACCTCTTGAGGCTAAGATAATAGAAATTACGGGCATCACTGATGACATGCTAATTGGGAAACCTTTAATCGATGAAGTACTCCCTCAGTTTATGGCGTTTGTTGGCGATGCATGTCTTGTGGCGCATAATGCGGCATTTGATACTGCTTTTATAAAAGAGAATTGCAGTAAGTTTGGACTGCCTTTTGATTTTACGATTTTAGACACGTTGACGCTCAGTCGACTGCTGCTTAAAGATCTTAAAAGACATAAATTGAATGTCATAGCTAAATATTTAGGTGTCAGCCTAGAAAATCACCATAGAGCGGTAGATGATGCCAAAGCAACCACAGAGATATTCCTTAAATTCGTGGCAATGCTAAAAGAAAATGAATGTGTGACGGTAAATGACATCAACCTTTATTCGTCTAAAAATATGGATTATCAAATGATGGACACCAATCATGTCATCATTCTTGTTAAAGATTATGTGGGACTTAAGAACCTTTATCAGTTGGTCAGTCATTCCAACATCAATACATTCTATAAAAAGCCTAGAATTCCTAAATCGTTATTAACAACAATGCGTGAAGGGTTAATCATAGGATCTGCCTGTGAAGCGGGAGAATTATTTAGTGCGCTAGCGGCTAATAAATCGACAGATGAGATTGAAGGCATTGTAGAATTTTATGACTATTTAGAAATACAGCCACTTGGAAACAATCAGTTCTTAATTGACAAAGGTCTTGTTCGAGATCAATCTGAGCTCAAAGAACTTAATAAGAAAGTTCTAGCGCTTGGTGATCAATTTAATAAACCTGTAGTGGCCACTTGTGATGTCCACTTCCTTGATCCAGAGGACGAAATTTTCAGAAGAATATTGATGACTGGCAGAGGATTTGCGGATGCAGATAACCAACCGCCACTCTATTTGAGAACGACAGACGAGATGCTTGCAGAATTCGAGTATTTAGGCAGAGACAGAGCTTTTGAAGTGGTTGTCAAAAATACCATACTCATAGCAGATCAAATTCAAAATATATTACCAATACCAGATGAAACGTTTCCGCCAAGAATTGAAGGTTCAGAGGAAAATCTACGCACCATGTGCATGATTAAAGCAGAATCTATTTACGGAAAGCCTATGCCAGAAGTGGTAGAAAAACGACTTGTAAGAGAACTTGATTCTATCATCAGCAATGGTTATTCGGTAATGTATATCATCGCTCATAAGCTGGTTGCAAAATCTCTTGAAGATGGCTATTTGGTAGGCTCAAGAGGATCGGTTGGATCATCTCTTGCTGCAACCATGAGTGGCATTACGGAAGTAAACCCACTGCCGCCGCATTATATTTGTACCCACTGTAAACACAGTGAGTTTATTTTAGATGGTTCCATTGGTAGCGGCGCCGATTTAGTAGATAAATTGTGTACGGAGTGTGGAAAACCTTATCGTAAAGATGGTCATGACATTCCGTTTGAGACATTCCTCGGATTTGAAGGAGACAAAGAGCCCGATATCGACCTTAACTTTGCAGGCGTATATCAAGCGACTTCTCATAAATATACTGAAGAACTATTTGGTACCGGCTATGTCTATAAAGCGGGAACCATTGGTACTGTAGCAGATAAGACAGCTTATGGCTATGTTAAAAAGTACTTTGAACAAAAGGGTTTGACTGGCAATTCGAAAGAAATTGCAAGATTGTCTCAAGGATGCACAGGCATTAAGAGGACAAGTGGTCAGCATCCAGGCGGAATCATGGTTGTTCCGGATTATAAAGACATACATGATTTTTGTCCCATTCAGTACCCTGCAAACGATTCAAAATCGGGTGTTATTACGACGCATTTTGACTACCATTCTATCAGCGGACGTTTATTAAAACTGGACATACTTGGGCACGACGTACCGACCATCATCAAGAATCTTGAAGACATGACGGGCATTAAAGTTGACGACATACCGCTTGATGATAAAGAAACCATTTCTATTTTTACCACAACAGATGCACTCAAGATAAAAGATCATGATTATCGATTGAAAATTGGTTCTCTTGGGATACCAGAGTTTGGGACAAAGTTTGTTAGACAGATGCTTGACGACACACAACCGAGCAGTTTTGAAGAGTTGGTGCGAATTTCTGGACTTTCTCATGGAACAGATGTATGGATCAATAATGCTCAGGATCTTGTCCGCCGCGGCGAAGCGGTTTTAAAAGAAGTTATTTCAACGCGTGATGACATTATGACGTATTTGATCTATCAAGGGTTGCCGCCAAAATCTGCCTTCAATATTATGGAGCGTGTTCGTAAAGGTAAAGGCCTAACCGATGAAAATGTCACCCTAATGAAGGAATACAAAGTACCAAATTGGTATATTGGTTCATGTAATACCATCAAGTACATGTTCCCCAAAGCCCATGCAGTCGCTTATGTCATGATGTCCTTTAGAATCGCGTACTTTAAAGTGCATTATCCACTTGCATTTTATGCTTCATTCTTCTCAATTAAAGTTGAAGATTTTGATGCGCAACTGGTTTGCCAAGGCAAAGAAGCCATACGCAATATGATGAAGCAATATGAACAAACTTGGGATGCGCTTACAAAGAAAGAACAGGATATATACGGCGTTTTGGAAGTCGTTGATGAATACTTCAGTAGAGGCTTCGAGTTCCATCGGGTAAGTTTAGAAAATTCTCATTCTGATGAATTCCTAATCAGAGAGGATAAGCTTTTGCCACCACTAAGATCACTTCAAGGTGTGGGTGAGACAGCATCGAAAAACATTGCCTATGAGCGTGAACTGGGCGAGTTTATTTCTATAGACGAACTTAAGCGAAGATCAAAAGCAAGTAAAACTGTCATTGAGGCACTAAACGCTCATGGCTGTTTGACAGGAATGCCTGAAAACAACCAACTCACCTTGTTCTCTTGGGCATAATCGTTTGCATACTGTATTTAACTGTGTTATAATGGGTATGAATTAGATATTGAAAAAGTCGAAGAGTGGGTTTTGCCCACTCTTTGTTGTTATGAAAAAACAATTAAATAGCGTTAGGAGGTATCTTCGTGAAAAAAAGAAGAGTAGTAGATGTTGTGAGAGATATAATTGGACCCCAATGTATCAGTGCAGGTTTGGAATTGGTTGATGTAGAATTCGTCAAGGAAGGACCTTTTAGATATTTAAGAGTTATTATAGACAAAGAGGATGGCGTATCGCTTGACGATTGTTCAGCAATTAGCAAGTTCCTCAATACAAAATTGGATGAAGTTGATCCAATAGAAGAGAATTATTTCTTAGAGGTTACTTCTCCAGGTGTGGAAAGAGAACTTAAAAAAACAGAAGATTTTGCAAGATTTGCTGGAGAAATGGTTATTCTTAAATTGTTTACCCCTGTAGACGGACAAAAGGTGCTTAAAGGCACTCTTGTTGGTTTAGAAGGACAAATGATTATTATTACTGTAGGTAATCAAAAAATGGAAGTTCCTAAAGAAAAAATTACCAGTGTCAAACTGGTTGTGGACTTCGATCATGAGGAGGATAACTAGGTGAAACAGGACTTACTTGAGGCTCTAGAAGCACTAGAAAGAGAAAAGGGTATCTCTAAGGCTTTATTAATTGAAACGATAGAAGCAGCGCTTATAACGGCGTATAAGAAAAACTTCGGATCATCACAAAACGTGGTTATTACAATTGATGAAAACTCTGGCGATGTAAAAGTGTATTCTCGAAGAGAAATCGTAGAAGAATCTATGGACGACTTCTTTGAGATTAGCTTGGTAGATGCGAAAAAAATTGATCCTAATTATGAAATTGGAGATTCAATTGATACTGAAGTGACGCCGAAGGATTTTGGGCGGATTGCCGCACAAACAGCGAAACAAGTTGTGGTTCAAAGAATTCGAGAAGCAGAACGTTCAATTATTTTTGATGAATTTGCAGATAGAGAAAGCGAAATTGTGACTGGCATTATCCAAAGAATTTCTAAAGGAACCGTCTTTATTAACCTTGGAAAGACAGAAGCAGTTCTTCTTGCAACAGAGCAGATTCCTGGAGAAGAATATCCTCAGGGCGGTAGAATTAAGTCGTTCATCGTTGAAGTCAGCAAAACATCAAAAGGACCGCAAGTTGTGGTTTCAAGAACGCATCCTGGTCTTGTAAAGCGATTGTTTGAACTTGAAGTTCCGGAAATATACAATGGTGAGGTTGAAATCAGAGGTATTTCTAGAGAAGCGGGTTCAAGAACAAAAATTGCTGTCTTTGCTGCAAATGCAGACATCGATCCTGTAGGTTCATGCGTTGGCCCTAAAGGTGCAAGGGTTCAAAATATCGTTACTGAACTTGGTGGCGAAAAAATTGATATTATCAAGTGGAATGAAAATCCTGCTGAGTTTATATCAAATGCGCTTAGCCCTTCAAAGGTTGATTTGGTTGAAGTGCGTGAGTTAGACAAGTCAGCGCTTGTTGTTGTTCCTGATTATCAATTGTCACTTGCTATTGGTAAAGAAGGTCAAAATGCAAGACTTGCCGCAAAACTTACTGGTTGGAAAATCGATATTAAAAGTGCCACTCAGTATGAAAAAATTAAGTTAGCTGCTACTGAGTAGTGGAGGTGCATTTTGATGAAGGTCAAAAGAATACCTATGCGAACTTGCGTTGGTTGTGGTCAGCAAAAAACCAAAAAAGAATTGATTCGAGTTGTAAAAAACAACGAAGATCAAGTTTTCGTAGATTTTAAAGGAAAAGCAAATGGAAGAGGGGCTTATATCTGTCCATCTCTAGAATGTCTTACAAAAGCTCAAAAGAGGGATGCGCTCAGCCGATCACTCATGATAAAAATTGATCGTGAAATATATGAACGATTAGCGCAAGAACTTGCTGCGGGTGACCAAAGCGAGGAAACCATTACAACAGAAAAGGACAAATAATATGCAAAAGTTTTTATCCATGCTTGGCTTTGCAATGAAGTCTGGTAAAATTATCACAGGGGATGACACTTGCGAAATGTTTATGAAAAAAGGCAAGATTAAACTCTTAATAGTGGCCGCCGATGCTTCAGAAAATACCAAAGACAAGTTTCGGTCTAAAACTACGCAATACAATGTCCAGCTTATAGAAGTTTCCACAAAAGAGGAACTGTCCCAAGCAATTGGGAAATTCAATCGAGCCGTGATTGGTATTACCGATCGCAAGTTCACTAATTCCTTAATTCAGTTACTTGAACAAGCTGTCAATAAATGATACGGGGGTGACTCAATTGTCTAAAATTAGAGTACACGAGCTCGCTAAAGAGCTTGGTATATCCAGTAAAGAATGTATAGAAAAACTTCAAACATTAGGTCTTGAAGTCAAAAATCACATGAGTAGCATTGAGGGTTCTGATTATGAACTCGTTAATGAATTGTTGAGAACAGCAACTAATATTGCCGGTTCTGAGAAAGAGGTATCCATGCAAGACAATATAGAAGATTACGACATTGATGAAGAATTAGATGATGTTCAAGAAGATGATGAGTTTCTTGATGATTTAGATGAACTAGAAGAAATGGAAAGTTTGAACCGTCTTATGCACAAAAGTGGCAATAAGAAATCAAAAAGCAATAAAGTAAAATTCAAACACGGCGCAGACAGCAACCCATACAAGCCTCAAGAAGTTGTTTACGACAACGAAGTTGTTCTTGGTCCTAACGTGACGGTTGGCGAATTCGCTAAATTAATGAAAAAAGGTCTAAATGACATTATCATGAAATTGATGGCAATGGGCATGATGGCTACAGTCAATCAAGAAATTGATTTTGAAACGGCTGAATTAATTGCTGCTGAATATGGTATGGAAGTTTCTAAAGCATTGTCCGAAGAACAAATGGAAGACAAGCGTTTCAATTACGAAGACAATCCGGATGATCTTGTAAAAAGAGCACCAGTTGTTACTGTTATGGGACACGTTGACCATGGTAAGACTTCATTGTTAGATGCTATTAGAAAAACAAGTGTTACAGTTGGCGAAGCCGGCGGTATCACTCAACACATCGGCGCATCTGAAGTAAGACACAATGGCGAAAAAATTGTATTCTTAGATACACCTGGACATGAAGCGTTTACATCACTTCGTGCAAGAGGTGCAAAAGTTACAGACATCGCAATTCTTGTTGTTGCTGCAGACGACGGTGTAATGCCTCAAACAAAAGAGGCAATTGACCATGCAAAAGCTGCTGGCGTACCGATTATTGTTGCTATTAATAAAATTGATAAAATCAACGCCAATCAAGATCGCGTTAAGCAAGAACTTGCTGATCATGGTTTGCTTATTGAAGAGTGGGGCGGCGAGGTTATATGCGTGCCAGTTTCTGCAATCAAGGGCGATGGCATCGATACACTTTTAGAAATGGTTCTTTTGGTTGCTGAAATGCTTGAATTAAAAGCCAATCCAAATAGACCTGGTATAGGCACTATTTTAGAAGCAAAAGTTGATAAAGGCCGTGGTACTGTTGCTACTGCACTTATTGAAACTGGAAATATTCAAGTTGGAGACCCTGTAATCGCAGGAACGACTTACGGTCGTGTTAGAGCGATGTTTAACCACCTTGGCAAAAAAGTTAAAGTTGCTGGACCGGCTACTTGTATTGAGATTACTGGTCTTAATGAAGTGCCGCAAGCAGGTGATAAGTTCTATGTTGCTGTAAATGAAAAGCAAGCTAGAATTTTAGCTGAAAGAAGACAATTGGAGCTTAGAGGCCAAAGCCTCAAAAAGAGCCCACATGTTTCTTTGGAAGATCTCTTCAGCCAGATTCAAGATGGCAAGATCAAAGATCTTAACATCATCGTTAAAGCTGACGTACACGGTTCTATCGAAGCACTTAAAACGTCACTTCTTAAACTTACAAATGAAGAAGTTCGGGTTAATGTCATTCATACAAACGTAGGTACTATTTCTGAAAATGATATTCTTTTAGCTTCAGCATCTAATGCATTGATTATTGGTTTTAATGTTAGACCGTCTACAACGGTTCAAGATTTAGCGAGTAGAGAAGGCGTTGAGTTAAAAACATACAGAATTATTTACGAAGCAATTGATGATGTGGCACTTGCAATGAAGGGTATGCTTGATCCTGAGTTCAAAGAAGTGGTTCTTGGTAGAGTACAAGTTCGTGAAACGTTCAAAGTACCTGTTCTTGGCGTTATCGCAGGCGCTTACGTTCTTCAGGGCAAAGTTCAAAGAAATGCACAAGTTAGATTGGTTAGAGATGGTTTCATTATACATGAAGGCAAAATTTCTTCTCTTAGACGTTTCAAGGATGATGCAAAAGAAGTTGCTGCTGGTTATGAGTGTGGTATTGCTATCGAGAACTTTACTGACATTAAAGTAAATGATGAGATTGAAGCATTCATCATTGAAGAAATTAAAAGAACGTAGTCCTCGACCGTAAATTAAGTCGGAAGAAGGTGGAAATATGGCAAAACAAAGAACAATGAGAATTTCGGAAGAAATTAAAAAAATAGTAAGTCATTTGATCATGTTTAATATGAAAGATCCTAGAGTTTCTAAAATGACAAGTGTTGTTTCTGTAGACACTACAAATGACCTTACGTATGCTAATATTTATATTAGCGTTTATGACCCAAAAGCTGATCCTTTAAAGACGCTTGAAGGTCTCAACAGTGCCAAAGGCTTTATTCGTAAAGAAATTGGTCGAGAGTTAAATCTTCGAATCACACCCGTTCCAATATTCAAACTAGATCGGTCTATTGAAAATGGCATGCATATTAATCAATTGCTAAAAGATGTAGGCGCAGATGTGCTTTTGGAAGCGGAAAGACTTGAAAATCTTGAGAATCTTGAAAAACTTAAAAATCTTGATGGCGACGATATCGGATACGATAACGACGATGAAGCAGATGATTATGATGATGAAGACGAAGATGATTTCAATGACGAAGATGAAGACGACATTGATGATGAAAACGAGGATGAAGACGAAGATGAGGACAAATAGGGACTTAATAAAATCACTATTTACCCTACCTTTTGATTTTAAACAGTGGGAGCGCATGGTTGTGCTCCCACACATTCATCCAGATGGGGATACAATAGGATCAAGTATTGCACTTTATCATTTTTTAAAAACATTGGGACTGGAGACGATCATCGTGAATAACGATACGATTCCGGTCAGTTTGCGTTTTTTGACCTCAGAAGGTTTTGCTACCAGTGAAGCGTTTGAGGCTTTAGGCTGGGAAGCTGGCAGTTATGCCGTTATTGTAGTGGATGGCAGCGATTTAACAAGAGTAAATGATCGTATAGAAATTTATGAAAAAGCTGCTTTCAGTCTTTGTATTGACCACCATATTACAAATGAAAAATTTGCAGATTTAACTTGGATTGAGCCAACTGCTTCATCAACCGGTGAATTGGTTTATGAGTTGATAATGGCAAATGGCGTAGAAGTGACGAGTACTATGGCAAGGGCGCTTTATGTGGCAATTTCTACAGATACGGGTAGTTTTAAATATGACAATACATCTGCAAACACGCTTAGAGTGGTAGCAGATCTCATAGATACGGATTTTGATGTTCAAGAGGTAATTGTTGAGGTTTATCAGAACAAAGATGTCGATCAAGTAAGGCTTTTACAAATAGCGCTCAATCATTTGACGCTTCATCAAGGTGGCAAAATTGGCATTTCTTATATAGAAATGCGTGATGTTGTATCTGCGCAGATTGAAAACTACGACACAGATGGCATCTGTGAAGCTATACGAGATATTTCAGGACTAGAAGTTGCAATCTTCTTAAGAGAAATTAAGCCTCAGATTTTTAAAGTCAGCTCTAGATCAAAACATCAATTTGATGTTGCTGAGTTAAGCATGAATTTTGGCGGTGGCGGTCATAAAAAAGCAGCTGGGTTCACAATGGAAATGCCACTTGAAGAAGCACTTGAGGCCATATTAAATTGTTTAAAAAGCAAGGTGAGCGAATGAACGGCATTATAAACGTATTAAAGCCAACCGATATGACCTCTCATGATGTGGTCAGTGTTCTTAGAAGACTGCTCCATTTTAAGAAAATTGGGCATACAGGCACGCTAGATCCGATGGCTGTTGGGGTATTGCCGATTTGTGTTGGTCGAGCAACTAAAGTGGTAGAACATTTGACAAATGATCAAAAAACGTATCGCTGTGAGATTAAATTTGGTGAGTCAACAGATACCCAAGATCGATGGGGGAAGGTACTTCAAAGTTCTAGTCTTAGACCTACGCTAGAAGAAGTTGAAGCCATATTGCCTTTTTTCACAGGTGAGATTGATCAGGTTCCGCCTATGTACAGCGCCCTAAAAGTAGATGGAAAAAAACTTGTAGATTTAGCCAGAGAAGGCATTACCATCGAAAGAAAAGCAAGAAAGCAGTTTATTCATGAACTTAAAATTATCAGAGTGTTACCTGAGGGGCTTTGCATTGATGTAACGTGTTCTAAAGGAACCTATGTCAGAACCATTTGTCACGATATAGGCGAAAAATTAGGCTGCTACGCGCATATGACTAATTTGATTCGTATGCAAAGTGGTATTTTTAAAATTGAGGATGCTCTGACACTCGAAGAGGTTAATCAATTTGTCGAATCGGGAAGAGTGGATGAAATCCTTCAGGGTCTAGATACACCTTTTAAAGAACTAGAATCTTGTTATATTTCGAAATTTGTGTTAGATAAGCTTTTAAACGGGATTAAAATAGATTTAAGTAATTTTTTAAGCGAAAAGCCGAAAGAAGATGCTTTAATTAGGTTATATTGTGGGAAAGATTTTATAGGGATAGGTTTTTTCAATGTGTTATTAGGAAATCTTTCACTGGAAAAACGTCTCTATAATGGTGATGACATATGAAAACTCTTTATGAATTAGAGACATTGGCAAAACTGAAGGAACCAATAGGGATTGCGCTAGGAACTTTCGACGGACTGCACATAGGCCATCAGAAGGTCATTGGAGATCTTGTGGCAAGTTGTAAGGCTAACGGTTATAAAAGTGTCGTATATACTTTTAGCAACCACCCTCGCGAACTTACCCGCAATGGGCATAAGGTGCCCAAGCTAATCAACAATGAAGATAAAGAAAAATTTATCGAAGAAACCGGAGCAGACTATTTACTTATGATTCCGTTTGATGAGAAGTTTATGAAAACGGATGCGGAGTCGTTTGTAAAAAAATATTTAATGGATGGCATGAATGTAAAACTAGTGGCGGTGGGGTTTGACTATCGATTTGGAAAAGGCGCTGAAGGCGACGTAGATTTGCTTAAAAAACTTGCGCCTAAGTATGGTTATGAAATGATCGTGACGTCTCCTGTTTCACTAGCTGGTCATAAAATTAGCAGTTCTGAAATAAGAGATAAAATCAAGCATGGCAACATGGAAGTGGCAAGACTCATGCTAGGCAGACCATTTAGTGTGACGGGTGAAGTTATTAAAGGTAAGCAAGTGGGCCGCCAGTTAGGCTTTCCGACCGCTAATATTGTAACGACGCCTCATATGAATTTGATTAAACCTGGTGTTTATGTCAGCTATACGCAACTAGGCAATCGTTTATATCCAAGTTTATGCAACGTCGGATTTAACCCAACGTTTCAGCAAGTGGAATTAAATATTGAAAGCTATTTACTGGATTTTGACGAAGATATCTATGGCGAAGTTATTCGTATTTTCTTCATTGCTCATATTAGAAATGAAGAAAAATTTAATTCGTTAGAAGATTTGATTATTCGGATGAATGGTGACTTAGCTTATGCCCAAAGTGACTATTTTGACAAGTTTACTTCAGAGGATTTTCAAATCCGATTGACTGAATAAGTAGTTTGTTGTATAATAACTGTGCTAACCTTAGACTATGTTTATCGACACACCGACGATTTACTTGGATTAAGGGGATACTATATGGAGGTGTAAAACACATGACTAAAGAACAGAAATTACAAATCATTACAGATTACAAAACACACGAAGGCGACACAGGTTCTCCTGAAGTGCAAGTTGCATTATTAACGTTCAGAATTAACGAACTTAATGAGCATCTTAAAATGCACAAAAAAGATCACCATTCAAGAAGAGGTCTTCTTAAAATGGTTGGTCAAAGAAGAAGCTTGGTTAATTACTTGAGAGAGAATAATATTGAAAGATATAGAACACTCATTAGTAGATTAAACCTAAGAAAATAATATGAGCGGGCTTTGCCCGCTTTATTACGTTTTAATGTATATAAGTTGAATCTTTAATTCAACTTATATAATTGGCAATAGCGGATTTGAAGTTTATTATCTTGTCCTACTTCCTGTGAATGGTGAAGAAGGTGTTTTCACGTTTAGAGAAAGTAGGATAAATTTCGAATCACTATAGCCATACAAAAAATAAGGAGGGTTTTGAATGGAAGGCGAAAGAAATATTAAGCATTACGAATTAGACCTTGCTGGCAGAGCACTTAAAGTTGAAATTGGAAAAGTTGCCAATTTAGCTAACGGTTCAGCAATGCTCAGTTATGGAGAGACTTTTGTACTTTGTACAGCGGTTGGAAGCAAAAAAGCTAAAGAGGGCATTGATTTCTTCCCACTTAGCTGTGATTATGAAGAAAAAATGTATGCAGTTGGTAAAATACCGGGTGGATACATTAAAAGAGAAGGCAGACCTTCAGAAAAAGCTACATTAACGTCAAGATTGATCGATAGACCAATTCGTCCTTTGTTCCCAGAAGGTTACAAAAACGAAGTGCAAATCACAACAACTGTTATGTCAGTTGATCAAGACAATCAAGCAGATATTGTTGCAATGATCGGATCTTCAATTGCACTTTCAATCTCAGATATTCCGTTTGATGGTCCTACAGGTTCTGTAACTGTTGGTTACATAGATGGTGAGTATGTCATCAATCCAACAACAGAGCAAAGAGAAAAATCTTTACTTAGCTTAATCGTTTCTGGTACTAAAGATGCGGTCACTATGGTTGAAGCAGGAGCAGATATTCTTTCAGAAGAAGTTGTTCTTGGCGCAATCATGAGAGGTCATGATGAAATTAAGCGTATTGTTGCTTTCATCGAAGGCATCGTTGCTGAAATTGGCAAAGAAAAAATGCCAGTGATTGCAGAAACCGTTAATGAAGAGCAAGTTGCTGATTTAACAGCGTTTATTTCTGATAGAATTAACAAAGCGGTTAGAATCAATGAAAAAGCAGATCGTAATGCTGCTCTTGACGTCATTAAAGACGACATGCAAGCTGAATTTAGCGAAAAATATCCTAACACTAAAAACTTTATGTCTGGATTCTTTAAAGAAATCGAAAAAGTACATGTTAGAAAAATGATTACTTTTGAAGAAATTAGACCTGATGGCAGAAAAATAGATGAAATCAGACCAATTGATTGTGAAGTTGGATTATTACCAAGAACTCATGGTTCTGGCCTCTTTACACGTGGTTTGACTCAAGCTTTAACCATTACAACTTTAGGCGCGCTTGGCGAAGCTCAAAGATTAGATGGCATTAGCATGGAAACAACTAAGCGTTATATGCACCATTATAACTTCCCTCCATTCTCTGTTGGTGAAACTGGTATGACTAGAACTAACCGTAGAGCAATTGGACATGGCGCATTGGGCGAAAGAGCATTGCTTCCTGTTCTTCCAAGTGAAGACGATTTCCCATACACAATTCGTATGGTTTCTGAAGTTTTAACTTGTAATGGTTCTAGCTCACAAGCAAGTATCTGTGGTTCAACACTTTCATTGTTAGATGCAGGCGTTCCGATCACTGATATGGTTGCTGGTATCGCAATGGGTCTTATCAAAGAAGACGACAGCGTGGCAATCCTTTCTGATATCCAAGGTATGGAAGATGCGCTCGGAGATATGGACTTTAAAGTTGCTGGTACTAAAGAAGGTATTACAGCGCTTCAAATGGACATTAAAGTTAAAGGCCTTAGCAGAGAAATTATGGAGCGTGCACTTGAGCAAGCAAGAGTGGGCAGACTTCATATCTTAGAAAAAATGAAGGCGTGCATTGATGTTCCTAGAAAAGAAATGTCATTATACGCACCTCGCGTATTCAAACTCAACATCAGCCCTGATAAAATCAGAGAAATCATTGGCCCAGGCGGTAAGGTCATCACAAGAATTTGTGCTGATCATAACGTTAAAATTGACATTGATGATACTGGTCGTGTCCTCATTACAGCAAATGATGGTGTTGGCGGCAATAACGCGCTTAAAGAAATTCAAGGCATCGTTAAGGAAATTGAAATTGGCGAAATTTACAATGCTAAAGTTGTGAGAATCATGACATTTGGTGCTTTCGTTGAATTGCTTCCTGGTAAAGAAGCGCTTTGTCATATCTCACAATTGTCAAAAGAAAGACTTAAGACAGTTGAGGAAGCTTTCAAAGTGGGCGATGAATTGATGGTTAAAGTTATTGAAATTGATGCTCAAAAACGTGTCAATGTATCTAGAAAAGTGCTCTTAGGAGACGAAAACAAATAATTAGAATAACATGATACAAGTTGGATTTAAGATTCAGCTTACTAACGAGAGAATCCAGTTTGGATTCTCTCGTGTTTTTGTAAGTAAACAAGTTGCTATTGATAGAGGGTTATTTGTATTTTGATATCAATATAGCTTGCAGGTTGTTTTCACGGCTTTAGTTCAGTATAATAGACTTATAACATATTATTTTATACGAGGTGCCTATGCAGAAAAAAATAATGCTTTCAAATGGCATTCGTGTCATGTTAGAACCGATGGATCATGTACGTTCCGCTTCTATCGGATTTTGGATCAAAGTGGGATCAATAAATGAAACGGGCCCATTAAATGGTGTGTCTCATTTCATTGAGCATATGCTTTTTAAGGGAACTGAGCGGCGCACGGCAAAAGCCATAGCCAGCGAAATTGATGATTTAGGCGGAGAGTTAAACGCCTTTACGAGCAAAGAATGTACTTGTATCTATGCTCATGTGCTTTCAGAGCACGTTTCATTGTCAATTGATATTGTCAGCGACATGTTGATGAATTCAATTTTTGATGCCAATGAAATTGAAAAAGAAAAAATGATCATCTTAGATGAGATTAATTTATATGATGATTCACCTGAAGATCTAATTTATGATTTACTTTCAGAAATTACGTTTAAAGGGCATGCCCTTCAAAGAAATATATTAGGCACTAAAAAGAGTGTGACAGAATTAACGAGAGAAACAATGCTTAATTTTTTTGAACTTCATTATCAGCCAGAAAACATCGTTGTGGCTGTTACTGGAAAGTATGATGAGGACGAATTGTTAGCAACGCTTGAGAGTACCGTTGGTCAATTAAAACAAGGCAAATCACATGCAAGAAAAGTTGCTCATATTCCTTTCGGAAATGGTCACATAGACCAGAAAAAGGACTCAGAGCAACTTCATATGATTATTGGATTTAAGGGTTATGGTTATGATACGCCAGAACTTTATCCTTTTTTGCTTTTAAACAATGTGGTTGGCGGCGTCTCGAGTTCTAGACTTTTTCAAAAAATTAGAGAAGATCATGGACTCTCTTATACGATTGACTCTCAACCAAGTTTTTATTATAACAGCGGCATATTTAGTATTTATGCTTCTATGTTACCAGAGAACTTGATGAAGGTCTGCGAGTTGATTCTAGAGGAACTTAAATTGATCAAAGCGGGCGAAGTGAAAGAAGAAGAAGTTTGTAAATATAGAAATCAACTCAAAGGAAGTTTTGTGCTCGGAATGGAAGGGCCTACTAATATAATGAACTGGATTGGTAAATCTGAGTTGTTGTCCAATCGTGTTCGTCCTTTAGATGAGGTGATTTCAGGTATTGAGAATATCACTCGTAGCGATGTGATCAGACAGGCAAATGAAGTCTTTGATGCAAACAACATTGCGGTAGCGCTTGTTGGAAAAACAGGTGAATATAAATCTGAAGACGTTTATAATTTCTTCATTGAGAATCTTTAGCACCTGTATTTAGGAGGATTATGAACCTTAATATATTAAACACATCTCATCACCCACTGCCAAATTACGAAACTGATGGTGCATCGGGTATGGATTTACGTTCATTTTTGAGTACACCGGTGACGCTGAAATCTCTTGAAAGAACCTTAATTCCTACAGGACTTTTCATAGAGATTCCAATAGGTTTTGAAGGTCAAGTTAGACCCAGAAGCGGCATGGCGATTAAGCATGGTATTTCTTTAGTGAACTGCGTAGGAACCATTGACAGTGACTATCGTGGGGAACTAAAAATTCCAGTTATCAATTTAAGCAGTGAGTCATATACCATTCAAGATGGAGAGCGAATTGCGCAGTTGGTTATTGCCAGTTACGAACGGGTGACAACTGTTGCAGTTTCAGAACTTACTCAAACGGAGCGGGGAAAAGGCGGTTTCGGTTCGACGGGAGTGAAATAGCCAATAAATAGATTGGTAATTATAAAGGAGATCTGAATCAATGGAAATAGTGGTTCAAAAGTATGGTGGCACATCGGTTACAACCCACGAGTCTAGAACTCGCATCGCACAAAATGCTATAGAACTTAAAAAGCAGGGAAAGAGTCCTGTGATAGTTGTTTCTGCAATTGGGCGAAATGGGGATCCTTATGCCACAGACACCCTTATTAACTTTTTTAAAAGTGCCAATGAACAGTATAGTGATAGAAATTTAGATTTTTTACTGACCTGTGGTGAGATGATTTCGGCCGCTGTAGTTGCGAACACCATTGAAGGGTTGGGCTATAAGGCGGTAGCGCTTACGGGGCACCAAGCGGGCATGATTACGGATACTCATTTTGGCAATGCGAATGTCACTTATGTGGATACTCATAAGATTTTAAAACATCTAGAAAATGATTGTATTGTTGTTGTGACAGGTTTTCAAGGCATGACAGCAGCAGGCGAATTGACGACCTTGGGCAGAGGTGGCAGTGATACGACGGCGGCAGTGCTTGGTGTTGAGTTAGATGCAGAGGCTATCGAAATTTATACAGATGTGGACGGCGTTATGACTGCTGATCCTAGAATGGTCAAAAATGCTCAACTTCTTAAAACCATCAGCTATGAAGAATGTTATCAAATGGCGATTGATGGCGCAAAGGTAGTGGATCATAAAGCCATTGATATTGCGAAAAAAGGGAACAAGCCGCTTATTATTAAGAATACTTTTTCTGACAGTGCAGGCACCATCATCGGAAGAGAAGAGGGTTCAATAGAGGGCAATAAAGAACATGTTGTGACAGCGGTTACGAGCAAAAATGCCATTACTCAGGTACTAGTCTTTTCAACAAGCGATGATCCTGTGGCTAGACAGCTATTAAATGAACTGGAGTCTCATAAGATATCCATCGACTTGATTAACTTTTTTGAGGATCGTAAAATTTTCACTGTGCCATCCGAAAAATCTGATGATGTGGTAGGGATTCTTGAAAAATTAAGACTCAAATATAAAATTACTTCTGAGTGTTCAAAAGTGACGGTCGTTGGAAATAAAATTCATGGCGTGCCAGGTGTCATGAAACGTTTGGTATTTGCTTTGGCGAGAGCGAACGTTGAAATTCTTCAGTCTTCAGATTCTTATTCGACCATAAGTTGTCTTATTAAAAGTGAGCATGTTCAAGATGCTTTACTCGCATTGCATGCTGAGTTTGGACTTAATGATTAGGGCTTTTAATATAGACTGTAATTAAATCAATTGTGAGGAATTATTATGAATCAACCGAGGGGCTAGTCTTCTCGGTTTTCAGCGTATTAAGAAAGGTGGTGTCCGACGTGGCCCCTTCACAAAAGCAAACAAGTGCCAGTACGAAAAAACCGACAGCAACGAGAAAAAAAGCAAGTCCAAGCGCTACTGCCAAAAAAGCAGCATCGGTTGTTAAGAAACCAACACAGAAGGCCGGTCAAAATACAACTCAAAAAAAGACACCAGTTGTCCCTAAACCTGTAAAAAATCAAGTTATGATGATGAAACCTGAGAAGTCGTTGGTACATTATGAGATTGAACTGATTTCACTTTTCGCTTTTACGATACTCTCAGCAGTTGCTATTCACACTGAATGGACAGGGTTTTTAGGATCCTTTATTAAAGCCATTTACTTAGGTCTTTTCGGGTTTTCAGGAAGTTTATTAACCTACGCCATTTTTCTTTTTGTTTTTTTCCAAATCAACAAATTTTTTAGTGATAAGAAATGGCGGCTTATTTTTAGTGTACTCTTTGCTTTTACTTCTATATGGATTTTCACGACGACGTTTAATTATAGTACCCTTTATGAATCCTTAGATCTGAAAGGTCAAATGCTGATGTCTCCAGAAGGAATGAAAGCTTCTTTTGATCAAGGGATACAACTTCGTGGCGGTGGCGTATTTGGCAATATCCTTGTCTTTGCGCTGATTAATGTGGTGGGTAAGTTTGGTGCGTATTTATTAGGCACATTACTGGCCGCTTTATCCATTGTGCTTGCTTTTAAAGTGAGTTTGACGAATATGGTAAAACGTAGCAGTGTTAAGACTTACAACGGCATAAAACCGTTGGTAGGCAAAATGAAAAGTAGCGCAATATCCAATGAAAATAAGAAGCAGATTGCAAGCAACAAAATTGTTATTGCTGAAGATGAAGTTATTAATGCAGTCAATTCTATAGAGTCGGCGGAAAATAAATATACGGATATGTCTGCAATTAGCTTTGATGACTTGCCAAGGAAAGAACATCCAATTGGGAATTACAATTCGGATTTGTATTTTGAAAAGTTAGCGGAGCAGGTGAATCTTGAAACGGGCGAATATTTAGATACGGAACCTTTGCTTGAAAAAGTAGTAGTAGAACTAGAACCGGAAATTGAAAAACCTCTTGAAGATGAGCTATACGTTCATTTCTCAGTTTTTAATGATAATGAAAGCTCTAATAATGTGATTGTGAGTGAAGTGGCTGATGAAATCATTGATTTTAACCTTAACGAAATGAGCACTGAGTCAGAAACTGAATTCGTATTAGAAAACGATACTGAACACGAATTGGATTTAGAAAGCGAGTCGCAAATAGACTTGGTGTCAGAATCTGAAACTGAACAGGCTGTCGAACCTGATTTTGAACCAGTTAGCTATGAGGTCAATGTCAGCTCAGGTTTATCTACCTTACCGCCGCCTCCACCGTCAACGACACCCGTTGTTAGACCGCCAATGGACGAGAGCAAACGAATATTGCCTTCGTTTAGACCGACGATTGGATCAACACCAATTCCTGAACCTTCGCTCGCTATGGTGCAAAAACCAAAGCCTAACCCTAAACCGTATATGATGCCGCCTCTAACGTTACTTGATCCGGCAAAAGCGAAGACAAGCAGCAATAAAGATGAAATTGTTGCTAATGTAAAAATATTGGAAGTGACGCTCAAGAATTTTGGTGTTGATGCCAAAGTGACTGAGGTGACAAAAGGCCCTGCCATCACCATGTATGAAATATTACCCGCCGCAGGTGTAAAGGTTTCTAAAATTGTCAATTTGACAGACGATATTGCACTGGCGCTTGCCGCTTCTCAAATTAGAATTATCGCGCCAATTCCGGGAAAAAGTGCTATAGGGATTGAAATACCTAATAAGCATACGACGATGGTTACCGCGCGTGAGGTGTTTGAAAGTGATGAATTTGCCAAAACGGATTCAAAACTTAGTGTTGCGCTGGGTAAGGACATTACTGGAAAGACAATGGTCGCAGATTTAGGGAAAATGCCTCACTTACTGATTGCAGGTTCTACAGGTTCTGGTAAATCTGTTTGTGTGAATACCATCATTAATAGTATTTTGTTCAATGCAACGCCAGATGAGGTCAAATTGCTCATGATTGACCCGAAAGTCGTTGAACTTAGCCACTATAACGGCATTCCGCATTTGATATTACCCGTTGTGGTAGATCCGAAAAAAGCTGCAATTGCGCTTAACTGGGCAGTGAGCGAAATGTCTAATCGCTATAAAACCTTTGCTGAGCAAGGGGTTAAGGACATTAACAGCTATAATTTAAAAGCTGGTAAAAATCCGGCGCTCGAACTTGAGAAAATGGCCAAAATCGTCATTATTGTCGATGAGTTAGCGGACTTAATGATGGCGGCGCCAAATCAAGTAGAGGATGCCATCTGTCGCCTTGCCCAAATGGCTAGAGCGGCAGGCATTCATTTGATTGTTGCCACGCAGCGACCTTCGGTAGATGTTATCACTGGTCTGATCAAAGCCAATATCCCTTCAAGAATTGCATTTGCCGTTTCGTCTCAAATTGATTCTAGAACCATTTTGGACATGGCAGGGGCGGAAAAACTTTTGGGTAAAGGCGATATGCTCTTCTATCCCCTTGGCGCAAACAAGCCAATTCGTGTTCAAGGCGCGTTCCTTGCTGACGCAGAAGTTGAGGGCGTTGTGAACTTTATCAAGAATCAAACCGATGAAGTGATTTATCAAGAGGATATTTTGACGGATCTGCCCGAAGCGCCAATTACCACGGAGGCAGATGAAATTCTTAAAGATGCCGTAGAAATGGTCATTGAATCTGGGCAAGCATCCATTTCAATGATTCAAAGGAAGTTCAGAGTAGGCTATAACCGCGCGGCGCGACTCATTGATTCTATGGAAGAGAGAGGCATCGTCGGCCCTAGTTTGGGCAGTAAGCCACGTGAAGTGTTGATTACCAGGTTAGAGTTGGAACAACTGAAATTATAACAATTAAAAATATTTAGAAATTATGATTGTAAAACAAAAACAAATGGTATATTATGGAAAAGAGGAGTACGCATGAATTATAAAGTATTTTTTGAAACGTTAGGCTGCGCAAAGAATCAAGTTGACACTGAGGTTATGATTGGACTTTTGGATAAGAATAGCTATATTATGACACCAGATGTTGAAGAGGCGGACATTATCGCGGTTAATACCTGTGGTTTTATTGAAAGTGCTAAGGCTGAATCCATCGAAATAATTTTAGAACTTTCTACTTATAAAACAGAAGGCAAATGTCAAATGCTGATTGTGACAGGTTGCTTGGCAGAGCGGTACGCAGAAGCGCTTAAAATTGAAATTCCTGAAATCGATGTCTTTATCGGAACGGGTAGTTTCGATGAAATCATTCCAATTATTGATAAGGTGCTTCGCAAAGAGAGTCATGGCGGCGCTTTGATTGAAAAGGGAGACATCAATAAAGATTTTTCTGAGAACCTTCCAAGGATCTTAATGACACCAACTTACATGGCTTATCTTAAAATTGCAGAAGGGTGTGATAACTGCTGTACTTACTGCATCATCCCAAAACTTAGAGGCAAATATAGAAGCCGTAAATTTGAAGATGTGGTACTTGAAGCACAAACATTGGTATCTAAGGGCGTTAAAGAACTGATCATCATCGCGCAAGACATTACCAGATTTGGCGAGGATCTTTACGGGACTTATCGTTTAGCGGATTTGCTTTATGAACTCAATAAAATTGAGGGATTAAAATGGATTCGTCTTCAATATTGCTACCCTGACGTGGTAGATGATAAGCTGATTGAAGCCATTGCTAAATGCGATAAAGTAGCAAAATATATTGACATTCCAATTCAGCACTGCAATGATTTTATGCTTAAGAGAATGAATCGAACCACTTCGAAAGCGTCAATTGTGGCTTTAATTGAGAAACTCAGAGCGGCGGTTCCGGAAATTAGTATTCGCAGCACTTTGATTACAGGATTCCCTGGTGAAACCGAAGAAATGTTCAATGAACTCTTAGAGTTTGTTAAAGAGCAAAGACTCGATAAATTGGGCGCATTTGCTTATTCGCTTGAAGAAGACACAGCGGCGGCTAATTTTAAAGATCACCTTGAAACAGAGGTCAAAGAAGCCAGAAGAGACGAAATTTTAGAACTTCAACAGCAGATTTCTACGGAACTTATGTACCGTAAAGTCGGAAAAACTTTAGACGTTCTTATCGAGGAAGAGGTTCCGGGCGAAAAAATCTACGTTGGCAGAACGGAGTATGATGCACCCGAAATTGATGGCGTTGTCTATGTTCATACAGAAAGAGCCCTTCGAATTGGACAGTTTGTGAAGGTTAAAATAACAGACGCTCTAGAATATGATTTGATTGGAGAGCTTTAATATGAAAATGAATATTGCAAACCAACTGACTATTTTAAGAGTGTTAATGATTCCTTTCTTTATGTATTTTCAACTTCAAGGAACGGCCGTGGGAATGAACATCGCTTTGGTATTATTTGTGTTAGCAGCATTCACTGATTTCTTAGATGGCTACTTGGCAAGAAAATATCATTTAATAACGAATTTTGGTAAATTTATGGATCCGCTAGCCGATAAACTTTTGGTAACGGCTGCCCTTTTAGGTTTTCTTGAAATTGGAGAACTCAGTGCTTGGGTAGTCATGATTATTCTTTCAAGAGAGTTTATTGTCAGCATTTTTAGAGCGGTTGCCGCTTCTGCAGGGATTGTCATTGCAGCGGATATTTGGGGGAAAATTAAAACAAACGTCCAAATGTTTGCGATCATCGTTATGTTGATGAACAATTACCCATTTGAGCAATTTGGCATTCCAATGGATCAGATTCTGATCTATGCAGCAAC
>JAYVIR010000124.1:0-2125 GCA_043770095.1 Eubacteriales bacterium
CAAAACTATAGTTTTGTGTAAACAGTGTTGCTTCAGTTAAACACCTGTGTAGAGCGGGTTTCGCGCCCTCTATCCTTATCTTGATTATATAGAAATAACTTTGACGCTTAGATTTGTTTAAAATCCTTTGCTGGTAACGTGTTGAGGTGTGTTACTATGACAACCTAGTAAAACCAAGCTAACTGCCTAGGCAAATTAAGCTTTAGCCAACATAGTCATGCCATCACCACAGGAAGACAACAAGCGGTATTTAAGCGACTTCTCGGCTAGAGATGCCAAGTTTGACTTGCACAAGGACTTAAGCACCCAAATAGCACGCTTGTACGCTCTAGAAAGTAGTGACGGTGTACAGGGTTTCATGTCAGGTGATAGGTTTATCGACTTTAAGACCTATTCGGGGCGGATCAGTGAATGCGGCTCATGGTTAAAGTTTTGGCAGACTGAGAGTGATATAAAGCTTATAGACGCTAGATTCTGCAAAGTCAGTTATTGTCCTATGTGCCAATTTAGGCGATCGCTCAAGTGGCGAGCCAAATTCTTGGCAGCACTGCCAGCAATACAAGAAACCCATCCAACTCACAAATGGGTATTTTTAACGCTGACTCAGCGCAATTGTGAGGTATCAGAATTGCGATCGCAGATTCAAGCTATGGGTAAAGCATTTACTAGACTTTCTCAGCTTGCAAGTTACCCGCTTGTCGGGGCGATCAAGTCACTGGAAGTGACCAGAGTCTGGGATTGGTACGACAGATCTGGTAACTTCATCGGTCGCCACGGTACAACTTGGTACTACCGCAGCAATGACCCAGACAAGCTGTCATGGACTGCCAAGCCAACAAATGAAGTCCATCCACACTTTCACGTTTTGGGTTTAGTTCCTGCTTCATATTTCACAGGTAGAGGTTATATAAAGCAAGAACAATGGACTGAGATGTGGAAACAATCTCTTAGAGTTGATTACGATCCGATAGTTCATATTCAAGCAGTCAAGAGCAAGAGAGGTAAAGCACCAATTAGCAATCCTGAAGAGATTGAAACTGATGATACTGGAATGATTAAAGGAATCTGTGAAACATTAAAATACACCGTTAAAGAAAACGACCTGATAGGCAAGTTTTGTGATGACGATGATGTTAATTCTAATTGGTTAAAGGCTATAACTCAGGAACTACATAAGCTTAGAAAAGTAGACTACGGCGGCGTTTTAAAAGCTTTTGGCAAAGATGCTGAAGCATCTATGGATGATCTGATTACCATAGACGATGACAAAGAAACTGCAACAGAGAAACAAGGAAGAGAGAGGATAGCTCATTATCACTTCCATTTGAAAAAATATATTATGGTAGACGTTTAAATGGAAGTTATTTAACGGAAGTTCAAATGGAACTTCAAATGGAATTTACTTAAATGGAACTTCAATTGGAACTCTGTTAAATGGAAGTTCAAATGGAACTTTAAATGGAAGTTGAAAAAGACTATTATTTGAAATAGAAATATGTTACAATTTACGCCATAGATAAGCGGTTGCGTGCTTATCTATGACTTCTCATTCCCGTACATTTACTACGAAAAAGAGCAAATCTATTATGTCAAAATTAGACACAATTGCGTTAATTGATTTATCTCATTGTCTGCAACGTGCTGAAGCACTTATTCAAGTTCTTGGTGAAGCTGCCTTGCAAAATGGAAACGATCACCAAGCTACCCAGATTGAAATTATTGAAGAATATTTGCTTAGAGCAAGAAAAACTCTAGGCGACGGTCAACCGTTAACGTTAGTCGAGAGCCGCAGCTAGGCGGCGGTCATGGTAGTGGCGATCACCTATGCTTCGCCACTGCAAAGATGAAAATTTCCCTTATGCACAAAATTCCGACCGTGCGAATGCACGAAAAGCGACAGCGTAAGCCGATGCGCCCATAGCGCATATCGGTAGAAATTTAGCGTAGCGGCACTGTCATGTACCCGACCGACAGGCAAAGTGCGATCAAGTAATTTTTGAGTCTCATGATAATAATAATCATTCTCGTGATGAGACTAACTATTTGCTATGTGTGTCTTCAGTGTTGACCAATACGCGATCGCATAGGTTTTTACTATGCAAAAAGTGTGTCGCAGATGTATGCG
>JAYVIR010000125.1:0-3610 GCA_043770095.1 Eubacteriales bacterium
CCCCCCGCCCGCCCTGCGGGCGGGGGGGGGAGAGCGATTTTTGTTCTCTCTGATTTTTACCCCTTTGATTTTACACACAGGTCATACGTGTTTTCACGGGTGTACACGAGCCGCTCAAATGTCTTGAAATATCCTCAAGCATGCCGATGAAGGAGCGCGAACAGCTCATTGCGCATCAGCGCTTGTTTGGCAAAGATTTGCCTCATATGCGTATTATTGTTCAGCGCAAGCCGAGAACGTTTGGGATTGCCAAGTTTACAGTGACACTGGCAAAATGCTTGGGATGTGGAGTTTCGCTCCCGCCCCCCAAAAGGGGGGCGGCATGCTGTTCAAACTGCAATCTCGACGAATTGAAAGCCAAATTGGCCAATGAGCATGCGGCACGCGTTCAAAAGAGTACCGAGGCGTGGGATGTGTGTCGTGCATGTCAAGGCGGTGGGTTTGGCAAAGTCACATGTTCAAACATGACTTGCGAGCAGTTTTTTTATCGTGATCGAACGCTCATTGACATTGAAGACATTGAAAAGGATATTAAACGATTGCTTTAAAGTATATAAATAAATTTTTGTAGGGGGTTGCGCGTGCTAAAGCACGCGCGCTCTCAAAATGAGTGACGATGAAGGGTTCATGCACAACAACAGCGACGACAATGACGGTGATCTTTTTGAAGAAGATGATTTAATTGCATTTCAGAGATCCAAAGTTGCCGCTAGCGACCTGGTCCCGTTTGAAACCGACAATGATTTTATCAATGTAGAACAACAACAACAACAAGCAACAACAGTTGTTACTGCAAACTCTTCTCACCTAGTGCCTTATAGCATTGTTCCAACACAAGAAACCAATGCTGTTCGGCCTGAATATGCAGTGGTTGATAATGTTGCCTTTTACAATCATGTGTCGCTGTTGGCTTTAACGTATGGACAAGCAACGCAAGGCATAAAGGCAGGGGCAATATTTGATTTTAAAGAACAACGAATGAAGGAGCAAAAATTGCAATTTGACTTTTGAAAAAAAAAACAAAAATAAATTGTATTTGATTTTTTTCTTCACATTAAATGTTGGTTTGCGCAATCTTGTGAGCAGTATACAAGACGAGACACAATGGGCGATTGTAATGTCGCGTTATTAATTTTACAGTTTACACATTTGAAACGATTTGAATATTGTAATTGAGGTGTAAAATAAAACGCTCCAAAACCAATACAAACTATACGCGTAACAGGAGGACAATTTAACAATTTAAAAGTTCCACTATCATAATCATCATCCATGTCAGCAATTTTGCCAGTGACATAATTTGGCTTCCATCCACAAACATATACTTTGAAATCAATTGTCATTATAAATGTTGTTTGTGGACCAAGTCTTGATGAGCCAGACACCGACATAACAGGATATGGAAAAACAATCTGTTTGAATACGGAAACTGCGTGGTCGGAAACATCACCATCACCCAATACACCTCTTTCTCCATTTCCACATACATATAGATCGCCTTTTTTGGTAATTGCAAAAGAATTTCCTTCATAAGAGTAAATTTCTTGACAATTTTTTAAAACTTTAAAAGTGCGTCCTTTTGTTGTGAATTTTTGTAAGTTGTAATGGCCGATCCCAAGTTGTCCAAAAACATTCCTTCCAAATCCATATAGAGTATCATCATTGCATAAATAAAACCAAGAATAAGCATTTCCTGCAATTTTTTTCACTGGTTTTTTTAACTTGATTTCTTGCGGAACCAGAGTATCATTTTCGGTATCTGTGTGTCGACTATCACCAACACCATAACATTTTCCTTCGTTTGTTAATAATATTAAAAAATCATTCGATGCAACAATATCAATAATAATAAATTTAAATGTGATATTTATCATATGTATCAAATTGTTTGGATCTTTGTCTCCAATTAATTTTTCAACTCCAAATGCAAAAAGGGGTTTGTTGTTATTGTATATGTAAACAGATCCATCATTTGTAAAAAAAGAACAAAGACCGCCCTTATCTACAATCTTGATTATTTTTTCTTTGAAGTTCATACGGTGCACCAACGGTAACTTAGTGCGTTCTGACAAAAAATCATTATTGTGTTGGTAGTATACAGTACCACAATTTGTCAAATAAAACCATTCCTCACTGTTGATGTAGGATACAACATCAATAACACATTCGTTTTTTTTTAAATCTAATTGCATTTCTGTAAATCCCAACGGATGTGGTGGAAATTCATTATCATGTTCTTGCGCAAAAACAAGCCCACTTGAAAAAATTTTGCCTTCCATAATATTGTTTGTGTTGGCTTTAAAAATTTTGTTAAGTTTAGTAGAAGCTTGGCAAATTGATTTTAAATCGTCATAAGACAATTCAAACATGATATCAATGCAATAATGTCCGGTGGTAATTGTTCAAAATCACTGATTATTGTTCTTTGTTTGTAAACCAACATTCTTTCTGGATTGTCTTGTATAGATAACGCATAACGCTTTTGTTCTTCTGAAGCAAACTCTTCAAAAAATTCGTTTAAATTTCGTTGACGTTTGATTGACATTTGTTTTTTGTAAATGCAAAACAATTTAAAACTTCAAGTTTATATAAAATTGTATTTTTAAATCAAATTTTTTCAAACAATAATGGCTTCTTCTTCTTCTTCTACAATTGCCATTGGCAAAAAAGTCACCGCGCCAGAATGCCAACTCTTGCTCTGCCTTGAAATGAGTGCGCACGACGAGGCCTTTGTATCACCACAGAGAGCGACGCTGCTGCCAGAGGCATACACGACATGTTATGCCAAGGTCAACTCGATTATTTCGGAAGTTGGAAATCAGCCTGTTGATTCCATTTTGGACAAGTACTACTTCTCCGCCGCCGCAGGCGGCGGCGTACTGGTTGCCAAAAAGCATGAATTTACATCATTGGATTCGTGTCTGGCTCGCATGTCTCTTTCCTCATACAGCCATACTACTGTGTGGACGCTTGCGTGCCAAAATGAGCGCCTCTTTTTTTGCTTGGTTGCCAATGACCAATTGCCTTTTTGCGGAATCTATGTGCCGACAACGGGCGAGTACATTACCTTTGCCGATGGCAATTTGGAATCGGCCAGAAATTATCTGGTTGAACATTATAAGCTTTCGGAAGAAGAGGCCATTTCTGCCATTGTTTGTAGCGTTGGAATCAAAAAGGAGCCAAAGGTTTCTGTTTTGGAGGAAGTGACGCTTGAAGCAAAGATTCCTGTTCTGTCAGAGGATACACCACCATTACCACCACCGACAGCGGTTGTCCAAGAGGAAGCGCCTGCTGCGCCCAAGAAAAAGGTTGTGCGAAAGAGGACTGTTCCCCCCGTCGCTCCCGCCCCCTCCGCAGGCGCAGGAGAAGAGCCAGAGACGAAAAAGGCAGCAGTAGAGGAAGGCAAAAAATAAAAAGTCGTCTGATTTTCAATTTTTCAAAATCATGAAACGGTCTACCGACACTTCCACTACATGGATTGCTACCTCGTTGGGAATCCGCACTCGCATCAAACCAGGCGCAAAGCACGACTTTCAGGATTACGAAAAGTTGTTTGACGAGTTTAAGCGTTCGTACAACAAGAACAATTGCTGCATTGCAATGGACCTGC
>JAYVIR010000126.1:0-26514 GCA_043770095.1 Eubacteriales bacterium
CTCTTCTTCATGAGCTTAAGCGCAGCCTCTGGATATTCTTTTGAGAGAACGCCGAGGGAGGCCATGATGTAATCATTGTCAATGAGGATGGTGGCATCGGTTGTCGGGAGGAGTTTATTACCACGATTGTTATAAGCAATCGCTTTCATAATTTCAACACGATTGGGAAGGCGTGTTAATGCGCCACCAGTACCAACGATATAGCGGATACCCGTTAAATCCTTTCCCTCTGCCATTGTTTTTTTGCCCGAACCTGCAAATAAATCTCTAAAACCACCGGCGTGTCTGTTCATAGAAATTATAACGGCTTCCTTGGTAAGACGCTCGACAAATTTCAACTGAAGGCCTGTAAACGGTATCGGAACATGTTCCTCAATCAGTTGATGCAGTTCGTCTGCGTCTATGTCAAGTTCTTTCATGAGACGTTCACGCCCAATGATCTCAACGATATTTCGCATATTGATATAAACGCCAAGATCACCTTCTACTGTTCTCTTAGCCGTTGGTTCAGGATTGATTAAAATGCGATTGATTTCTTCAGAACCTTCTGTAACGGAGTGAATGTCTGTTGTGGCACCGCCAACATCTATGGTTACTAAATCCCCAAGCGATTCTTTTAGGAGTATGGACGCAACCATAACGGCTCCTGGGGTGGGAATAATGGGACCATTGACCAAATCTCTGACGTGTTCCATACCTGGAGCGTGAACAATGTGTTCTTCGAAAACATCCTGTATGACTTTTCGAGTTGGTTCTACATTGAGCATGTCTATTTTGGGGTAAACATTATCAACAATATAGAGTAAGTGTCTCTTGCCTACAGCTTCAAAAATATCGATCACATCGTCATGATTCACAATATTTCCAGCGTAGATGACGGGCACTTCAAGATCTAAATTGGCAATAATTTCTGCATTATATAATGCGGTGTCGCATTCGCCGTAATCGACCCCACCAGCCACTAGGACAATATTGGGTTTGATTTCTAGCAAGTGTTTGATCTGAGAACGTTTAATTTTCCCAGCGGTCACTAAATGAATATTGGCACCTGCTCCAAGAGCGGCCTCTTTAGCCGCTTTTGCAGTCATATCAAAGACAAGGCCGTGGACGGTCATTTTCAGACCGCCCGCAGCTGAACTGGTTGCAAGTAGTTCATCATAAGTGAGCGTTTCCACACCCAATTTGTTTTTTAAGTTTTCAATCGCACTGCTAAGACCAAGGGTTACATCACCATCCATAACGGTGGTTGGAGACTGACCCTGACCAACAAAGACTGGATCGGTGTCTAAATCTTTAAAGGCATTGACCACTGTTGTGGTACTGCCAATCTCTGCAACAAGTACATCGAATTTCATAAGCAACCTACCTTCTTTAATGAATTTGTCAGAGTCATTACACCCAAAACAAAAGTCTATATAAGTTGAATTAAAGATTCAACTTGTCTTTACGCTGAACGTTTATTTTTCGTTTAAGATTTCTCTTCTACGTTTAACCATTGCAGTTGCAACGTTAACACCTTTGCTGCCTCTACCAAAACCTTCATCCATGCCATTTTTTCTAGCAATTTCAGGTGTAACCTGAGTACCGCCTGCACAGATAACAAGACGGTCTCTCACGCCTTTTTCCACCGCATAATCATGAAGTTTTTTCATGTTTTTGTAGTGAACATCATCATGAGAAATGATTGTAGAAGCTAAGATACAGTCTGCATTAAGTTCAATCGCCGCATCTACTAATTTTTCAACAGGTACAGACGTTCCGAGGTATTCTACTTCAATGCCCCATCTCTCAACGCCACCGTGCTTGATGTCGATTACTTCTTTAAGACCAACTGAATGCTCGTCTTCGCCAACTGTGCCAGCGATAACCATCATCGGTCTTTCTTCAATGTCCGCTCTGAGCTCATCATCTGTTAACATTTCAGGCTCTGGAGGAATAACCAACTTGCTCATATCTAAGTCAAAGCCAAGAACGCCTTTCACTTGAACTCTTGTACCCTCGGTTGGGTGCATGACTTCAACGTGAATTACTTCAGGGTCTTGTAGGTTCATTTTCTTAGCAAATTCAATGGCAGCAAATTCAGCTTTTCTTCTTTCTGTTGGAAGGAAGAGTTCCACTGTAACAACGCCATCTCCGAGCCACTGAACTTCAGGCTTGATGAGGTCAGTATTTCGATATTCTTTCGTTTCAGCCATTCTGACATTAACGTTATCAAAATCATCTAATTCGTCGATGTAAACAATTTTGTTTGCATCTTCTAAAGTACAGCCGCCCATTAATTTAGAAGGGTTGCCAACTGCTGTTTCGTCATATTGCGCCACGTTATTGTAACCGTAGTGCGCTGTAACTGGTGCCATGTAGTCATCTTCTCTTTTAAATACATCGCCTGCGCCAACGCCGCCGTCGATTTTACGGGCAATACCGTCGCCGTTTTTCTCAGGATATTTGCCTGAATCTACGAAGAATCCTTTAACAACTGCCTCGAAATAGCCACCAGCCTCGATCATCTCTTCTAAGAAGAGTACAGATCTTTCTTTGAGGTCTCTAACGTTTTCAGGTAAAAATCCGTCTGTTTTAAGTTCAACCATTTCCATAAGGCTATCAAGACCTGCGAAGGTTTGTTTAGCAGTATCACAAGCTTCGATGTTGTAGATATGCCAAGGCACGTTTCGTCCTTCATCTGGTGTGATGGTTGATTGAATGTCAGCACTAGTGAGTTTAGAAATAAACATGTTGAGTACATGTGTTACTGTCGCTTCTCTGTTTGAAGAAGTGATGTATTTTGTGTTCATTTGTGCTCTCATTCTGTAACCCTCGAAGAAATCTCTAAGTGCTACAGCATATGGGAGGTCTAATTTCATACAAGGAGCAGGCGCAGATGTTGGAGGAACCGTTGACAAGCAAATGTTCTCTTTTTTCATGCCCACTTTTTCTGAGTATTTAGAGTTGATGGCATGTTGAACCATCAGTTCAGGCATAACTTTCCATGCTTCTCTAGCAGTAGCGTTGGCATTATGAGCACCATCGATTTGAGCCATTCCAGCCCATGCCATGAGTGTTTTTGACTCAGCAGCATCAACAAATGAACGAATCATGTTAACATTTCTATAAAGAACATTGTACTGTGGATCTTGGTGAGCGCCGTTTACGCCTTCTTCAGCAAACATAACAGCAATATCAGGACCAGCAGCGCCAGAAACATATGAATGGTAATTGATTGGTCTGCCAACTTCGTCTTCGATTAAGTCAAGGGCTTTTCTGTGAGCTCTTACTTGCTTTCTAGTGATTGGAATGCCGCCAATACCTTGTGGCGTGCCTTCGATGAGACCGTCAAAGTGAGATTGACCAGCAGTTCTGATAACCATGATGTGATCAGCACCATGCCAAGCTGCCATTCTCATACGTCTGATATCGTCTTCAAATCTACCAGAAGCAATTTCAGTTGTAATGGTGTTGCCTGGCTGTGGGTCTAAGTTGTTGAAGTATTGAAGGTCACATGGGATACCAAGGCCATTTTTGAGCGGCGCAGAAGCGTCATTAAAAATGAAAGGTCCGATTTTTTGGTTAGGAACAGCTTCTCTCCAAGTCCAGCCACGTCTTTTCGGTCTGTAAGCTTCGAGGTCTTGGAGTACTTCTTCAACATCTATTTTTTTATCGATATCAAGAATCATTATTTGTTACCTCCTTTGAAGAGTGTGATCGCGTCGTCCCAGTGCTGACCTTCCATTAATTCAAGGCCTGCTTGTCTAAGAGGAATGTTTTTCTCTTTTGAGATTTTGTAGATGACATGACCAACGCCATGACCAATTAAACCACGATCAATTGCTGCTTTTACAAGAGGAGCTGCTTCTAAACTAGAGAAGCCCATTCTAAGGAGTACTGCTCTTTCAATAGATGGAGAAGTATGCGTTCTAGCCAATTCTAAGAGTGGATCTACAACTTGCTCTGTGAGATTCCAAAATCTTTCTTTTAATTGTTGGTCGGATAAATCTTTGAGATGCTCTCTTCTTTGTTCAAAGTCATCTTCTCTTTTTAATGAACCCTTCATGCTGAACCCTCCATTGGTTATCTTTATTAATTACCCTCATTGAAGCCAATACTAATATTTAACGCCTAGTTCGTCTAAAGTTGCTTTTACAAAAGCTTCATCGCTCTTTGTCTCAATCGCTAAGAAAGCAAGGCCTTCTGCGCTGACTTTGTCAACTGGTTGATTGGCAATTGCATTTTTTACTAAAGAAACTCTGAGTTTGTTCAAATCTAAGTCAACAGCTTTTATAAGCTCTGGAGAACTTGGTAGAATGATGTTAGTGCCAGGGATCTCATCCTTTGGATTGCCATATAAAATTTCAATGCCATTGGTTCTAGCAAATGACAATTGAGATTGAAGATGTTTGCCAGCACCAGTATATTCCGTTTCTTGAACGACAATAATCTGATCTTGATCCATTTCTTGCGCTAAGCTAAATGCCGCTGCAAGTGAAATGTTTCCTGCTGGGCCTCTTTCCATGCCTTCAACTTGAGCCAAAGCTTCTGTTGTGTAGAATACTTCGCCTTGAGAAACAAGAACATATCTGTCCATGTATCTTAAAGGTCTAGCGGCAGAACGAGGTACATCTGAACGGTCAGGATATGTTGTAAACGGTACCCCAAAACCAGTATGTCCCGTTGTAAATGATTTTTTGTTGAACATTTCATCGGATGCCATATGAAGACCTGCAAGATTAACGCTAGCCGCAACGACTTTGGTATTGACAGCACCAGCTTTAATAAGACCACGAGCTGTTCCTGTAAGATTGCCACCGCCTGCGTTTGTGCAAACAACCACATCTGGGTCTTTGCCAACGCGTTCTCTCATTTGAATCGCAAGTTCATAGCCAAGCGTTTCAACGCCTGCAATTCCAAATGGCGTATATAAAGAGGCATTAAAATAGCCTGTTTCTTCTAAAAGATTTAAGAAAGTGAAGAACAATTCTGGGCCAACAGACAATTGGATCACTTCGGCGCCATGTGCTTCGCATTTTCTTGCTTTTTCAATGATTTCAGGTTGTCCAACGCCTTTTGAATCAAAACACTCTTGAACAATAATACATTTAAGACCTTGCATTGCCGCTTGTGAAGCAACTGCCGCGCCGTAGTTACCGCTAGTAGCTGCAATAACGCCTTTGTAGCCAAGTCTTTTAGCGTGATAAACAGCTGTTGCCGCTCTACGCTCTTTAAAGCTTCCAGATGGGTTGCCAGCTTCATCTTTAATGAAAATTCTAGCGCCTTTTCCTTCTGGTGCATATTTTCTAGCAAGCGCTGTAATGTTTTTAAGTTCAAAAATCAAAGTATTGCCAACGCCTGTTTGACTTTGAATTTCTTGAATTTCTTCAAGGGTATAGCCTGTTTCCTTCATCATTTTTTCGTAGTCAAAACCAATGCCATCGTATTCAAAGTCTGCATAATTGATGCCAACAGCCTTTTTCATAATCTCATTACGTCTAGACATAACGCCTTGGTAAGAATTATCTCTATTCATTTGAGTCACCTCCAAAAAGTATTTCTCTGAGTTGGAAACCGATTTGGTGGAGTTCTGGTATATATTTTCCAAAGGAATGGTTGTATGCAGGTTCAACATCAACAAGTTCGCCTTCTACAAGTCGACCTGTTACTGTTTTAACCGTTACGCGTTCACCCATTTCTCCATCAGCTTGTAAAAATCCTTTTACCCAAGTTTCCAAAGGTACTTTCTTCGTATCGTCTGGAACTTGGGGCGCTCTCTCTGCTGGTGTTAAAACGATGTCATGAATGAGTACCCAATTGCCTTTTATAGCCATAAATACACCTACTTTCTAAGCAGTTAAAGTCGGTTAGGCGTTTTTTACCACTTAACCGACTAATCTGGATTGCGCTTAACCCTAAATAGATTTTTGACACAATCGATTCTATTTTAAATTGTTATCATTAAAGATTAGAGTTGAACAAGTTCTCTCATATCGCCCATGATTGCTCTTGGAACTGGGAGTGTCAACATTGTGTGAAGACCAGGATTTGCATTGATTACGTGAGGAATCATGTTAACACACATAGCAATCGTACCAAGGCCGCCTTCTACTTCTGGGCTGTTCACCATTTTGATTGGTGGTGTGCCTTTGATTGTTACGTAGTCGCCAGTAAATGTGCCTTCCATTTCAGGCTCGATTTGTTGAGGGTGAATCATGTCAATTTTAACTTCGCCGTCTACATAACCTTGGCCAGTCATGTTAACACCAGCAACATCGCCTGCTTTTGCAAATCCATGTGGTGATTTACGATCTACTGTTGTAACAATTGGTTTCATTTGTTGTTCGAATTTCTCAACTTTCCAGCCAATTGCTTCTGCAATCATGCCTACTGATTCGTGGAAACCAACGTGACCAGCAAGTGTACCGTCTTGAACGCCTCTTTCGAATTCTTCAACAGTGATGCCAACGCCTTGCTCTTCCATTACAGCAGGGCCGAATGGCGATAATGAGTTAACGCGTTTTGCTTCGATATGTTCAACATCAATCATGCAACCTGTCATAACCACTACTAAAAGATCCATGATTAAACCTGGGTTGATGCCAGTTCCTAAAATAGAAACACCGTTTGCTTTTGCAATTTTATCTAATTCAGCAGCCAATTCTGGATTTTGAGCCTGTGGGAATGCCATTTGCTCTGCTGTAGAAACCACGTTGATTTTTTTCTCAAGAACGAACTTAAGTCTTGGGAAAGCTTTTTGTGTAAACGAATCTGTTGCACAAAGACAAACATCTGCAGATTTCTCTGAAATAACGTCTTCGATGTTATCTTTGATGATTACAGGCGTTCTGTCGCCTCTCTCAACACCAAGAACTTCATAAAGGTCTCTACCAACTGTATGTTCACCTCTGTCACAAACACCAACAATTTCAACACCCTTTTTATTGAGAAGCATTTTTGCCATACCGCTTCCCATTGCGCCAAATCCCCAAATTGCTACCTTAACATTTCGCTTTTCCATAGTGCTAAGCACCTCCATAAGAATTTAAGTTCTATACGGTATACTTATATTGCAAGCATCATGCCACAATTGATAAAATGGCTAATAAACATGAAATTATCTGATTATTTCGATATTGGAAAGCTATATAAATACTCTATTTCACATTTTAAACCAATTTTGAGGTTTAGAGGGCTTTGAAATGAATATCAATTCAGATGTTTCATCAATTTAGAGTAAATATTCAAATGAAAAGAGGTAAGTGCAAAATATTTTGCGTATTTATAGCAAAATATTTTGCACTTACCTCTCTAATGTTTTTTTAAAAAGCTTAATAGTCATATTTTTTCATTTTATATTGCAAATTTTGTCTTGAAATACCAAGAAGTTCACTGGCTTTAGAAATATTGTTATTTGTTGCCTGCAAGACATCTGTGAGTATCCCCTTTTCAATTTCTTCAAGATAGGTATTTAGGTCCCCATACCCTTCAAAGCGAGGCAATTGAACAGTCTGTTTCTTCAGCCTTAACAGATTTTCCACATGGCTTGGAAGATGCTCCATGTTAATGACGTGTTCGTCGCTGATCATATTCATTGCACTTTCAATAAAATTTTGGAGTTCACGGATGTTACCAGGCCATTGATAACCTTTAAAAGCTTCTTGTAACTCGGTTGCAATCATCCAAACGTCTTTATGTAATTTCTCATTGTAATACCTTAAAAAATGATCTACTAAAAAAGGAATGTCATCTGAACGGTCTTTTAAAGGCGGAATTTTAATGCTGATGACGTTAAGTCGGTAATAAAGGTCTTTTCTAAAACTGCGATCTTGCATCAAAACAAGCGGATCTTCATTCGTCGCAGCGATAATGCGCACATCTATTTTAATGTCTTCTCTGCCGCCTAACCGTCTCACGTAACCTTCTTGTAAGACTCTGAGAAGCTTTGCTTGAAGATCAAGACTGAGTGAATTGATTTCATCTAAGAATAAAGTGCCGCCACTGCTCTGTTCAAATAGCCCCGCTCTGTCATGAGCACCAGTAAAACTGCCTTTGGTTGTTCCAAAGAGAATGCTCTCTAAAAGGGTTGGCGGTAACGCCGCACAGTTTTGCGCAATAAAAGGTTTGTTCCAACGGTCGCTATCAGAGTGAATACTTTGAGCAATCAGCTCTTTGCCTGTTCCTGTTTCACCTTCGATGAGGACGCTTGAAGTCGTGACAGCAGCACGCCTAGCAATTTTGATGGCGTCTAAAAGCTTTTTGTTTTTACCGATTATTGTGTCAAAAGTATACAGTGTTTTGACAGAAAACTTGTTCTTTTGCGTTCCAGTCAATTTGCTTTGAAGTTCTAAAATTTGATCAGACATGCTATTCATACTGGTCAAGTTTTTAGCAATTTCAACCGCTCCAATCAAGATGCCATCGCTTAAGATTGGAAAAGTGGTATTCATTGTAGTGATTTTTTTACCTTTTAAATTAAGGTAATTTTGCATTTGCTTTTGGATTGGGCGTTCATAAGTCATGGCCATTAAGAGTGTGCTGTTCTCTTTGGTCCAATCAGGAAAGACCTCTAAAAGATGTTTTCCAATGACGGACTCTGCCTCAAGGCCTTCAATTTTTTCCATTGCTTGATTGTAGATAACCGTAATACCCTCTCGATCTACAATGTGAATCCCCTCTTCAATTTCATGCAAAATATTTTGCATCGAATCAAAAATCAGCTTATGGTCCAAAGAAAGTCCTCCTATTTTTAGTGATTTATATTAGAATATAAGCGCTGCACGACTATAATACTTCGCGCAACGCTTACATTCAGACAATTGGTTCAAATGTTATATTAGAATTACTCGTAAAGTGGGAATCCAGCACATAAAGCGTGTACTTTTGCTTTTAATGTTGGAACGTCAGATTTACGCTCAAGACAATCTGCGATGAGATTAGCAATTTCTTTCATTTCGTTAGTGCCCATGCCACGAGTCGTAACCGCAGCTGTACCAACTCTGATGCCAGAAGTTACAAACGGGCTTTCAGTTTCAAATGGCACTGTATTTTTATTAACTGTAATTTCAATTTCGCCGAGCATTTTTTCAGCTTCTTTGCCAGTTAAACCTTTGTTTCTTAAATCGAGCAAGAACAAGTGATTGTCCGTACCACCAGAAACAAGTTTGAAGCCTCTTGCTTTAAGACCTTCAGCCATTTCGTTACAGTTTACCAAAACATTCTTTTGGTAAACTTTGAAATCGTCTTGAAGGGCTTCTTTAAAGCTGACTGCTTTAGCAGCAATCACGTGCATGAGCGGGCCGCCTTGAATTCCAGGGAAGATAGCTTTATCAATTGCTTTAGCGTATTGCGCTTTGCAAAGGATCGCGCCGCCTCTTGGACCTCTAAGCGTTTTGTGCGTTGTAGTCGTTACGAAATCTGCAACGTCACATGGGTTCTCATGTAAACCAGCAGCCACTAAGCCAGCAATATGAGCCATATCTACCATAAGAAGTGCGCCAACTTCGTCAGCGATTTCTCTGAATTTAACAAAATCAATTTTTCTAGAATAAGCACTTGCGCCTGCAACGATCATTTTAGGCTTGCTTTCTAACGCTTTAGCTCTAACATCATCGTAATCAATCATTTCTGTTTCTGGAGAAACGCCGTAAGCCACAAAGTTAAAGTACATGCCAGAAATATTTACTGGAGAACCGTGCGTTAAGTGACCACCGTGTGAAAGATTCATGCCAAGAACAGTATCTCCTGGTTTGAGCATTGCAAAGTAAACACCAAGGTTGGCATTAGCGCCTGAATGCGGTTGAACGTTCGCATGTTCAGCATTGAAGAGCTCTTTTAATCTGTCAATTGCCAATGTTTCGATCACATCTACAAATTCACAGCCACCGTAGTATCTTTTAGCCGGATAGCCTTCAGCGTATTTATTGGTAAAAACGCTTCCCATAACTTCCATAACCGCCAAACTTACATTGTTTTCTGAGGCAATCAACTCAAGACCCGTTTTTTGTCTGTTAAGTTCATTTTCTAAAGCACCGTACACTTCCATATCAAATTCTTTTAAATTTTGCTTAAACATATTGTATCATCCTCCTCATTAATTTTGACGATGGAAATCATCATTTCGCCTTGTGCGGTTAGCTTGTCTTCTCTTTTCTTAATGATGAGAAAACTAATGCCCATACCGACTAAGCCCACTAGAAATCCATATAACTCTACCATATCTGAAATTTGAAAATATACAAGCGCTAAATTGGTGAGAATCATCCCCACAATTAACACGATCAGCGGGATAATATAGACAATAAACGCTGCTTTTAAAACCTTTTGATCTTCCATTTCCATTGTCACACGATCGCCGACTTTTGCACCAAGTGGATTGAGTGCTTCAACTCTTCTGTTTAGGTTTTCCTTGCCCATTTGACATGCGCCGCATTCCCCACAGGCCGTATGTCTGGTTAAACCGACCATGGCTTTTTCACCGTTTGTTGATTCTACTACACCAATGCTAATCATATTACGCCACCTTCCCAAAACAGAGTACAATGATAGTGACACTGATAGTGACACTTATAGTGTCACTTGATGGATTTGCATGTCACAATAATTATACTAATATATTAGACAAAAAACCATTATTAAATGTTCACAATTTTAATAAAATTTAATATTTAAATAATAAATTTACAAATATGAAATAATAAATAACTATAGATTAGATAATATATCTTCTACTGAAACTTCTTTTTCAATCACAGAAATTGCAAGTTCAACCAATTGATTCGCTTCTACAACCGTAGGCGCCTCTGTCATCAAACAAGTTGCATTTTGCGTTTTAGGGAAAGCAATGACTTCTCTGATATTTTCAGTGCCAGTCATCAGCATTACCAAACGGTCAAGACCATAAGCGATGCCACCGTGCGGCGGTGTGCCGTACTTAAAGGCGTCTAGCAAGAAACCAAACTTCGCATAGGCTTGCTCTTCCGTGAATCCAAGAGCTGTGAACATTTTTCTTTGTAAATCAGCTGTGTGGATTCGAATAGAACCGCCACCAATTTCAACGCCGTTTAAGACGATGTCGTAAGCCTTCGCTCTGACTTTGCCCGGATCAGTGTCAAGCAAATGGAGATCCTCGTCCATCGGAGACGTGAACGGGTGATGTTTTGCTGAGAAGCGCTGAGCTTCTTCATCGTATTCAAGAAGCGGGAACTCAGTGACCCAAAGAAGTTTGTAGTCGCCTTCAGTCGTAAGTTCAAGCTTTTTAGCAAGTTCGTTTCTCAAGTTGCCAAGTGCGTCGTAAACCACATTGGATTTGTCCGCAACAAACACAAGCACGTCGCCTACTTCGCCGCCCATACGAGCAACCAATGCTTTCATTTCATCGTCTGAGAAGAATTTAGCAATTGGAGAAGCAATTTCGCCTTCGTTGATTCTAATCCAAGCAAGACCTTTGGCACCATAAGTTTTTACATGGTCCTGAAGTTTGTCTAAATCTTTTCTGCTGATTTTTTCGCTTGCGCCTTTGATGTTAATGCCTCTAACGTCTCCGCCAGTAGCGATTGCATCTGTAAAGACTTTGAAGCCACAATCTTTAACCAAGTCGTTAAGAGCGACAAGTTCTAAGCCAAAACGAATGTCTGGCTTGTCTACGCCGTAACGATCCATCGCTTCTTGGTAAGGCATTTGAAGGAGTGGCAACTCAACTTCTACGCCAAGCGCATCTTTAAACATTTTATGAATCAACTGCTCATTGATGGCAATGACATCTTCTTGCTCAACGAATGACATTTCTATATCGATTTGAGTAAATTCTGGCTGACGGTCTGCTCTTAAGTCTTCATCTCTAAAGCATCTAACGATTTGGTAATAACGGTCGAAGCCGCTCACCATTAAAATTTGCTTGAAGAGCTGAGGAGACTGAGGAAGTGCATAGAACTTGCCTGGGTTTACGCGGCTAGGCACTAAATAGTCTCTTGCACCTTCTGGCGTTGGCTTTGTAAGAACTGGCGTTTCAACGTCTGTAAAGCCATTGTCGTCAAGGAAGTTTCTAGCTGTTTTGGCAAGCTTACTTCTAAAGTAGAGTTTGCTTTGCATTTTTGGTTTTCTAAGGTCTAAGTATCTATATTTAAGTCTGAGTGTTTCATTGGCTTTATCATCATCGTTTATATGAATTGGCGGCACTTCTGACTCGTTGAGGATTTTGAGAGAGTCTGCAAAAACTTCAATTTGTCCCGTAGGCATTTGGTCATTAACCGATTCTCTTTGCGTGATTACGCCAGTTAGAGCAATGACAAACTCGCCTCTGAGGCCTTCTGCTTTGTCAAAAGCTTCTTGCGATAATTTTGTGTCAAATACAATTTGAACCATGCCAGTTTTATCTCTAAGGTCTACGAAAATAAGACCGCCTAAATTACGCTTTCTTTGAACCCAACCCATTAAAGTAACTTTTTGTCCGATGTCTGATGTTCTAAGAACGCCGCACATGTGACTTCTTTTCATGCCGTTTAGTAATTCTCCCATCTGAAAATCCCCTTTCGTTTCTTGTATTTGAAGTGTTTTTCAAAATTTAGACAAATAAAAAAGCCCCCAGTCCATGCCTAAGCATAGGGACGAGAGCTAAGATTTCCCGCGGTGCCACCCTAATTGGTATAACCCACTTCATTGATTGTTGACCTTTTATGTTGGTGTCTTCACATAAGTTTTCATACTGGGCTTTCACCTTCTCCAGCTCGCTAAAACGGCTACTTATCTTACTCTTCCAACGGTCGTATGAATTTTATTCCATTATAGAAAAATCGTATCGGCTTGTCAACCATTCTTTTTTACGGCCAATCATTTCATCGATTCGAGCGATGTAATCTTCTAATCCCTTCGAATTGGAAAAACGTTCTAAGCGATTTTCCTCAGGAAAATAAAGTTTGCTGATTGCCCCTGCGCCAAGAGCAAGAATGCTGTGCTGTTCTTCCATGATGCGCACGTTGTAAACGCAGACTTTTTCAGGCAAAGTGAAGCCAATATTTTCGAGATTGCCAATCATTTGTTTTTGTCTGTACATGTAATATGGCAGGTATCCTGCGGCGGTGAGTTGTTCTGTTGTCAAAGCTACCATCTGTGAGACTGTATCTGCCTCTTGTAGGGCAACTTGGTCTTTTTGCTCATTCAGCTTAGAGGCTCTTTTTAATGACAGTGTATGAAGCGTGACGTTCTCAGGACGCATTTCTAAAATTTGCTCGATGGTAAAGCGCATCTCCTTCGTACCTTCATCGCTAAGGCCTGCTATCAAATCCATATTGATGCTGTTAAAGCCCATTTTGCTCGCTTCTTCATAGAGGGTTCGAATGTCCTCTGCCTTATGATCGCGCCCAATGCTGACAAGCGTTGTGTCCACCATTGACTGAGGGTTGATGCAGATTCGGTCAACGTTATAGGTTTTTAACAGTTCTAATTTTTTAGTGTTTAAAGTGTCTGGTCTGCCCGCTTCAACAGTGAATTCAGTCACTTTAGAGAGGTCAAACGTCTCAGATACTGCCTTAAGCAAGGTTTCAAGCTGCTTTTCGTCAAGCGCTGTCGGTGTGCCGCCACCGATGTAAATGCAGTCGACTTCAAGGGCTCTTAACGTTAAATCGAATGCCATTTCTTTAATTTCTTGAATGAGACATTCTAAATAACGATCCATCAAGTGACCCTTTTGAGTCACTGAATTGGCAGGAAACGAACAATACGAACATCTTGTTCGACAAAATGGAATACAAATATATAAAGAAATTTTGTCGTGATCGTCCATTTCAAGAATGGGCTGTTCTAGGTGAGCGATGTTCATCATCAGTTCAATTTTTTCATCGGCTACACGGTAAATGGCTTTCAGATAGTCTTGTATGAGTTGATCTGGGCGTTTATTTTGAAGCATTTCATGTACCAATTTGACAGGGCGGATGCCTACCAAAGTCCCGTAAGGGTTGGCAGAAGCCGTTACTTGACTGAGTAAATCATATACATTCAGTTTGAGAAAAACTTTTAAGTCGCGTTTTACCCCAAACGTTTCATTTAACGTTAAAAATAGTGTCTCATGTTGCCACTGGGTACCTTCAGCTTTAAGGCTCAGCACTCCGATGATTCTGTCTTCTAAAACACGTTGATGGAGCGTATAGGCTTTGTCTTCGTCCATGACATTTGGAAATGTCCGAAATAAATGGCCATAGTCATAAGACAAATCTATGGCAGATCCTTCTATTTGCCAAGCAATCATCAGCGCACCAAGTAAGGGTTTCTAACCCTTTCTCTGCCAATGGTACTGGCACCGCCGTGCCCAGGTAGGACAATCACGTCATCAGAAAGTTTAAGCAATTGATTTTTAATCGATTTAATGAGCTGAACGTCGTTTCCGCCATCAAGATCCGTACGACCAACAGATGACTCGAACAACGTGTCACCTGTAAAGAGGTACTTGTCAATGAGATAGCAGACGCCGCCTTTGGTATGTCCTGGCGTGTGAATTGTGCGGATAAAGCCATTTCCAAACGGAATTTTCATGCCATCTTGAAGGTTGACTTCTGGTGTAAACACAGAATCTGGACCATACATGGTATTTGATAAGTTAATAGCCGCATCTTCTGCCATATATTTATCAGAAGCATGCAGGTAAACTGGCACAGGGTAAACGGCTTTTAAACCTGCAAGACCCATGTGATGATCCCCATGGGCATGCGTCATAAGAATGCCTTTTAAATGAATGCCTTTTTCAACAATATAATTGATAATTTTATTCTCTGATCCACCTGGATCAATGACAAAACCTTCGTTAGTCTCATCACAATGTACAATATAGCAGTTCATGGCATAGACGCCAGCAACAATCATTTCAATTTGAATCATAATAGGCTCCTTTTATGTGGTTTCATATTATCTATATTAACTAGAATACTTTTTGACTGTCTAATAAAATCGTTACAGGACCGTCGTTTACAAGCGACACTTTCATATCCGCTTGGAAAACACCTGTTTCAACACGAGTGCCTTTTGCTCTGAAGTTTTTAACAAATAACTCGTACAAGTGATTGGCCTCTTCAGGTCTTGCAGCATTAGAATAACTTGGTCTTCTGCCTTTTCTGGCATCACCCATAAGGGTGAATTGAGAAACCGCTAATAATTCGCCGGAAACGTCTTCAATCGAGTGATTCATTTTACCTTCGATATCTTCAAAAATACGTAGCCCAAAAATTTTCTCAACCATATATTGGACTTCTTTTTCCGTATCACCTTCTTCAACACCAAGCAAAACCATTAACCCTTTGCCTATGGCTCCTACGATTTCACCTTCAACGGTTACTGAAGATTCTAAAACCCTTTGAACGACTGCTCTCATTTGATTAATCCTCCTCGAAGTGTCCTATTTGACACACAAAAATCGCCCTCTGTAGTTTGAAGGCGACAATTTTGCTTGTGCTATAAATAAGTGCCTTAATATTTATTAGTTGCTATTTCGCTTGACTTCAATGATGTCTGGCATCGATCTAATTTTATTGATCAGCTTAGTCAATTGCTCAGAGTCTGATATTTCAAGCGTTAAATTAATGATGGCAATGCCATTCTTGGACAACTTTGCATTAACACCTGTGACAGTTAAATTCAAGTCAGTAATGAGTATCGTCACTTCACCAAGTAATCCTTTTCGGTCAGGAGCAATAATTTGAACTTCTGAAGAATAGGACGGCTGTTGTTCTTTTTTCTCTTTGTCCCATGCCACTTCAATGAATCGATTTTGTCCGTCTGGCGTTTTTTCGAAGTTAACGCAGTCTGCGCGGTGAATGGTTACCCCTCTGCCGCGAGTAATATAACCGATGATTGCATCGCCTGGAACAGGGTTGCAGCATTTTGCAAATCGAACAAGCATGTCGTCGACACCATTTACAACAACGCCATTAGCCGTTTTTTGCTTTTTCTTTTTCTCACGTTCTCTAGGCTGATGATCTTGATCAAAACCTTCAGCCATTTGTTCTAATAGACTGAGTTGGGGTTTTGTTTCTTGCTTGTGATGATCTTTAAGTTTAGGCACGACTTGATTTAGGTTAATGCCGCCGTATCCAATAGCTGCATATAGATCTTCCATTGTATTCATGCCGAGTTTTTCAATAATTGGATTAATCCACTCGTCTTTTAGAAGTTCTTTTGGAAGGAAACCATTTCGCTTAATGTCTTTTTCAAGCAGTTCGCGACCTTCTTTAACATTGTCTTCCCGACGCTCTTTTTTGAACCAGTTTTTAATCTTATTTTTAGCCTGAGTCGAGATGACAAATTTAAGCCAATCTCGGCTTGGGCCGCCGGAATTATTAGAAGTCAATATTTCTATAATCTGACCATTGTTTAATTGGTAATTTAATGGGACAATTCTGCCGTTGACTTTAGCGCCAACGCATTTGTTACCAACAGCCGAGTGGATTTTATAAGCAAAGTCCACAGGCGTTGAACCCATTGGCAAATCAACAACGGCGCCCTCAGGTGTAAAAACGAATACTTGGTTTGTAAAGAGGTCGATTTTAAGAGAATCCATAAATTCTTTTGGATCAGATAAATCTCTTTGCCATTCCATCATTTGTCTAAGCCATGCAAGTCTATTTTCCATATCGTCTTTTGACGACTCAATGCCTTCTTTGTACTTCCAATGCGCTGCAATTCCATACTCAGCAATTCTATGCATTTCGGATGTTCTGATTTGAATTTCAAAAGGTTCTCCGGCACCACTCATAACTGTCGTGTGGAGAGATTGGTAAAGGTTTGGTTTTGGAATGGAAATATAATCTTTGAATCTGCCAGGAAGTGGCGTCCAAATGCTGTGGATGACGCCTAGAACGCCATAACAGTCTTTAATATTGTCTACGATGACACGTATGGCGGTCAAATCATAAATTTCTTCAAAATTCTTTTCTTGAAAAGTCATTTTTTTATAAATGCTGTAAAAATTTTTAGGTCTACCTGTAATTTCACAGGTAATATCATCTTCTTTAACTGCCGCTTTGAGTTCCTTTATGACGTTATTGATGTTATTTTCTCTTTCATCTCTTTTTTTGTTAACTTTAGAGACCAGATCATAATACCCTTCTGGGTCTAGATAGAGAAAACTTAGATCTTCAAGTTCCCATTTTAGTTTTGAAATACCAAGTCTATGTGCAATTGGCGCATAAATTTCAAGGGTTTCACCGGCAATTTCTTTCTTTTTGTTGTCTGTCATGTATTTAAGCGTTCTCATATTGTGGAGTCTGTCTGCCAATTTTATAAGAATAACCCGAATGTCTTTTGCCATTGCAAGGAACATCTTTCTTAAGTTCTCTGCCTGTTGTTCTTCTTTTGTCTCATAGTGGATTTGTCCCAGTTTCGTTACACCATCAACGAGCAAAGAAACTTGTATGCCAAATTCTTTGCTGACATCTTCGAGTGTGTATTTAGTATCTTCTACGACATCATGAAGTAAGCCTGCGATAATGGTATCTTCGTCAAGCTCCAATTCTGCCAAAATAAGGGATACGTGAATCGGATGAATAAAATAAGTTTCACCAGATTTTCTAAACTGTCCGCTATGTGCAGATTCTCCAAACTGATAAGCTTGTATGATTCGATCCAAATTTAAGTATGGATTGTATTGTTCAATTTTTAAAATAAACGTTTCTAAATTCATATTATCACCCTGATGCGCTTCCACTAGATTTCTATTGTTAATACTATACCATAGAAAAGGCTTTATGTTAAAAGAAAAGCTAGAGTTTTCTCTAGCTTTTCTTTTAACATACCTTATAATATAAATTCGACCAAATAGTTGTAATATAAATTCAACTTATTCTGCACCATAATGAATCAAAGATTCAAAACGATAGTCTCCAATTTTACTTCTTCCCTCAAGGAAATCAAGTTCCATTAAGAACAATAAACCAACTACTTCACCGCCAAGAGACTCCACCATTTTTACAATTGCAGCAACCGTACCGCCCGTTGCTAATAAATCGTCTGTGATGAGCACTTTTTGTCCTGGTAAAATAGCATCTTTATGAATTTGTAAACTGTCTGTCCCGTACTCCAGTTCATATTCAAATGTAATTGTTTCAGAGGGTAATTTTCCCGGCTTACGTACTAATACAAAAGGTTTTGTCTTAGCATAAGCAAGTGGCGCACCAATTAAGAAACCTCTAGCTTCAGGTCCCACGATCACATCATATTCCAAGTCCTCTATCAACTTTGCACATTCATCAATGGCATGGCGATAAGCGGCCCCATCTTGGAGTAACGTTGTAACGTCTTTAAAATTGATACCCACCTTCGGGAAGTCTTGCACTTCTCTAATGATAGATTTAAGGTTCATATTCTTCCTCCCGTATTACAAAAGCGTCTACGCTTGTTGCGACTTATTTATATTATCAAAATTCCTTAAATTTTAAAAGCTTTTTAATCGCATTTAATGATTTTTTAAAGTGGTCTTGTAATTTTGAAGGGCTTTATAGATAGGAAGTTCCATCATTTCAACCTTTTCTTTGGGAGTAGTTAGAAGTTCTATCCCCTCTTCGTGGACTTCGAGCAACTTAGCTTCTTCTAATATCAGTGTACATAACCAATGTTCTATGGTTTCAGGCAGTCTCTCATTATAAGTTCCAGACTTCAATGATTTATAAAATTCAATTAAGTCAGTGCGCTCTGGAATCCAACCTGATACTTGCCTTGCAGAGACGCAGTCCTGCTTGAGGTTAAAGTACGTTTCGACAGACTGAACTTGGACATCATTAGAAGGCAATTTATATGGTTTCAAAATTGATGGTTTAGATTCATTGTCTGACAGGCGATTGTAGAAATAAATTAACCCCTCTATACTATCTACAGACCAGTTGGTTTCAGTACTTGATAAACTCTCTGAGATTAATAAAGCTTCATGTCCCCATATGGATGAATCACCTACTAATTCAGTTTTATGATTCATAAGATCAAATGCCATTTGAGTAATTCTTTGGGCTTGTGCTCTTTTAAACAAATAAATAGATTTTGGAAGTTTACAAAGCGCTTCACGATACCCTCGAATGTCTTTGATTAGAAATTGTATGGTCTGAGTGCCTCTAAATTCATTAATATCAATATGGCAAACCAAATCAATCATGTCACCGGGTTTATACAAATCATAATATCCAGATTTGTCAAAAGAAATGGCTTCGAAAGTTCGCACGCCATCTGCAATTTCAAATTTAGTGAATTCCTTATTCTTACCTAACAATACTTTTTTCTTGATCACAACGCCTTCTAGTTTAAAAATAGGTTTGGCATTGCCCATGCCGTATGGCTCTAATTGTGATAATTCCTCAAGAAACGCATAGCTCACATCTGAAACTTCAACAACTTCATCAATTTTGACAGAGGGTGTCAGTAGGTGCTCTTCAAGATTCTCAAGACAATAGGTTTTAAGCGATGTCTGAAACAATTCAAAATTCTCAATTGGGATGGTAAGGCCTGCCGCCTGCTCATGACCGCCAAATTTTTCGTAAAGTTCGGTGAACTGAGAAAGCGCCTTGAAAACATCAAAACCTTCAACGCTCCTTGCAGAACCTTTTGCTTTGCCATCATTAATGCTGAAAACGATGGCTGGTCTATGATATTTTTCGACAAGTCTTGAAGCGACAATGCCAATTACGCCACTATTCCACCCTTCGCCATAAGCAATACTGATGCGATTTTTGTTAAAATCAATTTGATGATCCATTTGATAAAGGGCCTCTTCAAGAATGCTTTTTTCTATTTGTTGTCTGCGGTCGTTGGTCTCTTTTAGCAGAATGGCAATTTCCTCAGCTTCTATTGGATCTTCCGTTGTAAGAAGTATGACGCCTAGTTTTGGATCATCAATTCTGCCTGCAGCGTTTATTTTAGGGGCTAGCATAAAGCCAACATGCCCAGCGGTTATTTTCTTGTTGTTTAAATCCGAACAGTTAATTAATGCCTGAAAGCCTAAATTTTTTGTTTGCGAAAGCGCAGCCAAACCAAATTTAGCAAGAATTCTGTTCTCAATGGTGAGCGGCGCAATATCCGCAATTGTTCCAAAAGCCGCTAATTCGCAGAGTTCATCGTGTATCATTGGTAATAACTCACCTAAAAGTACAGTTGCTAGTTTGTAGGCAATACCAACACCTGCAAGCATTTCATATGGATATGTACAACTAGGTTGTTTTGGATTGATTATGGCAAACGCATCGGGAATTTCGGCTTGGCACTCATGATGGTCAGTAATAATCATATCAAGTCCAATTGATTTACACAGAATGGCTTCTTTGACGGCGGAAATGCCGCAGTCGACAGTAATCAAAACATGACCACCTTGTTCCTTAATGGAATTAACCGCATTCATGTTTAAGCCGTAACCTTCTTCGTGACGGTCAGGAATATAGTAATTTACGGGATAGCCAAGTTGTTTAAAGCACTTTAAGAGCAAGGCGACACTGGTAATCCCATCTACGTCATAGTCTCCATAAATCCAAATGGCTTCATTATTAGCCATGGCTAATTGGATGCGCTCAACTGACTTTTGCATGTCCTTTAACAAAAGTGGATTAAAAAGATCTTCCAGTTTAGGATTTAGAAATTCTGAAACAGCTTGATTTTTAACCAATTTTCTTTGAATGATTTTTTGAAAAGACTGAGAATATTCATTAGATGCAAGTGTGTCGTTTAATTCAGGTGAAGGAATTTTTAGCCATCGTCTATCATTTATGCTATATTTTGAATTTGTCATTTGCGTTTACCTCTATTAATTTATGTGAACAACCCTATCGTAACGTATGTGATTGCGCCCCCGTAGGGCGCACACTAAAAAAGAGTTGAAGGCATTTTTCACCTTCAACTCTTTTATTATACATCATTCAATCTATAATCTTACGATTATTTTGATTGAGACGCGTAGTGATTGTTTTTCTTAGCTCTATGATCCATAACTAACGCCCAAATAGGGGATGCAATAAAGATAGATGAGAACGTTCCTACTGAGATACCAACGATTAATGGCAATGCAAATGTTTTTACTGACTCTACGCCAAAGACATAAAGACCACTAATAACAATTACCGTTGTGAACGATGTATTGATTGATCTTGCCAAAGTACTCTTAATACTTGCATTGGCAATATCTGCATGGCTCTCTTTCTTCTTATCTTTAATCTGCTCTCTTATTCTATCGAAAACAACGATGGTATCATTGATAGAGTAACCAAGAACGGTTAAAATTGCAGCAATAAATGAAGCATTCACTGGAATTCTAAAAATAGCATAAACTGAGATAAGAATAAAGATATCATGCAAAAGTGCCGTAATGGCAGCAACACCATAGACAAATTGGAAACGAACAGTGATATAAGCAAGCATACATACGGAAGCAATTAAAATAGACAAAAGTGCTTTTTGTTGAAGCTCTTTTCCTACAGATGGACCAAATTGCTCACTGCCGCTAAATGCTTCCGGGTTAAGATTATAGGCTTTTGCTAAGGTCGCAAAAACTTCGTCTCTTTTAGCCGTTTCTAAAGCTTTGGTTGTTTTTATAATGACCTCTTTTTTTGCTTCTCCAACATGAACAATTTCAGGTTGAAGGTTAAAAGGCGCAATTACTTTTTCTATATCTGACACACTTATAGTTTGGCCAAGATCGACTTGAAGCATTGTGCCTCCAGTAAAATCTATGCCATAGTTAAGACCTTGTGTGAACATCACCACGACGCCTATTAACATAATAAGCAAAGAAGATCCAAACCAAATTTTGTATTTTTCTACAATCTTCATGATGTCACCTCCTAGGCGCCGTATAATTTTGTGTTGGTTGCGACTTTGAAGCCTAATGACCATTTAAGCAAATGTCTTGTGATGACTATTGCTGTAAACATGCTTGTCGTAATACCAATCATAAGTGTTACAGCAAAGCCTTGAATAGGACCACTGCCGAAGTAGTAAAGCACTACTGCTGCGATCATAGTCGTTATGTTTGAGTCAACAATTGTTGACATCGCACGGTGGAAACCAGAATCTATTGCTGCTCTTAAAGATTTCCCTGCTTTTAATTCTTCTTTGACACGTTCAAAGATGATGACGTTGGCGTCTACTGCCATACCAACTGAAAGAACAATACCAGCTATACCTGGTAGTGTTAATGTGGCATTTAGGGCTACCAATAAACTTAAAACAATTGTACAATATAGAATTAAAGAAATTGCAGAAACGACTCCTGGGAATCGGTAGTACGTAATCATAAATAATGCAACAAGCATAAAGCCAATTTTAGCAGCAAAAATACTTGTATTGAGAGCGTTTAAACCGAGTGTAGCGCCTATAACTGAAGATTGAACTTCTTTAAGGTTAATTGGAAGTGCGCCACCTCTAATTAAAGAACAGAGAAGACTTGTTTCATCATACGAAAAATCACCAACAATAATGGCTTTACCGTCTGCAATTTGAATGTTTGTATAAGGAGCAGAGATAACTTTGTCATCTAAAAGAATCGCAATTTGTCCACCTCTAGAGTTGCTAAATGACATTGCTTTTTTAGTAGCAACACTAAATAACTCGGTGCCTTCGTTATCAAATTCTAAACCAACTGCAGGCTTTCCATAAGAATCAGAAGAAACTTTAGAATCTTTAACTTGTTTGCCTGTCAAAATTGGTGTTGAAGTAAATTCGGTTTTTGACATGCCTTCCATTGCAACTGTTGAAGGATCAACTAAAACGAACTCTAATTGTGCAGTTTTGCCAATAGATTCGATAGCAGAACTTGCATCCTTAACGCCTGGAAGTTCAATTCGAATACGATTAGTACCTTGTTGAGTAACTTTAGGCTCGCTAAGACCAATAGAATCAATACGTTTTGAAAGAACTTCAATCGATTGTTTTACGGCTTTATCAAGTTCCTTGCCTTTTAAATCTGTTTCAGCTTCGAAGACGATGGCAACGCCACCTTGAATATCTAAGCCATAGTTAATTTGATCGCCTAAAGACTTAATTTGAACGGGACCAACTTTAACGCCAAACGCTGCTACATAAGCCAGTAGGAAAATTACCAGAACACTGCAGATAAAATAAATTTTGTTTTGCTGTTTCAAACTCATGCCCTCCCACTATTTATATTCGTTAGCATACGAAACATAATGCTCCGCCGAAGCTTTTAAATCTACTATTTCCTTTTCCGTTAAAGTACGAATCACCTTTCCTGGCGATCCCATGACCAATGATCCTGGTGGAATAACTTTACCTTGAGGTATTAACGTCCCAGCACCGATCATGGTTTCTTTTCCAATGACGGCACCATCGAGTATAATAGAGCCCATACCAATTAGAACAGTATCTCCCACGGTACAACCATGAACAATTGCGCCATGTCCAATAGTCACATCGTTTCCAATCTGGGTTGGAAAACCTGTAGCTACATGAACGACAGCATTATCTTGAACATTTGTACGCTCGCCAATCGTGATCGATGCAACATCTCCACGAATGACTGCACCAAACCAAACATTTGTGTCTTCAGACAAGGTTACTTGGCCGATGACATGTGCCGTTGGCGCAATGAAATTTGATTCAAAAGTGGTAGGTGTTACTCCTTTATAAGGGATTAACATCGCCTATTCCTCCATCATTTCTTTAGCTTTAATGTAAATAGCACATTCTAAACGCTTCTTTTCCATTTCACATCCTAAATCATAAGGGATGTTAATGTCTTTGTTAAAGTTATACGCATTGGCGTGACAACCACCGCTGCAATAGAACTTAGCCCAACATTCTCTACACTTTTCTTTGTTGTATACATGAGCATTTTTGAAGGATTGATTGATGCTTAAATCAACAGAACCTTCTGTGACACTGCCCATTTTGAAATCTTCATTGCCAACAAATTGATGACAAGGATAAATATCACCTTCAGGCGTCACTGCAATATACTCAGAGCCTGCACCGCAACCCGAAAGACGCTTGATCACACAAGGACCCTGTTTAAGATCCACCATGAAGTGGAAGAACTTGAACTCAGCATCGGTTTTAGATCTTTTAAGAAGTTCTTCTGCTAAAATTTCATATTCTTTGAAAATTGTCTCAAGATCTGCATCTTGAAGCGTATAGTCATGATGAGGCTCAGAAACCACTGGCTCAACTGAAGTCAGTTTAAATCCGAGATCCGCCATATGAATAACATCTTTAGCGAAGTCTTTGTTAAAGTGAGTGAAAGTTCCTCTTACATAATAGGACTTCGAGCCACGTTTTTCAACCAATTTTTGAAATTTTGGAACAATAATGTCATAAGTCCCGCCACCGTTTACTGTATAACGCATTAAATCGTTTGTATCTTTAGTGCCATCCATACTTAATACTACATTTTCCATATTGGCATTGATGTAATCGATTTTTTCATCGTCTAACAGCACGCCGTTTGTTGTGATGGTAAATCTAAAGTTTTTGTTGTTGTCTTTTTCAAGGCTTCTACCGTAATCAACGAGGGCTGTTACAACATCCCAGTTCATTAATGGCTCTCCGCCGAAAAAGTCAACTTCTAGATTTCTTCTGTTTCCTGAGTGACTCACAAGGAGGTCAAACGCTTGTTTTCCAATTTCAAGAGGCATAAGCGCACGATCGCCTTTAAAATCGCCTTGAGAGGCAAAACAATACTTGCATCTGATATTGCAGTCATGGGCTACGTGTAGACACATCGCTTTAATAACAGGCTTCTTTTGATTGAAATGAAGATCATTAATATATTGATCCGTTGTTTCTAATTGTCCAGACAATGTCAGTTCATCTAGTTCGTTCATTGCTTCAATGATTTCTGCTTCGTTATATTTGGCACTTAATTTTTGAACGACTTCTGCCCTAGGATTTTCAGGATATTCGTCTAACACGTCGTAGATTAACTCATCTATTACGTGTATTGCGCCACCGTTGACATCCATAACAATAAATAAATCGCCTTGTTTAAACTTATGAATCATAATAACCTCCGACTCTATACAACCAGAATATAAAAATATTTTTCTATATTCTTAAAAAAACGGTGTGTCTTAACACAAGAAAAAGCAGCTATTACGCTGCTTCACCTAATGATATTATTTATTTTCGCACGATTGGTTACCAACAGTACAAGAAGTTTTGCAAGCAGATTGGCAAGAAGTTTGACACTCGCCACAACCGCCGTGTGATGCGCTTTCTTTGAGTGAACCAGTATTTAATGTCTTAATATGTTTCATCTTATTCCCTCCTATCATGTCAATAGATTTCAATTCATTATACCATAGAACCTTTATTTGTAAAGCTTTTGGCTGACTAAAAGCTGAAATTCGAACGAATGCTAAGCTTCTAAATAACCATATTTATTAAAGAAATCCTTTTTAAAATCAAGGAAACGATCATCCATAATGGCTTGTCTAGCTTCTGTCATCATATTAATCAAGAAATGTAAGTTATGATAGCTCATGAGTCTAGAAGATAAGATTTCATCGGCTTTGTAAAGATGTCTTAAATAGGCTCTTGAATAGTTTCTGCAAGTATAACAATCGCAATTAGGATCAAGCGGCGTCATATCATCAAAATACTTAGCATTTTTAATAACGACTTTACCAATTGAAGTCATTGCAGTGCCGTTACGCGCAATTCTTGTCGGAAGCACGCAGTCAAACATATCAACGCCTCTTAGTACGCCTTCAAGAAGATCATCGGGACTGCCAACACCCATAAGGTATCTTGGCTTGTCCTTAGGAAGTAATGGAATTGTGTACTCGAGTACTTCATACATGAGTGGCTTAGGTTCGCCGACAGAAAGTCCGCCTACTGCATAACCAGGGAAATCTAGAGCCACTATTTCAGCAGCACTTTGTTCTCTTAAATCTCTGTACATGCCACCTTGGACGATGCCGAATAAAGCTTGCATGTCAGTGTTTGTATGAGCATCTTTACATCTTTTTGCCCATCTTGTCGTACGTTCCAATGAATTTTTTACGTACTTGTGATCAGCAGGATATGGCGCACATTCATCAAATGCCATGATGATATCTGCACCAAGTGCATTTTCAATTTCCATGACTTTTTCTGGGCTTAAAAAATGCTTGCTGCCATCCAAATGCGAACGGAATTCTACGCCATCTTCAGTAATTTTTCTTAAATCGCCTAAGCTAAAGACTTGAAAACCACCGCTGTCTGTAAGAATAGGTCGATCCCAGTTCATAAATTTATGAAGACCGCCTGCTTTTGCAACGAGTTCGTGGCCTGGTCTTAAATACAGGTGGTATGTGTTAGAGAGGATTATTTGCGCTTCAATGTCTTTAAGTTCTTCAGGTGTCATTGCTTTTACGGTCGCTTGAGTGCCTACGGGCATGAAGATAGGTGTATCAATAACACCATGCGGGGTGTGAAGTTTTCCGAGTCGAGCACCTGATTGTTTGCATTCTTTAATTAATTCAAAACGTATAGCCATAATTCCTCCTATTTTAAAATCAGCATCGCATCGCCAAAGCTAAAGAATCGGTAAGATTCTTGAACAGCAACTGCATATGCATTCAT
>JAYVIR010000127.1:0-63954 GCA_043770095.1 Eubacteriales bacterium
GAAAAATATGATTGAAAAATGGATTAATGAATTTGTAGCAGGCGACGATATTCAAGGATTTTACTTAATCAAAGGGATTAATTTAAAGACATCTGGAAACAACAAAAAATATTTAGATTTGATTTTAACAGATAAAACAAGCGAAATAAATGCTAAAATTTGGGATATAGATGATGCTATGGTAACCATGTTCAAAGCTGGGGACGTGGCTAAAATAAGAGGTACCGTGACGAGCTGGCAAAACACGCTTCAATTCAAGGTGGTTAAAATTCGACCATTAGAGCCAGAAGATCAAGTTAAACTAGAAGATTTGGTGCAATCTGCACCTATAGATAAAATGGAAATGTTCAGTGAAATTATGGGTTACGTGAATCAAATTAAGCACCCAGAAATCAAACTTTTGGTCAATACGCTGATTGAAGAATATGAAGCAAAATTGATGTTCTATCCTGCGGCCAAAAAGAACCATCATGCCATTCGTTCAGGATTAATGTACCATATTTTAAGAATGCTTCGAACGGCTGAGGTGCTCTCGCAGGTCTATACGAATTTGAATACGGATCTGTTATATGCAGGTGTCATTTTGCATGATATCGAAAAAATAAATGAAATGGTTTCAGATGAAATGGGCGTTGTCAGCGAATATTCATTCGAAGGGCAAATTCTAGGCCATATCATCATGGGCATTCGAAAAATTCAAGTGGTTGGGGAAAAACTGGGCATTAGCCAAGAAATCAGCAGCTTGATTCAACACATGATTTTATCTCACCACTATGAACCTAATTTCGGGAGTCCTAAAAAACCGATGATGCCTGAAGGTGAAATTCTTCATTACCTTGATATGATGGACGCGCGCATGTATGACATGTCGAAAGCACTTGAAGGCATTGAACCAGGCAAATTTACAGAGAACGTTCCTGTTCTTGATTATAGAAAGCTATACAATCCAAGCTTTGATAAGGAGTGAATCGTGTGGAGCTAAACACACTTTATAGCAATTGGGCAAGCCACTTTACACTAAAGTGGCAAGACCTCTTAATTGCGTTTTTGATTTTAGGTTTCTTTTATCTCTTTCGAAAAATGATCGAAAAAACTTTGTTTAGATTGGTGAGACATTTTGCGAGAAAAATGCCTAGCGACCAATTTGAAGCGGCTGCAAGGGGCTTTGAAAAGCCGACTGCTGCATTAATCAGCTTTATTGGCGCTTATATCGCTTATCAATATTTAAGTGTTCATTATCCAATAATGAGACTCTACTCAGGGGATACCCCAGAGCGGTTGATGAAATCAATCACCGTGATTTGCGTTGCGGTAGGTTTCTATAATTTAGGCGACCTCTACGGCAATATGCTCATCAAATTGGACGGTAAATTGAACCTAAATACGAGCGAACTTTTCAAAAATATGATTTCAAAAGTAGTGAGAGCCTTAGTCGTCGTTTTGGCTGTGGGCATGGCGGCGAGCGAATTTTTTGACGTTAATGGATTTATTGCAGGTCTAGGCATTGCAGGATTGGCTGTAGCGATGGCAGCGCAGGACACTTTAGGCAATATGATTGCTGGAGCTGCAATCGTCGTGGATCGGCCTTACGATCTAGGTGATTGGATTTTATGCGAAGGGATTGAAGGGCAAGTTGAAGAACTTACTTTTAGAAGCACAAGGATTCGTACCATCACTCAGGAAATTGTTTACATTCCCAATAGCACCATGTCAAAAAGTCCGATTACAAATTTTACACGTCGTGGCTTCAGACGCGTAGAAATTGTGCTTGTGCTGGAATTCAAAACGCAATTGGAGCAAATAGAGGCACTTCAGAAGGAAATGGAAAGCTACTTAAAAGAGCAGACCTTTGTTAGAGAAGAAGGCATTGTGGTCAAATTAGATCAGTTTAGCCCGCATGGGCTAAGTTTTGTAATGAAGTGCTTTGTGGATACCATTGTGTATCAAGAGTATGTTCAGTATAAAGAACAGATTACGTTAAATTTGCTCAGTGTGACAAGAGCGTTAAATATAGAAATAGCAAAACCGCCCGTAGGCGGCTCCACACAAAAAGTTTAGGCATCAAAGCGATGCAAATATTCTTGACGATCCATTTTCTCTAGAAGCCGTTCTTCAACGGCTTCTTTTTTTTGACTCAAAAGTGCCAACTGTTCAAAATTTGTAGCTGCTTTTTCCATTTGAGTTTCGATTTCTTGAAGTTCGACTTCAAGTGTCTCCACTTCAAAGTCAATGGTTTTGAGTTCGTGCTGTTCTTTAAACGTCAACTTTTGACGAGTGTCATCTGCGGTGGCATCGCCAAAAGTGGCTGAGGCTTTTACGGCTGTATTTTGAGTGCTGCTTTTCGCATTGGTGCTTGAAGATGTTTTTGTCAGCGTTTTTCCCAAAGCAATTGCGCTCAACTCACTATCGCTCAAATTGTATAATGGATCTTTAATATGTTCCAAATACTCGGTGTAATTACCCGTATGGACATAGACTTGACCTTGTTGTTCAAATGACCAAATACGTTCGCAGGTGCGGTCTAAGAAATACCTGTCATGGGAGATAACCACAACGGCGCCTTGGAAATCATCTAAGTAATCTTCTAAAACTTTCAAAGTATCAATGTCCAAATCGTTCGTCGGCTCATCTAGAATGAGAACATTTGGGGAAGTCATGAGCACTTGGAGCAGATAGAGTCTTCTGCGCTCGCCGCCAGAAAGACGACCGATGTACGTATACTGCAAATGACTGTCAAATAGGAAACGTTCCATCATTTGAGAGGCACTGATTTTTATGCCGTCGCCTGTTGTCACGAATTCAGCGGTTTCGCGAATCCAGTCAATGGCACGTTTTTCAGCAGGCAAAAGTTCTGCATCTTGAGAAAAGTAGCCCACATTGACAGTGATGCCGTGATCGATTTCGCCAGAATCCTGCGGAATTTCTTTTAGCATGAGTTTGAGCAGCGTCGTTTTACCAATCCCGCTAGGGCCGACGATGCCGATTCGATCGCTTTTAACCATGGTGTAAGTAAAGTCTTTGATAATGAGTAAGTCGTCAAAAGACTTGCAAACATTGGTCATTTCGATAATTTTTGACCCCAATCGGCTATGTGCCACAGAAACTTCCATTTTATCAGCGTTTGAATCCGAGCCCATTTGATCTTTTAATGCGCCGAATCGGTCAATACGTGCTTTTTGTTTGGTAGACCTAGCTTGAGCACCTGCACGAATCCAATCGAGTTCCCTTTTGTATAAATTCTGTTGCTTCCTTGCGGTCGCATTTTCTAATTCTTGTCTGAGCGCTTTTTGTTCGACAAACCAAGAATAACTGCCTGTGTAAGTAAACAAGCGACCTTGATCGAGTTCGATGGTCTTGTTCACGACACGGTCAAGGAAATAACGGTCATGTGTCACGATGAGCAGCGCGCCTTTGCGTTGTTTTAAGACACCTTCAAGCCATTCGACCGTTTGGCTGTCCATGTGGTTGGTAGGCTCATCTAGAATCAGTAATTGACTGTCTGAGATCAGGGCTTCTGCGAGTGCGACACGTTTCTTTTGTCCGCCAGAAAGCTGTCCCATCGGCTTGTCAAATTCATGAATGTTGAGCTGTGTCAAAATGGACTTGATTTGACTTTCAACTTCCCAAGCCTGAATGGCATCCATTCGGTTTTGCAAAGCTTGCGTGCTGCGTTGGCATTTTTCATCTGTTGGGTTATGTTCGAGTTTTTCGAGGGAAGCCTCATAGTCGCGAATTAAGCTTAGGAGCGGTGAGCTGCCATCAAAAATAGTTTCAAGAATGGTTTGTTCTGCGCGGTATTCAGGATTTTGCGAAAGGTAGGAAACTTTAACCCCTTTTGGAATCACCACTTGTCCTGCATCGGCTGGTTCAATGCCTGCAAGTGCTTTAAGCAAAGATGTTTTCCCCGTGCCATTGACGCCGATCAAGCCGATTTTATCACCCTCGTGAATGCTAAAACTGACTTCGTTAAAGAGTTGTCTCTCGCCATAGCTCTTTTTGAGCTGATCTATTTGCATAATAAACATAATGTGTCCTCATATTCTCATTTATATGGTAATGAATAACTACATCTATTCTAACACAGAAAGGCGAAGTGCGGCTACTTGGATCAGGTTAAAGAACCAAAGGGATTACAAAATGGTTAAATGACAAATTTCGACAAAATTAACTGTTTAGAATGTCATTAAAAAGATATATATAGATTATGTACACGAAAAAACTTTTTAGAGGTAAGGAGGGATATTATGAATCGTTTTGAATGGATAGAAGTTGATGGAAAGACCATATTGAAGCAAGATTTTTCGAATTTAGAACATTTGGAAGTAATGAAATTTCTTAATCATTCCCATGACATCATTAAAGATAGAGGTGAGAAAGATATTATTGTGGTGAGCAATATTTCAAAGGTCAACTTTGACCACCAAATTATTCAACATTTTTCTAAAATTTGCGAAATTAATAAACCTTATGTAGGTGCTTCAGCTATTTATAATGCTACAAATGTTCAAAAAGCAGCGATTGAATCCGCGGCACATTTGACCAATCGCAGATTTTTGATGTTTTATGATGAAAAGGCAATTAATACATGGATTGAAACTTTAAAATAAAAAAAAGAATCATTACATAAAAATGATTTGTGTTAAGGACCCTTAGATGGTCCTTTTTTCTTGAGTGAAAGGGCAGAATTGTATATAATGCTTTTGAGATGGCAGATTCGCTTATTGAAAGCAACTGTCATAGACAGGAGGGGACTGCGATAATGTTTAGATCACTGGTTTGGTTCATTTATTTTTGGTTGTATCAGGTGAGCGCTATCTTTAGACTTAAAAAAGTAGATCGTTTGCTAGCGGAGAATAAGATAGAAGAAAGAGATGCTTTAGTAGCGCCAGAAATTCAAAGGTGGGCACTGAACTTGCTTAAAGTAGCGGGTTGTAAGGTCACCGTCGTCGGAGAGGAAAATCTTATTTTAGACCGTCCGGTATTATATGTATCCAATCACCAAGGAAACTTTGACATTCCTATTTTGCTAGGTCATTTACCAGGCAGCAAAGGCTTTATTGCTAAGGACAGCATAGAAAAAATGCCTTTGGTTAATCGGTGGATGAAACACAGCCATTGTGTGTTTATGAACAGAGATAATTTGAGACAATCGGCTGCTGCAATCAATGAAGGCATCCGCTACATTAAAGCAGGCTATTCGATGGTTATTTTCCCAGAAGGGACAAGAAGTCTAGATGGGCATTTGCTAGAGTTTAAGCCTGGTGCACTCAAGTTAGGCACTAAGGCGGTTGCACCGATTGTTCCTGTAACCATCAGTGGCTCTATTAACATGATGCAAAAGGGAAGCCTTGCGATACGACCTTCTGAGATTCTGGTGACGGTTCACCCAGCTATTTTACCAGAAGGTTACGCTGAAATGGATACAACGGCTTTAGCGGAACTTGTAAAAGCGAAAATTGAATCTAGTTTATAAAATATGAGCATAAAAAAGCGTAAAAAAGAAGTCACTTGACCTCCTTTTTACGCTTTTGTTTTTTGTTGAACTCGTAGGTAAAAGCCTAAGCCTCTTCCAAGTTTGCGCAACATTTTTTGTATTTCTTGCCGCTGCCACAAGGACACGGATCATTTCTGCCGATTTTATCACCTTTGACAACTGTCTTAGTGATGTTGTATTCTTTTTTAATTTCGAGTCTACGAGCGTCTGTTAAGATACCACTCCAAGCTTCGAGGTTATAAAGCCATTCAGCTTTTGCATCTAACATGTTGAAGTAAAGTTTTTCCCAGTTAATTTCTGAGCTGAGAACACTGTTTAATTCAAGCGTTGTTAAATCGAGTTCAGTCTCAAGACTTGTATTGAGACCATCTAAGAAGCCGATGAAAGTGACTGCATCCATTTTAAAGGTTTCAGCCAAAGTTTCAATCGAACCATCCAAACGGTTGTTTTTCGATTCGAGAATCACTTCATAGTTAGTTTGTTCTTTTAATAAGTACTCTTTCCAGAAAGCTTGGTACTCGTTCTGGCTCATTTCACTAGCAGCACGTTTTTCCCATTCTTGAAATAAAGACATAATATTCACCCTTTCGTAAAGCTTTTGCTATGCAAATTTTAATAAAACTTTGCGTGACATATACCAATTAGTATATCATATACTAAAAGGAAATCATAGCCTTGAAAATGTCACATTCTGAGATATAAAAGTATCGAATTTAATTTATATGATATAATAAAAAGAGAGGTAGGTGAACGTTTATATGAATTATTCAGACGTTTTAAGAGAAGCCAAACAGAATATGGGTTCGCTTTGCAAGGTATGCCCAATCTGCAATGGAAATGCTTGTAAGGGTCTCATTCCAGGACCTGGTGGAAAGGGGTTAGGGTTAGGATTTACAAGAAATTACAATGATTTAAGAAAAATCGAGCTTGAAATGGACACGCTTTATCAAGATGAAACGATAGATACAAGTTGGGAATTGTTTGGACAAAACATGGCATATCCTTTTTTTGCGGCGCCGATTGGTGGTGTGAATATACATTATGGTGACGTTTACAATGACTTGACGTATTCACAAGCTATTGTAGAGGGTTGTCAGCAAGCTGGCATTCTAGGTTTCACGGGAGACGGTGTTAAGGATGAGGTGTATTTAGGCGCTGTTGAAGCCATTCGAAGTGTGGGTGGCATCGGTATTCCTACAATAAAACCTTGGAGTATTCCAGAAATCATCGAAAAGGGACTGCTCGCTAAAAACGCAGGTGCGCTTGCGATTGCAATGGATATTGATGCTGCAGGCCTTAGTATTTTGGCAGCGCAAGGAAAACCTGTTTCGCCATTATCGGTAGCGCAGATACAAGAAATTGTAAAAGCGGTAGAGCTGCCACTTATCATAAAAGGGATCATGACCGTTAGCGGCGCTGTAAAAGCATTAGAAGCAGGTGCTACGGGCATCATTGTTTCTAACCATGGTGGCAGAGTGCTTGATGAGACCCCCTCGGGTATTTCGGTGTTAGAAAAAATTGCAAAGACGGTTGGCGATCAAATGATTATTTTTGTCGATGGCGGGTTTAGAAGTGGATTGGATGTATTTAAAGCATTAGCCTTAGGCGCGGATGCTGTGCTCATTGGACGCCCTTACGCCATTTCAGTATATGGCGGCGGAGCAGAAGGGGTTCAGCTATATACCGAAAAAATTGGCGCACAGTTAAGAGAAGCAATGAGAATGACGGGTGCCAGTTGCCTTGAAGATATTGATCGTTCGATGGTCACTGTTAAATCATTTTAAATTTTAGGAGGCTTAAAAATGACAATTACAGAGCAATTAGATTACATTAAAGAACAAACAATCCGACTAAATGCCTATAATTATGTTGGTGGCTTAATCGGTTGGGATTCTTCAGCGACAAAATCACCTAAAAAAGGTTTTGACAAAAAATATCAATATGCAGGTATTTTAGCGGGTGAAAGTTATAAAATCATCACTGATCCAGAATTCAGAAAAGTTGTATTTGAAGCAGCTGGAGTGATGGATAAAATTGAAGATGTTCGCGACCTTGCAATGGTTAGAGAATGGAAAAAAACGATTGAAAGAATGGAAAAAATTCCGAAAGATGAATATACGGCTTATGTTGAGTTTTTAGGGAAGTCAGAAATGGCTTGGGAAGATGCCAAAGATAAAAACGATTTTGATGGTTTTAAGCCTTATTTTGAACAGGTATTTGCTTATCAAAGAAGATTTGCAGATTACTACGGTTATGAAGGACACCCTTATAATGCTTTGTTAGAAGATTTTGAGCCAGGCATGACCGTTGAAAAATTAGATCTCTTTTTCAAAGAATTGAGAGAAGAAATTGTGCCATTATTAAAGAAAATTAATGAAGCAAAAACTAAAAATCCTGAAAAATTTGATTTCATTCATAAAATGGTTCCTAAAGACGCCCAAGATCAGTTTTCGAGAAAGTTGCTCGAACATATGAAATATGATTTAGAAAGAGGTTTTTTAGCAGAAAGTGAACATCCTTTTACAAATGGATTGACTCAAAGTGACGTTCGAATTACGACGCACTACATGCTCAATGACTTCGCTTCTGCTATTTTTAGCACAGCACATGAAGGTGGACACGGCATTTATGAGCAGCAACAAGATGAAACGTTAGAGGACAGAGGTCTAAGAAATGGCGCATCAGCCGCTTTCCATGAATCTCAGTCTAGAATGTATGAAAATGTATTTGGCAGAAGTCTTGAATTTTGGATCCCGCTTTATCCTGAACTCCAAAAGCTTTATGGTGAGGCTTTAGAGGGCGTAAGTTTAGAAAGTTTCCATCGGTCAATCAATACCGTTGAGTCTTCACTTATTCGCATAGAGGCAGATGAATTGACTTATCCGCTCCATGTTATGGTGCGTTATGAAATGGAAAAAGCACTGATTGAAAATACAATTGCCATAGACGATTTGTCAAAAGTGTGGAATGAAAAAATGTTAGAATACCTTGGAATTGAGCCGCCGACCCATAGTTTAGGGGTTCTTCAAGATGTTCATTGGCCAGCGGGCTTGGTTGGCTATTTCCCTTCTTACGCCCTTGGAAATGCCTATGCAGCGCAACTGCTTCACTATATGAAAAAGGACATTCCTGTCTTTGCCGAGTTAGAGCAGGGCAATTTGGAGAACCTTCATCAGTGGCTTGGCGAAAAGATACATTTGCATGGCATGGTCTACACGCCAGATGAATTAATCGTGCGTGCGACGGGTGAAACATTCAATCCTAAGTACTATGTCAATTACCTAAAAGAGAAGTATGAGGCGATTTATAAATTATAAACAATTTACAAATATAAAATAAATGTGTAACCTCTCTTTGAAAGGGTATATAACTCTAAAATGCTTTCAGGAGGGGTTTTCACATGGAATTAAGAGGAAAGGTATTGGTAGCACAAGCAGGCGGTCCAACGGCGGTTATTAATCAATCACTCGTAGGCGCAGTACTTGAAAGTAGAAAATTTTCTCAGATTACAAAGGTTTATGGCGCATTAAGAGGTGTTGACGGCATTGTCAACGAAGATTTTTTAGACCTGACCAGAGAAACAACCAATAATCTTGAACAAGTTGCGATGACACCCTCTTCAGCATTACTTTCAACCCGCTCCAAGCCAGATATAAATGCCTGTCGTGAGATGTTCCACGTCATGAAAGCGCACGACATTCGCTATTTCTTTTATATTGGCGGCAATGATTCTTGTGGTACGCTGAAAATTGTCAGCGAGCAGGCAAGAGAGGCAAATTATGAACTCAGAAGCATACACATTCCTAAAACCATTGACAATGATCTTCTTCTGAACGATCACACGCCAGGTTATGGTTCTGCTGCAAGATTTGTGGCGCAAGGTTTTACGGGTGTAAATTTAGACAATATGGCACTTGAAGGGGTCTTTATTGGGGTCGTAATGGGCAGACATTCTGGGTTTTTAGCGGCGGCGTCCGTTATGGCTCAAAAGTATCCTGACGATGGCCCACACCTTGTGTATTTACCTGAACGCACATTTGATACCGAGCAGTTTTTACTGGACGTCAAAGAGGTATACGATCGATTAGGACGGTGTGTTATTGCGGTGTCAGAGGGCATTGTCGATGCCAACGACGTTTCTATTGCGGCAACTTTAGGCACTTGCAAAGAAGTGGATGCTCACGGCAATATCCAGCTCTCAGGGAGCGGTGCGCTTGGAGATTTATTGTCCGACTTGGTTCGTGAAAAACTCGGAATAAAGCGTGTCAGAGCAGATACTTTTGGCTACTTGCAACGCTCTTTTATCGGCTGTGTTTCAGATATTGACCAGCAGGAAGCCCGAGAAGTTGGTGAAAAAGCCGCTCAATATGGCATTTGGAATAAAGTTGACGGATCGATTACCATTAAACGAACAGGATTTTATTCGGTAGATTATCAACTTGAAGCGATGGATTTGATTGCTGCCAAAACAAGGGTCATGCCTGCTGAGTTTATCAATGCAAAAGGAAACGGCATTACGGATGCGTTTAAGTACTATTGCAGACCGCTTTTAGGATCAGGATTCCCAACTGCGCATAGACTCAGAGCGCCAATGGCGGAGAAGTTGCTTTCAAGATAGGAGGGCAAACTAATGGAATTGATTGATTTAAACATATTACAGACGGCTTTGCCAGCCAATGATGGTAAAAGTTACACACTTTCAGATTTTATTGGCAAAAAAATAGTCTTGTATTTTTACCCAAAAGATAAGACTTCTGGTTGCACCTTGCAAGCTCAGGGCTATAGAGATCTTCAAGATGAGTTTAAGTCTTTAAACACCGTTATATTAGGAATAAGCAGAGATGGTGTCAAGAGCCACTCTGGATTTATTGAAAAAGAAGCTTTGAATTTCCTTTTGCTCAGTGATAAAGATAAACTTTATCATGAGGCTTTTCAAGTGTTAAAGCCTAAAAAGATGTATGGCAAAGATGTGATTGGCGTCATTCGATCAACGTTTATTTTTAATGAACAGGGTGAGTTGATCCATTCGCTTAGAGCTGTAAAAGCCGAGCAAGATCCGTTTGAAGTGCTTGAATATCTGAAAAAACTTTAAGAACCAATTATTTTTAGCAAAAACAGATTGCATATGCAAGGAGAAGTAAAAATATTATGGGAAATACATTGGCTCAGAAACAGACCAAAAATATAAATAGAGGACTAAGATTACTCTTAGTCCTCTTTATTGCGTTAAGTTTGAATTTGATATACTTATCGGCGGCCATACAATACGGCGCTACGGACAAAAGTTCTTTTGATAAGTCCTTTAAAGCTTTGGATTCGCGTGCAAAAGTTGGCTTAAATGAGGCAGATTTTAATGCCGTTGAGAAGCAGCTAATCGATTATGTAGGCCTCAAAACAGAAACGTTTTCTGTGCCTGTAACAATTGACGGAAAAAAAATAGACTTCTTTAATGACAAAGAGCGTGCGCATATGGTGGATGTCAGAAGTTTATTTGTCTTAAATGACCGTGTTTTAAAAGGCGCGCTCGTTCTTATTCTCACCCTCTATCTACTCGGTAGGTATGCGTTAAAGCAGCGCCAGGTGCTAATAGACGGTTTGGCAATTTCGGGCGCTTTCATGATGGTGTTTGTCCTTGTCATTGGCATTTTAGCCAGCCAAGATTTCACAGCTGTTTTTACCAAGTTCCATGAACTGTTTTTCACAAATGACTTGTGGTTATTAGACCCAGCCACCGATCGGATGATTGTCCTATTAGAAGAGCAGTTCTTCCTCGATATGGCAGTTCACATTGGGCTCTACACGGCGCTTCTTGCCATGTTTGGAACGGTTGTCGGATTGCTTGGAAAGAAAAGCAACTGGCGGACGCTTAAGCGCAGAAGTCCTCAATAAATGTAATCAAAGGTTTGTCTTCAATGGTCACAGAACCATCTTCCAGATTGACCATCAATTTAAAGAAGTTGATGTAGAGTTGATTTTCATTTTGGTAGATGGTTTCAAGGTGGCCAGGAACAAAAATAACTTCCAAAGGACCATTATAATGGTTGAAATTTGCATTCTCGACAAGGTGGTCAAGATTCAGCTGTTTGATTGGCTTCATCATGGCTTCTGTGATGCCAAGGTCTTCCATCATCCACATGTGATTGTTCCAAAAACGGCCTGCAGCACGGCTGCCTGGCTTGAAGATTTCACGATTGGAAATAGCACTGAGGGTTTGTCTTGCTTGTTCAGGCGTAAAAATATCTGAATAAAGCGGTTTCATATGTGAATTTTCTACGATAGAGTAAATATACTTCTCGCCCACTTTTTCTTTTTCACTTGTAGCTTTCCAATAATAAAGTAACATTTCCATAAGTTCTAAATTGACTTTAATCGATTTGATCATCTGAGTTCTCTCCTTTATTAAATAAGCATTGAAAAAATAACAACCTGTAAATGCATCATTTTGCTTCTAAATATATGATACAATTTTATCAATCATTCAAAAAAATTATAGCACAATTAGGAGGTTTTTCATATGGCACACGTAGTTCGCTATTTCATTGGACGGAGTGGTACGGGGAAAACCCATCAAATTTATCAGGAAATCAAAGCCCTCTGCGAATCGAAAAAAGGTTCTAAAGGTTTTTTAATAGTGCCCGAACAATTCACCTTGCAGGCCGAGCAAACCTTATCCAAAGAAGAAAATTTTATTTTCGAAGCGGAGCAGGAACTGGCGGCAACTGGCGGTTTTGCAGGCGTTACGGTAACGAGCTTCAGTCGATTGATTCATCAAGTGCTCGAAGAAACGGGCATTCCTAAGGGTGAAAAGATGGATGCTGTCGGGAAGGCGGTATTGGTTAAGAAAGTGTTTTTAGATTCTCAAAAATCTTTAAACGTTTTTTCAAAAGTTCATGAGCGTGCAGGTTTCATACAAATGTTTTCAAAGTTTTTATCCGAGTTAAAGCAAGGTGGCATATCGCCTGAGTCATTGCTAGATTATGAAGAGAACATCAGCGCCACAACCAAAGCAAAGCTGAAAGATACGGCACTGATTTATGGTGCTTGTTTGGAGCGCATGAAAGGCAATTTTGTAGAAGAGGAAGACCTCTATGACCTCATGGCAGAGGCCGTGTTAGAGTCAGAGCGCCTTAAAGACGCACATATATGGATTGACGGTTTTTATTTTTTCAACGGTCTGGAGCAAAAGATTCTCCAGTCCTTTGGAAAACACGCCGCGTCATTGACCGTCGCACTCACTTTTGATCCTCTTGAAAAAGAACCTGACGAAATATTCTGGGCGCCTAACGACGCCTTTCAAAACATGCATAGCGGTTTTGAAGCGGCTGGCATCAAAGAAACCAAACGCACATTCAATGACACGAGCTATCTGGTGAAAGCGCCTGTTCTCCTGCACCTAGAGTCCAACCTTTTCCATTTTCCCTGCGAAAATTATGAAGGGCAAGACGAGGGACTCAAGTTGATTCAGTGCGAATCGCCGCTTCAAGAAGTGGCTTGGGTCACGGGCGAAATTAGAAAATTGGTACTTGACGAAGGCGCTGCTTATTCGGACATCGTGATTCTTCACCAAAAGGGAAACGTCTATGAGCCCATTTTAAAAAGAATGATGAAAAGCTCAGAGATTCCCATTTTCATCGACGAACGGCGCCAATTGACGCACAGTCCTTTGGTCACTTACATCCGTTCGCTCTTGGAGCTCTTTAAAGGGTCTTGGAAATTGGAACCCTTAATGAGAGCGCTTAAAAGCGGTATTCTGGGCTATGATAAAGCCGACGTGGACCGTCTAGAAGTTTATGCCATTGAGCGAGGACTCAGAGGTCGCAAGTGGCAACAAGTCATTCCAGACCCAGAGCTTGAAGCCATTAGAATCGATATTGTCACTTTTTTATTAGACATTGAAAAAGAGCTTAAAGCCTGTAAAACGGTAAACGCCTATACCAAATGCCTTTGGAACCATTTAGAAAACTCGGAAGTTGGAATTGGGGAACATTATCAAAGTTTGGTTTCTGAAATGGCTGTCATTAACGATTACGACGCTGTGAACGACTTGGTTCAGTCGTGGAAAGGCGTTGTGAGCGTGTTTGAGCAATTAAGCGTCGTCAGCGGCGAGGAAACGATGAACCTCAAAACCTATGGAGAGCTGCTTAACATTGCTTTTTCACTTAAGGAAATTGGCGTTTTACCACCCAATTATGACCGAGTTTTGGTCGGGAGCGTAGATCATTTCAGAAGCAAATCGGTGCCATATGTCTTTTTCCTAGGATTCAACGACGGCTGGGTGCCTTCTATTCAAGACGGCAGCGGCATTTTGGCAGATGAGGAAAAAGTAAGGCTCAGAAACCTAGGCCTGCCGCTTAAATCCGATGGAGAATTGATGCTTAAGAATGAATTGTTCCTTCTCTATCAGGCACTTACGAAGGCAGACAAAAAGCTCTGCATCAGCTGCTGTCTTTCAGATACAGTGGGTAAACCGCTAAGACCGTCCATGTATTGGGACAGGCTTAAACAAATCTTCCCCCATTATAAACCAGACTACATCACAGGCACATCCCTTCAAAAAGAACTGGCGGATGCGCACCCGAACAATTTGGTGGCTTATACCGCCGAAGGGCTCAGAAAAATGGTTGCAGGCTATCCGGAAGATCCATTTTGGTTAGAGCGCTTTGATTATATGGCAAAAACAGAACCTTATCAGGAGTCTGCACTGCGAATTGCACAGAGTCTTTACCACAAAAATCAGCCCAAGCCGATCAGCCGCGCAGTGGCAAAAAAACTCTACGGACAAGACATAAGAGCAAGTGTCACCCGTTTAGAAGCTTTCAATGCCTGTCCATTTTCTCATTTTGTAAGATTTGGGCTAAGACCTAAAAAACAAAGAGTCTTTGAATTGTCACTTCCAGATATGGGGAATCTATTCCACCAGTCAGTGGAGCATTTTGCAGTGGAAGCACTTTTAAAAGACCCAAATCAAGGGAAATTATTATCCGACGACTCTGTGGCAAGCATGATGGACCGAATTGTCGATCAAACCGTCGCAAACGCGCAGTATGAAGTCTTTCGTTCAGATGCGAGAAGTGCCTATATGGTCAATAAACTCAAACGAACAGGCAAAAGGGCGGCAAAGCTCATGCTCTCTCATTTGGGAAAAGGCGTGTTCAGTCCAAGCGCATTTGAAGTGGCGTTTGGCATGGAAGCAGGCGCTATTCCGCCGATTTGCATAGAACTCAGCAACGGTCAGCGGGTTTATCTCGAAGGCCGAATTGACCGTGTGGATGTTTATGACAGCGGACAAAGTCGATACGTGAAAGTCATCGATTATAAATCTGGCTTTAAAAAATACCATTTAGGCGATGTATTCAACGGCCTTCAAATACAGTTGATGGTCTATATGGATGCAGTCATGTCATCCTCAGAAGCATTCAAACTAGATGATCCTGTCTATCCTGCGGGCGTGTTCTATTTTAAAATAGACGACCCAATGGTAGAGTCGCAGGATTTGAACGCAGAAGACATTGAAGCGGCAATCAACAAGCTCCTCAAGATGGATGGACTGGTGGTGGGCGATCGGCATGTGGCTTCGTTTATGGACGAAGACCTCAAAGAAGATGGCAGCAAGTCAGAAATCATTCCGTTTGACGTCAAAAAAGAGGGCGAGCCAGGTCGTTATGCGTCCTACCTCTCTAATGCCCATTTTAATGCTTTGCTCGAACACGTTAGAACAGGCATTTCTGAAGTGTGCGAGGAAATGGTCGCAGGACAGGTGGCCGTGTCGCCTTATCGATGTGGGACGGACATTGCCTGCAACCGATGTGATTACAAAGGCGTTTGCCAATTTGACCTCAGCCTCAAAGACAATGCCTACAGAAATTTAAATCGGTTGGAACGCGACGATTTGATTGAAAAATTGGAAGAAAAAATAGTTGTGAAGCAGAATTCAAATGGTAGCGAAGAGCATAAAGAAGACCAGAAAGAAGAGGTGGTTTCAAATGTCAAAATGGACTAAACAGCAAAATGAAGCCATTGAAGCTAGGCATTGCAACCTACTTGTTTCAGCAGCGGCGGGTTCGGGAAAGACGGCGGTACTCGTAGAGCGCATCATTCAACTGGTGTTAAGAGACCATATTGGAATCGACCAACTGCTGATTGTTACTTTCTCAAATGCGGCTGCGGGCGAGATGCGAGATCGCATTTTAAAAGCCCTGACTGAAGCATTAGGCAAATACCCTGAACAGGCGCCATTTATCAGAAAACAAATCCATCGAATTGGCAGAGCTTATATTATGACGCTTCACGCCTTTTGTAACGATATTGTCCGAAAGCATTTTATTGAAATCGGGCTCGATCCATCCTTTAAAATTGGAGAGGTCAGCACGATGGAACTGATGAAGCTTGAAGCGCTCGGACTTGCCATGGAAGCGGCATACAGCGCCGAAGATCCTGATTTTACCTACCTGACAGAGAGTTACGGCGGCAATCGCTCAGACGACAAGCTTGTCAGTTTGGTACAGCGCATTCACGGGTTTATCCAGTCTCAGCCCAAGCCGCTCGATTGGCTCCATGAAGCGGTCAAAGCCCTTAATTTAAACGATGAAGACTTTGACGAGAGTCCTGCGGCGAAAGCGCTGATGCATTATGTGAGCATTGAATTTGAGGGACTGATTCACCTTTCAAACGTAGGGCTCGAAAAATGCCTTGAAGCCGATGGGCCTGCTGAGTATGAAGCCAATTTGAATAGCGACTTAGAAGGCCTTGAAGCCATTTCGGAGGCACTAACAATCAGCTATTCAGCAGCGATGGCGGCCATTAACGCCATGAGTTTCAGCAGACTGACCAGCATCAAAAAAGATCGGAAGCTGGAAATTTCGGAAATGCTGATGGAAGATGTCAAGAGTGCCAGAGACCAAGTGAAGAAGAAACTTGCCGATTTGAAATCCCGATATTTTGCGAAATCCATTTCTGAAATTACCGAGGAACTGCGTTTTCTCTTTACGAAAATGGAACGTTTGGCTGAATTGGTTGCGGATTACCAAAACCAATATCAAGCTATCAAACTCGACAAAAATCTGCTCGATTTTAATGATTTAGAACATTATGCCCTCGAGATATTGGAAAATCCGTCGATTTGCCAGTTGTATCAAGAGCAGTTTGAATATATTTTCTTAGACGAATACCAAGACGCCAACATTGTTCAAGAGACACTCATTGAGCGCATCAAGCGAACGAACAACGTGTTCTTGGTAGGGGACGTGAAGCAAAGCATTTATAAATTTAGACTGGCAGACCCAAGCCTGTTCCTCGACAAGCAAAAGCGTTTTCCGACAGAAGCCGGTCACGAAAACAGACGCATCGACCTTTCTATGAATTTTAGAACCAGCGGTGCGGTGTTAGCGGTTGTGAACGATTTCTTTGCGAGAATCATGTCGGAGAATTTGGGAGAAATCAGTTATGACCTAGATCAATATCTGTATAACGGCATGAGTTTCCCAGAAATGGAAAGTCCGTCTGTCAGCATGCACCTTGTTGACCTCGGTGAGCAGAGCGAGATGGAAGAAGAAATACAGTATATGAAGACGGCGGAAATTGAAGCGCATTATGTGGCGGGACAAATCAAAAGTCATTTGGGAAGACCGTTTTATAACCCGAAAACGCAAAAGGAAAAACCACTTGAATATGCGGACATTGTCGTCCTTTTAAGAAGCACCAAACAGTGGGCAAGTACGTTCAATGAAGTGTTCACCCAATGGGGAATCCCTGTATTTGTCGATGTGGGAACGAGCTTTTTTGAAGCATTAGAGGTCACCATCGTGCTGAGTCTTCTGAAAATTATTGACAACAGACGCAGGGATTTGGAGTGGATGACGGTGCTCAGATCGCCAGTTGTGGGTCTGAGTGTGGAAGAACTGGCAAGCATACGAAGCGCCAATCAAGAGGGCAGTTTCTATGAAGCCATTCATTATTACATGCAAAATGTAAGCGATGCGACCTCGGCTAAGCTAAAAGCCTTTAGCGAACGACTCGATGAATGGACGCTGACGGCGACGTTTAAACGCCTAGACGACTGGCTCTGGCAAATTTTAGACGAGACTCATTTTTATGCTTACAGTGGCGCAATGCCTGAAGGGCCTGCACGACAAGCCAATTTGAGAATTCTCATGGAACGTGCGGGGGCGCTTGAAGGACAGCCTGAGAGCGGATTGTACCACTTTATTCAAGTCATTGAGCGCATGGAAAAGAGCGGCGGAGATTTGGAAGCGGCAAAATTGATGCCTGAACAAGAAGACGCCATTCGCATCATGAGCATCCACAAAAGCAAGGGGCTTGAGTTTCCACTTGTCATTGTGGCGGGTCTTGGAAAACGATTTAATTTATCTGACACGTATGAAGACGTCATGGTGCATAAAAACCTTGGCATAGGCCCTAAATTTGTAGATTGGGAGGGACGAAATTTTAGATATACCTTCCCACAGCTTGCCATGAGAAAGCAAATGGTCAACGAAGTGCTTTCTGAGGAAATGCGTATTTTATACGTCGCACTGACAAGACCGGTGAATGAACTTTGGCTGGTAGGCAGCACAACCAATTGGGAGAGTGCTTATAAACGCTGGCGAATGGGGGTAAAACCTTTCAATCTGACGCAGGCAAAGAGTTATTTGGACTGGCTTGGCATGTACGCCTTTGACGAGGATGAGAACGCCATAGATTTGGATTTTAAGGAAGTACTGGTTAACCGAAAAGTGCCTGGACTTGAAGGCACACAGGCAGAGATGCACTTAAAGCGCATTTCAGTAAGTGATATTGTTACTGAGCGATTGGTGAAAGAAATGGATGAAAACGAGCTTGAAACCATACTTTCGGAGTGCTTTGCGCAAACTAAAGTTAGCGACCACACCGCTCTTCACCAAAAAATGACTAGAACATACGCAGAACATGGCGGTCAGCTACCTAGCAAAATGAGTGTAAGCACGCTGAAAAGTTTGAGCGAATCGGTTGAAGTTCAAGCGTTGTATGTAAGTCAAGACTTGGCACGACCTAAGTGGGAAACTATGACTGAGGCTATTGGTCCTTCGGAGCGTGGAACGGCATTCCATAAATGTCTGCAGCTGGTGAGCTATAACTTGGGCATGGTATATGATATGCAGGCGGTCGAACAGTTGAAACAGGGATTAACGCAAAAATCCGTTCTAAGCGATGAATTGGCTAAGGCAGTACCATCGGCTTGGCTTTTAGCCTATACCCAAACCGAAATGTACCAACGAATTCAAAATGCGATACGCGTTGAAAAGGAATATCCGTTTATCATTCGTAAGCAAATCGGGAAAGACTGGACGTTGATCCAAGGGATTATTGACCTGTATTTTGAGGAGTCAGAGGATGAGGGTGGCATTTTAATCGATTTTAAAACGGACTACCTAAAAGATGAATCCGAGATAGTCATAGCAGTAGAGCGTCATAGAGAACAGCTTAAACTTTACGGTGAAGCGATTCAAATTGTTGAGGGGAAAGCACCGAAAGAAGCTTGGCTTTATTTCTCTGCTTTGCAAAAATGGGTAGTAGTGGACTTGAATTGTACGGGTACAATACCTGTAAAACCTTAAAAATGCTTGTTTTTTTAAGTGTATCATCTATAATTGTATTTAGAAATCATATTTTACTAATACAATTACTGAGGGGTGCTTAAAATGGACATGAACAATCCAGTATCAGAAAAAGTGGTAAAACCTATTTCGGCAACACGAGAATTGACACTTATGGGTCTTTTGGTTGCAGTTGTTTTTGTAATGACTTACTATATTCAAATAAAGCTCCCTGTTGCCGTTAACGGCGGCTTGATTCATATGGGCAACGTAGCCCTTTTCACCGTGGCCATTCTCCTTGGGAAAAAAAGAGGTGCCGTTGCAGGCGCTTTTGGTATGGGCTTGTTTGATATTCTTTCTGGGTGGGCTGCTTGGGCACCGTATACCTTTGTTATTAGAGGGGTTATGGGCTTTGTCATCGGCGGCGTTTCAGATTTAAAAGGACAAAACGGCAAAAATATGGCTATGAATTTATTGGCTATTTTAATTGGTAGCGTGTGGATGATTGCGGGATACTACGGCGCAGAGGGTATTATGTTCGGCAACTGGACGGCGCCAGCGACGTCTATTCCCGGAAACTTAATTCAACTTGTCATTGGTGCGGCTGTAGCCATTCCGCTTAGTAGAATGCTTTTAAGAATTCAGGTTATTTTTGGACGAAATTAGAGCGGAGGTAATTGCTTTATGGTTGGATACAATATTATGACGCCTGGACCAACGAATGTCCATGAGTCAGTCTTAGCGGAAATTGCTAAAAATCATACCAATCCAGATTTAGATTTAGATTTTTTGAAATTGTATATAGAGACAGCGGGTGCAATGAACCAATTAGTCGGCAACTACGCCGACACAGTCGGCAACTACGCCGACACAGTCGGCAATGAAGGCAAAACGTACATCCTTTGCGGCGAAGGCATATTAGGGCTTGAAGCGGCCTGTGCTTCCTTCATTGAAAAAGGCGATCGAGTCTTAACCATTGCCAATGGCATTTTTGGAAAAGGCTTTGGCGATTTTTCTGCCATGTATGGCGCTGAAGTGGTTTACTATGAAAGCGAGCCTACAAAAGGCATTGATCCAGTAGCGCTTAGAGCCTTCATTGAAGAAAATGGTCCGTTTAAATTGGCGACAGTGGTGCACTGTGAAACGCCTTCGGGTCTTACCAATCCTGTCCGTGAAATTGGTCCACTACTGCGTGAATTCAACATCCTGTCCATTGTAGATTCGGTCTCAGCAATTGGCGGTGAACCAATGGAGATGAGTCAGTGGCAATTAGACGTTGTCCTTTGCGGTTCTCAAAAGGTGATTTCAGCACCTCCAGGACTTACGACAGTGAGTCTTAGTCCTCTTGCGCTTAAAATGTTAGACGAACGCAAGACACCTGTGGCTGGTTTTTATGCCAACCTTCAAATATGGAAGGGCTACGAAGAAAAACAGTGGTTTCCTTATACGCAGCCGATTCATTTAATTGCTGGCTTCAAACTGGCACTTAGTCGAATTGTGAAGAAAGCCTCTCTTGAAAGACACAGAAGTCTTTCTAAAGCGGTTAGAAATACACTGCTTCAATCTGGGTTTAAACTTTTCGCCGAAAATTCATATGCCAATACGGTGACAACGGTTTATCTGCCTGATGGACTAGATTTTAAGGTGCTTTTTGATTGTCTTAAAAATGACCATAAAGTCCTGATCGGTGGCGGTTTTGATTTCCTTGAAAACAAAGTGTTTCGCATTGGGCACATGGGTGAAAATTGTACCGTTGAAAGACTCAGTTCTTTGTTCTTAGCGATGGACAGCGCATTTGTTTCCCTAGGATATCCACTCACGACAAGTCTTCAAAATAGCTTTGAAACGCATTTTAATCGTATTAATTTTAGATAAATGAAGTGAAGTATAAAAAATGTTAGCCCCTATCGAGTGATAGGGGCTTTTGACGTTCTCCATCATTATTTGATACAATAGAAATAGAGGTGAATTAAATGAATTATGAAGGCCGTATTTTCAGACCACCAAGCGAAGCTGCAAGTTTAATCATACAAGTCACTGTGGGGTGTGCCCACAACCGATGCAGTTTTTGCAGCATGTATAGAGAGAAACAGTTTAGAATAAAGCCGCTTGAAGCAGTCCTTGAAATGATTATAAAGCAAGCTAAAGAAACCCCTTGGGTTGAGCGCGTATTCATCGCCGACGGTGATGCTCTTATTTTGCCAATGCCGTATTGGAGAAGCCTGTTAAGCACTATAAAAACAAATTTTCCTAACGTTAAACGTGTGACCTCGTATGGCACACCAAAAGACGTCATCCATAAAACGGACCAAGAACTGAGTGAACTAAAAGAAAATGGACTCCAAATGATCTATATGGGTTTGGAAACAGGAAGCGACCGTTTGCTCGAAAAAATTCAAAAAGGCGTGACCTCTGCAGAAATGATTCTTGCTGGTCAAAAACTTAAAAAATCTGGCATTAAGCAGTCCATTACAGTTATTTCAGGTATTGGCGGGAGAGAGCACTCAGAGGAACATGCCCGTTTGACAGCGGCGGTATTAAATCAAATGGATCCTGAGTACATCGGGCTGCTGACCTTGCTGCTTGAAGACGACACGCCAATGCTTCAAGAGGTTAGACGAGGTGAAATGGCGCTGCTTTCTTCAAGAGAAGTGTTAGAAGAGACACGACTTCTGATTGAACTGCTGGAAGTAACGGATTGCCATTTTAGGAGCAATCACGCCTCCAATTATTTGGCGCTTGCAGGTCACTTGCCAGATGAGAAGAATAGGCTCCTTCATGAAATCAATCAGGCGCTCAAAGAGGGTTCTGGAATCAGAGGAGAAGGGTATAGAAGGCTTTAATCGGCTGAAAATGGTTAAAAATAAAATTGTCGGGTAATAATAAAAAATATCAAGTACATAAGTTGAATTAAAAATTCAACTTATGTAGGCATTACGTACGCCTCACCTTTTAGTGGGCGTAAATCAAATAGAAAGGGCGTTGGGCTTATGTCGTACGAATATGAATTAGAAATTGCTATTAAAGCGGCTAAAGCGGCAACGGTTAAAATTTTAGCGGTCTATAGCCAAGGTATTGTGGTAAAAACAAAACAAGACGATACGCCAGTGACGCGTGCGGATATGGAAGCAAATGAAACCATTTGCAGTATCCTAAAAGAAGCTTTTCCTGAGCACGCCATTTTGTCGGAAGAGTTTGCTGATGATTTAAGCCGCCTCGAAAAAGAATTCTGCTGGATTGTTGATCCTTTAGATGGCACCAAAGAATTTGTTAAAATGAATGATGAGTTCTCTATTAACATTGCGCTGGTTCGAGGGCGAGAAGTCATTCTAGGGTTGATTTACATGCCGGTCTTCGAAGAACTCTACTATGCCATTAAGGGTCAAGGTGCATTTACCGTTGGACCGACTGGGAAAAAACGAAGCATTCGCGTTTCGAAACGTAGTCACAAATTAAGAATACTGAAGAGTCGCTCGCACCATGCGTCGCGTTATACGGAACTCTTAGAAGCAAGCAAAGATCGAATTGCATCGACAAAATGCGCTGGAAGTGCTTATAAAGGCTGTTTGATTGCCAAGGGCGACTGTGACCTCTACTATAATTTTGGCAAGACCATGGTCTGGGACACGGCGTCTATGGATTTGATCATCACCGAAGCGGGTGGGTATTTTGCTCAAACCGATGGCACGCCTTTTGAGTACAATGTGAAGAATACCATCAACAAAAAAGGGTTCATGGCTATGAACCTAAAGGCAAATTGTTTGCAATGAACCGAAAAATAGCATGATGAATAAACTAAGATAGATGATTAGAGGTCATCTATCTTTTTTAAATGACAATTTGAATTTTGACACTAGAAAACAGAAAAGTTATATTGACAACGTAAAAAAGGAAGCCTATAATCAAATTAGAAAGTATAAACATTAGTTTATATTATAAACATAAGTTGGTGATTGAATGACAAATCGAGAACAAGAATTGGTAGCACTGCTCAAATTGAATCCGATGATTTCTCAAAAGGAAATCGCAGAAAAATTAGGCATACAAAGATCTTCGGTAGCGGCTCATATTTTAAATTTGACGAAGAAAGGCCTTATTAAAGGCAAGGGCTATATTCTTAGCGAAGATGAATATGTGCTTGTTATTGGTGGTGCCGCAATGGACATCACTGGATTTCCAAAAGACAAACTGCGCATGGAAGACTCAAACCCTGGCACTATGAAAACATCGATGGGTGGCGTCGGACGCAACATTGGCGAAAATCTGGCTAGATTAGGAGTTGGCGTCAAAATGCTCACCGCGTTAGGCGATGACGTTTATGGGCATAAAATTATAAGCAGTTGCGAGGCACTTGGCATGGACTTCTCAAATGCCATGATTCTCAGAGACGAAGACACGGCAACTTATTTAGCCATTATGGATGAAGATGGCGATATGCTGGTGGCTATTTCAAACATGGGCATCATCGAACGCATCAACATCGACTTTATAAAGAAAAATGAGAAACTCATTCGCGGCGCTTCGGCGGTGGTGGTTGACACTAATTTGGATCAAAAAGTCATTGAGTATATTGCAACTGAGTTTGCGAATTGCCCTTTGTTTGTGGATACGGTCTCTTCTGCAAAGTCAGAAAAACTTCGACGTGTTGTTGGCGCATTCCATACCATCAAGCCCAATAAACTCGAAGCTGAGTTGTTATCAGGCATCAATATTTTAACAGAATCAGATTTGATCGCAGCCAAAGATTGGTTTATCAAGGCAGGCGTGAAGCAAGTCTTTATAAGCCTTGGAAAAGATGGAGTGCTTTATGGCGATGAAAATCATCACTATAAAAGCGAAATTGAACCCGTCAACATGGTGAGCGCAACTGGCGCAGGTGATGCGTTCATGGCAGGGCTAGTTTATGGGCATATCAATCGATTGGGCATGGAGAAAACGGTTAAAATCGCTCAAGTCATGTCGGCCTTAACGGTAAGCTCCGAAATGACCATTCATCCAGAAATGTCTGAGTCAATCTTGCGTGCTATTATTCAAGGATAAACAAAATTTTTAAACCATACCCATACAAGCATTAAATGATCATGACACTAAAACTAAACCTTGTGAAAACGGAGGCAAAACATGTTGCATAATTATATGAATTACTTAGACATTAACCCAGAAGTAAAAGCGGCGCTAGAAGCTGGAAAACCAGTCGTGGCATTAGAAAGTACGATTATCTCTCACGGAATGCCTTACCCTCAAAATGTTGAAACGGCTAGAAAAGTTGAGCAAATCATCAGAGACGGCGGCTGTGTGCCTGCAACGATCGGCATTATCAAAGGCAGACTTAAAGCGGGCTTAACGGATGAAGAAATAGAATACATGGGTCATGGCAGCAAAATCCTAAAAGCGTCTAGAAGAGATTTGCCATTTATTGTGGCGAATGAATTGGATGGGGCGACAACAGTGGCTTCAACCATGATTATTGCAGCGATGGCGGGGATTCACGTCTTTGTAACAGGCGGAATTGGCGGCGTGCACAGAGGTGCTCAAGAAACTTTCGATATTTCTGCTGACTTAATGGAACTTGCCAATACGAATGTAGCAGTTGTTTGCGCAGGCTGTAAGTCAATCCTTGATATCGGACTCACATTAGAGCATTTAGAAACAAATGGCGTTCCAGTCATTGGATATCAAACAAAAGATTTCCCAGCATTCTATACTAGAAAAAGTGGTTTCGGAGTGGATTACACAGCGGATTCAGCTTTGGAAGTTGCTAAAGCTGCAAAAGCAAAATGGGAAATGGGGCTAAAGGGTGGCATGGTCATTGGCAATCCAATTCCTGAAGAATTTGAAATGGATTACAATACGATTACAAAGGCCATTGAGGAAGCTGTTAAAGAAGCGGCAGCAACGGGCATTAGAGGGAAAGAATCAACGCCATTCCTTCTGTCAAAGATCAAAGCGATTACTGGCGGAGAGAGCCTAGTATCAAACATTGAGCTTGTTTACAACAATGCAAGAGTCGGTGCAGAAATTGCAAAAGAACTTGCATCTTTATATTAAGTTTACAAAATAGTGACAGAGATTTGACGAAAAGTTAATAAAAAATGGCATTGATTTTAACATTTTTCAATGTTATTATAAGCCTGTAGAGTGACAAAACAGACCATTGGCACTTACAACATTACATTTATCCCCCCCTTTTTATATAAGTGTAATATAAACATTCAAGGCGTCTTCTGCTTTAAAGAAGATGCCTTATTTTTTTTGCTTTTTTTGAATTTTGAAGTGCGTGTCTTTTAAAAACAATTTTAATGTCAATGTCATTAAAGATTAGAGTTGTAATTTTGGTGATTTACTATAAACATTAAAGTTATATAGGCTAATCGTAATATTTTATTTTTTTGTGACGATTGCAATAATTCTGTTTGTAAAAGGTGCGTATGGTTATAAATAGCTTAGGCATATAAGAATTTTGGAGGTAGCCATATGAAAAGAACAAATCCAATGGATCAATGGACTATCAATACAATAAGACTTCTAGCAGCAGACGCAGTTGAAAAAGCCAATTCAGGACATCCGGGACTTCCTATGGGTGCTGCTACAATGACTTATGCACTTTGGAAAGAATTTTTAAGAGGCAGTGCGACGGATCCGAATTGGGTGGATCGCGATCGGTTTGTTTTGTCGGCAGGACATGGTTCAATGCTCCTTTATGCGTTGCTTCACCTTTTTGGTTATGAAATATCATTAGACGATCTCAAAAAATTTCGGCAATTAGGCAGCAATACCCCTGGACATCCGGAGTACGGCGTGACAACAGGTGTAGAAGTCACCACTGGGCCTCTTGGACAAGGCGTAGCCAATGCTGTTGGCATGGCTATGGCTGAGAGAAGGCTCGCAGAAGCGTTCAATACAGATCAATTTAACATTATCGACCACTACACTTATGTGATTTGTGGCGACGGAGATATGATGGAAGGTGTTGCTTCAGAAGCCGCATCGCTTGCAGGTCATTTGCGTCTTGGCAAGTTGGTCATGCTTTATGATGACAATGGCATAACGATAGATGGCAGTACTTCGCTGTCCTTTAATGAAGACGTAGGGGCGAGGTTCTTAGCTTACGGCTGGCAAGTCGTCAAGGTGGCAGACGGCAACGACTACGAAGCCGTTGTAGAGGCTATTAGAATAGGCAAACTCAATACTTCGCAGCCGACGCTCGTCATGGTCAAAAATATTATCGGTTATGGCAGTCCCAATCGAGCGGGCAAGTCTATCGCTCATGGTTCGCCGCTCGGTGCGGATGAACTTAAAAAGACAAAAGAAGGCCTCGGTGGCGATCCAGATGAATTCTTTGTAATCCCAGAAGAAGTGAACAACTATCTTAAATCCATTATTGATAAGAGAGAGATTGAACGTTTCATGTGGGAAGAAAAACTCGAGGAATACATCATAAAACATCCTGAAAAAGCAGAAACTTGGAAGCAGTGGTTTGATTATGAACTGCCTTTTGATATTTTTGAAGATGAGAAAATGTGGGAGCTTATGTGTGTGAATGACGCCAGTCGAAATTCGGGCGGAAAATTCATGAATTGGGTTAGTTCAAGGATTCCTAACTTCTTTGGCGGATCTGCAGATTTAAACAGTTCAACTAAAACATACATTAAAGGCTATGGAGATTATAGTTACAACATTGCTTCAGGTAGCAATGTTTTCTTTGGCATTAGAGAACATGCCATGGGTGCGATTCTTAATGGTGTTGCCTTACACGGAGGTTTGAGGGCATTTGGTTCTACCTTCTTAGTCTTTTCGGACTATATGAAGCCACCGCTTCGCCTAGCAGCATTAATGGGATTGCCAGTCATTCACATCTTCACACATGACAGCATTGCCGTCGGTGAAGATGGACCGACGCATCAGCCAATCGAACAATTGTTAATGCTTAGATCCATTCCCAATATGCACGTTTACCGCCCAGCAGACGCAAGAGAAACAGCGCTTTGCTGGATGGAAGCTGTTAAACGTACCGAAGGGCCGTCGTGCATCGTTTTATCAAGGCAAGATTTGAAGCTGTTAGAATACAGCGGCAAAGGGGTATCTAAAGGCGCTTATATTGTAAGACATGAGCATAAGGAACGTCCTGACCTAATTCTTATGGCGACAGGCTCAGAGGTTGCGTTATCAATTGATGTGGCTGAGTTGCTGCTAACTGAGGGCATTGATGCGAGAGTGGTGAGCATGCCGTGCATTCAGCAATTTGAAAAGCAGGATGCTATTTATAGAGAAGCGATTTTCCCAAGAGATGTTTTAAAGCGTGTTTCCGTGGAAATGGGTTTAACACTTGGATGGGAAAGATATATTGGATTTTCAGGTCTGGCTGTTGGGATTGACAGTTTCGGGGAATCAGGTCCTGGAGAAGCTGTCATGTCACACTTTGGATTTGAAAAAGAAAAACTTAAAAATCGCATTTTAAAATACTATAAAATGGACAAAATGACGTTGTAATATTGCGCCATTAATGACTTAATGGATGATCCTGTTTCTTTATGACAAATACGCTTGATTCAGAGCGTGTTTAGAGTTAAGATAGGCTATAGAAATCTTAAAGCGACCAGAGGATTTAGGGTCGCTTTTTATTTGATGAAAACTAAGGAAGTGAGTGCTTGTGGTTGTTGGGATAGGAACCGATTTGATTGAAATTGAACGCATTGAAAAGGCACTCACCAAAAATACTCAATTTATCAGACGCATTTATAGTTTGGCAGAGCAAGAGTGGCTTGGCGCAAAGCCGTTTCCAGCAGAGTCGGCAGCTGCAAATTTTGCAGGTAAGGAAGCTGTATTAAAAGTATTTGGAACAGGCCTAAGAAATTGTCAATTCTGTGAAATTGAAATACTCAGAAATGAAATTGGAAAGCCTTACGTAGTCCTTTACGGCGGCGCAAAGCTGTTAGCAGATTCATTAGGCATAGACGAAGTGCAAATTAGTCTTTCACATACAAAAAAACTAGCCCTAGCATATGCAATAGGGATAAGGAGTGAACAGCAATATGTTGTTAGCAAATAGTGAGCAAATGGAATTAATAGATCAAAATTCAGTCGAGAATATCGGCATGAAAAGCATTGTTCTTATGGAGAATGCAGGGAAAGTTGTGTTCGACGAAATTCTAAAAATGAGAAGTACCTTTGAGAGAGTAATCATTTTATCGGGTCCAGGGAATAATGGTGGGGATGGATTTGTTATTGCAAGACATCTGCACAATGTGAAAATTCCTGTGCGCGTATTTATCATAGGAAAATCAAGCCATATTGAAGGCGATGCGCTAGCTAATTTAAATATCTTAAAAAAATTATCCATTCAAATTGATGAAGTCTATGACGGCGGCGGATTTGTAAAACTAGAAAAATGCATTCGCCAAGAAGTTTTGCTTGTAGATGCTATTTTCGGGACTGGCCTTACAAAATCAGTACACGGCATTTTTGCAGAAGTCATAGATTTGATCAATGAAATGTCAAGCAATATTCTTTCTGTAGACATTCCTTCTGGAATAAACAGCGATACGGCAAAAGTGATGGGCACTTCAATTAAAGCCAAGAAAACAATTGCTTTGGTAGTACCTAAAATTGGAAATATTATGTATCCGGGGTCGGATTATAATGGTGAGCTCGTTATAAAAGGCATTGGCGTACCTGATATAGTAATTGAGGCAACAAAAATTAATTACAATATCATTACCGATGAGGTTGTAGAACGGTTAATCCCTCATCGTAAAAGAAATACCAATAAAGGCGATTATGGAAAAGGCAATATTATTGCAGGCTCGACTGGCCTGACAGGTGCAGCAATTTTAGCGTGTAAGGCAGCACTTAGATCTGGAATGGGTCTGCTTAAACTCTATGTTCCTGAGAGTCTTAATATCATAATAACGACAGCGGTTCCTGAGACGGTGATTATACCGCTAGTAGAAATTAGAAAAGGCGTTATTGGCATTAACAATTTCAATAAAGTCATTGAAGAGAGCAATAAGAGCGATGTTTTAGCCATAGGACCAGGTTGTGGCGTAAATGCAGAGGTTGGAGAACTCTTAAAGAGAATTATCTTTGAAGTTCACAAACCTCTAGTGATTGATGCAGACGGATTAAACGCTCTTGCTAAAAATGTTCATTGGCTTGAAAATAAAAAATCGGACATTATTATCACTCCACATCCAGGTGAAATGTCTAGACTTTGCGGTGAATCGATTGAAGAGGTCAATGATCATCCTATAGAAACGGCGCTTAAATTTTCAAAAGAGTGGGGCGTTATTACCGTGTTAAAAGGTTCGAGAACGGTTATTGCTACGCCGTCTGGAGAAGTGTTTATTAATATTAACGGGAATCCAGGGATGGCAACTGCTGGAAGTGGCGATGTTCTGACAGGCGTTATTACCAGCTTTATTGCTCAAGGTTTTAAGCCAATTGATGCGGCCATATTTGGTGTTTACATTCATGGCATGGCAGGTGATATTATGGCAGAAAGCAGAGGTGAACATGGTCTTCTTGCTGGAGATATTGTTGATGGTATTACGAGAGCGCTTAAGGTGCTAGCTGGAAGATAAGTTAGAATTTTAAACATCGATTGAGGGGGAAGTCTAATGCAGATTGAAAAAATAACACGTCCGGTATGGGCGGAAATTAATTTAGATCACTTAGCCCATAATATGAGAGAAGTGAGACGGTTAACAAAGCCAGAGGCCTTATGTACAGCGGTCATTAAAGCAGATGGATATGGGCATGGGGCTCTAGAAATTGGAAAAACGCTACTGGAAAATGGTGCGGATCGATTTGCTGTTGCCACTCTGAGCGAAGCCTTGCAATTAAAGAAAAGATTTCCTAATGTTGATATTTTAATTTTAGGGTATACGCCTAATCACCTACTTTCATGTGTTTTAGATCATCAGCTCATTCAGACGTTTTATACTTTCGAACAAGTGTCTTACTTCTCTAATTTGGCTCAAGAAAAAAAGCAAATAGCTAAAATTCATCTTAAAATAGACACAGGCATGCATCGCATTGGCATGAGGGTGGATTCTGAAACGCTTCAAGATATTGTGAAAATGACCAAGATGTCTAATATAGAAATTGAAGGTATCTATACCCATTTTGCGACTGCAGATGATGAAGACAAAACCTATACCATAGGACAAGTGGAACGATTTAACAGCCTAGTAGCTGAGCTTAGTAAACTTGGTGTTGAGATTCCGATTCGACACGTTGCCAATAGTGCTGCTATTATTGATTTGCAAGAATGTAATTATGAAATGGTGAGAGCGGGCATTATGATGTACGGGTTATATCCTTCTAATGATGTCATTAAAGAACGTGTTGACTTAAAGCCCGTCATGTCACTTAGAGCAATGGTTTCACATGTGAAAACCATTGAAAAGGGCGAAGGTGTCAGTTACGGTTTAACCTATAAAACAAGTCAAAAAGAAAAGATTGCGACGATTCCCATAGGTTATGCAGATGGATTTACAAGAATGTTTTCGGGTAAGGCAAAGGCGTTATTAAAGGGGCATAAAGTCGATGTGGTCGGCAGAATATGCATGGATCAGTGTATGGTTAATGTGACTGGGCTTGACTGTCAACAAGGCGATATCATTACTCTTTTTGGAGAGGATAATGGCGAAGTGATAAGCATTGATGAGGTTGCTGCTTATATTGGAACAATTAATTATGAAATTGTTTGCATGATTGATAAGCGCGTTCCAAGGGTATATATTTCTAAAGGTGAAATAGTAAAAGTTAAGGATTATCTCAATTGTATTGAATAATAAACAATTTTGTTTTGTTACTTATTATAACTTTACTAGCCAAAAAGAAAAGAATATAATAGTGTTGTTCAAGCGTTTACTTGCGGAGGTGCGTTTTTTATGAAGGACAATCTCAAAAAGCTTAGCTTTGATTTGCCTGCAGAGGTATTAGAGGTCATTGGTAGCGAAATGAGACCAGAAAGGGCAATGAATGATATTTTGATTTCGTATAGCTCTAAAAATCCTGATTCTAGACATGTTCTCAGTGGTAATGAACTTGAAAAAGGGTATAAACAAATGGCAAGAATTAACCTAGGGATGGCCGAAATGGGTCTCAGAGGAGATGTGTGTTGCTTGTTGGACTACGAAGAAATTTTAAGAGATGATAGTGATGACACAAAATACTAGTTTGGTAGTTAGACGAGGAGATGTTTTTTTTGCAGATCTTAGTCCTGTAGTTGGATCAGAACAAGGTGGCCAAAGACCCGTTCTTGTCCTTCAAAATGACGTGGGGAATAAATATAGCCCAACGGTTATTGTTGCGGCAATAACCGCAAAAATATCAAAAGCTAAATTGCCTACTCATGTAGAAATACATAAAGAAGATGTTGGCCTAATTAAAGACTCCGTGGTTTTGCTTGAACAAGTCAGGACCATTGATAAAAAAAGGTTGATTCAAAAATTAGGCACACTTAGTCCGGAAATAATGGAAAAGGTTGATCTGGCTCTGTTAATTAGTATGGGATTATAATAAGTGTAATAGGCTTTTGGCTTTGGCCAAAAGCCTTCAATTTTTGACTAAGGTCGAAAACTTTCAATTTTGACTAAGGTCGAAAGCTTTTAATTTTGACTGGTAAATGTATAAGTTGAAATAATAAGCAAACGGGCTTTGGAGGTTAATGATGAAAATAACCAATAAAATTGCATACATTGTGATAGGGGTATTTTGTACCATAACCATTAGCGGTATTTCAATTGCATCACTTGGAGATGCGGGTTCACAGACCGATCCAATTGTCACAAAGAGCTATGTGGAAAAAAGAATGAGTGAATTGGAAAAGAAATTAGCTGATGCTAATAAACTTCAAATAGAGCAACAAATGAGTACGGTACAAGGACAGCTGGAACTGCTTCTCAAAAATAGCGGTTCAGCGAGTTCTGAGTTTACGCTTCTTCAAGCTAAGGGTGAGACTGTGATTACACTTGGAGATAATTCGCAATTTATTTTAAGGGCGGGTACAGCCAAAGCCATTGCAGGTGCGGGTGGCGGCATTTCGGATTTGACCAAAGGAACGGATCTTGGAACCGATCAAGAGGTTACTAAAAATCACTTGCTGCTATGTCCGAAGAATGATGGACGTGGGATAAAAATACTGTCTGATTCGTGGATTATGATTAAAGGAACTTATCAAATACAACCAAGTAAATAGTAATTATAAACAAGAATATAGGTTCGTAAATTCTTTTAAAAACCCTATTTGACTTAAAAGAAAAAATTAGTTATACTCTTGTTGGTTTAGGCTACGTCATATTTGAAAAAAATTGAGTGGCTATTATTGAATGTATTAAGAAGGGGTTAATCTATGGAAGTGAAGTCTGTTAAGATTCTTGGTGTAAAGATTCATCAAGTGACAAATGAAACTGCGTACAATCGGTTTTTAGCACTAATGGAACAACCTAAACTCAGTATTATTTGTACTCCAAACACGGAAATTGTTATGGAAGCACAAAATGACTCAGAGTTGAAAGAAATTTTACAGGATGCTGATTTAGTAATCCCTGATGGTATTGGCTTGATTTACGCTTCCAAAATTCATCAATTGGGATTAACAGAGCGGGTAACAGGCATTGATACTTTAGAACGTATTTTAAAATATGCAAATAATACAAAAAAATCAATCTATCTTTTTGGCGGAAAGCCAGGCGTTGCTGATAAAGCGGCTGAAAGAATGATAGAAGTTTATCCGAACCTTCAAATAAAAGGCATTCGCGATGGCTATTATAAGAAAGAAGAAGAAGATAAAATTATCAATCACATCAACGAGGTAAAACCAGATATTCTTTTTGTTGCTCTCGGGGCACCAAGACAAGAAAAGTGGATCTATAACAACAGAAAAATTTTAAATGCAAAAGTGGCAATGGGCGTCGGTGGCGCATTAGATGTTTGGGCCGGTTCTGCAAAAAGGGCTCCAAAATTTTTTCAAAATATGCATTTAGAGTGGTTCTATAGATTGCTCAAAAATCCGACAAGAATTGGACGCATGATGTCTTTGCCTAAATTTATGATCAAAGTATTGATTAGCAGAGATTTTAATCGGCCTTCATAAGCTTTATGAGTGCCACATTACTTTACTTGGGTTGAAATGTGATTTCAACCCAAAACAAAGTTATTTTTTATGCAGACTCAGGGACATAACTTAGCCACTGGGACGAAATATAACCATATATATATAGGCGGATTCATATCTTTGTGCCACTTATATAACACAAGCTTCATCAAAAATAGGAGGATAAAAAATGAAATTGAGTTTGACTGAACTTCAAGCAATTGCAATTGAGATTCGAAAAGATATTGTAAAAATGGTTCATGCAGCAGCTTCAGGGCATCCAGGCGGTTCTTTGTCGTCAGCAGATATCTTAACTGCTCTGTATTTTGATGTGATGAATATTGACCCAGAAAATCTTAAGATGGCTGGAAGAGATCGTTTTGTTCTCTCTAAAGGTCATGCTGCACCAGTGCTTTACTCAGCACTTGCAAGAAGAGGTTACTTCCCTGTAGAAGAACTTTTAACGCTCAGAAGAATCAATTCAAGACTTCAAGGTCATCCAGATATGAAATATATTCCTGGTGTTGAAATGTCAACGGGTTCACTTGGTCAAGGCATCTCTGCGGCAGTAGGCATGGCAATGGCTTCAAGATTAGACAACGATGGCAGCCGAGTATTTACACTTCTTGGCGATGGTGAATTGAATGAGGGTCTTGTTTGGGAAGCGGCGATGGCTGCAGCGCATTACAAACTCAGCAATTTGACAGCAATCCTTGATTTTAATGGCCTTCAAATTGATGGAAGAAATGATGATGTTATGGGTGTTAAGCCCGTTGATAAAAAGTTTGAAAGTTTTGGCTGGAACGTGATTATTGTTGATGGGCATGATATTCAGGCTCTCATCAATGCACTTGAAGAAGCTAAAAAAGTAACTGACAAGCCCTCTATACTCCTTGCAAATACAGTTAAAGGCAAAGGCGTTTCCTTTATGGAAGATCAAGTTGGCTGGCATGGCAAAGCACCGTCTGATGACGAACTTGCAGCAGCTCTCAAAGAATTAGGAGGTACTAACTAATGTCTAAAATCGCTACTAGAGAAGCCTACGGCGTTGCACTCTCAAGAATTGGTCAAAAAAATAAGAATGTGGTTGTGCTTGATGCTGACCTTTCAAAATCAACTAAAACAGATGTATTCGCGAAATCATGTCCAGATCGTTTCTTCGATATGGGTATTGCAGAACAAAATATGATGGGTGTTGCGGCAGGTTTTGCGGCATCTGGAAAAACGCCAGTGGCTTCAACTTTTGCAATGTTTGCTGCAGGTCGTGCTTTTGAAGTGATCAGAAACTCAATCTGTTACCCGAATCTTAATGTTAAAATTTGTGCAACGCATGCAGGTTTAACTGTTGGAGAAGATGGTGCAACTCATCAAGCTATTGAAGACATCGCGCTCATGAGAGCTATTCCAAATATGACCGTAATCAATCCAGCGGACGGCGTCTCTACTGAGAAGTTGCTTGAAGCAGCTATAGATATGCACGGCCCTTGCTATATTCGATTGGGCAGAGCGGCGGTTCCGATTCTTTATCCAGAAGATGCTGTTATTGAAATAGGCAAAGGCTGTGAACTTAAGTCAGGAACTGATGTGACAATTATCGGAACAGGCATTATGGTAAATGAAGCGATGATGGCTGCAGAGATTCTTAAAGAGTCTGGTATTTCTGTTCGTGTGATCGATATGCATACTATAAAGCCAATTGATGCAGATATTATCGTTAAAGCTGCAAAAGAAACAAAGTTAATTGTGACAGCAGAAGAACATAATATTATTGGTGGTTTGGGTTCAGCTGTTGCTGAAGTGTTGTCTGAAAAATCACCACAAAGACTTATCAGAGTAGGCGTTCAAGATGTCTTTGGAGAGTCTGGAAAGCCAAACGAACTCATGGAAAAATACGGTTTGACTGCTAACCACATTGTTGCAGCAATTAAAGCTGGTTTATAAAATTCCAAAATTATAACTAAAAATGCTAAAAGCGATGATTTTCGACAATGAAAATCATCGCTTTTTTATTTGTGATTTGTGCGTCTCATATACTGGTTTTATTCATTAGAGACGCAATTTTCAATGCATCTAGCCGTAGAAATTGTACTTTGCCTTGTTCTTGAATCGTATAAACATTTTGTTATCTTAAAAAAATAAATGCTTTAAGAAGTCTCTATAATTGGCTTAAAATCAGATTAGCAAGAGTTATATAAAATAAATAATACGATTTATAATAGTTACAAAATTATTAAAAGTTATGTATTTTTGTTAACAGCAATATATTACCATTATTGAAACCTTTAAAAATGAACACTTGCGAGAATTGTTTAATTTGTGTAATTGGTTAGAAAATTATAACAATTCACATTCAGATTGACTTTACTGTCCGAATTATTTAAATTGAGATTATTGTTAAATGTTCAACCACATATTTTGATTAAAAGGGGTGTAATTAAATGGCTGCAAACACAGGGGCAAAAGGCAACAAATTATCTCTAAACGCACTTATTCTAATGATCTTTACGTCAGTATTCGGTTTTGCGAATATTCCAAGATCATTCTTCCTCATGGGTTACGGTGCGATTCCTTGGTACATCATTTCAGGAATCACATTCTTCGTACCTTTCGCATTTATGATGGCTGAGTATGGTTCTGCCTTCAAAAATGAAAAAGGCGGCATTTACTCTTGGATGGAAAAATCAGTTAACGCTAAATATGCGTTCGTTGGTACATTCATGTGGTACGCATCATATATCGTTTGGATGGTAAGTGTATCATCTTCAATCATGATCCCACTTACAAACGGTATCTTCGGTCATAACATGACTCAAAAAATGGGCATCGCAGGTCTTGCTCCAACTCAAGTTCTTGGTATCATCGGCGTATGCTGGATGCTCCTTGTTACTTTTGTAGGCTCAAGAGGTCTTGATAAAATTAAAAAAGTGACTTCAATCGGCGGTCTTGCGGTTATGGGTCTTAACATTTTCTTACTTGTTGGTTCATTGCTTGTTCTTGTATTAAACGGCTTCGAATTAGCACAACCAATCTCATCTTTTGCAGATTTCACAACTTCTCCAAATCCTAAATACGGCAGTTTCCTTTCTGTACTTTCATTCCTCGTATTTGCTCTCTTTGCATACGGTGGTATTGAAGTTGTTGGTGGTCTTGTTGACCAAACAGAAAACGCTGAAAAGAACTTCCCTAAAGGGATTATCATGGCAGCAATCGTAATTTCTATTGGCTACTCAGTAGGTATCTTCTTAATCGGTATCTCTACTAACTGGGCTCAAGTACTTACTGCTGATGGCGTTCACATGGGTACAGTTGCTTATGTTACTATGAGTAACCTCGGTTATCAATTGGCACTTGCCTTTGGCGCTGGTACTGCAGCTGCAACAACTGCAGGCGCAATGGTAGCAAGATTCATGGGTATTTCTATGTTCCTCGCACTTTCTGGTGCATTCTTCACACTCACATATGCACCACTTAAGCAAATCATCGACGGTACGCCAAAAGCATTATGGCCTGGCAAAATGGGCGAAATGAAAGACGGTATGCCTGTAAACGCTATGTGGGTTCAATGTGGTATTGCTGTAGCAATGATCATCCTCGTATCATTCGGTGGTGAAGGCGCAGCAGCATTCTTTACAAAGTTAACACTTATGACAAACGTAGCAATGACGATTCCTTACATGTTTATTGCAGGCGCATTTGCTGCTTTCAAAATGAAGGACTCTATTCCTAAGCCTTTCATAATCTTCAAATCAAAAGCGGTTGGTATTGCAGTTTCTATTATCGTAACGTTCACAGTTGGTTTTGCTAACTTCTTTACGATCATTGAGCCTGCTATGAATGGCGATCTTTCATCTACAATTTGGATGATTGGCGGTCCTATCTTCTTCGCATTAGTTGCAGTAGTTATGTACTCAAACTATGAGAGAAAATTAAAAGCTAATCCTTCATTAAAGGAACAATCAGTTAAGTAAACGATTATTTTTCAGCAGAGGGTATCGGCTGACTTTATAGAGGTTGAACAATTATAAAAAGATGACACTAAAAGTGAGTAATTGGCTTTTGGTGTCTCTTTTTTTGTTTTATAATGAATCTATAATGGGTACATATGAAAAAGCATAGTAAAGGTAGGTGATGTCATGAGAGCGGTGCCAACAAGTTACATAAAAGGAGATGTTACATTAGCAGAAAATATATACACCAAGGAAGGCGCGGTCCTGCTAAAAAATGGCGCGACCATTAATGCCAAACATATTAAACGGATCAATGAGATTGGGATATTCACTGTTTATATCAATGACGCTTACAGCTCGGATATTGACATTGACCGTATTGTCGATATTAACATGAGGGTTCGAGGTGTCAACCTATTAAAAGAGATTTATGAAAAAATTAAGGATGGAAAGAATATTGGTTCTGATTTTCCAAGACTTCATGCGTTGTTTGATAATGTGTATGATGAAATATTAGGTGCGAAGGACAGACAAATCAATTATATCGATATTAAAAGCGTCGACAATTATACCTATGGTCATGCGCTTAATGTTGCTATCTTGTCAACTATATTAGGGATAGAATGTGGCGTAAGAATGCCACAGCTTAAAAGTTTGTTTGTAGGCGCAGCACTTCTCGATGTGGGTATGATGCTCATTCCTGAGGAGACTTACCATCGCAATGAGGGAATGAGTCAGGAACAAACCTTAATGCTTCAAAAACACGTTCAAAAGGGGTATGATTATCTTAAGAATATTAGCGAAGCAGATGCTTACGTTAGAAATATCGCACTTGGTCATCACGAGAGACATGATGGCGCTGGCTATCCAACAGGGAGCTTTGGCGCTAATATCAACCTGCTCTCAAGGATTGTAGGCATCTGCGATGTTTATGACGCAATGACTTCTGATAGGGTCTATAAAAGCGCAGTGCCGCCAAGTGAAGCGATTGAGTATTTGATGGGCAGTGCGGGTAGGACTTTTGATTTGGACATTACCGAGAAGTTCTGCAAAAGAATTAACCCTTACCCGGAAGGGTCATTGGTCAAACTGGATACTGGTGCCATTGCCGTTATTAGGAAGGTAGTTCCTGATTTGCCGCTACGGCCGATAATCAGTATCATTCATAACGTGGGGCCAAAGCTAGTATTTGAAGAGATTGATTTATATGAAAAAAGAAATTTGGTTATTTTAGAACCATACTACTAATGAGACTGAGAGGCGTGAAAAAATGACAGAAGATAATTTTAGCATGGCAGATTTTATGGACGAAGTAGAAAAATCAATGCAAAGAGTTTCGCAGGGTGATTTGTTAACGGGAACTGTGGCGGCAAATAATGGAGAAGAGCTCATTGTTAATATTGGCCATATGATGGACGGCATAGTGCCTAAAGAAGAAGTTGATTTCGATGGCGGGGAAAGTATTGGGCAAATTAAAATTGGCGAATCAATGACCTTCTACGTCCTTAAAACAGATGATGGAGAGGGCAATATCCTCTTGTCAAAGAAAAGAGCGGATGCTGAGCTCATATGGGATGAGACAGCGGGACTTGTAAGCGATCAAAGACCGATTACCGTTAAAATTAAGGAAGTCGTAAAGGGTGGTTTAATCGCTCACTATAAGGGTGTCAGATGTTTTATTCCGCTTTCGCAGATGGGAACGACACGTGTTGAAGATCCTGAAACATTGGTAGGTACAACGCTGCAAGTGCTTATTACAGAAATCCAAGAAGATAAAAAGAGTATGGTTGCCTCTGGTAGATTGCTTCAAGAAAGAGATCTTGCAAAGAATAAAGATACAAGGTTCCATGAACTTGCGCTTGGTCAAGAAATTTCAGGCACTGTGAAGCGATTGGCTGAATTTGGTGCATTTGTTGATCTTGGCGGTATTGACGGTCTTATTCATTTAAGTGAGCTATCGTGGAAACGTGTCAAAAAAGTTGAAGATGTGTTGACAGTTGGTCAAACGGTGAATGTAACCATTACGAAAATAGATGCGGTGAATCAGAAAATCGGTTTAAAATTGGTTGAGACGCTTGATAACCCTTGGATGGATATCCATAGCCATCTCAATGAAGGCGATGTCTTGATGGGAGAAGTAACCAATCTTCAAAGTTTTGGCGCTTTTGTAAGCGTTAAAGGCGGTATTGAAGGACTGGTGCATATCAGTCAAATTTCTGAAGAACGGATTCAAAGACCTCAAGAAAAACTTCATATTGGACAAGAGGTGATGGTAAGGGTTATGTCGGTAGATGCCGAAAATCAGAAATTATCTCTCAGTATTAAAGAAGCAAATGCTAGCAGCGAAGAGGACTACGAGGGGTATTTAGAAGATGATGAAACATCGACTAGTACGCTTGGAGATTTGTTTGGAGATGCCTTTAAGAACTTTAAACTTTAGTACTTGGGAGGGAACACTATGAAACCATACGAAATTAGCCCAAAACAAATGACGAGTGAATGCGAAGAAGCTTGCCTTAAATTTGACTCAACGGAATCTGTCGCACCTTTAGATGGGATTATGGGTCAAGACCGGGCAATAGAAGCTTTGGAATTTGGACTCAACATGAAGCACCGAGGCTATAATATTTTTGTAGGCGGCAATTGGGGGACTGGAAGAAACAGCTATGTTCGTTTATTGACTGAAAAAGTTGCTGCAACAAGGGGCATTCCAAAAGATTGGGTTTATGCAAATAACTTTAAAAATTTCAGAAACCCGTTATCGATTGGATTTGAGGCTGGAGAAGGTAAGAATTTTATTAAAAGTATGGATTTTATTATTGAATTTCTCCGAAAGGAAATAGACAGTGTTTTTAGCGGCAAGGACTACGAAAATGCAAAAGCGACTATTTTAAAAGATTATTCTTTGTCTACTCAGAAAATCATAGAAACTTTGAATGACATTGGTCTTAAATATGGCTTTAAATTTGGGCAAAATGAACATGGATTGGTATCCATTCCGTTAAAAAATGGCGAACCGATGACAGAAGAAGAATATAAGAGCATTACGGATACGGAATATGAGGCGTTAAAAGAAAACTCGGGCAAATTGGGTATTGAGACTGCGGATATTTTCAATCAGCTTAGAACGGAAGAGGAAAGTTACAGAACCAATATCAAAGAGTTGGATGACAGCATGGGACGTCGAATTACCAGTTTCCATCTCATGAATTTAAGAGAAAAGTATGCTGATAATGCAAAAGTAATCACATACTTAGACTACTTAATTGACGATGTTGTGGAGAATCTTGATCATTTCAAAGGGGAAGAAGAACCCGAAGTGAAGAGTCCTTTTGGGATGTTTGCGCCTAAAAATACAGAATCTTTCTTCGAACGCTATAAACTGAATTTATTTGTGGATAACAGCGAGACCAAATCTGCGCCTGTCATTTTTGCTTCAAATCCAACCTATGCGAATTTGTTAGGAGGCATTGAGTATAAAAATGAAATGGGTGTTCTTAGAACGGACTTTACCATGATCAAACCTGGAGCGCTTCATCAAGCAAATGGAGGCTACTTAATTCTATTGGCAAAAGACATTTTGATGATGCCTTATGCATGGAAAGGATTAAAACGGGCTCAATTGGATGAAAATATTTCGATTGATACGCAGGGTGCTCAATCGGGGTCCATTATTTCCATGACCCTCAGTCCTCAACCGATTCCGTTAGATGTAAAGATCATTCTCATAGGAGATCAAAATACGTATCAAATGCTCTATTATTATGATGAAGAGTTTAGAAAGCTCTACAAAATTATGGCTGATTTTGATATTGAAATGGATCGAAATGATGACAACATTTATAAGATTACTCAGTTCATCTCAAAACATTGCAAAGAAGATAATCTAAGGCCATTTGCTCGATGTGCAGTGGCGAAAATTATTGAATTTAGCTCCCGAATTGCGGATGATCAAAAGAAATTGTCTTCACACTTGAATAAATTGGTCGATGTTATTTATGAGTCAGAAACTTGGGCTGAGAAAAGCGGCAATGAAGTCGTATTGGCAGAACATGTTGAAAAGGCGCTTAAGGAATTAAATCGACGCAATAATAGGGTGGAAGAAAAAGTATTGGAAATGTTTAATTCTGGTGATTATCTTCTTGATGTGACTGGTGCAAAAGTTGGCGAAATCAACGGCTTGGCTGTTTTGGGCTCGGGGCAATATAAATTTGGGAAACCGAGCAAAATTACAGTTTCCACTTATCAAGGAAGAGCCGGCATCATTAATATTGAACGTGAAGCGCGTACAAGCGGTTCTATGCATGATAAGGGCGTCATGATTATTTCTGGTTATTTGGGCTATATGTTTGCTCAGCATAAACCAATCTCGATGAATGCCAGCATTGTTTTCGAACAATTATACAGTGGAGTGGATGGCGACAGTGCATCCAGTACTGAGCTTTATGCGATTTTGTCGAGTATTTCAGGTCTTCCAATTACGCAATCCATTGCGGTTACAGGCTCAGTGAATCAACGGGGTGAAATTCAACCGATTGGCGGGGTTAACGAGAAAATAGAGGGCTTCTTTAAAGTGTGCAAGATGAAGGGACTTAGCGGTGATCAAGGTGTTATGATTCCACATCAAAATGTCAAAAATCTGATGCTCAGTCGTGAAATTATTGAAGCGGTTGAAGTGGGACTCTTCCATATCTATTCTGTAACTCATGTAGAAGAAGGCATTGAAATTTTGATGGGAAGACCTGCTGGAAAAAGATTAAAGACTGGCGGGTTCACAAAAGGTTCTGCATTCGATTTGGTAGATAAAAAGTTAACCGAATTGGCAATGGGGCCAGAAACTAAGAAAAAATCAAAATCAAACAGTAAAAAGCCGATTGCTAAAGTCAATCGGATCGATTAGTTGAAGAAAGATAATCATCCATAAAAAAACTCATATAAATTTTAAAAAACCGCTTACATGAACTAAAATCATGTAAGCGGTTTTTGTCTGCAAAAAATGTGAATATTAGACAGTTGTCGTTCCGCTTGGATGAATCCAACGCGTTTCGGTTAATATAGAATCCATCGGTTGGTCGTGTGATTCTACGGGCAAAGTTTCGACAATTTGAAGGTCAAAAGCAAGTCCGATCACTTCACAGTCGGGACGGATATGTGGCAAGAGTTTGTCGTAGTAACCAGCGCCATAACCCATTCGATAGCCGCTTAAATCAAACGCGACGCCTGGGACGAGAATAAGGTCGATATCGGTAGGGAGAACGCGAGGTAAGTTATCCGCGGGTTCTAAAATGCCCATTTTACTTAAGTTTAAATCTTTAAAACCTTCAAATTGAAGAAGGTCAAGCTCGTTGGTTCGAGGATTGACCTTAGGAAGTACAATGGTTTTGTCTAAAGACATTAGATACTCAATCAGTGCATCGGTCTGAACTTCATTTCTAAAGTCCATATAACACATAATCACCTGTGGATGATCAACGATAGATAGCGCCATTAATCTGGATACTATTTTAGCGGATGCAGTTGCGACCTCGTCTTGAGTCATTTCTCGACGTAGGGTTAAAATTTCTTTTCTGATGGCTGATTTCATGTTAACCTCCTATGATCTACATTACAAAAGGGTTAAAATTTCAATGAATTTACCCGGATTTTTAAAAAAAGGTTTAGAAATGCTCTAATAAACATTATAATATATAAGTAAGCATTTTTAAACAGCCACTTTCGTGGCAATATTGCAAGTTGAAACATTCATTTAAATTGATTTAGTTGGCGTTTAAACAGAAGAGGGAAGTCAATATAATAGGGGTTGCAAATTCATGTATGATAAAGATCGCATTGCGCGAAACGATGTATTAATTCGTCTTTCAGACGTTACCGTTAAATTTGATAACGGATTAGAAGGGTTAACAAAAGCAAATATTGAAGTAAGAAAAGGTGATTTTATTTTCGTAGTGGGTCCTTCTGGGGCTGGAAAATCAACTTTTATAAAACTTTTACTTAAGGAGTATGAGGCAACAACGGGCAGTATCTATGTTGGCGGAAGCAATATAACCCATATTCATCGCCGTAAAATTCCTTTGCTCAGACGTCAAATGGGTGTCGTATTCCAAGACTTTAGACTTTTGCCGAACAAAACCGTTTATGAAAATGTGGCGTTTGCCATGCAAATCACTGAAATATCCGATCGAGAAATCAGAAAACAAGTGCCAATGATTTTAAGTGTCGTTGGTCTTGCGGACAAACAAAAGATGTTCCCGCATCAATTGTCGGGCGGAGAGCAGCAACGTGTGTCAATTGCGAGAGCAATGATAAACAACCCTGGAATATTGATTGCAGATGAGCCGACAGGGAATCTTGATCCAGACACTTCTTGGGAAATCATGAAACTGCTCAAACAGATTAACCGAAGAGGGACAACCATCATCATGGCAACTCATGACAAAGACATCGTCGACATTATGCAACAAAGGGTTATTGCCCTTGAGAAGGGTAAAATTGTCAGAGATGAGCTTGGTGGAGGTTACGGATATGAAGATTAAAACATTTAAATATACAGTTTCAGAGAGTTTTAAAAATATATGGAGAAATGGTGTCATGTCAATTGCATCAACCTCTTCAGTGGCGGCATCGCTCCTGATTTTGGGATTGGTGTTTATACTAATAGTCAATTTGAACTCTATTACTATTGGCGCCCAAGAACAGTATGATTCTATTCAAATCTATTTGGTAGAAGGCATTAGCGATTTGGAAGTCAAATCACTGGGCGATAAAATCAAAAAAATGGACAGTGTCAAAGAAATTCGATATGAGAGCAAAGAAGATGCACTAAAAAAAATGCAGGATTCATGGCAACAAAATGGCTATTTGCTAGAAGGTCTTGAAGCAAATCCACTTCCTAATTCATTTGAAGTTCGTTTTAATGACCTTAATGTAGTGCCGCAGGTTGCCGAAACGATAAAAACATTAGACGGCGTGGAGGATGTAAAATTCTATCGCGACATCATTGAAAAAATCACGAACATTTCCAAAATGATCCAAAATGTTGGATTGGTCATTATCTTCTCGTTATTATTTTTATCGGTGTTCATCATTAACAACACCATTAAACTGGCGGTTAATGCAAGACGAAGAGAAATTAATATCATGAAATACGTGGGCGCTACCAACTGGTTCGTCAGGTGGCCATTCTTCATTGAAGGGACTATTTTGGGGCTTATGGGCAGTTTGGTTGCCTTAACAATTGTTATGGGTCTTTATCAATATGTATATGGCATTATGGCAAGTCAATTCTATGCACTCATTGCAGCTTATATCGTGAGTCCTGGAGAAATTTTTAAAGATTTATTGTTGATTTTTGGGGTAATAGGAACAGGTATAGGCGCACTTGGCAGTTTGATGTCCATGCGGAAATACCTTAACGTATAAGGGAGGGTTCAATGAACTGGAAAAAATGGATTGCGCTATGTTTAAGCGTTTTCATTGCAGCCTCGTGTATTGACTTCTCCTTTGCGGGCAGCTCTGATTTGAAAAAAAGTCAAGAAGAACTTAAGAAAATGCAAATTGAACTAAAAAAACTAACAAAAGAGAAACGAATTAAAAGCGGTGAGCAAAAGAATGTCGTCAAACGGATGGATGGCATTGAATCCAACATTCAGAATTTAGAATCCGAAATCGGAACGATCTACAGCAAAATTCAAGGTGCTGAAAAGTCAGTTGGCGTTTCAAAACAAGAACTGGCACTTGCTGAGAAAAAAATAATTGTTAAGAATACGGCACTTAACGCAAGACTTCGAACCATGTACAAGATGGGTCATATTGGGTATTTTGATGTTCTTCTTGGGTCTTCAGATTTTGGAGACATGATGACAAGGGTTGATATGCTTCAAAAAATTTACCATCAAGATACGGCACTTCTAAAAGAAATGCAAACCAAGCGCAATCAAATCGCTGTGAAAAAAGTGTCTTTGGAACGTTATGCAAAGGAACTTAGAGACCTTAAGACCAATTTAGGCGTTAAGCAAACGGCCATGGACAAAGATTTAAATGCGCTTGAAGTTGAAAAAATTGAATTATCAAAGGATTTAAAAGCGCTTGAACAACGAGAGGACCAGTTGTTAGAAGACTCTAACCGCCTCGCAAAACTTTTAGAGAAAATGAAGACGACCGTCAAATACGTTGGTGGCAAAATGGCTTGGCCGGTACCAAGCAGCTATAAAATATCATCTCCGTTTGGCTCTCGCATGCATCCTGTTTATAGAGTCAAAAAAATGCATAATGGCATCGATATAAGTGCAAGCAAAAATGCCGCTATTGTTGCTGCGCAAGATGGTACCGTTATTATGGCAGAGTACTATTTTGGATATGGCAATACCGTTATGATTGACCATGGTGGCGGCTATGTCACGCTTTACGGACATAACACCAGTTTGACAGTTTCTGCTGGGCAACGGGTAAAAAAAGGACAACAAATTGCTAAAGCGGGTTCAACGGGCACCTCAACCGGTAATCATTGTCACTTTGAGGTGCGTCAAAAAGGTAAACCAATTAATCCTGTACCATGGGTCACTAAATAGAAAGTGAGGTGTTACATGAAAAAGAAAAATGTCATCATTCTTTCAATCGCATTGGTTATATTTACTTCGGCAATTACGTTTGTTGTTAGCAATATGATTCAATTAAATATGGGCGGTAAAATATTATTATCTTCAGATGCTTATAAATATTATCAAGGCTTAGAAACAGAATTTAGCAAGGTCGAGGAATTGAAAAGTTTTATCGATGAGAATTACTACACAGACACCTCTAAAATCGATTTTGAAGATGGTATTTTAAAAGGCATGTTTGCGCAGTTAAAAGACCCTTATTCAGTTTATATGAACGAAAAAGATTTTAAATCATTTACTGAAAGCACAACCGGGACTTACGGCGGCGTAGGACTTCATTTGTGGGTGGATAAGGACGGTTATATTACTGTTGTTTCTCCGATGGAAGGTTCTCCTGCTCAAAGAGCGGGCATTATATCTGGCGACATCATCTTTAGAGTTGGCGACATTGATGTTAGCGGCGATAACTACGAAGAAGCCGTAACCCATATGCGCGGTGAGCCAAATACAAAAGTGAAAGTCATGATTAAGCGAAAAGGCGTAACAGATCCGATTACCATTGAACTGACACGTGAACTGATCAAGGTTAAAACGGTTAAAACGGAAGTTTTAAATGGCAATATCGGCTACCTAAAATTCTCAGCCTTTGAAGAAGCATCTGCGAAAGAATTTATTACTAAGATGAATGAACTCAAAAGCAAAGGCGTTAAAGGTTTGATTTTAGATTTAAGACAAAATGGCGGTGGCTCTCTCTATGAGTGCCAAGAAATTGCCGATGCATTATTGGGCAAGCAAGTTATTGTGTATACACAAGATAGACAAGGTAAAAAGGAATACTATTATTCGGATGATCGAAAATTAGGACTGCCAATTGTGGTTTTAGTTGATGGTGGTTCTGCGAGTGCTTCAGAAATCCTTACAGGTGCGATTAAAGATACAAAATCAGGCACCATTGTCGGTGAAAAAACATTTGGAAAAGGCATCGTTCAATCTGTGATAGAGCTTAAAGACAATACAGCTCTTAAATTAACAACGTCTCAATACTTTACGCCAAATGGCATCAACATTCACGGAAAAGGCATTATGCCAGATGTGGTGGTCAAAGCGGGCGTAGCGACGCCGGGCAGCGACAAGATTGATCCGATTGGCGATCCGCAGCTTAAAAAAGCGATTGAAGTGATGCAAGGACAAATTAAATAAGTGATGGGTTGAATGTAACCCTCTAAATTGTTATTACGAAGGAGTCCCAACAGGCAGAAATGATTTGCCCGTTGGGACTCTTTTGCATTGTTTTTTTAAACTTAATAAGCACTTTATTAAAATTTTGGGTATGATTGACGTGAGAAAAAGAAACGTTTATAATGAAGAAAAGCGAACATATGTTTGAAGAGAGGTGTGATTATGGCATTTGAACTTGTATCAGAATACCTGCCAACGGGCGACCAGCCTGTGGCCATTGATCAGCTTGTCGATGGCTATATTGGTGGGAAGAAACTTCAAACCCTCCTTGGTGTCACGGGTTCTGGAAAGACCTTTACAGTTGCTAATATTATACAAAAGTTGCAAAAGCCAACGTTGGTGTTAGCGCATAATAAGACGCTCGCCGCTCAGCTTTGCAGTGAATTTAGAGAATACTTTCCCAATAACCCAGTAGAATATTTCGTAAGTTATTACGATTATTTTCAACCTGAGGCTTATGTGGTTCATAGCGACACGTTTATAGAAAAGGACTCTGCCATCAACGACGAAATTGATAAGTTGCGACATTCTGCAACTTCAGCGCTACATGAGCGAAGTGACGTGATTATTGTGGCTTCGGTGTCCTGTATTTATGGACTTGGTGACCCTGTTGATTATAAGAACATGGTTTTGTCGCTGCGCCCTGGCATGCAAAAGAGTCGAGACGATATTCTCAGGCGTTTGGTTGAAATTCAATACACGCGCAATGACATTGCTTTTACCCGAGGCACTTTTCGGGTTCGAGGAGACGTCATTGAAATTTTTCCAGCGGACTCTAGTGAAAATGCCATACGCGTAGAACTTTTTGGCGATGAAATTGATCGGATTTCTGAGGTCAATACGATTACTGGAGAGATCATAGGGATTCGAAAGCACATTAGCATTTTTCCACGCTCGCATTATGTGACGAGTCGAGAAAAAATCGATTTAGCCGTTATGGAAATTGAACGAGAAATGGAAGAGCAAGTGGCAAAATTTAAAGACGAAGGCAAATTTATCGAAGCGCAAAGAATTGAGCAGCGCACTCGATATGATGTTGAGATGCTAAAGGAAATAGGTTTTTGTCAGGGCATTGAAAATTATTCAAGAATCCTGTCCGCGAGAGCGGCGGGGAGCAGACCGTTTACCTTAATCGATTATTTTCCTGACGATTTCTTAATGGTTATTGATGAGTCGCACGTGACACTGCCTCAAGTAAAGGGCATGTTTGGCGGAGACCGCTCAAGAAAGACAAACCTTGTAGATTACGGTTTTAGATTACCATCTGCGCTAGATAACAGACCACTCAATTTCGATGAGTTTGAATCTGTTTTAAATCAAGTACTCTACGTGAGCGCCACCCCATCGGCCTATGAACTCGATCGAAGCGAGGGTGTTGCAGAACAGATTATAAGGCCAACAGGTCTACTGGATCCGCAAATTACGATTCGTCCTATTAAAGGACAAATTGATGATTTGTATGGTGAGATTATTAAGCGAATAGGCCGCCAAGAAAGGGTTCTGATAACAACCCTGACGAAAAAGATGGCTGAAGATTTGACGGATCACTTTAAGAAAATGTCTCTGAAAGTCAGGTACATGCATTCGGATGTTGAAACGATGGAGCGTACAAGAATATTACGCGATCTTCGTGTTGGCGTTTTTGACATTTTGGTCGGAATCAACCTCCTAAGAGAAGGGCTTGATTTACCAGAAGTGTCCTTGATAGCCATTTTGGATGCAGACAAGGAAGGCTTCCTTAGATCTGCAACCGCTTTGATTCAGACGATAGGCAGAGCTGCTAGAAATATCAACGGTCAAGTTATTATGTACGCAGATAAAATGACGCCGTCGATGGAACGCGCAATCGGCGAGACGAACCGTAGAAGAATCATTCAAGAAGCCTACAATCAAGAACACGGCATAACGCCAAAAGGCATCAACAAATCTATTCGTTCGGTAATAGAAGCAACCGAAGTAGCAGAAATAGTCGAAAAATACAACATTCCTTCAGACTTCATGGATCATGCAGGTCTTGAACTTTTATTAGATGATTTACAGCAAGAAATGTATGAAGCGGCTGCAGCGCTTGAATTTGAAAAAGCGGCTGAACTCAGAGATCGTGTGAAAGTCCTTAGAAAAAAATTAAAGGAGTAAAGTGAATGAGCAGAGATTTTATAGAAATTCGAGGTGCCAAAGAGCACAATTTAAAAAATATTGATGTCAATATACCTAGGGATCAATTTGTTGTCATTACAGGGTTAAGCGGTTCTGGAAAATCTTCATTAGCGTTCGACACCATCTATGCAGAGGGTCGCAGACGTTATGTAGAGAGTCTTTCTGCTTACGCAAGGCAGTTCTTGGGGCAAATGGAAAAACCAAACGTGGATTATATAGGGGGCATGTCTCCCGCAATTTCAATTGATCAAAAGACAACCAATCGAAACCCGCGTTCTACGGTAGGTACGGCGACTGAAATTTATGACTATATGAGGCTGCTTTTTTCAAGAGCAGGCACCCCATACTGTCCGGTCTGCGGCATTGAAATTTCGCAGCAGTCAGTGGATCAAATTGTCGACCGAATCATGCTGATTGAAGAAGGCACGCGCATTCAAGTGCTTGCGCCTGTCATTCGCGGCAAAAAAGGCGAACATAAAAAAGAACTTGAAAGCATCAAAAGAGAAGGCTTTGTAAGGATACGCGTTGACGGAGAAATGAGAGAAACTTCTGAAGAAATAGAATTGGCAAAAACACGTAAACATACCATAGAAGTGGTCGTTGACCGAATTGTCGTTAAAGAGGGCAATCAACAGCGGTTGTCTGATTCGGTTGAAACGGCGCTCAAACTTTCAGATGGGTTGATTTTAATTAATATTGTCAATGGTGAGGATCTGATTTTTAACACCAAATTTTCTTGTCCCGAACACGGCATAGGCATCAGCGAGATGGAACCTAGGATGTTCTCGTTTAACGCGCCTTACGGTGCTTGTGAGACGTGCAGAGGGATCGGCTTTATACAGACCATAGATTCTGAACTCATGATTCCTGACAGGAGTCTGTCGTTTCAGCAGGGTGCTATCGTGCCAGTTGCAACCAGCGGAGAAGAAACGTTTTTTCCGCAGATGATTAAGGCGGTACTTGATCATTTTAAGGAATCGGTGGACACGCCAATTGAGGCACTCAGAGAAGAAACTTTGAATGGCATTTTATATGGATTGGGCACTACTGAATTAGAAGTTGCTTTTGATAGCCGATACGGCGGGTTTAAGAAGACCAAAGTGCGTTGGGAAGGTATTATTCCAAATATGGAAAGACGTTACCATGAGACGAATTCAGATTATATCAGAGAAAAATTTGAAGAGTTTATGAGCCTTACGCCTTGCGAAAGTTGCAAAGGCGCACGTCTGAAACCAGAGGTGCTTGCAGTTCGTTTTGGAGGCATCAACATTCATGAAATGACTTTGAGTTCGGTAAGAGAATTGCTCATTTTTATCGATGGTCTTGAACTCGATGTCATGAGAACACAGATTTCAGAACAAATTTTAAAAGAAATTAGAGCCAGACTTCAATTTCTGAAAGATGTAGGCTTAGAATATCTGACGCTTGCGCGTGCGGCCGGTACTTTGTCGGGTGGAGAATCACAACGTATTCGCCTTGCCACGCAAATTGGATCAGGTCTCGTGGGCGTGGTATACATTTTGGATGAGCCAAGCATTGGGCTTCATCAAAAGGACAATGGGTTGTTGCTTAAAACCCTTCGGAATTTAACCGATTTGGGAAATACGCTCATCGTCGTCGAACATGATGAAGAAACCATTGAAGAAGCGGATTACATCATTGATATCGGGCCTGGCGCAGGCGAACACGGTGGACATGTTATTGCAGAGGGCAATTTAGAAGCCATAAAAAATTCAGAGGCGTCTATTACAGGACAATATCTTTCTGGTCGAAAAACTATTCCAGTGCCGAGCATTAGAAGAACGGCGAATGATAAGTGGATTGAGATTAGAGGGGCTGCCGAGAATAACCTTAAAAACATTGACGTGGCAATACCGATGGGGGTCATGACGGCAATCACTGGTGTTTCAGGGTCAGGAAAAAGCACGCTGATCAATCAAATTTTATTTAAAGCGGCCACTCAAAAGATCAACAAGACCCGAATTAAGCCAGGAAAGCATAAAGACATTAAAGGCCTAGAGAATCTCGATAAAATTATTGATATTGACCAATCAGCAATTGGAAGAACACCAAGGTCAAATCCTGCAACCTATACGGGCGTTTTTGATCACATCAGAGATTTGTTTGCCCAACACCCGGACTCTAAAATGAGAGGTTATTTGAAGGGGCGCTTTAGCTTCAATGTAAAAGGCGGTAGATGTGAGGCTTGCAAAGGCGATGGCATTTTGAAGATTGAAATGCATTTCTTGCCAGACGTGTATGTGCAGTGCGATGTTTGCAAAGGCAAACGCTATAATCGAGAAACATTAGAAGTAAAATATAAAGGCAAGTCAATTGCTGAAGTTTTGGGAATGACTGTAGAAGAAGCTTTGGAATTCTTCGAGAGTATCCCTGCCATCAGCAGAAAATTAAAAACGCTTCATGAAGTTGGTTTAGATTATATTCGACTGGGTCAACCGTCTACCGAACTTTCTGGCGGAGAAGCACAGCGGATTAAACTTGCCTCAGAGCTTAGTAAAAAAAGTACTGGGAAAACCCTTTATATTTTGGACGAACCAACGACGGGGCTTCATATGGCTGACATTCATCACTTGATTAAGGTACTTGATCGATTGGTAGAGGGCGGCAATACAGTGGTTGTCATTGAACATAACCTTGACGTCATCAAGTGTTCTGATTATATTATAGACTTAGGGCCTGATGGTGGAGACAAGGGTGGCGGTGTTGTTGCGGTTGGAACGCCGGAAGAAGTCGCTAAAGTTGAAAACTCCTATACGGGTCAATACCTAAACAAACTGTTTACCTATGGGAGGTTCTAACAAGTGATGCGTCAATACAGAAGAAACACTACTAATCTTATTTCAATGATTCTGAGTATCTTTATATTATTTGCGGTTTTAATCGTTGTGCCGGGTGTGTTTGACAATGTTCTAAACAGCTATTGCATGGTATTGGGCGCCTTTTTAATTTTCATGCCGCTTTTCAACGCCTTGCTTCAAAATGTAGCGGTGAAGCTGTCGTATAATCCACAAAAATACTTTTTTACATTGGCTTTTAAAGAGTCTGTTGTGTATGAGTGGGTTGTGAACTTATCTGCAATCGTGCTTCTCTTCTTTGTGCCTAATACCGATTTGAGAACATTGGGCTGGCCGATGACCATTGGTGTTGTGACTAGTTGGATGGTTATTATCGCATTGACCATATTTTTGACTCAGAAAATGACAAAAATTGATTTTATGTCAGACACGATTATGGTAAAAGGGATAAATTTCTTTAAGAGTGCAGGCTTGTCCCAAAAGACTACGACAGGTCTTGGTATTTATACCTATGATGAATTTGAAGGATTTCGAGTAAAGGAAGATAAACTTGTGCTTTTATTGACGGATGGTCGCGGACAAGTTGCGGTTAAATTGCCGTCAGACAAAAAGGTTCAAGTCACAGAGTATTTGAAAGCAAAAGGTGTGATTCAAAAATAGAGGTATGCCGTGTTTAATATAAAAGAGCAATTAAAAAAACTCCCAGAGCGTCCTGGCGTTTATCTGATGAAGGATCAATGGGGCAATATTATTTACATTGGTAAAGCAAAAATTCTTAAAAATAGAGTGACCAGTTACTTTAGGGGGATTGAATCTCATCCGCCTAAAGTAAGAGCGCTTGTCACAGTAATCGACGAATTCGAATACATTATGACAGACACTGAAATGGAAGCTTTGATCTTAGAGCAAACTTTAATCAAGCACCATAAGCCGAAGTTCAATATCTTATTAAAGGATGATAAGCAGTATCCTTTTATAAAGGTGACGACTGGAGAAAAATACCCTCGCGTCTTTATGACCCGACAGGTGATTAAGGATAAGGCTGCTTATTTTGGGCCTTATACGAGTGCAGACGCTGTCAAGAAAACGCTGGAGGTTATTCACGATATTTATCCAATCAGAAAATGTGCGAGAAATATTGAAAAAACACCAGGCCGTCCTTGTTTGAATTTTCATATCAAAAAATGTCTTGGACCTTGCCAAAGCAACCTTTTCGAGCACGAATACAAGGAGATGATTGATAAAATCATCACTTTTTTATCTGGGAAGCCAGAAGAGTTGGTCAAGCAGTTAGAGCAACAGATGACAGCTGCCGCTCAAAGTCTTGAATATGAACATGCCGCAAAATTGCGAGATCAGATTCAGGCCATTCAGTCTTTAATGGAGCGCCAAAAAATGGTTGCCGAGTCAGATGTGTCTCAAGATTTAATTGGCATTCAAACCTCAGAAACGAGAGCGTGCATCATGCTCTTTATGGTAAGGTTCGGAAAACTTATTGGAAGAGAAGAGTATGTTTTTGAACAGGAGTTTTTGGACAATCCAAAGTCGTTGTTAACCGATTTTGTGCTTCAGTATTATGCGAATGCGTCAGATTATCCAAAGGAAATTGTTTTAGACATGCTCCCAGACGATTTAAATCTTTATGAAGATTATACTTACAAATTAGCAGGCGTTAAAATAAAATGGACGGTGCCAATCAGAGGCGAAAAACGAAAACTTTTAGATATGCTCCACGCCAATGCCAAAGAATATTTGGACAAATTTGAAGAGAAAATTACAAGTGATTTTGAAAGAGCAAGTCATTTAGAAAGCTTGTTAATCAATGCTATGGGTGTTAAAACACCTATAAGACGCATTGAAGCCTATGATATTTCGAATATCTATGGCGTTCTGTCGGTTGGTTCGATGGTCGTTTTTGAAAACGGGAAAAAAATGCCGAGAAGTTATAGACGTTTTAAAATTAAAACTGTTGAGGGCGCAAATGACTATGCCTCTATGCAGGAAATTGTTTTTAGACGACTCTCTAGAGGGCTTGAAGAGCAAGAGTCACTCATGCAACAGTCGGGCGGACTGGTTGAAGGAAAGTTTTCAGTTTTCCCAGATTTGTTATTAATCGATGGTGGCATTGGGCATGTTCACGCTGTGGAGGAAGTTTTAAAAGCACTTAAAATAGACATTCCTGTAGCGGGAATGGTAAAAGATGATCGACATAGAACGGATCAACTCTTCTTTATGGAACACATGATTGCTATAAAAAGAGAGCCTGATTTGTATCGATATATTGCAACGATTCAAGAAGAAGTCCATCGGTTTGCAATAGAATACCATAAACAGCTGAGAACCAAAAATATGATGCAGTCAATTTTAGAAGATATAGAGGGTATTGGAGAAAAACGTCGAACTAACTTATTAAAGCACTTTAAAGCCATTGAAAAAATAAAAATGGCAAGCGTTGAAGAACTGGAAGCGGTTGAAAGTATGAATCGAAAAGCGGCAGAAAAGGTTTATGAGCATTTCAGGAAACCGACGAAGACGCAAATTGAAACGGAGAACACAGATGAAAACACTTGAAGAACTTGTTAAAATCAGAGAGCTCGCACTTTTAAAAGCGCAAGGTATTTCAGCAAATGAGGCAGAACAAAGCATTCGTTATACGTTGACGATTGGACTTGCCACATGTGGCATTATTGCCGGCGCAAGACCTGTATTTACAACGCTTTTGGAGTGTATCACTGAAAATCAATCAGAAGATGTAAAGATTCTTCAAACGGGATGTTTTGGACATTGCAGCGAAGAACCTATGTTAAAATTAGAAGATGAATTTGGACAAGTATTCTATTATGGACATTTGGATCCCAAACGCGCAAAACAAATCTACGAAGAGCATATAAAACTTGGAAAACCAATTACGCAGTATTATGTAGAAATGGAGTCATAACATGGTAGGATACAGAAAAAGACCTAGGGTCATTTCGCTTGAAGGCGGAGAGGGCAGTGGAAAGACAACCGTTCTTTTACATTTGGAACAGTATTTTAATTCAAAAGGACTAGATGTGTTGTTTACACGAGAACCGGGCGGTGTTAGAATTGCCGAAGCGATTAGAGAGGTCATTTTAAACGTATCTCATACAGAAATGGATGCAAGAACGGAAGCTCTTTTATATGCCTCAGCGAGAAGGCAACATCTCACAGAGAAGGTATTGCCAGCTGTAGCGGCGGGGAAATGGGTAATTTTTGATCGATTTGTGGATTCATCTATGGTTTACCAAGGCTTTGTCAGAGGAATAGGAATTCAAGAAGTTTATGAACTCAATCGATTTGCAACAGAAGATTTTTTGCCTGATCTGACCCTCTATTTAGATGTAACGCCTGAAGTTGGGCTAAAAAGAGTCATGGAGACTGAGGGTAGAGAAGTAAACAGATTGGATTTGGAAGGTATTGAATTCCATAGAAAAGTACAAGAAGGCTATCATATTTTAATGAAACAATTTCCGAAGCGTTTGATTCGAATTGATGCCGATCAGACTTTAGAAGAAGTATTGGATGCAGTGACAAATGTGATCGATCGTTTTATGGAGGGGATAGAGCATGAAGATTAGAGAAGTCGCAACGTTACTGACCGCTGACGTATTTATTGGAGAAAAGCAGTTAGATAGTGAAGTGGATCATGCGTTCAGTTCAGATTTGATGAGCGACGTGCTAGCAAATTCTGGACGAGTGGATGCGAAAGCTGTGCTACTCACAGGGTTATCCAATTATCAAGTCATTCGTACTGCAGAAATGTTAGACATTAGAGTGGTTATCTTTGTTCGTGGTAAAATGCCGACGGAAGACATGCTCGAACTTGCAATGGACAATGATATGGTGATTTTAAGAACGCATTTAACCATGTACAATGCTTCTGGCGTTCTTTTCAGTCATGGCTTATTGGGAATTCAAGATTAATGGAGGAACATATGAAAGATACCTTCCATATTGACAGAGAAGACGCCATAATGGCTTATGATTACGAAGTCATCACAGATGATTTTTCTAGAGCTGGAGAGGCTTCTAGCGACATTAAAAAAAAGCTGAGACAAGTTGGCATTGATAACGACATTATTAGAAGAATAGCGATATCGACCTATGAAGCGGAAATCAATCAAGTCATTCATTCGTTGGGTGGTCGCATTACGCTTCTTATCCGACCCGACAGAATAGAATTATTTTTTGTGGATCGAGGACCTGGTATCGAAAATATAGAACTGGCGATGAAAGAAGGTTTTTCAACAGCGAGTAATAAGGTTAGAGAGATGGGCTTTGGTGCTGGTATGGGACTTCCAAACATCAAAAGATGCAGTGATGAATTCTATATTGAATCTGAAGTGGGGTCTTTTACAAAACTAAAGATTGTTATTAATCTTTAGAATTAGGGGGAGAAAATGAGTAGATTCTTGCATTCCGTAACATTGGAAAAGGATTACTGTAATGGTTGCACTAACTGTTTGGACCGATGTCCAACTCAGGCCATACGAATCCGCGCGGGAAAGGCTGAAATTATTACTGAACGATGTATTGATTGTGGGGCTTGTATAAAAGCGTGCCCCTATCATGCGAAAGGCGCTCTATCAGACACCCTTGACATGTTAAGTCAGTTCAAGTTTAACGTTGCCTTACCAGCGATTTCGCTTTATGGTCAGTTTGGTTTGGAAGTTGATATGAATAAAGTGTTAAACGGTTTTTACCAATTAGGGTTTGACTATGTATTCGATGTTGGGATAGCAGCTGAATTGTTAACAGATTATCAATCTATGAAACTTAAGTTGCCTGAAACGGTAAAACCAATGATTTCAACTTATTGTCCGGCCGTTATTCGTCTGATTCAAATTCGATACCCTTCGCTTATCGAAAATATCATCAATTTGGAATCGCCATTAGAAGTGGCAGGGCGAATTGCTAGACAAAAAATAACAGAAATTACAGATTTAAAATATGAAGAAATAGGCGTATTCTACATTACACAGTGTCCTGCTACCATTACAAGCATAAGAAAACCCATTGGCATTGAAAAGTCATGCATCAATGGCGCCATTTCGATAGAAGCCATCTACACCAAACTGCTTAGAATGTATGATGACATTGAAATTAAGTCGAACATACAAAAGTGTAGCGGTAGAGGCATCGGTTGGGGAATGGTTGGCGGACAAAGCTATGCGATGGGCATTGATAATTACTTGGCTGTTGATGGCATTGATGAAGTGGTTCGGGTATTGGATCAATTTGAACTCGGGAAACTAAATGACATAGATTTCTTTGAAGGATATGCCTGTGTAACAGGATGCGTTGGGGGACCACTTAATGCAGAGAATCCTTTTATCGCTAAAACAAGAGTTCGCAAGCGCTCCAATAAAGAAGGTCAAGAATTTAACATGGACGAGTATAAAAAAATGCCTGAAGAAATGATGCAGTGGCATGTTGATATTGAACCCTTTCCAGTGATGAAATTGGATAAGGATTTTAAAAAAGCATTAGAAAAAATGGCTAAGATTGAAGAATTGCTTCAAATACTACCTGGAATTGATTGTGGTGCGTGTGGCTCTCCTACCTGTAGAGCTTTGGCGGAAGACATTGTTATGGGTCGCATGACGTTAGACGGCTGTGCGGTTCAGAATCGAAAAAAATGATGAGGTGACGACATGATTATCAAGAATTTAGTAGATGGCATCAATTTTAACACATTTACAAACTCAGAAGAACTTGTTCAGGAGATGGATAAAGAAATTTCGGGATTATATACCTGCGATCTTCTCAGTTGGGTAATGGCTAATGGGAAAATTGGAAATGCATGGATTACTGTCCAAACACACAATAACATTTTGGCAGTGGCATCATTATTAGAGTTTTCCTGCATTATTTTGCCGGATGGACTTCAACCTGATCCAGGTGTTATTGAGAAGGCTGAAAACGAAGGGATTCCGATTATAGGAAGTCCGCTCAGTGCTTATGATATTTTTAAAGTGCTCTATGAGGCTGGATTAAAATAATGAAAGTTTATTATGATTTGCATATCCATTCCTGTTTATCACCTTGCGGTGAAGAAGAGATGACGCCGAATAACATTTTGAATATGGCTATGATTAAAGGTTTGGATTTAATTGCGATCGCTGACCATAACGCGAGTCAAAACGTGGTAGCTGCGATGGCAATCGCTAAAAAAAGAGATATTCTGGTTGTTCCTGCAATGGAGCTGCAAACTTCTGAAGAGGTTCACCTGCTTTGTCTTTTTAAAACACTTGACCAACTGATTGAGTTTCAATCTATAGTGGATCAACATTTGTTGCCCATTCCCAACAATGAAAAGAAATTTGGAAGACAGTTAATTTTGGATGAAGAAGATGAAATTATAGGTCAAATTAGCCATTCTCTCCTTTTTTCAACAACACTGAATTTTGAAATGGCGGTTGAATCGGTTAGAAGGTGCGGTGGGTTTGTACTGCCCGCTCATATCAATCGACAATCCAATGGGGTAATGTCAGTGCTTGGATTTATTCCCGAGGGAATGAATTTTACAACGGTAGAAATTTCAAATGATGAAATTGGCGCGCGGTTTTTGGAGAGTTACAAAGACAAGGAGCGGTACCGAATCATCAGAGATTCCGATGCACATCAACTTGAATCAATTTCCGAGAGAGAATTTTTTATGGAATTGCCTAGTCGAGACATTGACTCGGTATTTGCCTATTTGGAGGCAAAGCTATAAGCGGTCTTATATACTATAGCAAAAGGGGAACGCATTATGAGAGAATTATCACTTCACATATTGGATATTGCTCAGAATTCAATAGTCGCTGGAGCAGAAATACTGAGAATTGCAATTATTGAAGACCTGACCAATGACAGGCTTACTATTCGTATCAAAGATGATGGTAGAGGTATGGATGAAGAGACAGTTGCGCGTGTTGTAGATCCTTTTTATACGACAAGGACAACGAGGCGTGTTGGACTTGGCATTCCAATGTTTAAAGCAGCTGCTGAGAATTGTAACGGCAAATTTGAGATTAAATCACAGTTGGGTGTCGGTACTGAAATAGATGCAGAATTTCAGCATTCCCACATCGATCGTGTCCCTTTGGGGAATATGACGGATACAATTGTGACCATTGTCATGGGATGCGCCAGAATGGATTTGATTTATACCCATTGCGTGAATGAAAAAAGATTTTGCCTCAATACAAAAGACATTCGAAAAACATTAGGTGATGAAATTCCGATTACAAGCATTGAGGTCATCAAATGGCTGAAGGAGTATGTGGCTGGAGAGCTAGAAAATTTGTACAACGCAGAATATTCAATTTGATAAAAATAGAGATAATTTAGAAGCATCTTTGTCCAGCGAAAAATTGGATGAGATGCTTTTTTATTTGACAAGCAATTACAAAATATGGTATCTATTATATATAAAGTAAAAATAACGCAATAAAACTATCGGGCTGACTAGGAACAAAAATGAACAAAAAAAGGGGGGTATTTGCTTGGAAAAAATATGTAATGAAAAGGGATATATAACAATAGAGAGTACCGTTATAGTGCCATTATTACTTTTGTTGACCACTATTTTTATAGTATTCTTCTATTTTTATCTTAAAATAGGTGCATTTCAAGCATTGGTAAATCATCAACGGTTGACGGAATCGCTTAATACAACTGGCATTTTTAGGGTGGAGCAATTGGAAAATGTTAATAGTGACATTACCATTAATCAAAATAAAATCAGCACTTTTGATGAGGTTGTGAAGATTAAGCAGTTGCTTCAGTTAAAAGTTAAGGCTCCAATTGGAAAGGGTGTCTTCATTGTGGAGGCAGAGTCAGAAGAATTTAAATTTCCGTATATCTATCAACTCGCCATATCAAAAAGCTTGGGAGAAAATTTAAATGGCGTTCGAGAAAAGCTTAAGGGTAAAGACAAATGAAAACAAAAATACTTTCAAAATTCAAAAAACAAATGCAAAAAAAAATTCTAAATAACAAAGGTTACAGCACCATCTATTTTAGCATTATGAGTATTGTATTCATTGGCATTTTCACACTTTGTATGGGTGCATTGCTGAATATTATGAAGGTAAATGAACAGATGAGACAAGCTTCTCTAATGAGTCAAGTCATATTATCTCATTATGACAATCGACTAGAGGAAGGTTATGGGCTGCTTGCGTATAGCCAGAAAAATGTCGATCAGTCACTAGTGTTTAAACCTTATTTTGATAAGAATTGCAAAGTAACTCCTGTTCTGACACTAGCCTCTTTGAAAACATTTCAAAATCAGGCTATTGCACTTGGAAAACTCTCTGTCTTGAATCAAAGCTTGGAGAGTATTACGGATAATGTTGCAGTTGGCAGCATGCCTGAGGCTGATGCACAGCTAGAATCCGTAAAGCAAAAAAGTAATGAACTTAAAGCAATAAGTGCATCGGCAGAGGAGTACGAGGATTATGAATACGAAGAAGTTGAATACGAAGATGAAAATGGAAATAACAAAAATAGCAAAATAAGTAAAAGAAGTAAAAGCTCTTATATGAGCATAGAGCAAAAAAAACGTGCTAGAAATTTAAAACAGCAAATGGATCAAGGTGGGAAAAAAGCAATGCTCATTGAAAATGGCGGTGAAATTCCAGTTGATATTTATAAAAAAAGGTATGTATTCGACCGCCAAAATTGCCAGAAGCTGAACTTAATCGACAAAGCTCTTGTGACCACCTATCTCTTTGATCATTTTAATGACTATGTTCAGTGGCGAAAAACGCCAAATGATCGGCCACGACAGAAAGAACTTTGGTTTGACGGCGGAGAATTGGAATTTATATTAGAGGGAAATGCAAAAGCCATTAATAATCAATTGTGGGTAAATGGCAAAATTTTTGCAACAAGAGAGGGCATCAATTTAATGCATATCCTTAAATCAAATGAAAAGATGACTTATACGGGTAGTCTTGCATCCCTGATTTGCACATTGTTTCCTTTTGGAGAACCTCTTGTTCAGGCGGGTTTAATAGGACTTTGGGCGAGCGTTGAATCAAGTTATGATTTGCAATTATTGTTAGATGGCAAAGATATTGCTTTGTTAAAATTGTCAGATTCAGATTGGTACACTGATTTGGAAAGTGGCGTAGGGGTAGAAAAAGATTCTAGCCAGTCAGGAAAATTAGAAAAGTTAAATAAAATCAATTACCGCGGTTATCTTAGGGTGTTGCTGATGGCGCAGAGTGATGAAGAAACGGCTCAGAGAACAATGACGTTAATCGATTTAAATTTAAAAAAAGGTGCTCAGCCTATTGAGGATTGGGCGGATATGGTCGCGTCACATCGTATTTGGGTCAAAGGACAGACTGGAAAGGAGACTGAATTTGAGGACGGCTATTTACAAACTAAAAGGACAGAGAGGGAGCCTAAGCATTGAAGCATCCATCAGCCTGCTGATCTTTGTGATAGCGGCTTCTAGCCTGTTGTTCATTATGCGAGATTTGGGTTATAAAGAGCGCGTCCATCAACAATTATATGAGGTCATTCATCAAATTCAACTAGTAGATCTTCAGAATAATACAGAGTGTTTTGGACTGGCAACTGCGCTGATGGCAGTAGAGTCAAAAGATGAAGGTTATTATTTAAGGGTTTCAAAAACGAATTTTGAAAAAGATGGCAGCTTCAGCGTCGCATTGAGTTGGCGCAGCAGACTGCCGATTGGAAATACCTATGAGCAAAAATACAGTTTGTCGAGTAGGCTGATTATGAGAGGGCACGATGGCGTATCTGCTTCAAAAAATCAATTGGTCTATATTACGGATACAGGTAAAAAGTATCACCTTAAAAACTGTATCCATTTAAGAAGGAGCAGCACGCCAATTCAGCGATCGGAGGCTATAAAAAATGATTATCAACCCTGTTGGAACTGCGTCGGCGGATTGGAACCTTTTAAAAAAGCCCCTACGACTTTGGGGAATTGAGTCCATCAAAAACCTTAAAGTGGGTACAAATCAGCAAATTTATCTTGCGACAAATACGTTTAATATGTCCTTTGTGGTGAGAGTGGTCTCCTTTACCCCTGAAAGAGAGGCACTTTGGCGAAGTTTGTCGCAGTACCAGCTACCCCACCTAGGTCAAATCATCGGTTATCAAAAATGGGAATCTTGCCTTTTGATTTTGGAAAAACACTATTCTGGCAGAGTTTTAACTGATTGCATCCACAACGTGGGTTGCTTTGAATGCAACGACATTATACTTGCTGGGGTTCAAATGGTTAAGGACTTATCGGTTTTATATCAAAGAGAAGAAATATTGCATCTGGATATTAAACCTGACAATATTATGATAGATGCATTTGGCAATGCAACTCTACTCGATTTTGGAGCCTCTTTAAGCGGCATTTTAAAACTTGATTTAATGAAAATTGACCAGTATGGCACGCCTAGTTATACGGCGCCAGAGCGGTTGATGGCACCTAATAAAATGGGAGCGCTAACGGATTTACACAGCCTTTCGAAAACCTTAAAAGTTTGGTTGAGCTCCCAAAATCATTCTCATTATGAGCTGTGGCAAGAGTTGACTAAGTGGGAAGAAAAGGGCATGCAAATGTTACGAGAAAGCGCACTTAAATCGGATAAAGCAGAATCAGATGCCCATCATTACGAAGCATACATCAATGACCTTTTAGGACAAATCTCAACGTAAATCTTATACGGATATATAAATTGCATAAGGCAATCGGTTCAATCTTTAATCCAATTTGCATAGTTGTTTCAAAACGTTAATTTGACACTAACAGCCACATCCTTTAATCTGAGGGTGGCAAACAAATTATGATTAGGGGGATAAATAGATGGATCAAAGACTTGCAACTTTAGCGAACAACCTTGTAACATATTCATGCAGAGTTCAAAAGGGTGAAAATGTATTGATTTCGTATACAGGAGATTCACCAAAAGTATTGGTAAAAGCACTTATCAAAGAAGTTTATAAAGCTGGCGGACATCCGTTCATCGAAGCAATTGACCCTTCAATCCAAAGAGAATTGCTCCTTGGAAACGATGGCGAAATGCTCGACGCATGGGCAAGTTTTGACCTTAATAGAATGGAAAAAATGGATGCATTCATCGGCATAAGAGCTTCTGATAACGTTACTGAAACAGCTGACGTTCCCGGTGAAGCGATGCAAGCTTTCATGGAGAAGTATTCACCTGTTCACAACAGACGTGTGGCTAAGACGAAATGGGTTGTTCTCAGATACCCTAACTACTCAATGGCACAACTTGCAAACACAAGTCTTGAATCATTTGAAGATTTCTACTTTGAAGTATGTTGCCTAGACTACAACAAAATGTCTGGCGCAATGGACAGCTTAGTGACGCTTATGAATAGCACCGACGAAGTTAGAATTGTTGGCCCTGGCACGGATTTCTCATTCTCAATCAAAGACATTCCAGCGATTAAATGCGCAGGCGAGCTCAATATTCCAGACGGCGAAGTCTTTACGGCGCCAGTGAAAACTTCTGCTAACGGCGTTCTTTCTTTCAACTGTCCAGCGGTTTACCAAGGTTTCACTTATGAAAACATCGTCCTTACTTTTGAAGATGGAAAAATTGTAAGTGCAACAGCCAATGACACTGACAGAATCAATAAAGTTTTCAACACAGACGAAGGCGCAAGATACGTAGGCGAATTTGCCATCGGCGTGAACCCATATATTTTAAAGCCGATGAAAGACACGTTATTTGATGAAAAAATCATGGGTAGCTTCCACTTCACTCCTGGCAAATGTTACGATGAAGCGGATAATGGCAATGATTCTTCAATTCACTGGGATCTTGTGTGCATTCAAACGCCTGAATTTGGTGGCGGCGAAATGTACTTTGACGGCAAATTGATTCGTAAAGACGGTCATTTTGTGATTCCAGAACTTGAGTGCCTCAATCCAGAAAATTTAAAGTAATCTATTGAAGTTGTATGATATATAAAAAGGGTTTGTCTGATATTTCAGACAAACCCTTTTTTAAATGATTTTT
>JAYVIR010000128.1:0-2367 GCA_043770095.1 Eubacteriales bacterium
CGTCCGGTCTGGAGGATGTAAATCACAAATAGCTACTACCGGTAAGGGTCTTGAAGAGCCCGCCAACTCTTCCCTTTTCTGACCTTCGAAATTGAGCGACTGCAATGGGGAAAATCGAATTTCGCTTGCGCAGCGGCAAGAGCCAGTCAGTTCCTCAATCTGTTCGCCCGAAACTTGACGTTGAACTCGTCGTCAAATTGGGCGACAGCTTTGTTGCCGGTCACGAGCGCGAACTAGGCACTCGATCTAACTTTCAGTTAAATCTGTCTTTGGTGCCAGACTGACTGACCAATGCCCAACAGCCTCATGCTGGGCAATCAGCAAATCGTAAGTCCTAATCATGTCAAGCAAGCCTGAATGCCCATAAGCCTTGGGAGAAAACGCTGGATCTGTGCGTTTGAGATATTGTCCCAGTGGCCCAAGTCCAACCTTGCCTTCTGATGTGTCGCTGGCAAGCAAAGTGACGGCATCGATAATAAATCGAGGACGACGCTTGATTACCGGTTTGGCGGTCTCCGGCTTCGTAGACTCAGTTTTTGCGACTATACCTTTGGTTGTTGGTTTGTTCGGTGCATTTGCTCGAGTCCTATACAGCCAACCACAGACTCATACTAGTTCAGTTTGTGGATTTGGCATGTTTAAAACCTATCCTGCCAAATAACAGCCGGCACCAACTTTGGTTTCTGCTCGACTATCGTAGATAGCAATACCATCCTTTAAAAGTTTAGTATTTTGCTCCCATTGCTCCATAAACCGAACAGGCAAGGATCCACTAAAAAACTTAGTTGCATCAAGCTTTAGGTTTGCAATACTCTCTTCAATATTTTTTTTCTGCCTCTCTGCAATTTTGCATCTTTCCTTATTAGCGAAAATAATGTCAGAATGCTTTTTTTGTAAATCCCTAATTTCCGCCGCACTACGCGCAAGTTTAATCATACTCATTTGGTAGTCCATCTGATTTACTGCCAACTTAAATGTGAGTAACATTTCACCAGCTAGAGGTGGGATCTCTTTATTGAATGTAACTTGTCTTTCAAGGAAACTGTCCTGCATTGGAATGTTTTCTAGTTCTGCTTTCTTCTTTTCTTCTTGTATGGCCTTTTGCTCTGTCGCAACTCTTAATTGCTCCGCTTTCTTTTCCAAGTTGGTTTGCTTCTTCTCTGCTTGTACCACAATTGGTAAAGACAAGCTTAACAAAAGCGCAATTAATTTAATTACCATGTGCATAAATATCCCATTTAAATATTAAATTAATTTGACAGAATCAAAAATTTAATTTTATACAACCAAATGATATTAGAGAAGGTTATTCTGTAAATATTTTAAGACAGTTGATGACTACCTTCCGAACGTCCTAACTTCCACAAGCCGAATCCACATTAATTTGCTCAGCAATACTGCTGAACATTAAAGCCGAACGACTACCTACTAGATTTACTTAAAGTCATCTTTATATAGAGATTCTTTGGCATACTTACATGTATCCATTGAGAATTCCTTTTTATATTTTCTAGTTGAAATTTTATTAATTCGCCTATTTTCCTCCCGACAAATTTCGTTTTGCTCAAAAGTTGCCTCAACTTTCTTTGTATCACCTAACACCTCAAATTGCGGTAAAAAGTCACGATTCAACTTTATCATCATTTGATTTGTGCAATACAAATTTATTAAATCTGCTTTATTAAATGAATTAAGTTCTGCAAATTCTATTGTTTGACAATCATTTTTTGCGCTTGCCAGCATGGAAATGCTGTATAAGCAAATAAATATTAATTTTTTCATGGTGATTAACTGAAAATTAAATATATTAACCAATAATATTAATGAACTTAATAATTAAATTGAAGATTACAAGTACTAATTCGTTTCACCTCCGCCTCATTTATAAAAAGTCTCTTTGCAATTAATTAATAGTTAATATAAATCCGAATCCGTGAGCTAAAATTGAATTTAGTCGTTTTCTTAAAAAAATCCAACAACTTGCAGTAACTTTGTCACTCCCCCAGCAGGTGATCGATGCGTCGAATGTAAGTCATTGATATTTAAAAGAATTTAAGCAATTTTGTGGCTTGAACTCACGGATTCAGGATGGATTTAATCCAATGCACCCATCCATGATGTTTAATTCGAGTCGATTAAACATTTGACATGAAAAATAAACGCATTAAGCCAATTTAATTTATTTCATTCTGAAATTAACTATTATTATAGTGACTAATTCTTAAATAAATAATTAAATTACCCTAGTCAACAATATCTTTCAGGGTCAATTGTTGAATTTTTCATGGCATTTAAATATTAATATTTAATTCATATACATTGCTCACTATAAATTTGAATTTTGCTTTTCTTTCAGAGTATTAAGAC
>JAYVIR010000129.1:0-6174 GCA_043770095.1 Eubacteriales bacterium
CCCTGGAGCGTATTCGGGCCGACTTTGAAAATGGTAAAAATCCAACAGCCCTCATGAATCAAATGGAGGACATATTTGGCGTGCCAGCACTTAATGACCCCGTGTTCAATGAGGACAATCCGGAAGTGATTAAACTCTTCAGGGAAATTGGCAATTCGAGAGTTTTTGATTAGGGGTGATAAAATGAAAAACGAAGTCGTTCGTGTGAGATTGACCAAAATGGAAAAAGAAAAGCTCATGGATCATGCTGAAGGCATGAACATGAGTATGAGTGATTATATTAAGTATTGTTGCCTGGTAGAACCGCCATTGAAAATTCAAGAGTATCTTGAAGATTTAGAAGCAGTTAAGAAAAGCAAAAAAGGACCCTGGCACACTGAAGAAGAAGTGCAAGCGATTTTTGAAAAAGCCGAACGTATTAGAAATGGCGAAGAAGAAAAAGAGTAAATTAACTTCATAGGGGGCGCGCTGTGAGAGATAAAACCGTCAAAGAAATAGCCGAAGAAATAGGTGTCAGTAAGAGTGCAGTGATGAAAAAAATCGACAACTTAGGTTTGCGATTTAGTTTGAAAAAAATCGCCAACCAGTTGGCGATTGACACCCATTCGGAAGCGTTGATAAAACAGAGTTTTTTTGAAAAATCGCCAACCAAAAAATCGCCAACCAAATCGCCAACTAAAACATCAAGTGTGCGATTGGATCAGCAGATAATTGACATGCTGCAGATGGAGTTAAAGTCAAAAAATGAGTTGATTAAAGCACAGCAAAAAACGATAGATCGTTTAGCTTCAACGATAGAAATATATAGTCAAAAGGAACTTGCTACAAAGTTGATTGAGGGCCAAAATCTTACCGAAAAGACCAACACGATAAAAGAAATAGAATTTATAACACAAGAAAAGAATGATAAAAAACCAAGTTTTTTATCATTCTTTCAGAGGTTTAAAAATTGATGATGTGAATTGAATTTAGGACAATATTTTATAAAAAAGATTAAGGGATAGCTGTATTAGAATTAAAGCACATAGAGTGTAGTGGTGTCGTATAGCTTATCCCTAAATATAGATTCAAGCGTCGTGGTTCCAATTAAAATTGATGATAATTCATTTTTATCGCTAAGGCATTTAAATTCATGAATTAGAATTTGGTTACTATCATCAAAGAGAATTTTCGTACGATTTTCAAAACAAGTTATAGAATATTTGGTATTGTTAAATTCAAATTCAATTTCACGTCCAGTTGCTAAATCAGAGGCTAACATATCAAAATCATAAGTCATTATAATCACCCCATTTAATTGTTATGTTCATTTTAGTAAGGCATTTCATTGCCACGTTGTCCATTGTTCCAATAATGCTTATGTGGAAACGTGTGGCCAACACCGCCGTGTGAATAATCGATATCCATATCAGCGTTTCCGTTTTTATCATAATAACGACGTTGTTTAGTTGATTCATTAGGTTTTTTTAAATCTAGTGATGAATTAGGTGAACTTGTTGTTGGAGGTTCGTTACTAGTTACAGTGTGCTTATCAGTAGGAACTCCATTTGCTTTATCTTTCTGGTATTCCTCTTCAACAGCTTTCTGTAAAAACCAATTACTGACCATTTGGCCTGCCCATGAAGTAAGCGAAATGACGGCTCCACCAATCAATATAACACCCGTAGCTGCGATTGCGACTTCTCCTATTCCAGGAATAAAATAAATTCCGGCTACAAGAGGGAGTGCACGTGTTCCGACTGAATTTTGATCAGTTGGTGCTTCTAATTTAATAGCTGTATCTAATAGAGCTTTAAATTGCTTCTTAGAGTAAAATTTCCCCTTAATTACGATCCCATTAGTGCCTACAGTGACATTTTTTGATGAGTTTGTTACGGATGAAATTTTGTCTGATTTTAGTGAAACAGTATTCTGATCTGCAAAAATAGGTGGTAAGGACATAATCATCATTGATAAAGTTAGCATTAATGCAATGACTTTTTTCATTTTTTTCTCCTCTCGCAGTTGTAAAAAACCACAACAGGAAAATTATAACACGCAAACCTAAAATCAATCTTAATTATCAATTAGAAATAGATTATAAATTTATAAACAATATTGAAAAATTCTTATATTGAAAAAGCTCATTGATAATCTAAGCCCCCTATATGGGTATTGTTTTTAGTGGTAAAATGGGCCTAAGAAAACATGAAAATTGACACCCTGAAAGTAGGGTGCTATACTTTTGTTGAACATGTAAATAAAACTCATTGATAATCTAAGCCCCCTATATGGGTATTGTTTTTAGGGCTTTTTTTCCCCTAGAAAGAGGTGTGTTTTGACTAGCAATTATACTGAGCAACTAGATTTTTTTAGCAATCAATTTGATGAGATTGATGGATATGATTTTTATAGATTCATTTTCCCAAACAACGAAAACCAAGGGGAGTTTAATACTGATTTTAGTAAACCAAATGCCATTTATCTTTATCAGGATGAAAAAGACCAGGGAACCAAAAGAAGGCTTCGAAGAAGAATCATGCTCAATGATTCTTGGGGAGATGACTTTATGAATTATGTTGAGGGTAATCCGAGTACCTTATGCAGTGGATTATCTTATAGGAAAAGGACAAATAAGATTGTTAATGCTCAATCTATGAATGCGTTGGTGTTTGATCTTGATGGTGTTGGACTTTATGAGCTTAAGAACCTATTTTTAAGATTTGGGAATGACCCTAATAAGTTTAGAACACTACCTATGCCAACGTTTGTTGTATCAAGTGGGAGTGGGCTTCATGTCTATTATGTTTTCAATGAGCCGATTGATCTGTACCCAAATATCAAGCTTCAATTGAAAACACTTAAGCATGAATTGACATTTAGAATGTGGGAGTATAAATCTACTTCACAAGAAAAGGCTATTCAATATCAATCCATCAATCAAGGTTTTAGAATGGTTGGAAGTATGAATATAAAGCATGGTGTTGAAATTAAAGCTTTTCAGACAGGGGAGAGAGTGACCCTTGATTACGTTAACCAGTATGTTAGAGAGCAATTTAGAGTGGATATCAATAAGCCTTTTAGACCGTCTAAAATGACGAGGGAACAGGCAAGGGAAAGCTACCCAGAATGGTATCAAAGAGTTGTTGTTGATAAGAATAAAAATCATAAAAAGTGGGATATCAAAAGTAAGCAAGGGTATGCCCTTTATGAGTGGTGGCTTCGTCAATCAGATAGTATCAGGGGTGGTCACAGATACTTTTTTCTCATGTGCATGGCGATTTATGCTTGTAAGTGTGATGTACCCATGAAAAAGCTGAAAGAGGACATGTATAGAATGTTTGATAAGCTCCAAGACGTTGAGCATGGCAATCCACTCACTGAATATGATATTGAGAGTGCTTTAGAAGCTTATGATAAGGAATACTTTAACTTTACGATTGCAGACATTGAAAAGCTTACCGATGTACGGATTGAACGAAACAAAAGGAATCATAGAAAACAAGAACAACATGTTAAATTTATGAATGGTATTAAGGCAATAAAAAAACAGATGGGTGAAGAAGTGAAGGAAGGGAGACCAGTAGGAAGTGGTACAAAAGAGCAGTTAGTCAAGGAATACATCAAAGACAAGCCCGCCGAAAATCCAACACAGATAGCAAAGGCATTAGGAATAAGCCGTCCAACCGTCTATAAATACATCAAAGATTAAGAGTGCAGCACGTGATCTGTAAAACGAAGCGTGCTGCACTCTTTTTTATTTTTTTACGGTATGTTTTTTAAGCCATTCTTCTGTACTCTCAACTGTGTCAATGCCAAGATACTTTTCAAACAAGGCACCCATTTGAATTAATCGTCTAGTCCGGTCTTTCCTCTCCTTCTCTTTTTCTCTTTGAATGATTGCTTGTTTCTGAGCTTTTAGTTGTTCAATTTTCTTCTCTATACTTTCAATTTTATCATTACTCATTCTTTAAATCTCCTTTACTGTCATTGTCATATTGCCATTATAAACTATGCTCATGTCATTCTCAATGGCAGACTGATTGCACTCGGTTCACTTGTTCGTTTTCGCTTTTATATTGCCTTAATTGTCTACAGGTAATATAATAATCTCAATGAACTAGCATCCCGAAGTTAAAGACAAGGGCGCACTTATACATTGACTTCGTCAACGTGTGCGGTCTCCGACGGTTTAAGCAATCTAAAGATTGTCATAATACAAAATCAAAAGGACTTGCATACCATGAGAAAAAAATCAAGGTTACTTATCGCTCTTTATTTTTTCTCATTTCAGCAAATCCATTTCAGAAAGCGAGGTGAAATCATGGCCATATATCATTGCTCTGTCAAAGTAATTAGTCGCTCTAGTGGGCGGTCTTCGGTCGGCGCAAGTGCCTATCGAAGTGGCGAGAGTCTATATAACGAACGTGATGGTATGACCCATGACTATACCAAGAAGTCAGGTATTGACTATCAAGAAATTATGACACCGGACAATGCTCCTGAATGGACAATGAACCGAGAGCAGTTATGGAACACGGTTGAAATGACCGAGCGCCGAAAGGATAGTCAACTTGCTCGAGAAGTCGAAGTGGCCTTGCCGAACGAACTTAGCAAGGAAGCACGTATTGAGCTTGTTAGGGATTACGCTAAAGAGTTCACCGGGCAAGGCATGGTTGCGGATATCGCCATTCATGACAAAGGGGATGGCAATCCTCATGCCCACATCATGTTAACCATGAGAAAGCTAGAACAAGGGGAATTCGGACAGAAGGAGCGTGCCTGGAACGATAAGCAATATGTTGAGCAGTGGCGAGAAAACTGGTCTAAGCACGCCAATAAACTCCTGGAGAGAGAAGGGTACCAGGAACGCATTGATCACCGCAGCTATGCCGAGCGTGGTATTGGACTAACACCAACAAAACACGAAGGACATATTGTTAGGGCCATGGAGAGCCGCGGCATTAAAACCGAGGTTGGGGATCTCAATCGCCAGATCATCGAAGAAAACAAAATGATAGGACTACTTGATAAACAGATTAGTCATTATGAAAGGAGTTTGGAGAATGAGCGAATTAGAGTTAATGGAACTGAAAACAGAGTTATTGGAACTGAAAGAGGACGTACAGAAACTATTACAGATATCCTTATCCAACCCAATGCAGGAACACCTCAAGTCGATCGTAGCCGAGCAATTAACTTTGACCAACAGAGTAAACAAAGCAATCGAGACGCTGAGCGAAGACCGGAAGAAAGCGGTAGAGAACGAGGAACGAGCCAAGGAAGAGCACAAGACAACAATCGAGAAGACAAAAGAGATATTCAAGGGTCTCAGGCAAGAGATGAAAGAGCTCTCAACAAGCAACAACACGAAGTTGGAGCAAACACACATGAAGATTACGAGCCAAATTCATATTCAAGAGACGCACTACAAGGAAACCACGAAAACACTGACAGACTTGATTTACCAAGTCAAACAGATACACACGCCAACCTGGAAGGACAGGGTGAAAGAGTACGGGTTGAACCTACTGATAACGACAGGGTTAGCCTTGGGCATACTGGGAGCGTATCAACTGGTAATGCTCTTAATGACATTCTCAAAGGGCTAGAAAAAGCTATTCAAAGAGCCGATGCCATTGAACAGGCAGAAGTTACTCGAAAGGCCAAAGCAAATGAGAAACAAACGCATAAGCCCAGGGCTAAATCAAATTCACAAAACCATGAACTGTAGCCCTCACAATAAACGCCTTGCAGAAGGCGTTTATTTGCCCTGTAGGCGTTTTTCTCATCGTAAAGGTAGTTACACTTGCCGTGTCACAATCAAGGCTATTGGAGCAATTTTGATGCTGTTTGAAAATAGTTTTTGGAGAGTGTAAATACATATTGATTTGTAGCTACAAACGTAGTAACATGTAATTAAAGATAAATGATAAAGGAGATTATAAATGCCTAAAATAGAAGGTTACGTAGGAATTTGCGGGGCGTGTTTTGAACCAATCGCCATAGGTGATGAAATGCAGTATCGCAACAATGGGAAATACTTTCACAAGAAATGTGCTGAAAACCCTCGAAATTATTGGAATTATTATTTAGCCCTGGAGCGTATTCGGGCCGACTTTGAAAATGGTAAAAATCCAACAGCCCTCATGAATCAAATGGAGGACATATTTGGCGTGCCAGCACTTAATGACC